>CAMHNI010000126.1 GCA_946186505.1 uncultured Prevotellaceae bacterium | reverse complement strand
AAGAACAATTAAATGGGTAGAAGTCAAATATGCAGATAATACTCGCTTCCGCAAAAATCATGAACGACAAGCTAAAGTCTGTTCCTAACGTTAGCCTGTCAACACCTCGTTTCCAGAATGAGGCAGATGCTTTTGCCAGGGACATGAGCCAGTATTCCGCAGAGACGATAGCCGAAATGCTGGGCTGTAGTCAGCAGATTGCCGTACAGAACAGGCTCAGGTTCATGCAGTTCTTCGATGAAAAGTCAAAGCTTCCAGCTATCCTTGCCTATCATGGTCAGGCTTACAAGCACCTGAAGGCTGAGACGCTGAATGTGGATGACCTCAATTATGCCCAAGGGAAGTTATGGATTACCTCGTTCCTCTACGGTCTGCTTCGTCCTTTGGATGGTATTCTGCCTTATCGGATGGAGGGTCATGTGGAACTGCCATGCGGAGCTGGGCAAAACATGTTCGGTTTCTGGAAGAGCCGCCTGACAGATGTCCTGATTGATGCCGTGAAAGCGGATGGCGGCATCCTGATTCACCATGCCACTGAGGAATACCAACACCTCTTCGACTGGCAGCGTGTCCGTCGGGAAGTCCGTATTATTCAACCATTGTTCTATATCCGTAAGGGGAGCGATTTGAAGATACAGGCCGTATGGGCAAAGACCTGCCGGGGAGCCATGACGCGATTCATCATCGAGAACCGAATCGACAAGCCGGAAGATCTCTGTGCCTTCGGCTATGAGGGCTTTGTCTATGAGCCAACTCTTGGTGAGCCGGATTTCCCGCATTTTATAAAGGAATAGCTTACGAAAGAGTAAGTTGTATCAGCCATAGTTCTCAATGGCTGTTACTATCAGTTTCCTGTCAGCCATGAAAGCCTTGTAAGCTGTTTTGACCAGACTCCAGTTCCTCGTCAGCAAGGCTATGCCTATACATTTCTTTATAGTTGTCCAAAAGGCATTGCGATTGGTACGCATATAGTCCCTGATAATCTCCTTGTCGCCAACACCGTATGATTTCAGTAGTGCCATGCTGGCAATACCTGTCCTGTCTTTGCCAGCCGTACAATGAAACAGCGTCGTAATGCCTTTATCAGCATTCGCTCTTAATGTCTCAACGACTTGATTCAGATGACTGCGGGAATACCCGTCAGTCACTATATCCGTATAGAGTGCCGTGAAGTCTGGTATCATCTCCTTCAGTTTCTCAGGATGCTTGCGGAGATTACGGATGATGGTCATGGGGTCAGAACCTGTCTCATGGGTAATGCCGACGGCAGCATCCTTCAAGAGAGGTATTTGCAGGTGTTCTACTCCTTCAGGCAACGGGTCTGGAAACTCGGCTACCTCCACTGGCGTACGCAGGTCGATGATGCATTGGATATTGTACCTCTTGCAGAGTTCGGCGCATTCGGTTGGTGTGAGTATGCTGAGTTTGCCACTACGCAGAAACAGCCCTTGGGGAATAACATCATCTATTCCACCAAGGTCTCGTAGGTTCAACTCAGATCTTTTTGCCACGGTCTATCTCAGATAATCCTTTGCTTTTCTATCAAGTTCCGACAATCTGTCAAGTGCGGCATTCAACGTATCGTCGCGCTTGGCAAAGTGGAAACGGATAAGGTGATGTACGTCCTCACGGAAGAAACAGCTGCCAGGAACGGCACCAACACCGACATGCTCTGCCAGCCACTCGCAGAAATGCAGGTCATCCTTCACACCATACTTTGAGACATCGAGCAGCACATAATAGGCTCCCTGTGGGTCTGTGAACGTCAGTCCGAATTGTTTCAGACCGTCACAGAACAGCTGCTTCATGTGGGTATAGTGCGCCTGAAGTTCGGCATAATAGCTGTCTGGGAAGCAAAGACCGACGGTTGCTGCCTCCATCAAAGGTGCCGCAGCACCAACGGTCAGGAAGTCATGCACCTTTTTTACCCGTTCAATGATGCGCTCTGGTGCAATGACATAGCCCAGTCGCCAACCGGTGATGCTATAGGTTTTTGAGAGCGAACTACAGGAAACCGTTCGCTCCCACATGCCTGGCAGCGTAGAGATATAGATATGCTTATGTGGGGCATAGACGATATGTTCGTACACCTCATCGGTAATCACATAGCCATCGTACTTAATCACGATATCTGCTATCGTTTGGAGTTCTTCGCGGGTAAACACTTTACCGCAAGGGTTTGACGGATTGCAGAGTACCAAGGCCTTTGCGCCATTCCTGAATGCATCCTCCAACAGATTGGCATCGAATGAAAATGTCGGTGGTACAAGCGGGATATACACAGGTTCAGCACCCGTCAGGATGGTGTCAGCAGTATAGTTCTCATAGAATGGTGAGAAGATGGCCACCTTGTCACCTGGATTCACAACCGTCATCATCGCAGCCATCATGGCCTCCGTGCTGCCACAGGTCACCACGATATTCTTGTCGGCTTCGATGGGCAGTCCCGTAAAGTGGCTATGTTTCTTGGCCAGTGCCTCACGGAAGTTCTGTGCTCCCCAGGTGATGGCATACTGGTGAGGACCAGACGGGGCAATCTCAGCCAAGCGACTGGTAATCTCTTTTGGCGGGTCAAAGTCAGGGAATCCCTGTGAGAGGTTGATGGCTCCGTACTTATTGGATATGCGGGTCATCCGTCGGATAACCGAATCCGTAAACCCTGCTGTTCTTGTGGATAGTGGTCTCATTGTCCTTCTAATTTTGAGTGCAAAGTTAGTGATTATTCCTCAGAAACTATACTATATGGCCGTATTTCCAACAATCTTTAAGTATCTCATGGGGGATTTCCCCTATTACGATTTAGGAAAAACCACCCCTCAGATTAGGCAAAATCCTTTTGAAATGCCGTGAAAAATGCCGTACTTTGCACCGTGAACATTTGAAGACCCTTGATAAGGGGCTGGCGTAAGCC
>CAMHNI010000125.1 GCA_946186505.1 uncultured Prevotellaceae bacterium | reverse complement strand
CCCCCCCGTTTTTAACATGATTTAACACTGTTGCACGCTGAAATAATATTTTTCTTTGCTGAGTTCATCGTAATAACGGTTTTTAGCAGAATCTTTACCATTGCTTTTCGCCGATTACATAGACCTGCTCCGCCTGTCAAAATCGTTCTGTGCCTGCTGGAACTTCTTCAGGGCTTCAATAGCGGGTTGTGACTCCTGATGGTTGATATTCAGGCGTAGTCCGCAGTGAGGGCAGAAGATAGAAGACTCAGTTATGATCTGCTGCATACTGACGGGAATGAAACCTTTGCACTGAGGGCAAGGCATACCGCTGGGACGCTGTACCTGTTGGGTGACTCCCACGTGTGGAGTACCTGGATTACTGTTGATGGGTTGTTGGTTATACATGTTACCTTTATTTATTTATCGGTTATAATCATTCTGTCTTTTCGGGTTCTGTCTCATCGGGTGCCTCGGCATCCTCCACCTGCAGGTTACCGGCAGTAAGGCGGAGCAGGTTGGAAAGACCAGCGGGCATGTCGGCCTGACGCATTTTCACATGCACCTTCATGTTGGCAGACAACTGCTGCTCGCTTTTATCTGAATAGGAGCCTGAGCCGCTCTTGGGAGCAAGAGAGGCACGCAGCCGGAACGGACGTCTGTTTTCGTTGTTCTGCTCAATCTTGCCCTCGCCGTAGTCAAATGACTCAACAGTACCCGATGAGACAGCATCGAGGATGTTGATGTCAAAATCGAAGTCTGCCTCCTTGATCTGCAGAAGGGGAAGGGGCAGAAGTGTGACAAGCGGAATGCTGACTACCTTGTTACGGTAGCCGTTGACGTTCGTCTCCTGATAGGCAAATTTCAAGGTGCGCAAGCGTCTTATATTCCTGTCACCCTCTGTCACATCCTCGAATGCTATCAGTTGCAGCATTTCAAGATAGCGGCGTGAAGAGAGGGTATCGGCCTCGATAGTGGAAACCAGCGGCCCGGCAATAAGTTGCTGCAGTTCCATCACCTGCGAGTTGACGCTGATGACATTTTGTTGCTTTGCATTATCCATATCGATAGTTCTTTTGATAATTGGAAGTCCTATTTGATAATATCCTCAATGCTGACGGATGCTGACAGGCTGTCTTCGTTATCAGTATGGATATTGAATGAGGTGGGGGTAAACTTCAGTTTACAGGTCTGGATGGCATCGTTGGGCAGTTTCTTCAGTTCTTCGGAACTCACGGCAACATTGAACTTGGGGAATTCCTTCGTCCTCTTGAAATTCTTCTTCTGGCAGTTCTTCTTTACTATAGTCCCGATTTCTGCCGTTACACGGTCTTCAAGGGCCTTGGTGTTCTTGCCATCGGTGTCATTGAAGAGCTTTGACATATTGTCGCGGTCGTTGATGATGTCTTGTGAGACCGTATCCTTCAAGCGCTTGACAATTTCGGCTTCGTCGAGAATGCCAGTTCGGTTGTTTATGAGTTCATGGATAGTGCCGTCATAAGATGCACGGAGTTTCCTGACAATGAATTTCTGGTAGTACTGATATACCTCTCCCTTTTTCTTGATCTTGTCGAAGAAGTCCTGCCCCTTGGGGGTCTGCAGGCCATTAGTCAGTATATAGTTCTCCATGATGGCGATTGTCTTTTGAGCCACTGCGTCACAAAGTCCGTTCATGAACTTGGTGAGTTTATCGTAAGTGATGTAGTACTGTTCGGAGTTATCGACATTGTCCAACACAGCATAACGAAGCGTCATCTCAATATCGGAGATATTTACTCCGGGCAGGGGGAAGTCCCTGGTCTTGCCGTCCTTACCGTATTGTTCGCTGAGCACGTAAGAATATAGGTTGGCTTCATGCTGGGCAAGTATGATGTCGCGCATGACTGAGCCGAGTATATGATTTAACTGTGCCATAATTATCTACTATGATTTTATCTGTTTTTTGAAGGGGGATGCAGGCCGAAGCCTTCGTGCCTGGCATCCCCCGGAATCGCATGAAAAAAAAGTTTGATAGTCAATCAGTGAGGATTAGCTGGCAGATTTGTCAGAGCCTTTGTCTTCCTCCTTGCCCTTCTTTTCCTCTTCCTTCTCACCGACTTCAATCTCCATCTCGCACTCGCCCGCGCTAATCTTTTGCTTACCAGCCTTGGTCAGTTCGCAGAGGACAACATCGTCCTTGACAACCTTCTCGTAGCCCTCGATAGTAATATCGTCGGGAGAGAGTACGCCCTCCTTGTTCTTGTAGCTGACTACGATGGTATCACCCACCATGGGATTGAGGTTGTCAACCATGAGTTCGCCCTTGAGAGGAGCGACATTCACCGCGTTCTGGAGAATTTCGAGAACCTTTGCCATACCGGCAGGAACACTGTCCTGACCTGCCTTGACAGCGACATCAATGGTAGATTCGACGCTGTACTTGGAATCGGTCGTGGCCTTAGAGTCCTTCTTTGACGAGAAACTGGCTTTGAGTTCGACATCCACAAACCAGCCGCTCTTCAGAGAACTGGAAGTCTTCAATTTCGTTGAAGTCGTGGTGTCTTCATGTGCTGAAGAGTCAGCGGCAACCTTGGCCTTGAAGTTGATGTCAATGTCACGGATGGCAATGAACGGAATAGGAATGATGGTCAGCAGGGGCACGTTCATCTGTACAAGATGACCACCCTGGTTGAAGGTGAATGCCACATTGACTGCCGACTTGTCACCGTTTGCCTCATTGCGGAAACCGACTTCCTTGATAAACTCGTATGTGGTCTTTGCTGCCAAAGCCTGTGCTTCAACGCAAGCCTTCAGCGGGCCACCGATCATTGTCCCGAAAGGCATGTTCTGTAACGCATTCATGGCAACATCACCCGGTGCTTTACTTACATCTGTCATAATGATTTTTTTTTGTTTTTGTTATGCCTACTCTGTTTCGAAGCTCAGGCATCCCGGCCGTGTGTCATACCGACGCGTCTTTATATGGATATGCACGGGGCCATCGTCCCTCTGC
>CAMHNI010000124.1 GCA_946186505.1 uncultured Prevotellaceae bacterium | reverse complement strand
TCTGCCTTTGCTCTTGGTGGATGCAATGACCGTGTCCTTCTGGGTGTTCTACGTGATAGCTGGTACGACGGATATGCTCGACGGCTTTCTGGCAAGGCGATGGGGAGCGGAGAGTAAGTTTGGAGCCAGATTGGATAGTTTAGCAGACTTCGTTTTTGTCTTGGCAGCAGGATATAAATTGTTCCCATGGCTGAAACTGCCTGCTATGCTGTGGATAATGATAGGGGTTATCGCGCTGGTGAAAGCCGGTAATGCTGTTAGTGCATACATAGTAAGCCACAGGATAATATTTCTGCATACCAAAGCCAACAAATTGACAGGCTTCTTGCTCTTTATCGGCATGATGACTATTGGGCAGTCATACTTCATCCCTATTGCATGGATAGTTGCTTGCATCGCCCTCTTCGCTGCAATTCAAGAGGGGCATTATATTCGTAGCAAATAGACATAAGATAAACAAATATGAAACTAAGTAAAGCAACAATTGAAGATTATGAGTCCATCATTGCATTTTATGATGATGTGACGGACAGAACACCAGAGATGGAACTATATGCCAGATGGCAGAAAGGAAAGCATCCCACTCATGATGGCATCAGAGCTTATATTGAGGAGGGAAGCATGTACCTATATAAAGAAAATGATGCTATCGTTGGAGCTATGGCAGTCACGATGTATCAGGGTGAATAAGCCTCGATGTGCCAACTTTCGCCGATGTTGACAAGGAGTATCAGAATGCTCTTAACTATGGTGCAAAATCTGTTCTCCTGGTTTAAAAATTATCGTCATGGAAATATCAAATTGGTTTAAGGGTTTCGAGAAAGGTATAGCACGGCTCTCTCCAGAGGAGCGGTCTGCATTCTTCTCGGAATGTGGGAAAAACTGTGTAAATGGCGGCACGCTTTCTGTTTACAAGAAACTCTATGAGGATGCCAAAGGGAACATGGATGTGTTCTTTCAGATGGCTAATGATTTGCCAGGAGTAAAAGGTGAGGTCGTTGAGAAAGGTCATGTTTATCGACTTATCTTCTTAAAATGCACCTGTGAGTTGTGTAAAAAGGGATATGTCACTACGCCTTTGCTCTGTGAATGTTCACGCCAAAGTGTGATTTATTCGCTGCACAGTTTGTGGAAAGACAAGCGCTTCACCGTAACGCTTTGTCATTCCATCTTGGGTGGCTGGACAGATTGCGAAATGAGAATAGAGGTCGATAGATAATAATTAATAGTGAAAATAATATGAATACAAGAGCACTTGTCGTTATCGACATTCAGAACGACATCACGAAGCACTATCGCGACATTGTCAGCAATATCAATGCTGCTATTGATTGGGCAGTATCCAAAGGGATGCAAGTTGTCTATATCAAGCACAACAACATCACCGCAGCTACACGTACCTTTAAGCCTGGTACTCGTGGCGAAGAGTTGGCACCAGAACTGAAAGTGGTTTCGGACAATATCTTTGTGAAGACAAAGAGTAACGCATTGACGAGCGAGGCGTTTGCCACGTACATTGCCGAAAATGGAATCACAGAGTTCTATATCGCTGGTGCCGATGCTACCGCTTGTGTGAAGTCCACCTGTTTCAACATGCGAAAAGCTGGCTACACGGTGTACGTTCTCTCTGACTGTGTCACCAGCTACGACCTGAAGAAGTTGCCAGAGATGCTCGCCTATTATGAAAAACAGGGCTGCGAACTAATAAATTTGGGTGCAAAATTAATAAATAATCATCAAACTGCCGCATCTTTAAATGAAAAAGCGATGCGTCGCACACAGGAACCTTAAACCAACAACAGTTCTGGCGGACGCATCGCGAATAAACCTAGTTTATTTACCTGACTTCCTACCTCTTATAGATGTACTTCTTTATCTACCACTTCGTCGAGTATTCGTCGTACCTTTACAACAAGTGTTTTGAGGCAAAAATGGGGCGAAACCAAATTTTACCACATTTTTAATGTCATTAATAGACGGAGTTTGCTGGATTTTTTGTATCTTTGCACGCGAAAGCGTGCGAGAACGGGCGGCGCCTCGGCAAAATGAACAAGTTCTTTTGCTCTCGGCTTGCACCGTCGTTGACATGCGAAAGCGTGCGAGAACGGGCAGCGCCTCGGCAGGCTTGCACCGTTTGCAGTGATTTAGGTGTTTTTCAAACAGATGTACGATATGCATAAAACCACTTGCCATAAAATGTCATGGTATAAGAGAGCAATAATGTTACTGTTCTCTGTACATCTCTCATTGGTAGTTGCATTTGCCCAATCAGACACCACACGGGTCTTCTCAGAGAGCAGTCCGCTGATTTATGAAGACGTGTGGGACCTGTGGCCCTACTCGTTTCTGAACGACAACGGCGACCCCGACGGCTTCAACGTCGACTTGATTCGGCTCATCATGAAGGAGCTGGACATTCCCTATGTGATCAGGCTGAAACCGTCGTCGGAAGCCTTCCGCGACCTGAAGGAAGGAAAATCGGACCTGATGCTGGGACTGGCCGTAGGATTCCACAACGAGTTTGGCAAATACTCGAAGAATGCTGTCACGCTCTTCACCCAGAGTGTGGTGACGCCGAAGAATAACGAGGTGGTCATCAAGCGCTTCCGCGACCTGAGCAACCACCAGGTGATAGTCTGCGACAGTTCGCTGGTCTATCACTTAATGCTGGAATACGGGTGGGGCGAGAATGCCATTCCCGTCGGGGACATGAGCGAAGCCATTCAGGAGGTCAGCGCCAAGGACGAGGGACAAATCGTATGGAACACGCTCTCGCTGAAATGGCTGATAAACCGCTATCATATCGACGACCTTGAGCTGACGCCGGTGAACATGCCTCACGGTGAGTATAAGTTCATGTCGAACAACCAGCAGCTGCTCGACAAGCTCGACGAGGCTTATACCAGACTCTATACCAACGACAAGATACAGCCCTTGCAGGACAAGTGGTTCTATCCCGAGCGGCAGAATATGGACGAACCGACAG
>CAMHNI010000123.1 GCA_946186505.1 uncultured Prevotellaceae bacterium | reverse complement strand
TCGTCGTACCTTTGCGGCAAAATTTAAAACAATAACGAAGATGAAGATTCATGTACTGCACACCGGCGAAGTCCGCGTATCACCTTATCTGCCGTTTGGCGGCGACAACTGTAATCTGTTGAAAGCATCGGGCATGACCACTCCGAAGGAAGACTGGATATGGCTGCCCGTATCGGTCTATCTGATTGAACACCCTAAGGGGCTGATACTTGTTGACACGGGCTGGCACCGCGATATGTCGCCCGAGGGTGTCTACGACAAGGCTGCTCAGATCAAGAGCCTCGGCTCGCGAGTATTATATAATGTGAACCAGGGACAGATACCTCTCGGTGAGGCCGTTGATGAGCAGTTGGCCACGATGGGCATCAAACCTGCCGACCTCGACTACGTGCTGCTGACCCATTTGGATTGTGACCATGCCAACGGTCTGCGTGCTGTGAAGGATGCCAAGCACATCATCGTGGCTCAGGAGGAACTGGACTGCGCCCGCAAGAACGGTTTTATCCGTTACAAGAAGAAATGGTGGGAGGGCGTTGACCTGCAGACCATCGAGTGGAACGGCACCGAAGGTCCTGCCCAGAAGTCATTCGACCTCTTCGGCGACGGCAGCATCAAGATGATCAACATCCCCGGCCACTGCGACGGACTTTGCGCTGTGAAGATAACCCGTGAGGATGGTAAATACGTGTTGCTGTTTAGCGACGGCGGTTATGCCACGAAGTCGTGGAAAGAGATGATTACCAGCGGCGTGTCGCTCGACAAGGAGATGCAGCGCAAGTCGCTCCAGTGGATTCGCGAACAGTCAATGGATGCCAATTGCATCGAGAGCCTTGCCACTCACGATACCGACATCAAACCACATGTGATAGAGTTGTAAATCTTCGTTTCCGCATTTTGGCCTAAACGGAAAGAAAAGTTGAACTAAATAGAAAAGTCTGTTTGGCGGAATCATCGTACCTTTGCGCTGTGAAATGATTACAGTGCGAAACTCGGCTTGCACGAGTTTTGCCTCAAACATAGTTTAATTTAAAGCAAAGGAAAAATGAGAAGTAACATCGCAGATTACAATGCTGTCGTAGAAGCAGCAAGCAAGTTCACACGTAGCGTTGCCGAGGGCAACAGCAAGTATGCAAAGGAGTTGTTCACCGAGGATGCCTGCCTGTTCGGATTCCTGAACGGCAAACTGGAGCGTGGCAGCATCCAGCAGTTCTATCACAATGTTGATACCGTAGGTGCAGGTGAGGAGTTCAAGACCCGCATCGATGTGCTGGAACTGGAAGAGACGCTGGCCGTTGTCCGTGTGCTCGAAGAGGGCTGGGGAGGCAACATAGACTTTACTGACGTGCTACTGCTCTTGAAGATTGACGGTGAGTGGAAGTGCGTGGCCAAAGCATACAATCAGAACTCAAACACCATTCAGAAATAGGTCATGAAAGAGTTAAGCAAAATCGTGACCCTTGCCCTGCTGTTCTACATTGGCTCAATGGCAGTCAAGGCTCAGACATGTAATCAATGTGTAACCCATAAAAATAATGTAACAATGAACAAGAACAATGAAACCGTACAGGGCATCCTGAATGCCATTGAACTTTATGCAGAGGCAGGCCGCAAGGCAAGTCGTGAACTTGGTGAAAAGGCCTTTACAAAGGAAGCTACGATGTCGTGGGTAGAGAAGGGTGTGATTACCACCGTACCCATCAATGCCCTCTTCGACGTGCTGGAGCAGACGGGCGAGGAAGAGGTGACTTATACCGTTGAGGACGTGACCGTTGCAGGCAACATCGCCTTCGTGCGCATCTCGTCATCGTTCAGCAAACTGACCACTTTCAACGACATGTTCACTCTGGCTGAACAGGACGGTGAGTGGAAGATTGTCAGCAAGATATACAGCGTGAAGTAATCTTAAAAGTTCTTTGGTCTGCGAAAGTTTTTGTACCTTTGCAGACCAAATTATTTTTTGTAGATGACTAAGATAACGAAATTCCCCTCGGCTCTGATTAGCGGTGACTGTACAACGTCATCGCTGGTAATGGACGGCGGCAGCATCATCGACCAGTGCATTGTGACGGCTGGCGAGAGAGGCACGTTCTTTCTCGAACAACATCTGCTCTACGTGGTGCTGGGAGGAAGTGTAAAACTGACCTGCGGACGGCAGTCGTGGACGGTGGGCAAGAACGAAATGATACTGCTTCGACGGGCGCAAAGCGTCAGTTACGAGAAGCAAGGCTCTGAGGAAACAGGACTTTTCGAGAGCCAACTCTTTGCCATCAACGACGAACTACTGAAAGACTTTCTCACGTCGCAACAGGTAGTCATCCCAGCGATGACCGAGGAATATGGTGCACAGGTAAGCCCCATGAGTGAACGGCTGGTGGCTTATTGCTGGTCATTGGCTCCTTACTTCAACGATCCCTCGCAAGTGAATCCCGGCCTGCTGCGTCTGAAGGTGATGGAACTGCTCTACAACGTGATGGACTGCTCGAAGAACATCTTCCGCCAGATGCTGCAGTTGCGCCAACCCGTGAAGACCGACATCCACCGTGTGGTGGAAGAGAACTACACGTCGCCCATCTCCCTCGATGAACTGGCTTACCTCTCAGGCCGCTCGCTATCGAGTTTCAAACGCGATTTTCAGGACATCTACGGAGAGTCGCCTGCCCGCTGGATTCGCGAGAAGCGACTAGCGAAAGCCCACGAAATGCTGCGCTCGTCAAGCCTTTCCGTAGCCGATGTGGCCTACAGCCTCGGTTTCGAGAATCCCACCCATTTCAGCCGTATCTTCAAACAGCAATATGGTTATGCCCCGTCGCAGTCGTAAAAAAAAGAAAACAAGGAGATGAAAAAGTAATTAGAGACTTGGATAAAAGGATTATGAAAGTATTATTATTAAACGGCAGTGCCAACAGAAATGGCAACACATTTACCGCACTCTCTGAGATTGCCAAGCAACTAGAGAAGAATGGGGTAGAGTATGAAATCATGCAGCTGGGCAACAAGCCCGTCCGTGGCTGCATTGCCTGTGGACAATGTCAGGCGAAGCAATTAGGACATTGCGTCTTTGATGATGACATCTGCAACCGTATCGTTGAAAAGCTCAATGAGGCTGATGCGCTCATCGTGGGTTCGCCTGTCTATTATGGTCAGCCCAACGGTGCTGTGA
>CAMHNI010000122.1 GCA_946186505.1 uncultured Prevotellaceae bacterium | reverse complement strand
CAGACGAGTTACCAACTGACGCCCGTCCGCGACCCATACGCCTCGAAGATAGACCTGCACGAAACGCTGGAGAGTTGGTTCGTGCCATCGATGCCCGACCTTAACCAGCACAATCCCCACGTGCTGCGCTATCTCATTCAGAACTCCATGTGGTGGATAGAGACTATAGGCATCGACGGCATCCGTATGGACACCTACCCCTACGCTTTCGGAGATGCCATGTCTGAGTGGATGCAGGCTATCAACGAGGAGTATCCCAACTATAACGTCGTCGGAGAGACGTGGGTGACGGAGCCTGCCTATACTGCTTCCTGGCAGAAGGACAACTGGCTGACCAAGGAGAACAGCCACCTGCCTACCGTGATGGACTTTGCTTTCTACGACCGCATGGTACAAGCAGCGGGTGAGAACACCAACGACTACGGCAAAGGCCTCAACCGCATCTATAACTCGCTGGTCTATGACTACCTCTATCCCAATCCGTCGAGTGTACTGGCTTTCATAGAGAATCACGACACAGACCGCTATTTAGGAAACGGAACGGATACTCTCGCACTGAAACAAGCGTTGGCATTACTGCTGACCATCAATCGCATTCCTCAGCTTTATTATGGTGTGGAAATCCTGTTGAATGGCACGAAAGCACAGGGCGACGGCAATGTGCGGCAGGATTTCCCTGGCGGCTTCTGGGATGACAGCCGAGATGCTTTTACAGCTGAAGGGCGCACAGATGCGGAGAACAGCATGTTCCGTTGGCTCAGCCGTCTGCTGCACTGGCGACAGGGTAATGAGATCATCAGCAAAGGCACAATGACGCAGTTTATACCGTATCGAGGCATTTATGTTGTTGCCAGACAATACCGAGGACGAACGGTTCTTATCATCCTCAACGGAACGCCCGACGTCACCACCTTGCCTGTCAGCCGCTATAAGGAAGTCATCGGACATCACCGACAAGGCCGAAACGTCATTTGCGGCTGTGCTGTTGATCTCAGCAGAGAGATAGAACTCCAACCCCGTGAATCACTCATCATAGAATACTGAATAGCGTATGAAGCCACTGATATTGAAACAAGACCTGCTGGCGGCATTCCATGAGTTGGGAATGCACGAGGGAATGACGGTGATGGCGCATACCTCATTGAGCAGTATGGGGTATGTATGCGGAGGCGCACCGACGGTGATAGAGGCACTGTTGGAAACTGTTGGGAAGGAAGGGACGATTATGATGCCGACACAATCGTGGAAGAACCTTGATCCCGATGTGGGCGTGCATCCCGAAGTGAGCGAAACAGATTGGCAGATAATACGCGACTACTGGCCCGCCTACGACAAACGGACGACACCGACGCAGACGATGGGAGTCGTCGCAGAGTTGTACCGTCAGTGGCCTGGCACGCTAAGAAGCGACCACCCTGCCCGCTCCGTATCGGCTAATGGGAAGATGGCCGGCTTTCTTACTGGGCACCACGACCTGTCGAATATCTTCGGAGACGGCTCACCCATAGGGCGGCTCTACGACATCGACGGATACGTACTGCTGATTGGTGTGGGTTATGACAAGAACACCTCTCTGCATTTGGCTGATGCCCGTGCCGAATATAAGAGCAAGCACACCACGATAGAGCATAGTGCCATCATGGAGAATGGGTGTCGTGTCTGGAAAGCTTACGAGACGCTCTACGTCGATGGCAAGGACTTCACTCAAATAGGCGAGGCCTTTGAGCAGACGCATCCCGTCGCTAAAGTCCGGCTGGGGAATGCCGTACTCCGACTGATGTCTCAAAGGCAACTCGTAGACTTCGCCGTGAGATGGATAGAAGCACACAGAGACTGAAAATTCATCAGTTTTGGGTATTGCACAAATGGAAAAATCGCCGTACCTTTGCAGCGCAAATTCAAGATACATATGCAAAGAAGATATAAAAGACATAGGTTCTTGCAGAGCAAGCGGCCTTTGGCCGAGCGAGTAGCCATAGACATCCGTCGGGAGAGGACTTACAGCTGTAGGTCCTCTCTTTTTTCTGAACGGTTTTGAATATTGTTCATTTTTGAAGAGATAGAGACTATGCAGATACAAAAGGAACATACACGCGAGCAGATACTACAGGCGGCAGAGCAGGCTTTCCACCAACAAGGCTTTGCCAAGACCTCGATGCGCGACATTGCCCGGCTATCGGGCGTGGGTGTGGGAAATCTCTACAACTATTTCCCAAAGGGTAAGGATGAGATATTCCGCCTGATAGTCAGTCCGCTGATACAGGACATGGAACGGATGGTTTACGAGCACCACGATGAGCGGCATGCAGAGAGGTACTTGGACTACTTGAGCAACGGAAATCCAGAATTGCTGGAATACCAGATGCGGGAATACCTCTCTCTGATGCGCCGCCATCGTCGCCTGATGGAACTGCTTTTCTTTCGGGCGCAAGGCTCGTCGTTGGAGAACTTCATGGACGAGTTTACCGACCGCTGCACGGAACAAGTGGTACGCTTCATGAAACGGGCAGCAGAACTGCGCCCAGACATAACGCCTACATGCAGTCCGTTCACTTATCACCTGCACACGGTGTGGATGTTCACCATGTTCTGCGAAATTATCAAGCACCGGCTGCCCCCACGGGAGGCGGAACGGGTGGTGCAGGACTATATCACCTTTGAATACAGCGGATGGAGAGAGCTTATCAGACGATAGGCTCTCTTCTTCGTTATGGCTGAATGATTTTGGATTTTGTTCACTAATAAATAAAGAACGTATGAAAGAAAAGAAGAAAAAGAAGGGACTCGCAAGGCTCATGGAGATTGCGGGTCAGAGAAAAGGGCTGCTCATTGTGGCTGGCACATTGTCAGCACTAAGCAGTGCGTGTATGTTGGTGCCCTATTGGGCTGTGTATGAAGTGCTACGGCTACTATTGACAGGCAATGCAGCCAGTGGCGAAATGGTGCATTGGGGCTGGGTGGCCTTCGGTGGACTGGTTGCAGGGCTGGTGCTGCTATACCTGGCACTGATGGCGAGCCACGTGGCGGCGTTCAACGTGCTCTATGGGCTGCGCATAAGGATAACAGAGCACATAGGACGGCTGTCGTTGGGCTACCTGAACGGCACCACGACGGGAGCCATCAAGAAGACGATGGAGCAGAACGTGGAGAAGATAGAGACCTT
>CAMHNI010000121.1 GCA_946186505.1 uncultured Prevotellaceae bacterium | reverse complement strand
GGATGTCACTTGAGCCAGTATCTTTAAAAGTAAACTTGCAAATGGCCAGCGGGTTCGTCAGAGTAGCTGATGCAGGCAGGTCGGTGCCCGACAGCGAGCCGTCAAAGACTGCGAGATCGTAATTGGTACCGAGGGTTGCCAGCGTACCATCTTGGCTACTCAAAATCCCTGAGTAGTCGATAGTAGCGGCATCGTCAGTTATCGTAGCGTCGGTGGCAGGAGTCTTTGCCATCGTGGCAGGATAGATGTAGCGGATGGCTCCATCGGAGGCAGGATTGGTCAGCGATACCGTGAAGGTGGCAGTCGTATTATCGCCTGTAGGTGTGAAAACGGTGCTCACTGCCTTCACCGTTTCATTGCTTGTGTTCTTATAGATGACGGCAATCTGGTTCGTGCCTTCGAAGGTCTTCTTGCCGGTAGAGGGATCGACGGCACGGGTTTCGGCATTGGCCTCGAAACCTACGGTGGCTGTCAGGGTTACTACGTTGTTATTGTTCGCGGGCTGCTGTGGATTGTCGATGTTATCATCGTTTGAACAGCCAGTCATGATGGCACCCACTACCAAGAGGGCAGCCATGCTCAGAAATCTAAATGTCTTCTTCATTGCTTACTTCGTTTTAGTGGGTTAATTACCATGTTGTTGGATCTTCGGGGTCATACGGGGTTGTCCCACCACTACCAGCCAGCAGCTGCGGCTGTTGTTTCAACTCGAAGACCTGCATCGAGGGCTTCTCATATTTCTTTTTTTCTGTCATAATTGTTATAAATTTAAATTGTTATTATTATGTAATATTGATATGTTATTGCCGATTCATAGATAGTTTCCACTAAATGGTGAAAAAACAAGCAGGCCTCCCTTACATTTCTGCAAAGAAAGCCGTATATTAACGCGCGCGGACTCGCGTAATTAAAGTATTGTACGCCAGTAGCGCTAATTGTGTGTGTGTGTGTGTGTGTGTGTGTGTTTATGCAAAATATTGAGACCGCCAAATATTAGAGGCACTTTTTCAGTGTCCTTAACAAACTTTATTTGTCTCTCTGAATACAGCATAAACAATGGGAATTGAATGATATATTACACGGTCACGCCCGTCCGCATTACGTCGTGGTAGAGCGGTGACTGGCGGTCTTCGGCCATGAGCACTGGTTCGATGAGGAAACTAACCTCGCGGACGTCGCGCCAAAGTTTCTTGGAGAGCTCGAACTTGCTGCTGCCATAGGTAGGCACGATAACGGCCACGTCAATGTCACTGTCAGGGTTGGCGTAACCCTTGCTGTAAGAGCCAAACATCATCACTTTCGGCTCCACATCGAAGCGGGCGCTTATGACTCGCTTGTATCTGCGGACGAGTTCGAGAGCCTCGTCGCGGGTAAGTGTCCTTCTATCCATTCTTTAATTGTTAATCAATTATCTGCCTGCTCTCGCTTACTCGCAGCCTTTGGCTGCAAAGGTAACATTTTTCTCTGATATTCAGCTCTGTTTGCCCGAAAAAGTATCAATTTCTGCCATAGATTTAACTTTTCTATCGAGTTTTTCCTATGTCTCATTGCATTTTCAACATGTCAAAGAGCACCTGCACAATACGTATGTTACTTGGATTGTGGCGCAAAGGTATGGCGGTTTTGGAAGGAAAACAAACGATTTACATGAGAGGCGGGATGGCTTACATGACTGGTGTGAGGGATGGTGAGAATGGGGGTAGCGGCCCGAAGTAGAATGCCAACATTTTGCGTTCGTGTAAGCAGGAAGGCTGTACGTGTAAGTCATGAGGCTAGTCGTTTCTTTGTGCTTACTTTTGTAAACAGTAATGGAATACTGATTCTATCGTTCTGTTTGTAAATCAGATGTTTAGCAAAAGTTAAGTAAAAAAAACGATTCTTATGAAACAAGACGGAATTTTAGAGTTCTTCGACGGTGCAAACAGTCCTTCGACGACACCAAAAGGCTCTTGCCTGAGCAAGAAAGATGAAGATGCTGAAGTCAGTACACAAAGTCTGTATGTAGTGAGAGACGGCTTCTTCGTGAAGACTGACGAGAAGTGGGAGAAGGTGAGGTATGACGAGATTCTATGGGTGAGAGCCTTCGAGAATGGGAGTGTCATGTTCCTAAGCAACGAGAGAAGCCTGATGGTGAACCATCGGCTTTGGCGGATTGAGGAAATGTTGACAGAGCATCCGAACTTCGTGCGCATCAACAGGTCGGAGATTGTCAATCTGGATTTCGTTGATGGCTTTGAGGGTAATTGCTACTATATCGGCAAGAATCCGCTGTATGCAACGGGAGTTTACCGCCAACGGATGGAAGGTGTATTCATTAAGGCGAAGCAGCAGTGATTATACACCTTGTGCGTAAGTTTCATAGATGGCCTCCCGCGTCAGAAAAGCGGGAGGCTACCTATTATTCTATCACCCCCTCTTTTTCCCACTTTTCGAGAATATCCGCCACGCTGGAGCGGGCTTCTTCGGTTGTGACGTCGTATTCCTCACAGAGTCTGGCGGTCAGGGATTCTATGGTGAAGTCGCCTTGCGCCTTCGCTTCCTTCCACAGCCATGCGGCACTTTCATTCAAGGACAGAATCTTTCTGAAATCGATTGCCTTGAGGTTCTCGCCCATAATCACGTTCTCGCCGCACACTTCGCGCAGCACAAAGTCTTTCTTTATTCTCATAATCGTCTGTAAATTGCTAATAAATACCTTCTGATGGGGCGCAGCCAGTACCACAGTTTTGCAGCACGCACTCGCCACCTACTATATAAATCACGTTTCTTATTGTCGGCACTCACCACATGCGTCACACGAGCCTTGACATCTTTGAGCAGACAATGTTCCGTACCTCTCACATTGCCGTCTCCCATCAGCGTCACGCGGTCACCGTCGATGTTGATGATACGGTGTACGACGTATCTATTGCCATCTACCCATGCCAGCACCACGTCGCCTACGGCTGTCAGTCCTGGCGCATGCAGGATGACGCTCTCCTTGCCACCGATGATAAACGGTAGCATGCTCTGCCCAGTGACGGGAAATGTCACGGTGACTCCCTCTTGCACCAGCCGTAGGGCTTCTTCTATAAAACCGTTGTCGTTCATCGCTTGATAGTATTATGGCACAGCCTTGCAGCCCCTTCGTCGGGCAGGCACTCCAGATGCCACATCGGTATGGTGGAGACAAGTGTGTTCT
>CAMHNI010000120.1 GCA_946186505.1 uncultured Prevotellaceae bacterium | reverse complement strand
TTGTATATCTGTTTTTTCATCATAAAATGTTTACGAGGTGCAAAATTACAAAAAAAACGGCACAAACATGGTAAAATGTGGAAAAATTCAGCTACTTTTGCACAGAAATTCAAAAGCACAACGGAAATGACAAAGAAAAAGAGCAAGAAGACCAAGGCCGAGAAGCCTGCGGAGACACTCTCAGAGGCTGTCGGTCTGAACAAGATATTTGACAACGAGCGGCTAAGTTTCTTCGTAGGGGTACTGCTGTTCATCATAGCCATCTACACCACACTGGCGTTCATTTCTTTCCTCAATACGGGAGCTGCCGACCAGAGCGTCATCGACGAACTGAGGGCAGGCGAGCTGTCTAACCAGCACCATGAGTTCAGCAATTCCTGCGGTTCTCTTGGGGCGTACCTCTCTTGGTACCTCATCAAATGCTGCTTCGGCATACCGGCCTTCCTGATTCCCCTGATGCTGTTCGTCACTTCACTCCACCTGATGAAAGCCTACCGCGTAAAACTGCTGAAGTGGTTCTTTTCGCTGATGGCCATCATGATATGGGGCTCCATCACGCTGGCCAAGTTCCTGTCACCACTGTTCGCCGAGTCTCACTTTAATCCCGGCGGTGATCACGGGCAGTTCATCTGCCAGCAGATAGAGGGATTTATCGGGACACCTGGTCTGACCGCTATCCTCGCCTTGATAGCTATTGCGTTCCTCACCTACCTGAGTGCCGAGACAATCTATGTCGTCCGTAAGATACTGAACCCCAGCAAGTTCATTGACAAGGTAAAGTTCAAGATTACCAACAACGACCCCAATGAGCCTATACCCGGGTATGAGGTGCAGCTCCAGACGGATGATGACGGTCTGGTGTATGACAACCCGGAAAAGAACGAAGTGGTATTCACCGAAGACGACCTGAAGCCAGACCCTATTGTCAACCAGCCTACAGTGGAACGGCCAAAGGAAAAACCGGCAAAGACCGACCCGGGATTTGACGTAGAAGTGCCCGACAACGAAGAGACTGCCACCGACAAAGGTCCTCTCGTGAAGGTGGGTGAACGCGAAATGGAGCCATACGATCCGAAGCGAGACCTCGAAAACTATCACTACCCCACCCTCGACCTGCTGAAAGAATACGCCGATGACGGCAAACCCTACATTGACATGGAGGAACAGAAGGCCAACAAGGACCGCATCGTCAAGGTGCTCCGCACCTTCGGCGTCGAGATTACCAGCATCAAGGCCACCGTCGGTCCCACCATCACACTCTACGAAATCACTCCTGCCGAGGGCGTGCGCATCGCCAAGATCCGCAACCTGGAAGATGACATTGCCCTGAGCCTCGCTGCCGAAGGCATCCGTATCATCGCCCCCATCCCGGGGCGCGGCACCATCGGTATAGAGGTGCCTAACGCCAAAAAGAACATCGTGTCAATGCAGAGCGTTCTCAACTCGAAGAAGTTCCAGGAGACGACGATGGACCTGCCCTGCGCCATGGGTAAGACCATCACCAACGAGGTGTTCATGTTCGACCTGGCCAAGGCTCCCCACCTGCTCGTGGCCGGCGCAACCGGACAAGGTAAGTCGGTAGGCCTAAATGCCATTCTCACCTCTTTATTATATAAGAAGCACCCCGCAGAGCTGAAAATCGTGCTTGTTGACCCGAAGATGGTAGAGTTCAGTATCTACTCAAACATTGACAAGCACTTCCTCGCCGCACTGCCCGAGGAATCCGAAAACCCCATCATCACCGACACCAGCAAGGTGGTGCGCACACTCAACTCTCTCTGCGTTGAGATGGATGCCCGTTACGAGTTGGTGAAGGCTGCCGGCGAGCGCAACATCAAGGACTACAACAAGAAGTTCATCGCCCGCCAGCTGAACCCTGAGCACGGACACCGCTACATGCCCTACATCGTGGTCATCATCGACGAGTACGGTGACCTGATTATGACCGCCGGCAAGGAGATAGAGCTGCCCATAGCCCGTATTGCCCAGAAAGCCCGTGCCGTGGGCATCCACATGGTCATTGCGACACAGCGACCGACGACCAACATTATCACGGGTACCATCAAGGCCAACTTCCCTGCCCGTATCGCCTTCAAAGTCTCTCAAGGCATCGACTCGAAGACCATCCTCGACCGTATGGGTGCCCAACAGCTCATAGGCCGAGGCGACATGCTCTACCTGCAGGGCAATGAACCCATCCGTGTACAATGCGCCTTTGTCGATACGCCCGAGGTGGTGGCCATCAACAACTTCATAGCCGAACAGCAAGGCTATACAGAGCCGCTGGAACTGCCTGAGCCCATCATGGAAGACAGCGGTTTGGACGGTGGCGGCAAGGATGTGGATATGACGCACCTCGACCCGATGTTCGAGGAGGCTGCCCGTCTCATCGTGATGAGCCAGAGCGGATCGACGTCACTCATCCAGCGCAAGTTCTCCATCGGCTACAACCGTGCCGGACGACTGATGGACCAGTTGGAGAAAGCCGGTGTGGTGGGTGCAGCCATGGGATCGAAGCCCCGCGACGTGCTTATCCAGGACGAGGTAACACTGAACAACCTGATTAGTAACTTAAAATAATAACAGAAAATGAAAAAGATTGTTTTAATGATGTCTTTAATGCTCGCCTGCACCGTCATGTACGGCCAGACGGCAAAGAGTATTCTCGACAAGACGGCTGCTGTCGTCAGCAACAAGGGTGGCATCAAGGCCAACTTCATCATGTCGGGCGGTATGGGTAACGTCAGCGGTACCATCGCTGTGAAAGGCCGTAAGTTCCAGGCAACCACTCCACAGGCAACCATCTGGTTCAACGGCAAGACCATGTGGACCTACTTGAAGAAAAACGAAGAGGTAAGTGTTACCACGCCCAACGAAAGCCAACTGCAGAAAATCAACCCCTACAACTTCATCAATCTCTACAAGCAGGGATATGACATGACTATGAACAAGGCGGACAAAACCTACACCGTACACCTGACAGCCCAGAAGTCGGGCAGTAAGATTCAGGAACTGTTCATCACCGTCGATAAGAAGTCGTATCACCCCACTCAGGTAAAGATGCTGCAAGGCAAAAAATGGACAACCTTCGACATCAGCAACCTGACGGCCCAAACCCTCAGCGACGATGCTTTCTCGTTCAACTCCAAGGACTTCCCGTCGGCTGAGGTCATCGACCTGAGATAGACAAAGACAGCAGAAACAGAGGTGGCCAAAACTTTTTTTCAAGAAAATCGATAAAAAGTTTGGCCACTTCAAATAAAATGTGTACCTTTGCACCCGCAATTCGCAAAACGGCGGATGCACCCGTAGCTCAGTTGGTAGAGCACCTGACTCTTAATCAGGGTGTCCAG
>CAMHNI010000119.1 GCA_946186505.1 uncultured Prevotellaceae bacterium | reverse complement strand
CGCTCCTCACGCCCAGTTCAAGGCCATAGCCCAGACGCAGTATCGTTTGGTTGGCGGCTCCTCCGGCATCCACGCTCTTTGGCCGTGCCCAGAACTGTATGGTGAAGGTGCCGTCACCGCTGAGCACGTTGGCGTACTTCTCCTTGTTAGCAGTCGTCCACTGCAAGCCCTTGCCTGCACCCTCGATGTAGCGCGAGAGGAACTGCGGCTGGTCGGTCTGCTCGTCGGCACTGGCCTTGACGAGGTTCACCTTCACGCCATCGACGGCTGTTCCCGAGCCGTAGGAGATGTGACCAGTGATGGTGCCTCGGGCTTGCGAGAAACCAGGGGCGATGACCTCGTCGGTCTTCACGATCTGCTCGTCGCACTTCGCGCCGTAGGCCTGCACGGAGTATTCATAGTACGAGCCGGCCAGCGGACGGTCATCGGTATAGGTGTATTCCGTGGCCGTGCCATGAATCTCGTCGGTGAGCAGCGTCCAGTCTGTATCGCCAATGACGCGGCGCAGCACACGGAAGTAGATATCGTTTGTAACGTCGGCGCGAGCCACCTTCCACTTCACGATGACGGTCTTCTCCTCCGTGCCTGTCGATGCCTTCACCTCGCTGATGTAGCTGCCAGCAGGCAGGTTGCCAGTATAGACGTTAGAGTAGAAGTCGCGGTTCATATAGGTGGTTTTTACACGATAGTCCATCATGTCGCACACCGACCCTTCGGCATCGAAGCTGGCCTCCGATGCCTCCGTATCGACCATCATGCTGCTGTCGAGCACGCGCCAGGCACTGCCTGTCTCTGCCGGACGGTATTCAATCGTCCAGTTCTCGCCCGTGGGGGCAGCGCAGTATTCCCACTTCAGGCGCACGGCTCCGTCGTAACTGCGGTCCTGTGTCAGCTTGATGGGCATCTCAAGCTGTGTGCTCACCTGCTGCTCTATCCAGAAGTTCGTCAGTAGCCTTTCGGGGTTTGCCAGCACGCCACTGGTCAGATGGTCCTTGTCGTATTTGTCTGCCAGCACGACGGGCAGGAAGATGACGCGATAGTTGTAGCGTTTATCGTAGTCGATGTCGCTGTCCTCCACCTTGAGGTCGGTGGCATCGCCGTTCATCTCGGCAATGAGGGTGTAGGTGTCTGCTGCCTGACCATCCTCATAGCGGATGACGTACCACTTGCCGTCCGTGCGGCAAGGGCGTGTCACCATGCATTTCACGCCCCAGCCGCTTTGCTCCTCGTAGCGTGTCCAGCGAATGGTGTTCTTCCTGGTCCATTTGTCAAAGTCCACATTGAGGCTCTTTGCGCAGGTGAAAGGGTCGATGATAATCTCTTTCGTCGGCCGGGTGAGTGTGACAGGCGTGTTGCTCAGGTTGTTGGTATTCCCATACGGTGCATATTCGATGGTGGGGGTAAAGCGAATGCCCATCGGATGGAAGTATGCGCCACATATCAGGTTGTATCTTCTTGCAACAGCGTTTCTTTCAACATCTATCATCCCTCCGTGTTCGCCAGTCACAGTGAAGTCAGATACATTCATTGTTTCGTTGATGTATCTGCCGTCATTGACTTTGTCGCCACTAACTTCCCTGTATGTTGTGTAATACTGCTTGACGTAGTTGTCCTGGTTGCGCTTGTCATATACGTTCCTGGCCTTGAGACTGATGCAGTAGTCATCGGCCCAGTCCACCTCCAGGTCGGGTGTGGGTTCATTGTCGGCAAACGCCATATTGAGGTCCTTCTCATATCGGATGTCACCCTGAGGTACATTCTCATGGATATAGTTTATCCACTCCCATATGTCGTATTCCATCTTGATGCGCTTCACGCCATCGTCGAAACACCTTTGTATGGGCTTGAACCGGAGGGTCATGATGCCGCCGATACTGGCCAAGTCGTTGCCGCTTACCATGACGATGTTACCCCAAGACTCATCCTTGACACTGAAACTGACATTGTGGCTGTTGTCTTCTTTGTACCATTCAGCCACTGTGTGCCACTTGTTGTCGTTCGTCTGCAGGTATATCTTTCCGTGATTCTCAAAATAGGCGTGCTGCATGGCCTTGAACTCGAATTCCCAGAAATACTTATCGTCAGCGAAGCTAAAGGCACTAACGGTCTTGAAATAGTCTTTTATATCTTTTACCCCCTCAGCGTTGGTCCAGAAGGTGTAGGTTCCTCCACCGGGGTCATCGTTGGCCCACGTCGTCGGGCTTCCCCCGATGAGCATCACGAGCACGAGCATCAGCACTTGCAGCCCGAACGCCCTGCGTCCCAACCGCCTGAATCCTTGTTGTTCTTTTGTCTTCATAGTCTTTATCTTTTTGGTTTATTTCATTGCAGTATTTCTGTTATTCTCGGCACAATCTGTTTACGTGATAGTTCTTCCTTGGAGTAGGTTACACCTTCACGGAGCGACGGTCCGAAGATGGCCTCGGCCACAGCCTGAGTCCCTTCACCGTAATAGATGAAATAGGTGCCGTCTTCCACGAAAGGCGTGTCAGGATCGCTCTCGTCGGGATTGGGTACAAGATTATCGATCTTGGCAAACAGCATGTCGCGCCTGTTGTCGCACATCACCTGGGGCATCACGCCCAACATACGGCTGATAAAGTCATCCATCTCGCTTGCCTTGCAATTAAGCGAACCGAAACCGATAGCCTTGCCACCTATCTCATACTCCTTATAGTCCGAGAGAAAGATCTCGCCATCGCTCATGCCATCGTAATTATTGGCGGCATCGGCCATCTGGCGGTTAATCTCTGCCACTTTGTCCTCCAACTGCAACTGGGCGACCAGCGCCGTCCATGCCACGGAGTCCTCATGCTGAGTGGTAGTCTTGGTGAGATTACGTGTGTCCGACAGCAATCCGGCAAGCAGAATGCGGGCAGTCTCATCGTCGATGTCGACACCTGTCTCCCTGTACATCTCGTAGATGATGGTGCAGGTGGAGCCAATCATCTCCCTGCGAACGTAGGGAATGCCGCTGTCCTGAATGTCGCCCTCTACGTGGTGGTCTATCTTCTGTAGGATGATAGCCTCCCTGGCACCGTCCACACACTGGGCATAGTCGGTGTGGTCGGTCAGTATGAGCCGTGTCTGCGGCACCACACTGCTCTTCAATTCGGGCAGTTCAAAGCCGAACACGCCAGAGATATAGGCTGTCTCGCGGTTGGTCGCACTCGACACCTTTGCCTTGCAGTTGTAGCCCAGCGCATTCATCAGCTTGGCATAACCCAACGACGAACAGACGGCATCCACGTCAGGCGTTTTGTGACCATACACGAATGTCGTGTCTGCTCCCCAGTCGAGCGTTTTCAGCATAGCGCGAAACGCCTTCCCCTGTTCGGGTATCACCAGAGGATCGTCTTCCGACGAGCATGAGGTGAATAGTCCCAAGCCACAGACGAGGATGGTGGCCATCAGCCAAAGTCTATTCTTATTCATAGTCTTTATCTTTTTCCTGTTATTGTTTTGTAAGTTTCAGCCCCGTGGCATCCACGTATTCTCCTTCAACGAGCGTGGC
>CAMHNI010000118.1 GCA_946186505.1 uncultured Prevotellaceae bacterium | reverse complement strand
TCGGGGGTCAGCGCAACTTCGCCCTCGGGGGTCAAATACACGCGGCTTTTCCAGCAGTAACAACCTTTACAGCTTGCTGGATTTCCTCTACCGTTCCATTGACAATATGTGATAGAGCTTATTCCAACACCTGAAGCGCAAGAATCCCGAGAGTTTTCTCTGTTATTTCCGAAATTCACAAATTTAGTGAATGCTTTTTCGTTTTTTACACGACACACAGTTGGGGCTCCGAGTGCACAGCGGAACCGCCTTCTGTGCACTTGCTACTCCGACACCTTCACGTCGTCACCGTTGAAAAGGCCGCTGAACATGACTGACATCACTACCGCTAACACGTACAGTAAGAAAATTCCATCCATAACTTTTGTTCGTTTTTAGTTCAACAATTCAGTTTACGGATGCAAATATACAACAGGGGGTGTCCCAAAAGTCGGGACACCCGTCTGTGTTTTAATATCTTTTAAGACTTTCGGCTATCATCGCCCGCATTTTCTCGCGCAGTTCCTGGGGCTCCAGCACCTCGATGCCGTCGCCCTGCGACAGCAGCTGGCCCAGGAAGTCGGCAGTGGGGCGCAGGTCGAACGAGAAGTCGGTGTAGTCGGCTCCCGACGAGAGCTCGCGCTGCGAGTGGTGCAGCGGCAGCGTGCGCAGGTAGTTGGGCGTCCAGCGGTGGGCACGGACCACGACGTGGGCCATGGGCGTCTGGTCGGTCAGCACGCCGAAATACTCGGCGAAATACTGCTGCGGCGAGAAGTCGGCGGGCATCTCGAAGGTCTCGTCAGTCAGCTGTGCCTGCGTCATGCGGTCGAGGGCATAGACGCGCATCAGGTCCTCGCTGTTCCTGGCCAGCAGATACCAGCGCTGGTGGAACAGCTTCAGGGCGTACGGGCAGACGAGCTTCACATACCCCTCCTTGCCGAATTTCTGATAGCCCATGCGAATGCGGCAGTTGGTCTTGATGGCGTGGAGGATGGTATCGAGGTACTCCAGGCCGGCAGGCACGTTCTCGAGCACTACGCGCTCCTTGACGGCAGCACAGTCGGCCAGCACGCCGTGGACGGTGAGCGTGGAGAAAATCCAGCGTTCAATCGAGCCGTCGCAGAGCACGTCTTTGTTGCTGATGTAGTAGCAATACGTCTTCTTGTCGCAGTCGATGATGATGCCGAACATATTGAGGATAGCGTCGCGATGGCGGTTGAACGACGACCGCTGCAACGGGTTGCCGTCGGCCACCCGGTCGTCCAGCCACTTCTGGTTCAATTGCTCAAAGGTCATCTGCCTGTGTGCCCTGAGCGTATTGATAATCCAGATGTACTGGTGAAATATCTGAGCAGGTTTCATGACCACAAAGTTACGAAATCTTTTCCGAGTATAAAACGATAAGCGACGATTTTATACATCTTTTAATAAACGAGTGGCAAAATGGCAAACTGAATAATGTCAGTACCTTTGCAGTGCTTTTATCCTTATCTGGCGACAGGTCGGACTGGTTCCCCTGAAAAAAAACCTCCCCCTGCCATCACGACAGGGGGAGGTGTTCACCTGGGAAGATCAGGGCTGCAGCGTAAACCCAAAGACCAGGTATGCTTTTTGTGAGCACGGGTTGCCGACCACCTGTCCGAAGACCGGTATTGAGAACGAGTCTGTCACCTTGATGTCTTTTGTGGCTTTCAGTGCCAGGTTGGTCACGGCAAATCCCGTTGTGCCGTAGAAGTCGGTGGCAAAGGGGACGGCGCCGGCCGTAGCAGTCCAATCGACTGTAGCAAGTTTGAACGGGACAGCTACTTCCAAGTAACTGCTGTAGGCCCGCTTGCCGTCCTTGTTCACCCCGTCGTTGCCCGAAAAGTTAGTAAACCACTGTACGCTTGCCAGCCCGAAGTCGTAGCCAATGTTGGCCTCGAAGACGTGGTTCGTGCCGTGTGCATCGTACTTGAAATATCGTGC
The DNA here is from genome assembly GCA_946186505.1 of uncultured Prevotellaceae bacterium. GTDB lineage: Bacteria > Bacteroidota > Bacteroidia > Bacteroidales > Bacteroidaceae > Prevotella. The sequence continues at coordinate 1,600 of CAMHNI010000118.1, read as the reverse complement.
CTCTGGATCGAGTCCTGCGTTGAACCAATAGTCGGTAATGCCGATGTTGAAGGCTCCTGCAGTATATGCCAGCGTGAGGTCAAACTCTTTTGTATCAGCAGGATCTGCCAGCCCGTAGCTGCCCCATGCCGAGAGTGAGAGTCCTTTGTAGGCCACGCCCAGTGTAGGTTGCACGGCGGCACTTCCCAAGTCCTGACCACGCCAGATATAACTACTTACTACATCGGTAGCAACCGTCGTCTCTATCTCATCCTGTGCCGTAGCACTCATTCCTGTAGCGATCATCATCACCATTATAACAATCTTTTTCATAACTTTACTACTTTAACTACTTAACTACTTAACTACTTAACTCCTTTAACTCCTTTAACTCCTTAGTTATAGCACAATTCACCATGCTCGTAAACGTCGAGGCCTTCCTCTTCGATGCGCTTATCGACACGCAGGCCTTGCAGTTTCTTGATGCCATAGAACAGGGCGAATCCACAGGCTGCAGCCCAGAGGTCGATGACGAGGACACCGAAGCACTCGGCACCGAATAATCCCCAGCCGTGACCATAGAAAGCACCGCTCGATGTAGAGAGCAGACCCGTCATCAATGTACCGAGAATACCACAGACACCGTGTACTGAGCTGGCACCTACGGGGTCATCGATGTGGAGCTTGTGGTCGATAAACTCGATGGCATACACCAGTACGATGCCGCAGACCAGACCAATGACGACAGCTCCGAATGGTGACACGAGATCACAGCCTGCCGTGATACCTACCAAACCTGCCAGCACGCCGTTGAGCGTCAGTGAGAGTGAGGGTTTGCCGTATTTCACATAGGTGAGGAACATTGTAGCCACGCCACCGGCAGCAGCGGCAAGGTTGGTGGTCAGGAACACGTGGGAGATGGCAATGCGGTTCACCTCACCACTGGCAGCCAGCTGCGAACCAGGGTTGAAACCGAACCATCCGAGCCAGAGGATGAATACACCCAGAGCGGCCATAGCGAGGTTGTGACCAGGAATAGCGTTGCTCTTCTTGTCAGCACTGTATTTGCCGATACGGGGACCCAGAGCCAAGGCACCAATCAGTGCCAGCACACCACCTACGCTGTGCACGATGGCAGAACCTGCAAAATCGTGGAACACATCGCCAAAGGTCGTCATCATAAAGCTGTCAGCAGCATCGTTGCAGAGCCAGCCGCCGCCCCACGTCCAGTGACCCTCTATGGGGTAGATAAACAGCGAGATCACTGCGCTGTAAACGAGGTACATCGAGAACTTCGTGCGCTCAGCCATCGCACCACTGACGATAGTGGCAGAAGTAGCACAGAAGACGGTCTCGAAAATCAGGAAACCTTCTACGGGAAGGTCACCCTTGTAGAAACTCAGGTCGCCCCAGTTGGGCATACCGATAAAGCCTGCACCCTCGCTTCCAAACATAAAGCCGAAGCCGAGGAAGAAGAATAACAACGAGCCGAACATAAAGTCGACAAAGTTCTTCATCAGGATGTTCGCCGTGTTCTTACTACGCGTAAAACCTGCTTCACACAGTGCAAAGCCTGGCTGCATCCAGAAAACCAACATGGCTGCCAATAGCATCCATACAG
>CAMHNI010000117.1 GCA_946186505.1 uncultured Prevotellaceae bacterium | reverse complement strand
TTTTATACTTTTGCACCGCAAACGCCAAAAGCATGCGGTGGAGTGGCTCTCTGCCAATCACGGCGCAAAGATAATGATATTGTACTAAACGACCAAATATATGGTCGCTTTTTACGGAAATTTAAAAATGTTAGGTCAAAATGGCTCAGATAGAATTAAGATTGTCGAGTAAGGTACAGAAGGAAACAAAAATGTGTGAGGTGCTTATACGTTTCTTTCAGGGAACAAAGTTCAACACACGGGCAAAGAGTGGTATCTTCATTTCTCCTGAATACTTTGAATACTATATCGACAGGGCAAAGACGGAGAAGAATGATGTCAAGGTGCCTGCTAATCTCGCTACTGTCACTCAGGAGAAGGCAGATAAGAACAACTATGTCCTCAGGCAGAGCGGACTGATAGTTATCAAGCAGCGTTTGGAAACGCCTGATGTAAAATACCATCGTGAGCAGGCTAACCGGCTTGATGAACTCAAGAAGACTATCATCGAAACCTATGAAAGCAATAGGGACGAAAATGTCACAAGCGAATGGCTTCAACTTGTCTGCGATAAGTTCGTTAACCCAGACAAGTTTATCGTTAGAGCAAAGGAACAGAAGTCTTTCTATGTGCTTGCTGAGGAGTATATCGCCAAGCGAAAGATCTCCTATGCCCATGCCAAGGTGTTTCGTGTCCTGATGCGTGAGGTGGCAAGGTTCGAGGGCTATCTTCGTGCAAAGGAGCCCGGTTACCAGAACTTCGTTTTCGACATCAACACCGTCACACGAAAGGACATCGAAAACTTCATCGAATATCTTCGTCATGAATACAGCCTGTCTCAGGAGAATCCTGATTTATATAAGCAGTTGCTGACGGAATATCCTGCCAGCGTCACGAAAGGCAACTGCAAGTTGGAGGATCGTGGTGAGAACACTGTCATCAAAGCCGCCAAGCGATTAAAGTCACTGTTCCTGTGGTTCTATGAGGAAGAGTATACCAGGAACAGACCGTTCGACGGCATCAATATCGGTACGGAGAAGGTGGGTACACCTTATTATATAACTATAGAGGAGAGAAATACCATAGCAGAGACAGATCTTGCTGCAGCTTATGATGCTATGTCGGAGGAAGACAGAAAGGGTATCAGCAAGATTCATCTTCCTGAATATGGCGTACAGAGGGACATCTTCATATTCCAATGTTTCATTGGTTGTCGTGTGGGCGACCTCCTGAATCTCACGCCTGGCAATATCGTTGATGGAATCCTGACTTATACCCCACACAAGACAAAGGACAATGGCGACCAGGCTGTTCAGGCTCGTGTGCCACTCCACCCTAAAGCCATGGAACTGGTGAAGAAGTATGAAGGCGTCAGCAAACAGGGTATGCTCTTCCCATTCATCAGCGCTCAGAAATATAACGACTCCATTAAGAAGGTCTTTAAAATGGCTGGTATAACCAGGAATGTTATCATCCGCAATGCCCGCACTGGAGAAAATGAGCTGGTTCCCATTGATACCGTGGCATCGAGCCACCTTGCGCGACGCACATTCATCGGCAATGCTTATTTCAAAGTCAGCGATCCAAATCTGATTGGCAAGATGAGTGGCCACGTTGACGGAAGTAGGGCGTTCAAGCGATACCGCAACATCGAGGATGAAACTTTGAAGAGCGTTATTAACTTAATTGGCTAAATTTGCCCCAAAGGAATATAAAGTAGTATTATAATAAGGTAGGATTATAATAAAAAACGCGCAAAAGTATATCATTTTAGACAAATTATTTGGATATTTGACAAAAAAGATATAATTTTGCAGCCAAAACAGAGAATTTATGACAGCGACAGAGGCGATATTGAACTATGCAACCATGCAAGGAAGGACTTTCCATCGGAAAGACCTTCTGCTTGATGTCGCTCGTCGGAAAGAGGATATCAGGGTAGAGGCCATTGATTTGCAGATCAATCGTCTTATTGCTTCTGGGATGCTGCGTCGAGTAGGACATGGGGAATATGAACTAACCGACAACAGCTTGCCGGAGTTTGTCTATCGGCCATCAGAAGCTGAGAAAGAAATCTTTGGCAAACTCAAACGGCAATTTCCATTTCTCGATTTCTGCATCTGGAGTCCAAATGTGCTGGCTTCATTCATGCTTCATGTTCCAAATATAGGCTATACCTTTATTGATGTCGAGAAGGACGGTATGGAGTCAGTCTTTAACGCCTTACAGGGAATGGAGCTAAACAGGAACATCCTCCTTTCGCCGTCACTCATGGACTGCGACCGTTATCTGACGGGCACGGATGCTATTGTCGTCCGTCAGCTGATAGGTCAGTCGCCGTTGACGGAAGTGGATGGTTGCACCGTACCACGTATCGAGAAAATCATGGTTGATGCCATTGGCGACAATGAACTCTTTTTCGCCAGTGGCTCAGAGATATATAATATATTTGAATACGCGCGTGAGAGGAACCATGTCAACATGAGCAAACTATTGAGATACGCCTCTCGCCGTAACCGTAAAACAAAAGTAGAACAAATCATAAACAGCATAGACAATGATTAATCCAAGAAGCAGATCTCTTGAATGGATAACGGAGGTAGCCCAAAAGATGGGTGTTCGCGATAAAGCATTAATGGAGAAAACCATCCGGGCTTTCTCGTTGTTAGAGGCTCTGGCCCGTTCTGGCTGTCCTTTCCTTTTCAAAGGCGGTAGTTCACTGATGCTTCACCTGAATACCAGCAAACGTCTGTCCATAGATATAGATATTATCTGCCCACCAGGCACCGTCATCGAGGATTACCTCGGCAAATATGCTGAGGAATACGGATTTGGTAAAGTGGAACTGGTTGAGCGAATCTCGCGCACCGATGTTCCCAAAAAGCATGCCAAGTTCTACTATGAGGTAAGCTATCCTGGCAATGGCGGCCAAGATAAGATATTGCTCGATGTTCTCTTTGAGGAAACGCACTACTCCAAAGTTGTTTCTCTACCTATCCAAAGCCCGCTACTACTTACCGAAGAACCTCTGGTTATGGTTAACCTCCCAAGTCACGAAGATTTGCTTGGCGATAAATTGACAGCTTTTGCTCCTCACACTACAGGCATTCCATTCTTCAAAGGTGAGAAGAAGTGTACGATGGAGATTATCAAACAACTCTTTGATGTGGCATCATTGTTTGACATCACCGACAACCTCTCTGTCACGAGGAGCACCTTCACGAAGTTTGCTGCCGTTGAATTAGAGTATCGTCACCTGCCGACAGACAATATCCAGCAGGTTCTTGATGACATCTACCATACCGCTCTATGCATTAGCATGCGTGGCGTGGAGAGTCCTGACGAATTCAAGTTGTTGCAGGATGGCATCATCCGTATTGGGAACTTCATTCACAGCGAGAAATATACCCTCGACTCTGCCATCATCAATGCCGCCAAAGCCGCTTATCTCAGCAAGCTTTTGGAATACGACATAAATGAGGTGCATCATTATGACCCTGACAAATTGGGCGATTTGGCGGCACAAACCATTCAGCAGCCGCTTCCCACAAAGCTAAACAAACTAAAGAAGACCCATCCAGAGGCCTTCTTCTATTGGAATG
>CAMHNI010000116.1 GCA_946186505.1 uncultured Prevotellaceae bacterium | reverse complement strand
TCAAATGCTAAATATCGTTAACCATATTCATTTTCTTTATTACAGTTCATATCACTTTTCACTCTTCACTTTTCACTTCTCACCAGCGAAGCGCCTCATTCCTCTTCGGGTGTGATGAGCTTGTAGCCCTTGCCGTGTATGTTGATAATCTCAATCTGCGGGTCTTCCTTCAGATGCTTGCGCAGCTTGGTGATATAGACATCCATTGAGCGGGCGTTGAAGTAATTGTCGTCAATCCAGATGGTCTTCAGGGCGAAGTCGCGCTGCAGTATCTCGTTGGCATGCGAGCAAAGGAGTGCCAGCAGTTCGTTCTCCTTGGTAGTGAGCTTCGTCTGCTTTTCACCGATGGAGAGCAGCTGCTTCTGAGTGTCGAAGGTGAATTCACCGATGTGGTAGAGCGTTGACTCCTTATTCTTCTTGCCACGCACGCGACGCAGGATGGCCTCAATACGGAACACGAGCTCCTCCATAGAGAAAGGCTTGGTGATGTAGTCGTCAGCACCCAGCTTGAACCCTTCCAGAATGTCCTCCTTCAGCGTCTTGGCCGTCAGGAAAATGATGGGAATTTCGGCATTGGCCTGACGGATTTCCTGCGCCAGCGTGAAACCGTCCTTCTTGGGCATCATCACGTCAAGAACGCAGATGTCGAACTTTGTCTTGAGGAACGCCTTGAAACCGGCCTCACCGTCAGCGCACAACTCTGCCTCATAGCCTTTTGCAGCCAGATACTCACGAAGCAGCATTCCCAAGTTCTCGTCATCCTCACAAAGCAAAATCTTCAATTTGTCATCCATAATCATTTCTATTTTAATGTTAATACTATGTTGTTTCCGCCAAGATGGGCAGCGAGATTGTAAAGCATGTTCCCTTACCCAACTCACTCTCACATTTTATCTCGCCTTCATGCAGGTCAATGATGCGCTTCACGTAGGCCAGTCCCAGTCCGAAACCCTTTACATCATGGACATTGCCTGTATGGACACGGTAGAACTTGTCGAAAATCTTCTTCACATTCTCTTTCTTGATACCAAGTCCTGTGTCACGTATCGAGAAGCACAGCCGATCCTTGTCGTTCCATGTACGGATATAGAGATCGAGCGGCTCGTCGGGCTTGCGGTACTTCACCGCGTTGTCCATCAGGTTGGTGATGGCGTTCTGGAAATGCACCTCATCGACATAGACGGCTGAATCGACAGCCTCTATCTGCGTATAGATCTTGCCACCCGTATGCTCAACACGTAGCGAGAACGTCGAGGCAATCTGCTCAAGCAGTTCATTAAGGTCAAGTTCCTTCTTATTGAACGACACCGACTTACGGTCGAACATCGACATCTGCAATACCTTCTCCACGAGGAAGCGCAACCGTTTCGACTCATCATTGATGACACCACCCAAGTGCTTCTGCATCTGCGGGCTCTTTGACACTGAGTCATCGTTCAGCATCTGTGCTGCCAGCGAAATACTTGAGATAGGGGTTTTCAGCTCATGCGTCATGTTGTTGATAAAGTCGTTCTTGATTTCCGTATAGCGTTTCTGACGGAATATGACTACAAGAGTGAACAGGAAGGTTATCAACAGGACGATAGTGAACACAATGGCAGGAATCACAAACCTGATGCTCGACATGATATAGCTGTTCATGTCGGGGAAGTGGATTTTCACCACGCCCATCTTTGATGACGGGTCGTTGCGGAACAACACTTGCGTATAGCTGTGCTGCAAACCCTCGTCAGAGTATTCTGGACAACGATAGACCTCACGTCCGTCTGCCGTCGATACCGTCAGGTGGTAGGGAATGTTGATGCCGTTATTCAGCAGCTCTGTACGGATATCCAAATCCAACAGCTTAAAGTTCACACGCTCCTTCAACGGCTTCTCACTGGCCTGGTATAATATGTTATAGACTACCTCGTCCAGCAGTGCCTTCTGATAGATGTAGCGGTTGCGCACAATCTCCTGCAGCGACTTCGAAGCCTCGTCAATAGTGCTCTTGTCTGAGCGCAGAATCATCGCCTTGGGAATGGTCGATGGCTTCGTGGTGATGGTTTTCAGCTCAAACGACGAATAGACGGTGCCGTCCTTGCCTGCAACGGAGTATTGGTGTGTATGCTGGATGACATCGTTCAGCATGCCCGAACGCGCCATGACAGAATCCTGTCTGAAAGCCCGGCGCTCCGTCTCGTTAACGTCCTTCTCCAGATAGCGCAGGGTCTCATTCATCTCCAGATTGCGAGAGGCCTGGTAGAGGCTGCGGTTCACCGACTCGTCGAACTGCTCCTTCTTCATCTTCGCCATCTTCTCGATATAAGAAAGCTGAAGGTAGAGCAGGCCCAGGAACGAGAACCCCATCACTGTCGCTATGATCCATATTGTACTTTTCTTCATGGCTGCAAAGTTACACTAATTCTTAAAACCTGCAATATTTTAAGTTAATTATTTGCAGGTCTTTCGCGTAGTTTAACAAAATTACAGCTTTTAGTTGAATATAAGGAATTTACTTGTCCGTATATTCAAAGTAGTACCAATAGGAATTGGCATAGTGCTCCAGCACCTTACCCTTACGTTCGGAGGGTAGCACATGCTGGGCCTCCAATTGTTGTAAATCCTGATAGTCAACGTCGAGTACAGCGTCATGGTAAACCACCACAGGATGGCTGCGTCGGTGAGTATAAAGCACCAGTGCCTCCCGATAGTAGCGTGGCAGGCTGTCGTTCACCGTATAGTAATTGCCTATCTCACGTGCAAAGGAATCCAGGTCTTTGTCGATAAGATAGCCGCACAGCAGATAGTCAATGGCTGCCGGCTTGGCCTGTTTCGAGCGGATGATGGTCTTCAGGTATTCCATCGGGTGCATAGGATGACGGGGAATGGCACCGACATGACGATAGAGACTGTCTGTGGGATACCTCATCATACAGACAGTGCCGCCTGTAGGCAACATCGCATCACTCGAAGTGAGCAACGGATATTCAAAAAGGCGCTCGCCTAACTGCCCCTTCCGCGAGAGGGCATACATACGCAACATCATCAGGTTACCGTCAGTTTCCAACGAACAGTCTCCCACTCGCAAAGCCTCGTCATAATCATGCGCCAGCAGTGCCGTCTCAACATGAGAACGGAAATGGAAAACAGCATTGGTGTTTGAAGCAGCCGTCACGCCGACGGTCATCAGCACCATTATCAGCATGTTGATCCACATCGGCCGCGAAAAAAGCCCCGAACGGTTTCCCGACTCATACGGCTGGACTTTGCGTGCCATCCACACAGTGCCCACCCAGACAACAAGCAGCAACGGCAACAGCCAGAGCCAGCGACCAAAAGACATACCCGATGTCATGTTCTGACCGGCGGAAGTAAGCACTGCCAAGACAAGCATAGACGGGAAATAGGTGAGCGCATGGGAGTATTTCCGAAGCCGTGCCAGACTGTAAACACCTGTCTGTAAAAGCTGCAGGATAGCCGTAATAAGGACAGCACCGACCAGACGGTTATAGCTGGTCTGCCCGTGACTGAGCATATGCTGCACGACTGCAAGCAGATCAGCCTGAAAGAAATAGAGCCAGAGAAAAGAGAATACAACAAACACGACAGCACACATCACCTTGATGATGATGGTGCTATCATGTCTGGCAGGATGGTTATAATTCATCACAGATTAGTTCTTCTTCAGCACCACAGCCGAACGAGCCGGGATGTAAAGCTTCAGCCACTCCTTCTTGTCCTGGACGTAGAGCGGGTCGAAGTTGGTGACATGGGTCATCGAGTCATCGGCGAAGCCGTTGCCGCCGAAGTCCTTCGAGTCGGTGTTGAGCACCACGTCGTAGGAGCCTGTGGGCACGAGGAA
>CAMHNI010000115.1 GCA_946186505.1 uncultured Prevotellaceae bacterium | reverse complement strand
GTGTGACTTATCATGGCAGGAAAGTAGGTACACTGTCTATGGGCAATAAACATGTCTGTCAGTTTGAGTACGATAAGGAATGGGTGGCTAATGGCTTCTCGATTTCACCTTTGAAACTGCCCTTGAAAACGGGCATCGTAACAGCTGACTATTCCCCATTCAACGGTAACTTTGGCGTATTCGAAGATAGCCTTCCTGGTGGCTATGGTGAGTATCTGTTGCGAAAAGTGCTTAGTAAGTCAGGCATCAATTGTGGTGCACTTACTCCTGTTCAACGCCTGAGTCTCGTAGGAAGTTCAGGTATGGGTGCCTTGTGTTATGAGCCAGAGACCAAGATGCCACAGAGCGATTGGCGGGGTTCGTTTGATGAAATGCAACAGATGGCACTCGAAGTGCTGTCGGAAAAGTCGGATGATAACGCCGATGTGCTCTTCTACCAAAGCGGCAATTCGGGTGGCGTGCGCCCGAAATGCATCTTTACGGATGCGAATGGCCATTGGCTCGTAAAGTTCCGTCACACCTATGACCCAAAGAATATTGGAGAGATAGAGTACCAATACAATAAGGTGGCGCGTCAGTGTGGCATCATCGTGCCTGACTTTAAGTTGATGGATGGCAAATACTTCGCCTGTCGTCGTTTTGACATCGAGGACGGCCTGCGGTTACATGTAGTGACGGCCAGCGGCCTGCTAAATGAACCTATCACGCCGCCCAAGATGGACTACCATAGTTTATTACAGCTGACGGGCTATCTGACGCAGTCGCCTATTGAGGTAGAGCAGCAGTTCCGTCGCATGGCTTTCAATGTGTTTGCCCGTAATTTCGATGATCATGCACGCAATTTCAGTTTTATCTGCCGTGAGGGACAGTGGAACCTTGCTCCCGCTTACGACCTGACCAACGACAACACATTGGGCGAACATGCCTCGACTGTCAACTTCAAGGGACTTCCCACTGATGAAGACATGATAACCGTTGGTACCAACATCCGCATTACCCGTGCACGATGTATGGAGATTATTGAGGAAGTCAGAGAAGGAACAAAAGCACTAAAACCGTTTATAAGCCAATGAATGTAGTTCCCTGATTTAGGTTGACTACCTTTTTTGCTTAATCCTTAGATAGGTTGACTCGGTTAAACGTTAAAACTTTTTTATGTTGACTCTCACCTTATAACCCTGCTATGGGTTGACGGCTTAGTCAGAGAAGAAACTTGCAGCAATCTTTAAGTAAAAATGGCCGGTAAAGCCTTGCGATTTTTTTCGTTGCGATTTTTTTCGCATAAAGTTTCTTAATCATTTGTGGATATCAGAATAATGTTGTATCTTTGCGCTGTATATGCGTAAAACACAAGTCTGGGACCTGATGACTTACGACAACCTTGTTGAAGGTGTTGTAGGAGAAGTCGTCAGCAAGATTGTACGTACACATGATTTGGATTTTGAACGGCTATGGCTGAACTATAACCGTACTGACCGATCCATCATGCTGAGCCTAAGTAAAGGCGCCAACCCCTTACAAAATCGTCAGGTAGCTACAAGCACAACATTTAGCGGTATTAAGCGGTTGATGAAGAACGGGTATGTGATACGCGTAAACGACTATGAAATAGAAGATCCGTTTTTTAAAGAATGGATTGCTAGGTTCTGTAGCTAATCTAAGGCCAGTACATTTTTTCGACTATTTTAGAATTCCATATCAATCATGAAGAAAACCATTATCACCGCATTGCTCGCCCTCGTCGCATTGACGGGCTGGGCACAGACAAAAGTGTGGAACAACGTGGTCGTCGGCTATACCAATGTGGCACGGAGCGAGGTCACGAAAGTGGAAATGTTCCCCGACCGCACGGAAGTGGGCCTACGTATAAAGTATCGTAGTGGGTCTTGGATAGCGATTGCCAAAGCCACCTATATAGAGGCTGGCGGCAAACAGTATCCCATCAAGGACGCCACTGTGATTGGTCTCGACAATCGATATACGCTGACTACCGATGTGTTTGATTTCTCGCTGGTCTTCGAGCCTGTGCCACAAGGTACAAAGCTGTTGAACGTGATTGAGCCGGGCGGCTGGATGTACCAGAATATTCGTAGTGCCGACGACACGCCCGACGGTATCGCTGACACCTATTGGCGCAATGAGGCCACTGGCGATTGGCTCATCGGCTTCGCGCCCCAGCACGTCATCTATAACAATAAAGTGTACGATATCGCTAACCAGATGGAGAAGAAGGATGCCTATACCCTGACACTCAGCGACGGCAACGTCGTCAAGGTGGATAAGCTGAAAAAGGGGAGGCGTAACATCACCATTGGTCATGAGAACCCCATCGCCTGCAGTCCCATCACGACTGCTGCCTTGCCCGACTATCCCACGAAGGACCTGCGTCAGGACTTTGTCGACAACGGCTACAGTAACGATAGCGTGACTCTCATCGGCTGGTTGAAGGACATGCCCGAACAAGCCTGGAAACAAAGCCGCGAGTTTGAGGTTAATATCGATAATCTGCTTATGGACGACCAGCAGAAGTTCTATGTCAAGATGGACTCGCTGGGCTGCTTCACCCTCCGTTTTCCCGTGCTCAATACCACGGAAGCGCGGCTCGACCTGCAACGCTCTACTGTGAGTGTTGTCTTGGAACCCGGCAAGACCTATTTCTTCCTCAACGACTTCAAGACTGGCCAGAAGCTTTTTATGGGTGACGATGCCCGTGTGCAGAATGAACTTGTGGCCTATCCTGACAAATGGGGTTATCCACGTATTGAGGAGCATCAGAATGCTATGCAGTTCAAGGCCCACATGGATAGCATCTGCAACGCGATGAGGGCTGAACTCGAGGCGCACATTGTACAGTGTCCCAACCTCTCACAGCGCTATATCAACTACCTCAAGGGCAGTCTCATTACAGGTCAAGGCGAGTCGATGATGCAGGCGCGCTTCGACTTAAAGCGCCAAATTCCAAAGGAATATATGGACTTCGTGACCACTGAGCTGTGGCAGAAGGTGCCCAAACCCTACACCCTTCAACGCCCCTTCCCGACCTTCATGCGCGACTATATCGACCAAATGTCTCAGGCTGACTTTGCCGTCCCTGCCGGCGGATTTACGGTGTATGTCAGCGACGGACTCTTCTCGTCTGTGCTCCGCAAGAACAAAGCTGAAGGAAAAATCGCGATTACCGACGACGAACTGGCCCTGCTCGACCGCTATGCTGCCAGCTATAAGACGTTCATAACTGCTCAGTTCAAGGCGCGTTCAGATGCGGGTGCTACAGCTATCGAAGACATTTTCAATATCGATAGCGTGGCTTTACAGAAGTTTAATCAACAAGACTTTGTTCAGCAGCGTAACGCTCTATTCGAACGCGAAGATGTGACGAAGGTGCTGCAAGACGAGGCGCCATTCTTCGAGTGCTACAAGATTCTGAATGCGCTCGACGCTACGGGTGCAGACCAGAATCTGAAGGAACTTGCACTGGCTCACCATTTCTATAAACAGATAGACCAGACGCGCAAGCCGCTTGCTCCCGCTGTGCAAGAATTCTTCGAGCAACAGGTCCATCTGCCAGCAGCCTTAAGTGCTGTCAAGACCATTAACGATAAGTATGTCGCCCTTGAGAATTCAGACTTCGCCAATGCCGCCAGCCTGCGTCCGTCAACAGACGTCGAGGGCATGAGCGACGGCGAGAAGATATTCCGCAAGATCATCGAGCCATACAAAGGCCGTATCGTCTATCTCGACATCTGGGGCACGTGGTGCGGCCCCTGCAAGCGCAACCTCAAGGAGTCGTGGAAAGTAAAGGAAGCCCTGAAGAACTACGATATTGTGTATCTCTACCTGGCCAACCGCAGCAGCGACGAGTCATGGAAGAACGTCATCAAGGAATACAACCTGACGGGCCCCAACTGTGTGCACTACAATCTGCCTGAAGACCAGCAGAGTGCCATCGAGAACTACGTGGGTGTCAACGGCTATCCCACCTACAAACTCATCG
>CAMHNI010000114.1 GCA_946186505.1 uncultured Prevotellaceae bacterium | reverse complement strand
CGTTCCAGGGCAGTGAGGCCGATAGGTTATTTTGCTGTTTAGCAGGACGCGGAACAGGTACCCGTCCCTGCGGTTCACCAAAACGGATTCCGCCGGGACTGCGCTGCGGCAGTCTCGGCGGATAAAAATTCTCGGTGGGGGTGGTTGTGGAGGACTATGCCTCCAGTTCCCGCAACAGGTCGTTCAATATGTAACTGTCGCTCATCAGTTGCAGTCCGCTGTCGGGATTGTCGAGCAGGGCATAAGTGCGGGAGTTGTAGAGAATATTGAGAGCCCGCTCTGCATCTATGTCCAGACGCTCGGCCAATATCGTGGCGATTCTGGCAGTCTTGCGCCAAAGTACTTGGTCTCTCATCGCATCCCTCCCTTCTGCTGAACCTGCTCGGTGGTGATGAAACGCAGGCAATGGTCGACGATGCTCTGTCGGCTGATGCACATCTGATGAGTAGGCTGGGCGAACCGCAGTTGTCCGATAGCCTGTTCGGCAGTGATGCGACCGGCATAATAGTCTTCCACGGTATCGATGACCTGGTCGTTGGCCACGCCGCCCTCGATGATGTCATAGTCGCGCCACGGCTCTTCGCCGCGACGGCTGCTTACGATGAAGTCAAGCCACTGCTGGTCGTAGTGCTTCAGGCGAAGTCTTCGCATGTCGGTTGGCAGATTGTCTTCATCGAACTCATAGACAGAGAGTAGCGGTGTGTCTACAGCCCGGATGACGCACACGCGCCGTGCCCATCGCTCGGCCTGTTCGCGCAGAAGCGTCACATAGAAACCCGGGCCGAAGTCGAGTTCCCTGCGCCCCACGCCCGTCAGCGGATTCGGCACGCTCACGTATGAGCCGTGGTAGAGTGTCTGTTTCATCTTGCACCTCCTTCCTTCGCATCCCAATTTCGTAATGCTTGCTCCACGTTCCATGCCACGCCCTCGATGCTCTCAGCATGTAGCGTGTCATAACAGTCTATCAGCAACCTTCTCACTAGATTGTGACGGTTTAGGCGGTTGTAGAGTTCTGTAGCAGAGATTCCCATTTGTTTCGCCGTGGCTCCGATGGCCAGGGTGACGAATTGTATCTGTGGTGTTAGAACTGTTGTTGCCATATCTTCTTGCGTTTAATCGCTGCAAAGATAGTGCAAATCGAGTGAAAAACCAAATTTATTTGAGTTTTTCCGAGATGCAGCCTATCCATTCCCGAACAAAGTTCGCCTACCCGTAGCCTTTCGGCGGGGTTATCCCGCCAAAGTACGACTATTTTCCCAAATATCCAAGGATATCCGAGATTATTATCCGTTTGTGTCAGTAAGTCATAGAGCACGTTGAGCAGCAGGGGGCTCTTTTGCAACTACCAAAAGGATGTGGCAGCGAGGCGGGCTGCCACATCCATGTTTTGGTTCAAGGAAAATCAAAGACCTGTCCCCCTGATTCGCAACGCCCTTTCCTCTTCTAAAGTCTCACGCCAAATGACACGCGGGCGTAGGCATCGTAGATGTTGACTCTGCAATGATCACTCTTATAGTTGAAATTGTTGTACTGCGCCTGAGCACCGATGAAGAAATTGCTCCAGTTGTAGGCAATGCCGAGGCGCAAATCAAGGTTGAGCCGTAACATGGTGTAGATAACCTCCGGCTCTACCTCCCAGTAGTCAAACTGAGGGTCTGACTTATTGGCCATAAAAAAAGATTTATGTGTCTTTCCGTTTGCCCATCTCCTCGTCACCTTATTCCAGTCTCCGTAGTCATCGACAGGCTCTTCAGGAGACAGGTCATAGTTGAAATCGTATTTGTAGGCTTTCACACGGTTATAGACGCTGACGGTAGGCATGGCCATCACGTTGACGACAAGGCCGCGCAGCGGCACCCAGTTGTAGCCGTAGCCCACACCGATGTTGGCCTGGTGTACTTTGGCGCGGTAGATGCCGTGGCCGACAAGCATAAAGGGGAAGTTTCGGATGTCCGAATAGTCGAATGATGACTGGTACCATGTAGCTCCTAACAGGAAAGAGCCTGCGGAACGACGCTGGATGACCGACTGGTTGTAGGCAGCAGCCTGTGAGTAGCGACGCCCGTTGAACACGTAGTATCCGTTGATATAGACAGAACGAATCCATACAGGCGACGGCATGCTGAAGGCCGTATCAGTTTTCGTTTCGGCACCCGTCTCTTGATTGAGGTCAGTTGCCATGAACCTGGCGTCTTGCGTATTGAAGCGTCTCAGCCGGAAGTTGAAGCCGTACTTGGCTCCCGTCGAACTGAAGGAGTAATAGCGGCCTGCATTCTTGATGAGCGACTTGGAGTAGGAAAAGCCCGTACCGCGATAGCCCACCCAGAAACCGACGGAAGAGGCCACGGGAGGTTCAAAGCACAGATTCCAGTCTGAATGTTCGTTGGTTGCGGGGATATCAACACTTTGGTAGTAGTCCACATCCACCACGTTCTCCTTATAGCGGAGTATCACCCTCCAGGGCTTCTTGGGCACTTCAATGTAGTGCGAATCCACCTTCGCCTTGGCTTTGGTGTCTAAGTATTGCTGTAGCTGATGAAGCCGTACCAACAAGTTCGGCTTACTCTCCTGAGTACTTATGCTGTCTGTAGCTTCTTGTCCTTGTGCAGCTGCATTCAACGTGAACAGCAGACAGCAGATAATCATTTTTCCTGTCATATTATGAGGATTTTCCATTAGTTAGCAGGTTGGGTGCTTGGCTCTGTCGCTTAGTACCTTTAGACAATGAGCTGGCCTTGCGTCCACAAATTTGCTGCAAAGGTACAATTATGTGCGCGAAATGCAAAATAAATTCGTATTATTTTCATTTCCCGTAGTACGGCCTGCATTTCCATCAATGCCTACATCAAGGATGCCTTGGAAGAGAAAGTCGAGGAGGCAGTAGTGTGCTGATGCTCGATAGCAACCGAGGTTACAAGTGCACAACGGAACCGACCCCGTGTGCACCAAATTTAAACACCAAGAGAAAAGCAGAAAAAAAATCCCCCCGCCACTCCAGGGAATGTTCGGAATGACGGGGGGGAGTTGTAGTCAGAAACACCTTATGCAAGAATGCAAGATTGCAAGGTTGCAAGGTTTCAGGGCTGGGTGCCGATGAGCTTTGTCCAACTCTTCTTGCCGGTCTTCTCTATCCAGCCATCCTTGCCCCATCGGCTGATGATGGAATAGAGGGTGCCGTCGGAGTATTCGGAGCCCTTGAGTGCCTTGACGTCAACCATGGTGAAGGTCTGCGGCAACTGGCCGAAGATGTTCTTGTTGGCTGCGTAGCTGCGGCTGCCGACGGTGGTCTTCTCGTACTGGTTCATGAGTGCTGTTGAATCATGGGGACAGGTATTTGATTCTACGGTTCTTGTTCTCATATCATTAACGGCTTAATGTCCATTAATTGCGGGAGGAATCAAATACCCCCGATTCTTGATGTCTAATAAAAAGTTTAATTTTTACTTACATTGCTTACATTAGCCTACAACAGACTGAGTATCAGTGGCTTTAGTCAATGTAAGTAGAATGTATGTAATGTAAGTAAAAGTTGTTGACAAACTGCGCATTGTTAATTACCAAGCAATACGAAAGAGAACTAGAAAACAAGATTGAAGCGTTTCTCCATAGCAAACAACATACAAAGACCCATTCCATACAATTGGTGATGGTGACGACAAACGGCATTACGGAGAACGAACAGGCTAAGGATGTGAATCAAAACATTATATTGGACGATTTGTTCTGAGTTCCTCACAAATGGCATGTAAGGCGCCGGGGGTTCATTTGCTCCAGGGGGTGGAGCAACTTCCTCCAGGGGGTGGAGCAACTTCCTCCAGGGGGTGGAGGAAACCGTAAAGCGGCAGTTTGCAAGTCTGAAACACGTCACTTGCGAAATCGTCATACGCCAGTGACTTCATCACGCGCCAACGGCGCTTCGCATCAAGAAATCCTCAGGGGCACCCAGGGGCACACCAGGGGCACACTTTTTCACCTACCGTGCCCCTGTTAACTTATTGACAGTCAGTAAGAAAACCTTAAAAGGGGCACGAGGGGCACTCTTTTAAGGTTTTTTCTATATTGTAGTGTACTGAATAAGTTGACAAAATTTGAGTTCAACTTATGGGTAGAAA
>CAMHNI010000113.1 GCA_946186505.1 uncultured Prevotellaceae bacterium | reverse complement strand
GCCAACCAAACGATACTGCGTCTGGGCTATGGCCTTGAACTGGGCGTGAGGAGCGACGACGGCACACATTTCTATCTGAACAGAGTCATCCACTATGACAATAGGCTGAACTCGCATCACTTCAATAAGAGCCTGCCGTTCAGCACCACCGACTTTACCCACGTCACCGCCGTCTATGACCACGGCATGTTGACTTGTTATGTGGGCACCGACTCGCTGCTGTCGTACACACTCGATTGCACTCAGTATAAGGACTGGAACATTGGCAGCGATCCCACCCTCGCTGTGGGCGGCATCGAAAGCATGTACGCAGGTATGGGCCAGTCCTTCAACGGCTATATTGACGACATCCGCCTATGGAACAGAGCCCTGAGCAAAGAAGAGGTGGAAGCCAACTACACCCGTATCCTCGGCGGTACGGAGGACGGTTTGGTGCTCTACTGGCCGCTCGACGAGGGACTCGGTGTGAAGGACTATGCCTTCGACGTGGCCCGTCAGGACGGCATCTACCAGCTGAACCATCCTGAGGTTGGACTTAATGCCACGCCGTCGGCCACCGTGCCGCAGCAGTTGGGTCTCTACGGTGTGACCGACAAGAATGGCAACTATATCATACGCGGTATTCCGTTCCAGCAAGGCGGCACCAACTACGAGATTGCCCCGCTGTACGGCGAGCATCAGTTCAATCCCGTCACACGCTCGATGTTCGTCAGCCCCACCTCGCTGACGGCTAACAACATCGACTTCGAGGATGTGTCGTCGTTCCCCATGGAGGGATACGTTTACTATGCCGGCACGAACATTCCTGCCGAGGGCATACAGTTCTATGTGGATGGTCAGCTGCTGACCACCGATGGCGAAGTTCAGCAGAGCGATGCACAAGGCCGCTACAGAATCTCCGTTCCTATAGGCGAGCATTTTGTCGAAGCCAAGCTGGGCAATCACAAGATGGTGGGCGGCGGACGCTTCCCTGATACTGGGAAGTATAACTTCGACCGTGCCGTGACGCATGACTTTGCCGACTCCACGCTGGTCAATTTCGTGGGGCGCATCGGTGGCGGCGAACGTAACGACACACTGGCCGTGGGCTTCGGAGCGTCGAAGAACAACATTGGCACGGCCACCATCACGTTGAAACTGAACAACGAATCGTTATCGTTCAACCGCGTGGAGGGCAAGCCCCAAACATCGGCTACCCAGATTCGCACGTGGGAGAGCGACACTGTGAGCATCAACAGCACGGCATGGACAGGCTTCGAAGGCGGCGACGCACGCTACATATTCATCAATACCGACCCCGCGACGGGCGAGTTCTCGGCCAAGTTGCCACCGCTGAAGTACATCGTGAAGAACATCGAGATACCTAAGAACCCCGACATAGAGTTCAATATCCTGCCAGAGATAGACTTGAGCAACGTGCTGAAGGAGCAGATCGACTCGTTGTGGCAGGTGGATGAACGGGGCGACTCCGTGCTAAACAAGTATAAGTACCACACCAAACTTGTGCAAACCTACTTTGCCACACCTCAGGTGGACATCAGCCAGCCCAAGAGTGGCAAGGACGTCTTCGGCATACAGGAATACAAGGGTGAGGACGAACTGGGCAAGTTTACCGTCAGCGACCTGTGGACACGCACGGATGAAGGTGCCGTCAGCTACAAGTACGGTTATCCTATCTATAAGATGGGCGATGAATATCACACAGAACTCTACGGCTATGAGGTCTATACGAACTACGACAACGGAGAGGCTGCCAACGACACCATCCCCCTCGCCGGCCAGGTTATTACTGTGGCCAACGAGATGTCGAGCGACCAGACCATCGTGGCCGTGCTTCCGCCCGGTGAAACCGAATACCAGTTGGGCCAGGTGTACGACCTGAAGAAGAACCAATTGGTGCTTGACTCACTGGGACGCTACGCCTTCAAGTGGAATGCCGGAGCACCCAACGTCGTCAGTCCGTACACCCGTCATCTGGGCATCACGCTGGAGCGCAAAGGACGTACCTACGCCCCCAATGGCATAAATGCCATCGTCGTGGGCAGTCTTCCTATCGGCAACAACTTCGTCACCAATGGCCCCGACCAGGTGCTGATGGTGCTGCGCGACCCGCCAGGCGCTAAGTCGAAGACCGTGTGGAAGACTGGCTCGACCAAGACGAAGGTGAGAAGTTCCACCAGCGGAGGCTATGGCAACGAGAAGATGATGTATGAGGCAAACTTAGGTGCGAAGGTGAGATTCATGTCGGGCTTCGGACTCTACTACGAGACCACAGACCTTGACAATACCTCTGATATAGGCGGTGGCATTCACTATACGTGGAACAAGAACTCATCGACCGAAAAGACGTGGACGCTGACCGCTACCGAGCAGGTATCCACCGGTGCCACTAAGGACTATTGCGGATCGAATGGCGATGTCTTCATAGGCTACAGCACCAACCTGCTCATGGGCAAATGCCGCAAGGTGGGATTCTTCCGCGACAACGAGACGGCGCCCTTCGAACTGAAAGACGATGTGGCTACCAGCCTGGGCGACAGCGTGACAACAAAGTTCATGTACTCCACCTACGAGATTGAAGAGGTGATGATTCCGAAGTGGCGGGAGACACGCAATGGCTACCTCACGCAGCACTTCGATACTGAGGCCGAGGCCCGCGCTTTCGTGAATAACACGAGCGAGGTGCTCTATGCCACATGGGTCAAGGAGGATGATACAAGCTACGGACAGGAGGGCACCTACGTGCAGGTGACACCCGCCGCATGGGAGAGCCTCACAGATTTTGTGGCCGAAGACAAGGTGGCCTGGTGCAACAATCAGATAGAAAGCTGGCAAAAGGTCCTCTACAACAACGAATACGACAAGGTGACGGCTATTGAGAATCGCGACAAATACTGGCAGCGCAACATCTCGTTCGATGGTGGATCGGGCTACTCCTACACAGCCCGCAATGATACGACCAAAGTGGTGAAACACAACTATTCGCACAATCTGGGAGGTATCGTAAAGGGTGGTTTCTCAACGAAAAACACGGCCGCTTCCATACAGTTCAAGACGAAGATGTCAGTCGACACAGAGAACGGTTGGGCTTACTCCACCACTGAGAGCGACTACGACGAGAATACGAAGGACTATGCCGAGTTCGACTATATCTTCGACGACGGCAACAGGGGCACCGACTTCTCCGTCGATATCTACAAGTCGCCAGGTGGATGGAGCGATATCTTCAGCATCTTCGGCGGACAAAGCTACAATCCCTATCAGAAGGAAGAGAAGACCCAGTACTACGAGCCGGGACAGCACATTCTCTCCAACGGAACGGAACAGATGGAGAATCCCGACATACAAATCAGCACTGACGGCGGCATCGCTGTCAAGAGTGCCGTACTGACCGACATACCCGCCGGACAGACAGGGCAGTTTACCCTGCATCTGTCGAACATCAGTACCACCACACAGGGCTTCGACTTTACCTATAATCTGTCGGTTGCGGAAGGCACCAACCAGCATGGACTGGAGATACTGATGGACGGTGTGCCTGCCAATGGACGCGGCATATTCATCCCCGCCGGCGAGACGGTGAAGAAGGTAATCACCGTTCGACAGACTGACCAGAGCGTGCTCGACTATGAGAACATCGAACTGTGGTTCTCGTCAGCATATCAGGCCATCAAGATTCACGATATCGCTAAGTTGAGCGTACATTTCAAGCCCTCGTCATCGCCCGTGGAACTGGCAATCACCGAGCCGGTGGTGAATTGCAAGACGGACAGTGCCCGTCTGGAGATGAAGGTGAAGGGCTTCAACCGCCAGTTCAAGAACCTGAAGAACGTGGGCGTGCAGTACCGTTTCCAGGGCAACACGCAGTGGACGGCCCTGCATACGTGGGTGACCAACAAGGCCGACTCGCTCAATGCCAACTACAACCTGCTGCCTGCCACGGGCGACCTGCCGCTGGAAGTTAAAATGATTAGCGACCAGAGCTACCCCGAGGGCAACTACGAGTTCCGCGCCTTCACCACCACACCCTACGGCAACGAACAGGTGCAGGTCTATAGCGACGTCATCAACGTCGTCAAGGACATCACCCGACCCATCAACATCTTCACACCTACACCTGCTAACGGCATCTTAGGCTACGG
>CAMHNI010000112.1 GCA_946186505.1 uncultured Prevotellaceae bacterium | reverse complement strand
TAAGAGTCGTGGGTACTCTATTATTTACGCTGCAAAATTAAAGCGAAACTTGAATCAAGTAAGCTTGAAATAAAAAGGACTGACAGCCTAATACTGCCAGTCCCTTCGAATGAGAGGGTAGGGGATTGTCCTGAGAATTACTCAGTCACTCTGATCAGCTTAATCGCCAGTGTCGAACCAGTCACTTGGTTCGGAGTTAATCTCAACCACAGTACCCCTTGTCGGCATCTGGAACGAACCAGTATATACTCCGTCGTTCTCAGTTAGTTCGATGTTGGAGCCATTAACGGTAACTGTTGGAACCTTTCCGGCTGCGGGCACAACGCTGATGTTCACGTTAGAACCGGAGGCCACGTTGTCGTTGCTATTGATTTCCTGTTCGCTGTCGTCAGTTACGGTCGATGTACCGCTGCCGTACTTGTAGATGACCAATCTGTAGTTGCCTGGTTCACCATTGTCACCGTTGCCGCTGGTGTTGCTATCTGTGTTCAAACCGCTGTTGGTGTTACCGCCGGTGTTGGTGCCTGAACCAGAGTTCGAGCCGGTATTGGTGCTTCCACCGTTACCGCTCTGCGAGCCACCCTGAGAGCTGCCTCCCGTGCTTGAACCACCGTTAGAAGAACCGCCAGTGTCAGAGCCACCACCGTTGCCACCGTCACCACCTTCGTCATCGGCCTGTGCGATACCCCAAGCTGAGAGCGGAGTGCGAAGAGTGTAAGACTTCTCCTTGCCACCGATGACCTTCTTGATGGTCTCAACAAGGTAGGCGAACTGCAAAGAGCACTGATCCTTGAACTTCTTCGAGGTGATCTCCTCACCCTGGGCATTCTCAGGGATAAAGACGAAGTTCACACCAGCCACCATGTTGTTGACCCCCTTCTGAAGGGCTTCCTCGATAGAGGCAGCACCACCTGTGACGGAGGTGACAGTCGGACGGAAGGTGCCAAGGCCATCGAGCTTGACAGGCTGGCCCTGTGACATGTACTCCTTCAAGCACTTCACGATACCGGCCAAAACCATCTGCATCAGCTCGTAGCTCACCAGCGTACCACCGTGGTCACTGACGTGCTTAGCAAAGCCCTTGGTTGACAGCGTTTCCTTACTCTCGGCCTCTGGGTTGTAGCGACCGAACATGTCTGAATCTGGAACTGTGTTCTTGCGCAGATTCACCATGAAAGCAATGTTTTCTTTTGCGATCAACGATCAGGTTGGCAAGTGCGACCGCCACTACAATTGCGGTTACGACTACAAGCCCCGAACTTACTACACCGACCACCCGTCGGAACTGCCGCCCGGCAAGGACGGCAAGCGGAGATACATGCTAGAGCCGAAGCAAACGGTGATACCCATCGACAAAAGTTATGTTGAGCGGACGCTCATTCCCACGGCCACAGAGGGTATGACCGTGTTTACAGACTATCTGCTACGGCTGTTCCCTGCCGACAGAGTGAAACAAGCGATAGACACCTTCTATCTGGGGCGCACAAAGTCAAAAGCCGTCATCTTCTGGCAGATTGATGAGAAGGGAATAGTCCGGGAGGGCAAGGTTATGAAGTACCAGCCAACAGGAAACCGCGACAAGTCTTCATGGGTTGTCGGAGAATCATTTTGGATTTTCTCTTCTCTGCAATCAAGGGGTGAACTACCTGCGAAAGATGGAGAGAAGGAGATCAAATCTGCCAAGTGCATCTTTGGTCAGCACCAGCTTCGCAACGCCGGACGTGATACTCGTGTGTTTATCGTGGAAGGCGAGAAGAACGCCGTGATAGGTTCGTTGATGATGCCCGGCGGCCTTTGGCTGGCAGTCGGAAGCTCGGAGGAAATAGGTAAAGTGTGGAAGGTGAAGAACATTCTCTCTCAATGTCGCTCGGTGGTGTTCGTACCCGATGCCGACGCCATCAAAGACTGGCGGGAGCAGGTTGAGCACTTCGACCTGCCCAATGCCGCTGTGAGCAACTTCTGTGCAGGTCACGCCGGAGGCTACGACCTGGCCGACTATGCCTATTATCGCTGCTGGGAACAACCCAATGCATTCAAAGCCCCGCAGCAGGAGAACGGTAGCTCTGAGGTGGCGGCAACAGAACCCGCAACATCCAACGTGGTTCATGCCGACGACATAAAGACGTTGCAAGTGATGATAGACGAGAACCCAGCCATTCGGCAACTGGTGGATAAGTTCGGGCTGGAGATTGCAGCGGAAAATCAATAGTTTTTGCCTATTCTGGTGCTGCCAAGAGCAGACGGCAAGGGTGGAGTTCTGATATTGAGAGAAGGCATCCGACACTCATAGTCAACCGGGTGGTAGTGCTACGTGCAGCATGAGTTGTGCATGCGAGTGAGGACGTGCTGAGCCTGCGCCGTGAAAGTTCCTGAATCGAACAGAGTGCTGACGGCTCCGGGCAGCGTACCAATAGGGGTTTCGGTTCGCCCTGTGAATGCGGATGCCTATATTTATTTTAGTTCGGTTTGGAAGTTCAATGCCTGGATCTCGATGTCGAGTTTGCGCAACTGTGCGGAATACTCGTCAATCTGCTTGCTGAGTGCCTTGACATCGACCACCGTCACCATCTTGATTTCAGAGCGGGAATAGCGGTCTTGGCCCGATGATGCTGTGTCAAAGACACTGCGAAGAGTGCTGATTCTCGTGGTCAGCACATCCTTCTGAGCCATCAGTTCAGTGAGCGTCTTGCCTTCACTGTTCTTTGTCTCGATGTTAGTGGCATTGATGCGCCAGATGAGTTCCTGAAGCTGAGAGAGGCAACTATCAAGTTCCTTCATCAGCTCAGCGGGCTGCTCCTTTGGTTCGTCGCCCTCTTGTACCTTTACATTGTTCTGAATGCGCTGCCCAAGCTGTTGGATGCGCTTCTGCAAATCCTTTCGGATGCTCAATGCTTCTGCCAGTTTCATACCTTTATATCGTTTGATGTTGATGCCAGCAATTTCTCTGCCAGCACTTTTACTTTTTGATCAGTGATTGGCTCTTCCGACGAATACAACTCTTGTGTCAGAGGACTGTTCATTACCAGCCCTGTTGCATCCCGAGGTTCAATGTCATACTCTGATACCAAATAGGCTGCAAGGTCTGCCATCAAATCCTCAAATTTTAAATACCTCTCTTCCATATCGTTATTCTTTGATTAGTTCCTTGATTGCCTTTTCGGTGCAGAAGCAGTACTGAGTGTATTTGCTGCCAAACTGCGATACATGCTCAGCGAAGTCAAGCAATGCTGCTGTTTCCAGATAGCGCGAGCCATACTTCTGTTTGTGCCGTTCTATCTCTTTATCCACGAAAGCATCGGCCACAGGGCCAATGACCACATCGTAGTCATGTGAAAAAGTCTCGTCAGAGCGATTCTGAATGATAAATTTTGACCACTCAGCACTAAAACCTTTAAACTCCTTTACCTTCAACCCGTGCTCTTCTGCTTTGCTTGGATAATACAGAAAAGGTGTGACTACTGGCTCACCTCCGTCTCTGCCAGCTCTGCGCTTAGCCATCAGATAGGCACGTTGCCATTGGGGTGTTAAGTAGAATCCGCGGCCATAGTCGTTCATCGACTGGCACATTGCCAAATTAGGCTGGACGATTTCAACATTACTTCCGTGCAAAAGTCTCATACAGCCCTTTTCAATATTTCACGATTCCTGTTGCATACCTTGTCAAGATCATCGAGGAGTGTCTGTCGAGGTAGCGTCTGTTCGTAAGCATAGTTCTCTTCTAGGAACTGGATACCCTTATACACCAATAAGTACTTATAGGCATCTGCAAACGCTATTTTCTTGCTATGTGCATACCACATCACACCTATCGTCACAAAACGCACACGCTCCACCTTTTTCTCGTCTGGTTCTTTCATGCCCATCACTTGGATGGTGATTTTCTCACCCATCGCATCCATTAGCAGCGAAGCATCCTCAAACGAGATGTGTGTCAATCCTTTTTCTATCTTACTGATACTACTCTTGGGCAGACCAACGCGCTTGCCAAGTTCCTCCTGAGTCATACCCTTGGCTTTCCTCACCTGCTGGATGGTCATACCCAGCATGCTGACATTATCTTGATTATCGAACTTATTCTTCATAATTCCTAGTCCTCCGCTGCAAAATTACGAAAAATTTCCGAAATGAGAAACTTTTTACGTGTTTTTTTGATGACGAAGTGAATTTCGACATCAAATTCTGGTACTTTTTCAGAATAGCCAAGGCCGGTGAGAGCAGGGGGATAGTAAACGTCTGTTTCG
>CAMHNI010000111.1 GCA_946186505.1 uncultured Prevotellaceae bacterium | reverse complement strand
TGAAGGACACCTACGGCATCACCGTCTATCAGGAGCAGGTGATGCTACTCTCGCGACAGTTAGCCGACTTCACCCGTGGCGAGAGCGACGCCCTGCGTAAGGCGATGGGTAAGAAGAAGAAGGACATCGTCGATGCGATGAAGCCAAAATTCATCGAGGGCGGCCAGAAAAACGGCCACGACCCGAAGATACTGGAGAAGATTTGGGCCGACTGGGAGAAGTTCGCCTCCTACGCCTTCAACAAGTCGCACGCTGCCTGCTACTCGTGGGTGGCCTACCAGACGGCTTACCTGAAGGCCAACTTCCCCGCTGAGTTCATGGCTGCCATCATGAGCCGCCGCCGCGACCAGATCACGGAAATAACGAAACTGATGGACGAGTGCAAGCAGATGGGCATCGCCACGCTGGGGCCCGACGTGAACGAGTCGTACCAGAAGTTCGGTGTGAACCACAAGGGCGAGATACGCTTCGGACTGGCCGCCATCAAGGGCATGGGCGACTCGGCCGCACAGGCCATCATCGACGAGCGCGAGCAGAACGGCCCCTACGAGAGCATTTTTGACTTTGCCCAGCGCGTGTCGTTTGCTAACGTCAACCGCAAGGCATACGAGTCGCTGGCGCTGAGCGGTGGCTTCGACTCGTTCGGCATCCGCCGTGAGCAATTCTTTGCCCAGAACGCCAAAGGTGAGATGTTCCTTGACACTCTGGTGCGCTACGGTCAGACCTACCAGCAGGAGAAACAGCAGGCGCAGAACTCACTCTTCGGCGGCTTCGACGACGGCATCGAGATTGCCACGCCACCTATTCCCAAGACCGACGAGCGCTGGAGTGACATTGAGCGGCTGAACAAGGAACGCGACCTGGTGGGCATCTATCTGTCGGCACATCCCTTGGATGAGTATAAGATTGTACTCGATAACCTGTGCAACACCCGATGTGAAGAACTGAAAGATGTTGACAAACTGTCAGACCGTGAGGATGTCATTCTGGGCGGCATTGTCACTGGCGTGCGCAATGGTTTCACGAAGACGGGCAAGCCCTTTGGCATTGTCACCCTCGAGGATTTCAACGGCTCGGGAGAACTGCCGCTCTTCGGCGAGGAATGGGGATTGCGTGCGGGTATGTTCACTGTGGGTGCCTCTGTCTATGTCGTGGGCAAGATCAAACCTCGTTTCCAGTTCAACGAGAATGGCCCCAAGGACCTGAAGGTGACCAGCGTGGAGTTCCTCCAGACCATCAAGGACAAAGCCATCGACCGAATTACCATCCAATTAACCACCGACCTGCTGAACGACCAGATAGTGGCCGACTTAGGCGAGATTGTGAGTGAGCATCCTGGCAAGACGAAGCTGTTCTTCCAGTTGCGTGACTCCACTGGCAAGCACCATGTTCTGCTGCGCTCCAAAAACAGTACGGTGGACGTAAAGCACCAGCTCATCGACTTTATCGAGCGTACCGAGGCGCTGGACTATAAGATTAACTGACAAGCTTTTTTGAAGTGAAGGACAGTCTGAGCCATGCCCAGACGCCTAAGGCAATGACCAGCATGGTCTGCACGGTGTGGACGATTAGCACGAAAAAGAGGGCCTGCTCGTCGTGAACACCATAGAGGATGAGCATTGTCTTGATGGCGAAGTGCCATGGACCGGCACCATTGGGCGTGGGCACAATGACAGCGAAGTTTGCCACAACAAAGGACACCAAGGCGCAGCCAATGCCCAAACCTGCCGTGAAGTCGAAACAGAAAAAAGTCAGGTAGTAGTGGAGGAAATAGCACACCCAAATGCCGATGGAGTAGAACAGGTAGAGGGGCAGGTTGCGGATGCCGCGTAGCGAGAGCACGCCCTCCCAGATACCGCTCAAGGTAGTTTTAACCTTATTATATATAGAAAGCTTTCGTAGCAGCAAGTGCAACAGCAGGGCAGCGGCGATAGCACAGATGGCTGTCACAAGCCATCCCGTCAGGGAAAAGCGGCTCAGGATGCGATCCATAGAGGTGCCCGTCTTACGGAAGAACGTTCCGAAGACACTCATCTCAACCAGCAGTATCAGTCCGGAATAGAGCATGACTATCAGTGTATCTACAGCCCGCTCGGTGACAACCGTTCCCAAGGCTTTCGAGAACGAGATGCCCTCCCACCGTTTCAGTACACCACAACGGGTAAATTCGCCGATACGAGGAATTATCAAGGAAACGGCATAGCTCAAAAACACAGCGTTGACAGCCGTTGACGGACGCGCATGCTCACCCATGGGGTCGAGGGTCTGTTTCCAACGCCACCCCCGGAAGGATTGCGCCAGAACGCCAAAGGGAAACGACAACAGCATCCATGTCCAGTCCATCTCATAGAGCATGACATGGCGCACCGCCTGGAAGTCGAAGTCACGATACATCCAATAGAGAATGGCACCGCCTAACACCAGCGGCATGACAACCTTCAGGACTTGGTTTACGAACTTTTTCCGTTCCATAAGTGCAAAGTTACATAAATATTTCATAATTCCTCATGCTCAATTCACATTTTTACGAAATTTTCAGTAACTTTGCACCAATATTGCAAATACGGAAGAAAAATATGAAGGTAGGAATCATAGTGGCGATGGACAAGGAAATGCGCCAGCTCCAGTCGCTCTTTACCGACGGCAACGTCCTGGTGCAGAAATGTGGCATCGGCAAAGTGAACGCCGCATTGGGTGCCCAACGTATGATAAACGAGTTTCGCCCTGATGTCATCATCTCCTCAGGTTGTGCCGGCGGTAACGGCGATGATGTCAATGTCCAGGACGTTGTGGTGAGCACCCAGCTAACTTATCACGATGTCTATTGCGGAACAGCCATCGACAACTGTACACAGTACGGACAGGTACAGGGACTCCCAGCACGCTATGAGGCAGACCCTGTGATGTTGGAAAAGGCAATCTCTCTCCCCACACAACTGAGAATCCATCCCGGACTTATCGTCACCGGCGACTGGTTTGTGGATTCTAAGGAGAAAATGCGTGAAATTATCAGCCATTTCCCCGAGGCCAAGGCCGTCGATATGGAGTCGTGCGCCATCGCCCAGACCTGCTATCTGAACAAGGTGCCGTTCATCTCGTTCCGAGTGGTCAGCGACATACCCCTTCGCGACACCGACGCATCGCAGTACCATGATTTCTGGAATACGGTGGCCGAACGCTCGTTCCTGGTAACCCGCACCTTTGTCGAGGCACTTCAAGAGTGAAGAGTGAAAAGTGAAGAGTGAAAAGCGTGAAAGAAAAAGATGAAACAGGTAAGACCCAAGAAGAATCTCGGACAGCATTTCCTCGTTGATTTGGACATCGCCCGACGTATTGCTGACACTGTTGACGAACCCTTTACTGACCTGCCCGTCCTTGAGGTAGGACCGGGAATGGGGGTTATGACCCAGTATCTCATACCGAAGCCCCGCCTGCTGAAGGTAGTAGAGATTGACCGTGAGTCGGTGGCTTATCTTACGCAACAATCATCCCTCGACCCTCAGCAGATTATTTCGGGCGATTTCCTTCGCATGGACCTGCATGAAGTCTTCGGCGGTCAGCAATTTGTGCTCACCGGTAACTATCCCTACGACATCTCGTCACAGATATTCTTCAAGATGCTCGACAACCGCGACCTTATTCCCTGCTGTACAGGTATGATCCAGCGCGAGGTGGCCCTGCGCATGGCCTCACAGCCCGGCAACAAGCAGTACGGCATACTCAGCGTCCTCATTCAGGCATGGTACAATGTCGAGTACCTCTTCACCGTCGAGCCAGATGTCTTCAATCCGCCCCCCAAGGTGCAGTCCGCCGTCATCCGCATGACCCGTAACGAGGTCACCGACCTCGGCTGTGATGAACAGCTGTTCCGTCGCATCGTCAAGGCCACTTTCAACCAGCGGCGAAAAATGCTCCGTGTCTCCCTGCGCCAGATTATTCCATCAACCCTCCACCTTCCACCCTCCACCCTTGACCTCACCCTTCGTCCCGAACAACTCACCATCGCCCAGTTCGTAGAACTGACGAACTTAGTGGCCAGAGTGATGGGCGATACCGTCTGATAGTGCTATTGTAAAACGAGTCATAGCCCAACGAAACGATACTTATAGTCTGGCTTTACTTTCTTTCGCTTTTTGGTTGTAAGCTTTCGTCCAACTGTAATACTTCAAATTCTTCTTTTGTCATAATACAATAACAGTTGTAGTCGTGTGCACTATTGCGGCTGCAAAGGTACAACTAAACTACAACTGTTACAACGTGTATTTAAACGAATGCTTACCCATCAGGGTAAGCTTTCGTCCAACTACAGGTAATTATACCTATATACAATAACAATAGCAGC
>CAMHNI010000110.1 GCA_946186505.1 uncultured Prevotellaceae bacterium | reverse complement strand
TTCACCTCCTCGAACTTCGTCTTGCGGATAATTGCTTCAATCTTTTTCATACCTTCTTACCTTATTAAATTAATACTAAACCCTCTCACTGGGTTACACTTTGTTGTTTCACGGTGCAAAGTTACGACACTTTGCTTGAATAATCAGAAAAACAATTTCGTTTTGTTTGTTAAAAACGCAAGAGAATAACAAAGTGTAAAGATTAATATGCATTTTACTTGCATTTTGCTAACACTCCGCGTTTATAACCTGCCATCTTGTAGCAAAGTGTTATCGCACACATTTGAGATGCCCCGCTAATCGGGGAATCGGCGGACTCCGTGCTTGCTCGCCTGAGCACCTACGGAGCGCAAGAAGCCAAGGGGGGGGGCTCTCGATATAAAAAAAGCTTGGAGTTATTTGCTCCAAGCTTTGATGCGATTCAGGGCTTCTTCTGTCTTTTCGTGGCTGCCGAAGGCAGTGAAGCGGACGTAGCCCTCGCCGGAGGGCCCGAAACCAACGCCGGGGGTGCAGACGACGTTGGCACCATAGAGCAGGGCCTCGAAGAATTGCCATGAGCCCATACCGTCGGGGGTGCGCATCCAGACGTAGGGTGCATTCTCGCCGCCATAGCACTCGTAGCCGAGCGATCGCAGCGTAGAGAGCATGTTATGGGCGTTCTGCATGTAGTAGTCGATGGTGGCCTTGATCTGTTGCTTGCCCTCGGGCGTATAGATGGCCTCGGCGGCACGCTGACTGATATAGCTGCAGCCATTGAACTTGGTACACTGTCGGCGCAGCCATAGTTGGTTGAGTGATATACGCTCGCCCTCAAATGTGCTGACGGTGACCTCCTTAGGCACGATGGTGTAGCCGCAGCGTACACCCGTGAAGCCCGCCGTCTTGGAATAGGAACGGAACTCGACGGCGCACTTGCGAGCTCCACGAATCTCGTAAATGCTATGAGGAATATCCGGATCCTGAATATAGGCCTGATAGGCGGCATCGTAGAGGATGAGGGCATCGTTCTTCAGCGCATAGTTCACCCACTTGCGCAGCTCCTGCTTGGTGATGACAGTACCCGTGGGGTTGTTGGGATAGCAGAGGTAGATGACATCGACGGGACGGCCCTTGGGCAGTTCCGGCACGAAGCCGTTCTCTGCATGGGTGGGCATATAACGCACGTTGGTCCAGCGGCCATCTTTATAGACGCCGCAACGGCCAATCATCACGTTGGAGTCGATATAGACGGGATAGATTGGGTCGGTCACGCCGATGAAGTTGTCCCAGTGGAGCAGTTCCTGGAAGTTGCCCGTGTCGGACTTCGCACCGTCGTTGATGAATACCTCGTCGATGTCGAGATGGATGCCACGCGGTAGGAAGTCGTTCTTCAGGATGGCCTCGCGCAGGAAGTCGTAACCCTGCTCAGGGCCATAGCCGTGGAAACCTCCGGCAGTAGCCATCTCATCGACAGCCTTGTGCATGGCCTCGGTGACAGCAGGACACAGCGGCTGGGTGACGTCGCCGATGCCGAGGCTGATGACGTCGGCACCCGGATGCATCACCTTAAAAGCGTTGACCTTCTTGGCGATGTCAGCGAACAGGTAGTTGTTCTGGAGGTTCAGGAAGTGGATGTTTACTAATGCCATATTGCGAAAATTTTCAATTTTCTAAATGATAAATGATAAATTATAAATGATAAAGGCTGCGCATGACGAAGACGAACGAGGGGATGATAAGTTTATCATTTTCATTTATCATTTGTCATTTAGGGCGAAGCCCGTATCAATTACTCCGTCGAACACAAATTCTGCGGGACCGGTCATATAGACGTGATTGTCACTCTCGCGGAACTCAATGTTGAGTGTACCGCCGTCCATGACAATCTGTGACTGACGACCGGCACGACCTGTGATAAAGGCGGCAACAGCTGTTGCGCAGGCACCTGTGCCACAGGCTTGGGTGATGCCGCTGCCGCGCTCCCACACGCGGGTGCGGATTCCTACCTTTTGTTCCCCCGAAGGAGCGATGACTTGAGCGAACTCGATATTGCAGCGCTGTGGGAAGGCTGGATGATGCTCTAGTATGCGTCCCGTTTCGCCCACCTGGTCCACGTTATCCGTGAAGATGACGTAATGAGGGTTGCCCATCGATACGAAAAGGGCAGACCCTTCCCCTTGCCCCATTCTTTGCGAGCAAAGCGTCCCAAAGGGCCGAGCGCCCGAGCTGAGCTCGCCAATCGGTAGCCTTTCCCTGTAATGGAGGGGAGTAGATAGACTCTTCGCAATGGCAGGATTGAACAGGGTTTCGTCCTCAAAAACAGGTTCACCCATATCGACAGTGATGGATTCGACAATATCCTCGACGATGTGAAGATATATCATTTTGACGCCAGAGTTTGTGAGCAAACGAATTTTTGTCTCTTGGTAACCATTCCTCTCCATAACAGGGAGAGGCCAGGGGTGGGTCTTCTCGTAGAGATATTTTCCAATACACCGCGACGCATTGCCGCACATCATAGCCTCGGAGCCGTCAGCATTGAAGATACGCATAGTATAGTCGGCCTTAGGAATGGGCGATGCACCGATGAGCACCAACCCGTCGGAGCCGATGCCTTTGTGACGGTCGCTCCAAGCGATGGCCGCTGCGACGGGGTCGGAGATGGGATGCTCCATGGTGTTGACGTAGATGTAGTCGTTGCCACAGCCGTGCATCTTGGTGAAGGGAATCTTGTCTGTCATGTTTTTGTCGGGGGCAAAGTTACTGAATTTTTTCGAGGTTCAGGGGTTATCGTGGAGGAATTTGTCAACTTTTTGGGCAGTCTGCTTACCGCTGGCCATCGCACGAACGACGAGGCTGGCGCCATTCAGGGAGTCGCCGCATACGAAGACGTTCTTGGGGTGCTCAGGATGCTCGGGCTTCAAGAATCCCATGGCCAGCAGAACGAGCTCGGCCTTTATAATCTCAGGCTTGCCTTTCTCTACCATGATGGGGCGACCGCCCTCTGGGTTGGGTTTCCAGTCAATCTCCTGAACCTTCACGCCAGTCAGCTTGCCATTTTCGCCAAGGAACTCCAAGGTGTTGATGTTCCAACGGCGGGTGCAGCCCTCCTCATGACTCGAAGTGGTCTTGAGGGTGCGAGGCCAGTTGGGCCATGGGTTCAGTGGGTCTTCAGGACCTTCAACGGGGCGAGGCATAATCTCAATCTGAGTCACGCTCTTGCAACCCTGACGGTGGGCGGTACCAATGCAGTCAGAACCTGTATCACCACCGCCAATCACAAGCACGTCCTTGCCCTTGGCTGTGATGCGCTCGTCCTTACTGAACTCCATGCCTGCCAGCACACGGTTCTGCTGAGAGAGCAGCTCGAGGGCGAAGTGAACACCCTTCAGCTCCCGGCCTGGAGCCTTGAGGTCACGGGCAGTGGGAGTGCCGGTGGAGATGACGACGGCATCGAAGGCCTCCCCAAGCCCCTCCGAAGGAGGGGATGTTTGATTACCTGAAGCATCGGAATTGTTCCCTGAAACATTGGATAAATGTATCTCAACACCCCCTCCTTTGGAGGGGCTTGGGGAGGCTTCAACGTTGTACTTAAACTCGATTCCCTCGGCTTCCAGCAGCTTGATGCGGCGGTCGATGATGGTCTTGTTGAGTTTGAAGTTAGGGATACCATAGCGGAGCAAGCCGCCTGCGGCCTCGTTCTTCTCGAACACAGTTACTTGATAACCCATCAGGTTCAGGTCGTTGGCAGCAGCCAGACCGGCAGGGCCTGCACCAATCACGGCCACCTTCTTGCCATTACGTACAATATTGGTACGTGGCTGTATGTACCCCTCACGGAAAGCAGCCTCGGTGATGGCGCACTCGTCCTCGCGGTTGGTGGTCGGCTCGTGGTTAAAACGGTTCAGCACACAGGCCTTCTCGCAGAGTGCAGGACAAATGCGGCCGGTGAACTCAGGGAAGGGGTTCGTGCTATTCAGCAGGCGGTAAGCCAACTCCCAGTCGCCTTTATACAGGGCGTCGTTCCACTCGGGGGCTTTGTTGCCCAGCGGACAGGCCCAATGGCAGAAGGGCACGCCACAATCCATGCAGCGCGATGCCTGCAGTTTGCGTTCGCGAGTGTTGAGCGTCTGCTCCACCTCGCCGAAGTCGTGGATTCTATCGTGAATCGGACGGTATCCCGCCTCCTGGCGGTGTATCTCTAAAAATGCTTTCGGATTTCCCATAATATTCTATAACCAATAACCAATAACCAATAAACAATAACCAATAACCATTAATAATCGCGCTGGATGTTTGCAATTTTCTCCTGGAGCTTCTTGTTCTGCTCTTCCTGCAGCACGCGCTTGTACTCGATAGGCACTATCTGGATGAAGTCCTGAACATAGCGCTGCCAGTCGTCGAGCATGCGACCTGCCAGGGCTGAGCCCGTGTGCAGATAGTGCT
>CAMHNI010000109.1 GCA_946186505.1 uncultured Prevotellaceae bacterium | reverse complement strand
AAATACACCTTGGTCTTGTTCTCAAATACAAAGTCTCTCATATTTCTTACCTTTTATTTAATATAATATTACACGTTTTCAAATGAAAGTTATCTCACTGGGAGTTTTCAGCGGAAAGCACCTTAAATCTCTCGAGGAGATATGGGATGTGAATTGAAAGGAACGATTTCAGATCATCAATATAAGCCTGGTAGTTATCATGATAGACAGGCTTTTCCCATGAATATACCTGTTGGTCGATGCGCCACACGCTGAAGTTCTGCTCCTGAGAAAGTTGGAGGTGAGCCGACAGACTGTCGATACAATGGAGCAGATGTTCTTGAAGTCCGGCGTCCACCAGATGCTGGAGCCGGTTAGTGCAGGCGCGGGCAAACCATGGGTCGGACCAAAGCCGCTGTATCACTTTTTGGAAAGGACGGTCGTGGAAATTGGCAAATGCCTCCATCTCACGCAGCAAGCTATACTCGCCGCTGCGGTCGTAGGCAAAATCCATATCCCATAGGGGACCGAAGCAAAGACGCTGATCGACATTCCTGTACATATAGACGCTCAGAAGCGCGTCTAGGTTGCCTGTAATCTCAGAGGCCACATACCAGCCGACAAGGCTCTGCCCGTCGATGTAAGCCCTGTAGCCATGAATGGAGTCTGTGAAGTCCTCGGCAAAGACAGCGTCCTCCATCTTCCCTATCCATGAACTGACGGCCGACATGATGCTATCGGCAGAGGTCCTGATTTTTGGGTTCATGATATTGTAGGTAAAGCCCCTCGGCGTAGTGAAGTTGTATCGCTCCAGATTCCACTTACCCGCTGTCTCTATGATCCATCCCGACGATTTCCTCACGGCTACACGCTGCTTGCCAGCCTCTATCTGGTCGCTGACCTGATAGTTGCCAAGATACTGGCCGTTCACATACAAGTCCACGAACAGGTAGCCGGGACAGAAAGGCAATCCGACAAAACGCCCCAACTCGTAAGTAAGAGCATTGCGGATGAGCGTCTTATCACCATGATTGGCCAGCAATGTCCAGTCACGGGCATTGGCGAAGCCTGAGCCCAACAGCCGTTGGGGAGATGCGAACTTGAGCCGGTAAGGCTTCTTTTCAGACATACGCCATGTGGAGTTCCCTCTTCCCCTTATCTGCAGGCTGTCGTATGTCGTGATACCTGATCCGTCAACAATCGTCAGCGTGCATTTTATGTAATGTTCCTTGCTCACCACAGACTGCTGGCCCTCTGTCTCTATGTAATAGGTAGGCAGATTGGTCAGTTGTCTGTAGTCTTTGTCCTCAGCCTTGATGTCAGTGGTCAGGAGGAGGAGGACTGCAAGGATGCATAGTAACTTCATTGTCCGCTGTTAGAATGTAATGTTCACGCCGCCCATGAAAGTAGCACGGGGCATCGGGTAGCCCAGATTGATCTCGTAACTTTGCGCCAGCAGGTTCTCGCCACGCACCCAAAGATTGAGTCCCTTCATCACGTTGTAGGCGACGGAGGCATTCAGCAGACAGAAGTTCTCCTTCTGCTCCTGGTCGCCTACGGCTGTGTAGAGTCCGCTGATGTACTGCAGCCCTGCCACGACCGTCCATTTGCAGCAATTGTAGTTTGCACCGAGGAATCCCTTATAGGTAGGTGCGGCAATGACGGGGTCCTTCATGTGCAGCAACGAGTGGTTGGTGTTTACCGACCAATGGCCGTCGATATGGTAGTCGGCCTCCAGTTCCATGCCGTAGTTCTCTATCTCGCCCGTGTTCACGTTCTTGCGGTTGACGGTCTGAATCATGTTGTCACCTTTGATATAGAAGAAGTTGGCACCGTAGTGGAATGCTCCGAGACGGTGACGCCAGGAGAGTTCATAGTTCCAGATGCGCTCCGGCTCCAGTTCCTCGTTGGAGGGCGGGTAGAGATACATCTCGCGCATCGAGGGATTGCGGAATCCCTTGCTGCCCATCAACTTGACTTCGCCCGTCTCGATGGGTCGCACCACGATACCTGCCTGCGGAATCCACTCCGTACCCGTGACGGAATGATGGTCCAGTCGCAGGCCAGCGTCGATAGTCAGCCAAGTAGCCAGGTCCTGACGGAAGTCCACATAGCCCGCTATCTCGTTGCGATAGCTCTTGCCACTCTGCTTGTTGGGTGTGGCGAGCACTTCGTCCGTCTGTTTCGAGGTGTAGTAGGCATTGCCGTAGATGTGCATATAGTCTATGCCGACGGTCAGGCGGTTGCCCTCGAACAGTTGTGCGCTCTGATACCACGAGATGCCCGTCAGCGCGTCCTTCGAGCGGAAGTAGCGCTGGGTGGGCTTGGTGGGGTCTGCCGTGCCGTCGTCAATCTTATGCCGACCGAAGTTGCTATATACGCTCAGCGCACCGCTGGTCCGGTCGTAGTGGTTCTCCACGGCTGCCGACACGACCCCACGGGTAATCCACTGGTCGGCATCGTACATCGGACTGCTCTCGGCTCCAGGATAACTGCTGTTGAAGTGGGTGATGTTGGCATCTATGTAGGCCTTCCAATGCTCCGTGAAGTCGTAGCCCAGTTTCAGGTAACCGCCATACTGCTCAAAGCCCATGCGCGGACGATGGTTGTCGGTACGATTGTATTGCGCTGCTACAGTCGACGAGAACTTGCCGCTGCGAATCTGGTTGGAGGCTTCAGTCTGAACGGTGCCGTAACTGCCGGAACCCAGGTTGATATGGGTCTTCACGCCATCCTCGTGCATCGAGCGTGTGACGATGTTGAGCACGCCGCCCATAGCATTCGAGCCGTAGAGTACGGAGGCCGGACCGCGCAATACTTCCACACGGTCGGCCATCAGGGTCTGATAGCTGTCGCTGATGGGGTGGCCATAAATGCCCTGATACTGCGGATGCCCGTCGATAAGCACCAGCAACTGGCCTGCACCGCCCGAGATACCGCGCAGGTTGATGCCACCCGCAGCTCCTGTCGATACGCCGTAACCCATCATCGAGCGGCTGGTGACAAAGAGTCCCGGCACCTGCTGCATCACCGTCGGCAATACCGAAGGCTGATGCTGCTGGGTCAGCGTCTGTCGCCCAATGACCGTCACTGTCATAGGCAGATGGCGCACATCGGTGGCATTGCGGGTGCCCGTCACCACCACTTCCTGCAGCGACAAGGAGTCGTTGACGGTCTCTGCCGACACCTTGGCTGGGAGCAAAAGCGTGCCCACAGCCGAAGCCATGAACACAGAAAGTAATCTCTTTATCATCTGTCAATACTAATCAGTTCATACTTCTTCGAGCCTAAGCCGATTTGCTCTGCATAGTCGGTGATATAGGTGCCATGCTGGCGGTTGATGCGCTCGATGAGCGGCTTGTTGTCATCACCGGGACGGCCCTGGTAGTTGAACACCATGTCGAGGCAGGCCTGATCGACAGCCACGGGATCGAGGCTGGCCATGATGCCCATGTCCTGAAGTTCCGGTTTGGCGGGATGGCCGTCGCAGTCGCAATCGACAGACATATTGTTCATTACGTTGATGTAGATGACGCGACCGCTGAAATAGTTGTGGACGGCCTGAGCCGTTGCAGCCATTGACTCAAGGAAGAAGTCCTGCTCCGGCAGGTTCTGGAACAGCTTGTTGGGGTCAGTCACCTTGCCTGCCGTATGGATATAGGTCTTCCCGGCCGTTGAAGCCACACCGATGGAGGCGTTCTTCATCACACCGCCGAAACCGCCCATGGCGTGGCCCTTGAAGTGGGCCAGATTGATCATGAAGTCGTAGTTGGCCAGATGCTCACCCACGATGTCGTACTTCAAGTGCTTCTTGTCCTGGATGGGGATGCGTATCTCGCCGAACTCATCCATCAGGTCAACGGCAAAGATGCTGTCGAAGCCGTGCTCGTGGATGGTCTCCCAATGCTTCTTGGGGTCTTGACGCGACCCGCCATAGGCTGTGCAGCACTCCACGATAGTGCCGTTCACTGTCTCCACCAGATTGCGGATGAGTGTCGGCTTCAGATAGTGCGTGTTGCCGCCCTCACCCGTAGAAATCTTCACTGCCACCCGGCCCTGCGCCTCTACGACCAGTGCCTTATAGATTCTCACCAGCGACTCGGGAGTAATCTCCTTCGTCATAAAGACCTTGCTTTGTCCGAAGGTCATTGCTGCCGTCATGAGCATCAGGGCGACAGCCGTCATTCGCATCTTCTTCATTTTATTATCTTCTTTTCTCCGTTAATGATATATGTTCCTTTCTGCAGTCCGTCGAGGGTCGCGGCATTCGAGAGCAGTTTCTTGCCGTCGAGGGTATAGACATTGTAGCGCCGGGTTGGTGATGTGTTCTTTTCTGTCACCGATGTGGACTGGTCTATATCGGTCAGCATGTAGTGCTGTGAGCCGAGACCGATTTGCTCGGCATACTCTACTGTATGGGTGCCATGCAGGTTTTCGATGCGGCGGATGAGTGACGATGCATCGTCGCCTGCCACTGACTGGTGGTTGAACACGAGGTCGAGACAGGCTTTATCGAGAGCCACGGGATCACGCGATGCCAGTATGCCGATGTCCTTGAGCTGAGGAGTGGCAGGCGAACCGTCGCAGTCGCAGTCAATGGAGATGTTGTTCATGACATTGATATAGACGATGTCGCGCCCATCCTGCTTGAAGTAGTTGTGTACGGCTTGTGCTGCCGCAGCCATCGACTCCAGGAA
>CAMHNI010000108.1 GCA_946186505.1 uncultured Prevotellaceae bacterium | reverse complement strand
AAATAAATAGTTAAATCGCATAATATGTTTGGAATTTACCATAGAATGCGGTTCCGTGATCATTTTTCGTCCGAATAATTTGGCTGTTTAAGAATATGATGCGTGGGGACTCTCATTAATTGAAAGTTACTCCTTTCATGTATTTCAGATTCTCCCGTGATTCAAGACATAACAGAAAAGAACAAAATTTTTTGTGTAAACCTACATTTATTTTGTACCTTTGCACCGCAAACAATTAAATACAGAAGAAAAATGAAGAAAATGATGACAATGGCGGCCCTGATGGGCTGCGTGGTGATGTTGCTGGCAGGATGCTTGGCAGAGGACAAACTGAAACTGGCTGTTGAAGCGGCCAACAAACAGTGCCCCTTCAGCATGGGAACGACTGGCTATGTTGAAAGCATTGAATATGAAGACGGTGTGGTGACTTACACATTAGCTCTCAACGAACAGGTTTCAAACATAAAAGCCATGAGCGAAAATCCAGACGTTGTGAAACGGACGGTGATGACAAACTTTATCCATCCAGAGGGTGAACTGAAGACAATGCACGACCTCATTCTGGATGCGAATGCCTCGGTGCGATACGTGTACAAAGGCAATAGTAGTGGCGACTCATTCGAAGTGACGTTCACAGCAGACGAGCTGAAAGCCGCCGAAGACAACTCCAGCCTTAACGTTGAAGACAAACTGAATGCGGAGATAGAAGCGACCAATATGCAGCTTCCAATGCAAGTGGACGAAGCCACAGTCCTGGAGAATCTGGCCGTTGAAGACAACAGCGTGGTCTATCTGTATCAGGTTGACGAAAGCGTAGTAAGCATAGATGACATGAAGAGCAATGCCGATGCGACAAAGGGCAACCTGAAGAATATGCTGGAGAACGGCGGCCTTCCCGTACAAACGTTTCTGAAAAAAGTGCTTGACACAGGCAGGAACCTTAGATACCGTTACACAGGCAACGAAAGCGGTGCAACGACAGAAATTGTCTTCACTACTGACGATTTACAGAAGATCCTGCATTGATTTCTGTAAAATGATTGTCCCGCCTGTACCTTTGCAGCCAAGATGATGGAGAAAGAATCCTGTTAAATGATCATCAGAACGATTATTTTATTCCATACACGCCTGTTCCCCCATATCCTACTTTCAGCCTCACCCTGCTGCCCTCCACCATCGGATAGTTCAAGCCGCTGTGATGCCCCACAGGGAAATCATAGCTGACGGGAATGTCGTAGTGACGCAGATACTCGTGGAGCATCTCGTACATATCGGCAAAACCGCAGTCCGGCTTTTTATACTTCGAGAAATGCCCTACGATGATGCCCTTCAGCCGCGCAAGGATGCCACGGATTTCAAGTTGGTGGAGCATACGGTCCACCTTCGACATCGATTCGCTCGTGTCCTCAAAAAAGAGTATCAAGCCTTCGTCCGCACGGTTCAGGAAGTCATACTCAGAACCCGCCAAACCACAGAACACGGAGAGATTGCCGCCCACCAAGACTCCTTCTGCCTCGCCGGGCTGATTCAATGGATGTACTGGTGCCTGATAGCGGGGAAGCTCACCCGGTGATCGGGGGACGGTTCCGTGATCATTTTTCGTCCGAATAATTTGGCAGTTTAAGAATATGATGCTCTGGGCCTCCGCTGATTACTTTTCCAACAAAAAAATGAGTTGAATGATGTTGCTATATTCAAATAAATGTATACCTTTGCACTGTCCAATAAACAAATGAAGTGAAAAAATAACCTGTGTTACGACATAACAGAAAAGAACATTGTTTTTGTGTAAACCTACATTTTTTGTATCTTTGCACCGCAAAGAACTAAAGATGATGGAGAAGATTACAGAACAACCGTCGCGCTACGACCATCTGGAGCAGATGTCGGTGGCAGAATTATTGCAGCACATCAACGACGAGGATGTGCTGGTAGCAGAGGCTGTCCGCAGGGCATTGTCCCAAATCAAGGCATTGGTTGAAGCCATTGAGCCGAGGATGAAGCGAGGCGGTAGGCTCTTTTATGTTGGTGCAGGCACGAGCGGCCGACTGGGGGTGCTCGATGCCAGTGAGCTACCTCCTACGTTCGGCGTTCCTGATACGTGGGTTGTGGGTATCATTGCCGGCGGCGACAAGGCCCTGCGCCATGCAGTAGAACACGCAGAGGACGTTGCCGAGCAGGGCTGGGATGACCTGTTGGCTTTTCATCCAACAAAGGACGATACCGTGTTGGGCATTGCCGCCTCTGGTACAACGCCCTACGTAGTGGAAGCCATCCGTCAGGCTCGCCTGAACGGACTCCTGACGGGCTGTATCACCAGCAATCCTGACACTCCGTTAGCTCAGGAAGCAGAATATCCTATCGAGACCATCGTAGGCCCTGAGTTCGTGACGGGCTCCAGTCGGATGAAGAGCGGCACGGCGCAGAAGATGGTGCTCAACATGATTTCCACCACGCTGATGATTCGCATGGGGCGTGTTCAGGGCAATCGCATGGTGAACATGCAGCTGACGAACGACAAAC
The DNA here is from genome assembly GCA_946186505.1 of uncultured Prevotellaceae bacterium. Lineage (GTDB taxonomy): Bacteria > Bacteroidota > Bacteroidia > Bacteroidales > Bacteroidaceae > Prevotella. The sequence continues at coordinate 2,191 of CAMHNI010000108.1, read as the reverse complement.
TGATAGACAGAGGCACACGCATGCTTCAGGAATTTCTCGGCCTTGGCTATAACGAGGCTCGCGACCGTCTGCTCGAATCAGGTAGCGTGACAGATGCACTTTGACAGAATAGATGTGCATTGAATCACTCAATAAAAGTTCAGCAAAACCGTTCCGTCATATCCTACTTTCAGCCTCACCCTGCTACCCTCCGCCATCGGATAGTTCAGGCCGCTGTGATGACCTACGGGGAAATCATAGCAGACGGGAATGTTGTAGTGCTGTAGATACTCGTATTCTTATTCATTATCATTATATTTTTATATTGTACAAAGTTACGTATTACATATATCTATGGATTCATTCAAAATAACTCTGTTTCCGACGGCAAATATACGAATAATTTTTGAGATAACGAATAAAGTACCTGAATAGTTAGATCTATTCGACTTAGGATTTCAAATCAGAATAGTTGAGGATGCGCATTTCTGTGGCTTCGCAAATCTCGCGAGCAAAGTCATTGAGTTGATGGAAACGGGAGTAGTCTGACGAACCTTCTATTAGCCAAGGGGCAAGGATGAGAAGGCGACCGGCAGCACAGGCATAGAAACGGCGCTGCGAGGGCTTCCAGTATTCGCCAATGGGCTCCTTCTGCAGAAGAATCAAGGGGAGACGGGCATCAAGGGCATCGCTGACCACAAGGCTCTCGCCTTTAGATATACCGGGAGTGACGAGCACAGTGCCCTCCTCGGCAATGCGCAGCAAGCGGTCGTGCTCCTGATGATAGGATTCGGTTTGTTCCGTCGGCTGGCCTGTCTGTGGGTCTTTGCGGTGGAAAAACACTTGCTCCTTGATGGGATATTTCAGCAGGAAGAGGTTACCGAAGGCGGCATATTCACGGCCTGCAATCCAGAGGTGCAACTGTCGCTCCATGAGTCGAGGGCATTCCTCACGAATGCAAGCACGCAATGGGTTCTCCTGCATGTATCGCTTGATGTTTTCAAGCATGCCTGGGCGGTTGATGATGCGGTCGTGATAGCCCTTCTCGAAAAGGACGGGGCGTAGATGCTCTTTTCCCAAGGGAGAAGCCTTGGGCACAATGGCCGTAGGAGAAGACGGAGGCACAACGGCCTCAGTGCTTGGCGGTTCTCCGCCAAGAGCAGCTTCATTCTGGCACCGCCACCACGCACGAGAACAGCCGGTCTTGAAGCCTCGTATGACCATCCCGAGGTGCTTGCCTTTGGGCAAAGGCTCGTCTACTCGCAGCAGCAGATGGATATGGTCAGGCATTATCGCTACTCGCCACACCTCCACCATTGGATAAAAGCGGTGAATCTTCGGCACCTCCTGCTCAAGCACGCGTCGCCCCAGTTCTGACAGGGCCACGTGGGGAGCCTCATCGGTTCCTGGTTTGCCGTTTGCGTGCCCTACAATAGTACCGAAGAGACGCTGGCGACCCTCGATGACCATTGTAACCATATACAGACCTTTCTGGTAGTAGTCGTGCCAAAAAGACCGCCGGTGCTGGTTGTGCTTGGTCTCGCATCTCGGCAGCCCCTTATCGTCTTCGTTTTCCATTGTCCTCTTTTGCAAAAGAGCGCCGCAGAGATTTCCCTGCGGCGCTCTTATTTATAGATAAGGTGAAGCTTTTAGTCGGCCAACTTAGCCTTGATAAACTCGCGGTTCAAGCGGGCGATGTTGGCGATGGTCTCGTTCTTCGGGCAGACGGCCTCGCAGGCACGAGTGTTGGTGCAGTTGCCGAAGCCAGCCTCTTCCATTGCCATCACCATGGCCTTGGCACGCTTGGCGGCCTCTACGCGGCCCTGGGGAAGCAGGGCGAGCTGAGATACCTTCGAGCTGACAAAGAGCATGGCAGAGCCGTTCTTACAAGCAGCTACGCAAGCGCCACAGCCGATGCAGGAAGCGCAATCCATAGCCTCGTCGGCATCTTCCTTGGGAATGAGAATGGCGTTAGCATCCTGAGCCTGGCCGGTGCGGATGGTGGTGTAGCCGCCGGCCTGGATAATCTTATCGAAGGCACCGCGGTCGACCATACAGTCCTTGATGACGGGGAAGGCAGCCGAGCGCCAGGGCTCGACGGTGATGACGTCGCCGTCGTTGAAACGACGCATGTAGAGCTGACAGGTAGTGGCACCGCGCTCTGTCAAGCCGTGAGGCGTACCGTTGATGTAGAGTGAGCACATACCGCAGA
>CAMHNI010000107.1 GCA_946186505.1 uncultured Prevotellaceae bacterium | reverse complement strand
TATATCTCTGGCGGCGGTACAGGACTCGGCGGTCTGCTCATCGACTACGGACGCTTCGACTGGAGCCAGTCGCCATCCCCTGCCCTACAGGCCCGCACCAGGAAGGTTGGAAAGAAGCTGGCGTTCACAGCCCGTGTAAAGACAGAACTGGTGACGAACCTCGGTGCGCTGATGACGCCCCAGGTGGCGTATATGGAGACCCTCGGTCTCGACACGCTCGACATCCGCTTCCGTCGCCAGGCGGAGACCACGTTGTGGCTCGCGCGTCAGTGCCAGCAGCTGCCGGAAATCAAGCGCGTAAACTATACCGGTCTTGATGATAACCCCTTCCACGAACTCTCACTCAAGCAATTCGGCTCCTTGCCAGGTGCCGTCTTCACCATCGACCTCGCATCGAAGGAAGCCGCATGGGCGTTCATCGACAAGCTGCAAATCATCCGTCGCGCCACGAACCTCTTCGACCGCAAGTCGCTGGCCATCCATCCTGCCTCCACCATCTTCGGACTCTTCACTCCAGAGCAATGCGCCGCGATGTCCGTCCCTGATACGACTGTCCGCCTCAGCATCGGCCTCGAAGCCCCAGAGGATTTACTAGAAGACATCAAAAACAGTTTATAGGATCATGTCAAAGATTGTATTAGTGACAGGTGTCAACAAAGGCATCGGGGGTAACATTGAACTGCGACAGAGTTACTAATCAGAGAACAAATATAAGAATAATTACACGGATATTTCTGTTTATATGATTGCTATTCCATATATTATTTGTATTTTTGCGGCATGAAAGTGATTATTGCAATAGATTCGTTCAAGGTTTTCTGACTTCTAAGGAAGTATATGCGCCACAGGAGAAGCCAAGAACATTGTAATCATAGACAACAAGAAATAATAATATGACACTAAAAGAGTTTTTATCTGCGAACGACCGCTTTGCAGCCAACAGCGGCTGCAAACTCGAGGAGATAGGCGACGGCTACGCCCGTGCCTCGCTTGTAGTCACCAAGGAACACCTGAACGCTGGCGGAGTCTGTCAGGGCGGGGTGTATTTCACGCTTGCCGACATTGCCATTGCCGCCGTGATGAACAGTCACGACCAACTGACTTTCGGCATCGAGAACAACATTGTATATGTGAAGAGTGCCAAGGCAGGTGACACGCTGACTGCCTTGGCCACCGAGGTGGCAAACCACCACAAGCTACCCTATGTCGATGTGCGCATCACCAACCAGCAGGGCGAACTGCTCTGCATCGTCACGGGCATTGGCTACCGCAAGCAGGTGGCGATGCCCGTTGACGGTTTGATGTAGGCCAACTCGTCCATCAGTACGTCATGGGGTTCTGCAGGCACCTGTTCCACACACTGGAAGGGGAAACAGACACCTATTCTATAAATGTCAGGATGAGAAGCAAGAAAACGGTCGTAGTAGCCACGGCCACGCCCCAGACGACGGCCCTGGGCATCGAAAGCCATGCCAGGAACCAGCGCCACGTCCAAAAGGTCGAAGTCGATAAAAGGTTCGCCTAAGGGTTCCAGTATATGGAAAGCCCCCTCGCCCATCGCTGTTCGCGACACAAACCGCCGCAGCTCCATGCGGTCGTCGCCGACAACCACAGGCAGCAGCACCGTCCTGCCGTCGGCCGCAAGCCGCTCAACAAGCGGACGTATGTCCACCTCGTCACCCAACGGCCAGTAGGCCATCACCGTCTGATACCCCGACAGTCGCCCGTACAGTTGTTCAGCGATGGTGGCCGACCACTGCGGCAACAAGTTCTCATACCGCCGTTTGTCATCACGCACCCGACGGCGCAACAGCTGCTTTTCACCAGTTATCTCCATATTAGCTTGCCATGTATAAAGGAACATCAAGCGGGAGCCTCCATCCGGAAGCCCCCGCTTTTGTGGTTTATAAAGCCAATTCTGAGGAATTAAGCCGGGAGGTAGATAGCCTCCGACGGGCAAACAGAAGCGCAAGTGCCGCACTCAGTGCAAGCATCAGCGTCAATCACATACTTCTCACCCTCCGAGATAGCCTCTACGGGGCACTCACCTTGACATGTACCGCAAGCGATGCAGTCATCACCAATTACATAAGCCATAATTTCTTAAATGTTTAGTAAATTAATAATTGATACTCAAATTTTGTGATGCAAAGGTAAACATTATTTTTGAAATATACCCAATTCTTGGTATTTATTTTTGCAATTTATACGTTGTCGAAATTGCCGGGGACATAATAATATGACGGACATGCGCGTTATTATTATGAATATGAGCAGACTTCTTACTTTATTACTTTCGATAGTCCTGACAGTCCTGACAGCCACGGCTCAGGAGCGCAAACCACAGAACAAGCCCTACATTGACCTGAGGCCGATGCACTTCGGCATCAGCGTAGGCTTCCACATGCAGGATATTGAACTGCGAAACGTCGGTCCCCAGCTCATCACCTTAGAAGATGGCACTACCATCGAGGAGGTGGTCGTCTGCGACCAGGACAACTGGAACCCGGGGTTCAGTGTTGGCGTACTGGCCGACCAGCTGCTGACGAAGCACCTCTCCATACGTCTGTCACCAACCATGCATTTTGGTGCCAAGCACCTGATGTTCCGCCATCTGAACCGGGCAGACAACGAAGGACGCATGATTACCGCCACGCAAGACATGAAAAACACCTACATTGCCTTTCCCATAGACATCAAGTTCGCTGCTGAGCGCTTCAACAACTACCGTCCCTACATCATCGGCGGCATCAACCCCATGATCAACCTCACCAGCAAATCTCAGGATTTCGTACAGTTGAAACGCTATGACACGATGATAGAATTAGGACTGGGCTGCGATTTCTACCTGCCGTTCTTCAAGCTCATTCCCGAGTTGAAGTTCAGCTACAGCTTAGTGAACAGTCTTGACAGCGGTCATGCCGACGAACTGACCGATGCCAACGCACGCCTCTACACGAACGCCGTCAGTTCAAGCCACAGCAAGATGATTACCCTCAGTTTCTATTTCGAGTAGGCAGAACGCCGTCCGTCACTTCTTCTCCAAGTTAAGCACAAGCCGGCCAACGAAAGCGCCGTGCTTGCCATTCTGGTCAACGGGAATACGCTTGCCGCTCTTATCTGTCACATATTCCAGCGTCGGCATATAGGTATGAGTGTGACCGCCGAGCACGAGGTCACAGCCCTCCGTCAAGCTGATGAAACGCTGGTCAGGATATACCGAAACCTCCCATCCTAAATGGCTGAGACAGATGACGAGGTCGCATTTCTCCACCTTACGCAGCAGGTCGATGTACTTCTGTGCCGTCTCGGCAGGGTCGAGATAGGTAATGCCCTCGCAGTTACCGTCGAAGACCAGTCCCTTCAAGGGCGGGGCGAGGGCAAAGACCCCTATCTTCACCCCCTGCCGCTTCATCACGACGTAAGGCTTCACCAGATCCTGGAGCACGGTGCCCGTGCAGTCGTAGTTGGAACAGACGATAGGGAACTTGGCCATGCGGAAGATACGGGCCATATTGTCAAGTCCGAAGTCGAACTCATGGTTTCCGATAGTAGCGGCATCATAGCCCATCTGATTCATCAGTTCCACTTCGACCTCGCCCTTGAACAGGGTATAGTAACCTGACCCCTGCGAGAAATCGCCGCTGTCGAAGAGCAGCAGGTCGGGATTCTGCCGGCGCTCCTCCTTGACCATATTGACACGGCGTAGGAAGCCACCGCGTCCAGCGATGTCCTTGTTTTCAAGATTTTCATTGAGCGGCATCACACAGGAGTGTGTGTCGTTGGTATGCAGGATGACCAACTGTTTCTGTTTCCTGGCCCCGGCGATCATTGCCGTCAGCAGGGCAGCTATTAAAATAAGGTGTCGCATAGTTTCTGATGATTACTGTACTTTGATTCGTCCTTCCACTTTGGCATCGACAATCTCGCCCTTGACGTGCTTCTCCTTGAAGAAGTTCATAATGAGGAAACGGGTATTGTTGCTGACATCATCTGGTGCCACCCTATCCTTGCCCTTCAGGAAAGCCTTCATCTTGTCGTTTCCTTCCAGCAGATAATTGATGGTGGTTACCCGATAGTTTGCCTGCGGGTCAATCTCCTGCCCGTTCAGGCGGGCTGAGACGAGTTTGTTGTCACCGGTAATCACAAGTTCCGCCCCCTGGCTGACACCCTCGCCGCCAGTAGCAGCAATCTGGGTGAAAAGTTCCATGAGCTGTTCGCCGCTGAGCGTGACGAAGCATATCTTGTTCTCAAAGGGCGCCACGTCGAGGATATCGCCGTATGTCACCTCGCCCTTGGTCAGGTCGGCACGGATGCCGCCCATGTTATACACCCCGAGAACGGGATTCTCATTATAATCCTTGGCAGCCCACACCAGGATGTCGGCCAGCAGGTTCGACAGGTCGCTCTCAGGCCGCTGAGCATGCATATTGTGTGCGACAGTCCCCATGACGGGTCCCATGATGCTGTCATTCACCCGTTTGAAAGGCGCAAGAAACTTGGCAGCCGCCTCATCAGGATTAGTGTCGTACTGGCTGTCAATAATGACACGTGTTCGTTCAACGCCCGCCAACTGGTAATGCGACTGGCATGAAAGTATGGCCAGCGTGGCAAAAATGCTTCCTAATATTGGCTTTTTTCTCATAACAGATAAGATTTAAGGGTACAAAGATACAAAAAAACGGCCTTTTAAGCAAATTTTTCACTTTTCACTTTTCACTTTTTACTTTTTTTGTACCTTTGAAACTATGTTTCGAAAGTACTTTCGTTCGAAAAAACAAAAAAA
>CAMHNI010000106.1 GCA_946186505.1 uncultured Prevotellaceae bacterium | reverse complement strand
CTTCATCGAGACCTACGATGTCACCACCGTCCGTGCCTCTACGCCGATGTACCTGCTGGCGCGAGTCATCAAGTCGATGGGCATCAAGATGGTGCTCTCGGGTGAGGGTGCCGACGAGATTTTCGGTGGCTATCTCTATTTCCACAAGGCCCCCACAGCAAAAGATTTCCACGAAGAGACAGTTCGCAAGTTAGGCAAGCTTTATCTCTACGACTGCCTCCGTGCCAACAAGAGCCTGTCTGCCTGGGGCGTTGAGGGACGTGTACCTTTCCTCGACAAGGAGTTCCTCGATGTCGCCATGCGCACCAATCCCGAGGCTAAGATGTGTCCTGGTCAGACGATGGAGAAGAAGATTGTGCGCGAAGCGTTTGCCTATATGCTACCCGCCGAAGTTGCCTGGCGACAAAAGGAGCAGTTCAGCGATGGTGTAGGCTATTCCTGGATTGACACGCTGAAGCAAATCACCTCAGAGGCTGTTTCCGACGAGCAGATGGCCCATGCTGCCGAGCGCTTCCCCATCAACCCGCCGAAGAACAAAGAGGAATACTACTACCGCAGCATCTTCGCCGAGCATTTCCCGAGCGACTCTGCCGCCCGTAGTGTCCCCTCTGAAGCCTCTGTTGCCTGCAGCACTGCCATCGCCCTTGAATGGGATGCCTCCTTCCGTGGCATGAACGACCCCAGCGGCCGTGCTGTCAAGGGCGTGCATGAAATGGCATACTGACGGAACGAGCAAAAAAAGTTCGGTCAAAGGCATGCATGAGCAGTCATTTAGACACTTGTGTAATTGAAAGTCCAATACCAGTTTGCAGTGTATTGGACTTTCTTTATGTAGCACACCTGCCCTCAGCCTTTCAAGAAGACGAATAACCGATGAGTGTGACATCGGTGGCATTCTTTTTGGGGTAAAATATCAAAGTGTAAGAAATAGTGGAGCAAGACGGGCGTTATGCTTACACTTTTGTTGAAAAATGGTGGTTTTTGATACAAAGTGTAAGAAGAGCGATTTTTAAAGCTAAAAAGCAAGTATTTTCTTGCATACTCAAACAATTTGATTTACCTTTGCAGCCGAAAATGAACAAAAGGAAAGAAAAAGTAAGGATAATATGACAAAATGTAAATTTCAAGCAACGCAGAGAGCACAGAGTGAACAGAGGACACAAAGTTCGCAGCAAGGGCTTTACCAGAGCCAGTACGAGCATGATGCCTGTGGCGTGGGAATGGTTGTGAACATCCACGGCGGTAAGAGTCACGAACTGGTGGATAACGCGCTGAGGGTGCTGGAAAACATGGAGCATCGTGGTGCCGAGACGCGCGATAAGACGGGCGACGGTGCTGGTATTATGGTGCAAATTCCGCACGAATTTATTCTGTTGCAAGGTATCCCCGTTCCTGAGAAAGGTAAGTATGGTACGGGACTGGTGTTCCTGCCGCGTGATGAACAGGCGCAGCAGAAGATTCTGAGCGTGATGATCGAAGAGATTGAGCGCGAGGGACTGCAGTTGATGCATCTGAGGGCTGTGCCTACGAACCCCGAGGTGCTGGGTGAGGCTGCTCGCGAAGTGGAGCCCGACATCAAGCAGATTTTCGTGACGGGTATCGCCGATGAGCAGGTACCCGTGTTTGAGCGTATATTATATAAGGTGCGCAAGCGCATAGAAAACCGTATCGATAACGAGGATTTTTACATCTGCTCGCTGTCGAACAAGAATATCATCTACAAGGGAATGCTGACCAGCGGACAGTTGAGGAGGTATTTCCCTGACCTGTCGAACGACTATTTCACAAGCGGACTGGCGCTGGTACACTCCCGTTTCAGCACAAACACATTCCCCAAATGGAAGCTGGCCCAGCCCTTCCGCTTGTTGGCTCACAACGGCGAGATCAACACCATTCGTGGCAACCGCGGTTGGATGAAGGCTCGCGAGAGTGTGCTCAGCAGCGAGGCCCTGGGCAATATCAAGGACCTGCGCCCCATCGTGCAGGAGGGCATGAGCGACTCAGCCTCACTCGACAACGTCTTTGAGTTTTTAATGCTCAGTGGGTTGAGCCTGCCGCAGGCCATGGCCATCCTGGTGCCCGAGAGCTTCAACGACAAGAACCCCATCAGCGAAGACCTGAAGGCGTTCTACGAGTATCACTCCATTCTGATGGAGCCTTGGGACGGACCTGCTGCGCTGCTGTTCTCAGACGGCCGCTATGCAGGCGGTATGCTCGACCGTAACGGACTGCGCCCCAGCCGCTACACCATCACCAAGAGCGGTATGATGGTAGTAGCCTCGGAGGTGGGCGTGATGGACTTTGAGCCTGGCGACGTGGTGTCGAAAGGTCGTCTGCAGCCGGGTAAGATATTGCTGATTGACACCCAGGAGGGCAAGATATACTACGACGGTGAGATTAAGGAGCAGCTGGCCAAGGCGCATCCTTATCGAGAGTGGTTGAATGAGAACCGCGTGCAGCTGGAGAAGCTGAAGAGCGGACGTAAGGTTGATAACTCAGTAAGCGACTTAGAGCAGAAACTCATCGCTTTCGGCTATGGTCAGGAGGATATCGACAAGACCATCATACCGATGGCGACAGCCGGTCAGGAGCCTGTGGCTGCCATGGGTAACGACACGCCGCTGGCAGTCATCAGTGACCGTCCGCAGGTGCTGTTCAACTACTTCCGTCAGCAGTTTGCACAGGTAACCAACCCTGCCATCGACCCAATTCGTGAGGAGTTGGTAATGAGCCTGACAGAATACATCGGCGCCGTAGGAACCAACATCCTGACGCCCGATGCCTCGAACTGTAAGATGGTGCGACTGCCGCAACCTGTATTGACCAACACACAACTCGATATATTATGTAATATTAGGTATAAGGGCTTTAATACCAAGAAGCTGCCTATCCTATTTGAAATGAGTAAGGGCGAGGAAGGCTTGCGCAAGGCGTTAGACGACCTCTGCCATCAGGCCGAGGTAAGTGTTGACGAGGGTGTGAACTACATCATTCTGAGCGATCGCGATATTGACGAAACGCATGCGGCAATTCCAAGTCTGCTAGCTGTAAGTGCAGTTCACCACTATCTGATCAGCGTGGGCAAGCGCGTGCAGACAGCCCTGATTGTTGAGAGCGGTGAGATTCGCGAGACCATGCACGCCGCCCTGCTGCTGGGCTATGGTGCCAGCGCACTCTGCCCGTACATGACGTTTGCCATCCTCGATGATCTGGTAAAAAGAGGAAAAATTCAGGAGGAGTACGCGACGGCCGAGAAGAACTACATCAAGGCGGTGGATAAAGGTCTGAAGAAGATCATGAGTAAGATGGGTATCTCGACCATCCGCAGCTATCGTGGCGCCAAGATCTTTGAGTCTATCGGACTGAGCGAAGACCTGTTGAGAAGATACTTCGGCACAGAGGTAAGCACCATCGGTGGTGTGGGCCTGAAGGAGATTGCGAGAGATGCGATAAGGCTGCACGAAAGGCTACGGGTAGGCGAGCATAGCTCGGGAATGCAAGCCAAGGAGCAGACCATGCTTCAGAATCAAGGATTGTTTGCATGGCGCAAGGACGGCATCAAGCACGCATGGAACCCGGAGACCATCGCCCAGTTGCAGCTGGCCACCCGTCAGGGCAACTACGAGAAATACAAGGCTTGGGCTAAGATTGTAGATCAGAAAGAATCACCCATCTTCATTCGCGACTTCTTTGGCTTCAAGAAGGCTGCCAAGCCAACGCCTATCGACGAGGTAGAGCCCGTGGAGTCAATCGTGAAGCACTTTGTTACTGGTGCCATGAGTTTCGGAGCCCTAAGCATCGAGGCCCACGAGGCACTGGCACTCGCCATGAACAAGTTGGGCGCTCGTTCTAACACCGGTGAGGGTGGTGAGGACAACGCCCGCTATCACTCAGAGGTAGATGGTGTGAGCCTTTCAAGCAAGACCAAGCAGATAGCCAGCGGACGTTTTGGCGTGACGGCCGAGTACCTGGTGAATGCCGAGGAGATACAGATCAAGGTGGCACAGGGTGCCAAGCCCGGTGAGGGCGGACAGTTGCCCGGTTTCAAAGTGAACGAGATCATTGCCAAGACGCGAAATGCCATTCCCGGCATCTCGCTCATCTCGCCGCCACCTCACCACGACATCTACTCGATTGAGGACCTGGCACAGCTCATCTTCGACCTGAAGAATATCAACCCGACGGCTGCTGTCAGTGTGAAGCTCGTGGCCGAGAGTGGCGTGGGAACCATCGCCGCCGGTGTGGCCAAGGCCAAGGCCGACCTCATCGTCATCAGTGGTGCCGAGGGTGGTACGGGTGCCAGCCCTGCTAGCTCTATGCGATTCGCTGGCATTAGCCCGGAGATTGGTCTGGCCGAGACTCAGCAGACGCTTGTTATCAACGGCCTGCGTAATCAGGTACGCCTGCAGACCGACGGCCAGCTGAAGACAGCCAAGGACGTGATTATCATGGCCATGCTGGGTGCCGACGAGTTCTCGTTTGGTACGTTGCCGCTGATTGTGCTGGGCTGCGTGATGATGCGTAAGTGCAATACCAATACCTGTCCGATGGGTGTGGCCACCCAGAATCCGGAGCTGCGCAAGCACTTCGAAGGACGTGCTGAATACGTTGTGAACTTCTTCACCTTCCTGGCCGAGCAGGTGCGCGAGTACCTCAGCGAGATAGGTGTTCACAGCCTGAAGGAGATTATCGGTCATACGGAGCTTATCGAGGTAATGGACCTCGGAGGGAAAAACGCCGAGCACACTGCCGTCGAGAAATGGAAGACCATCGACTTTGCCCGCCTGCTGCACAAGCCTGAGACCGACAAGGCCCTCTATTGGGACCGTGGCGCGTTCACCAAGGTCAGCGGCGTGAAGGACGAGGAGATTATCAAGGCTGCCGAGAAGGCTATCAACGA
>CAMHNI010000105.1 GCA_946186505.1 uncultured Prevotellaceae bacterium | reverse complement strand
ACGGTGGTCGTGAACTCATTGTATTGGGTCACGACTCTCCTGTTTTGACCTACAAACTGAATGAGAAACAGGTGGAGAACCTCATGGGCTGGGGAACCACCTACGAGAACAAGAAAGCCTATAACACTTTCGCCTCTATCGTGAAGGATGACTTCTACATGCCGCAGAACTTTGTTTCTGCCAGCAATGCCTTCGGTCGTGTGGCGATGGGACTGCATGGCTATCGTATCGGACATGGGGAGTATGGCTACGATGCCAGACCTGCCCGCCGAACACCTTGGTTTGCTCCCTTCAGCCGTCAGGGCCGTGGTTGGGCAGGTGACTTCGTAGGCTATGCCCCTCGTACTGAAGGATTCCATCTTCGCCGTATCGGTGACCACGCCTATCGTCCTTGGGGAGGTGGCCCGATGGTAACGGAACGACCTGACAACAGAGTGAAGCCAGGTGAAATGCTCTCTGGCGGTTATGGCTTTTACTTCAAAGGCCATCAGAAGGAAACGCCCGTCGAGGTGCTGGACCAGATTTCCATCGAACCCAAGATAAAGCCTTTGGAGGCAGCACCCCGTCCACAAGGTCAGGGCATCCCCTACTCTTCTGTCATCACCTCTGATGTCTATTTCAGCAATGACAAGTTCCAGGAGGTGTTGAAGTCACACGGCATCGTCATCGACGAAGCCAAGAAGACACTCACCATCCAGTCGAATCTCTCAAAGGTGGATCTCCAGTATGACCTGAAGCCGGAGGAACTGCAAAAGCTCATGGCCAACAAGGTCAGTGGTAAAGGTGGTGTGTCAGTTGATGCCCGTCTGGCCATCATCAATGAGGTCATCGGCAAGGACTTCGACACGAAGCTCACCAAGGACATGCTCGAAACCAAGGAACTGGTATCGCTCGACCTGAAGCCGGAGGTTCGTCAGGAGGTGGAAGCACCTTTCATCGAACAGGAACGCCGCATCGCTGAACAGCAGCGTCTCGCCGAAGCCAGAGCCGAACAGCGCAGAGAGTCTGAGCGTATTGAGCGCGACCCTAACGCCATCAATGGCAGGGAGATTCAGACCATCTTGGGCAACAAGGGTTGGTTTCAGCCAGTTGCCAATGGCCGTGAAATGGTTGTTGGCGAGATTCGGGTAGATAAAACGCTCAATGGTACATACGTCATGGAGGCAGAGGTCAATGGCCGACTCCTCGCCCACTCCATCTCAGCCAAGGACTATCAGAAGTTCCTCGACCTCGACGATGCCCATCGCCTGAAGATGTTCGATAAGGTTTTCAACGAGGTCGAAATCAAGTCGGCACATGGGGAGAGTCTATATCAGGATGACCTATACCTTGCGCACGACGGGCAAAGCATCGTCCACCAAAAGGAAGTGGACATCCAAAATGCCACTTCCAACAGGGTGAACGGTGCAGCCCTTTTGGAGTTCAATGAGCGCAAGGGCTTTTACCGCGAGAGAGCACATGGCCGTGAGGTCGAGGTGGGGAATATTCAGGTTGACCCTACAGCGAATGGCAAATACAAGATGACCGCTGTCATCAATGGGCAGACCATTTCGCATGAGATTACCCAGAAACAGTACGACAAGTTCCTCGCCGTCGATGACTATCACCGTATGCAGCTCTTCTCTAAGATCTTCAATGAGGTGGACATCAAGACCCGTCCAGGCGAAGGCCATAACCTCGGTGCAGCTCTCTTGGCCGCATTGGTCGTTGGTGGTGAAGTGATGCGCGACGGTCTGTCTGTCCCACATGAGCCGAGACCTGAGATTTATGAGACCCGTACCGGCCCCGTCTATCATAAAGCAGGAGTTGTCAGTCCGGCTGATGTGGCTGCTGCCAACTTCCGCTCAGAGGAAGCCAACCTTGGTGTTCCTGGACCAGACGAGGGTATCAGACGTGGCATGTAGATAATTTATCTTTATTAAATAAGAATGATACCATCTTTATTCTTTCATAATCGACGCGGACTACTGGCATTGGCCGTCCTGATGGGCGTGCCTGCCAGTAGTTTTGGGCAGGTTGGCGAGGCCAATCCGCTGCAATATGCCGCTATTGCCGAGGGAACGAGCCTGCTGAACAGCACGATAAACAGCCAGACGAAAGGTATGCAGAAGACCGCTGCTTTTCAGGGAACCATCGCGGCAGAGTTCACGAAGATGAAACAGTGGGAGGGTAAGTATAATGCTTACCTGAAAACGGCTCGTGGCTATGCCGATGCCCTCAAAGCCGGGTGTTCGCTCTATGCCGATGGTGTTCAGACCCTGCAACATCTCTATGAGATACAACGGGCCATCAATGCCAATCCTGTGGGTATCGGTGCCACACTGGCCATGAACGACCTCTATCTCGAAACAGCGACGGAGTTCATCAAGACTTATCGCCTGTTGAAGGTGTCGGTGGCCAAGGGTGGCACGGACAATATGCTGACGGGAGCCGAACGGACGGAAATGCTCTGGCAACTGTCCGACGAACTGGCCCGGCTGAATGCCAAGCTGCGCACCCTCGCCATCAGTATCGCGTATCATAATCTGACGGATGTCTGGAACCAGTACACGGCTGGGATGGTTGACAAGAGCCATGCCGAGATAGCCAGTGAGGCCTACGAACGCTGGCGCAGGGCATCAACCGTGAGTCAAATATTGAACGAATGATGAAGAAGCTATACTTGTTAATACTGTTGTGTGTGCCGCTGAAGTCGGTGGCTGGTATCGACCCGGGACGTGTGGCTGCCATAGAATTAGCCTCTGACCAGGCGAAGAAAACCATCGAGTCGCAGGAGAAGGCGCAGCTGCTGATGACCACCGGCCACGTCTGGATAAAGGAGGAGGTGGAAGCCACGACCGACTTCCAGCGTGAGTTCAACGACTACCTGGATAAGTTCCACGATGTGCTGTCGATTGCTGCAGAAATCTACGGCATCTACTACGAGGTGACGCAAACCTCGAAATGCGTGAAGGACTTGGGCCATGTCCTCGCTGACAGTCCTGAGAACGCCTTGGCCGTGGCTTTCTCCACACGCCGCAATGTGGTCTATCGCAACATCGTGCGCACCACGCTCGACGTCATCATGGACATCCGTAAGGTGTGCTTTGAGAGCAGCAAGATGACGGAACAGGAGAAGAACAAGGTCATCTCGACCATCCGGCCCAAACTGCGCACCATCAACAAACAGTTGCGCCAGCTCACCCTCGCGCTCCGCTATACGTCGTTTCTCGATGTGTGGAACGAGCTGATGGAGCGGGCCTATTACATGAACCCCGCCACCAAGCACGACATCATCACCCGTTGCCGCCGCCAGTGGTGGAACAACGCTAAATCGGTAAGATAGAAATGGAAGAGTCGAAAGAGATACAAAGCATTTACAGCATATTCCGAGTCGTCATCTACGTCTCGCTGGTCGTTGAGTTTTTCGAGTATGCCTGCAATCCTGAGCTGCTCGACACGTTCGCCGGAGTGCTGACCGACCTGCATGAGCGCATGGGACGCTGGCTGATTTACCAGCCTGGCCACCTCGCCTATAGTAAGATTGCCACGCTCCTGCTGGTCATCATCACCTGCATCGGCACCCGCAATAAGAAACAGATTGAGTTCGATGCCCGTAAGATGGTGTTCTGGCCCATTGTCATCGGATTCGTGCTGGTCCTGTTGGCCGTGTGGCTCTACTACACCGACTGGCTGCACTACCGCCTGTGGATATTCCCGCTGAGCATCTGGCTCTATATGGTGGCCTCCATCGTCGGCACGGTGTGCGTCCATGTGGCGCTCGACAACGTGTCGAAGTACCTGAAGGAGGGACTGATGAAAGACCGCTTCAACTTCGAGAACGAGAGTTTCGAGCAGAACGAGAAGCGCGTCGATACCAAGTACGGCGTGAACATCCCCATGCGCTACTACTATCACGGTAAGTTCCGTCACGGCTGGATTAACATCAATAACCCCTTCCGTGGTACGTTCGTGGTGGGTACGCCTGGATCGGGTAAGACCTTTTCTGTCATCGAGCCGTTCATCCGTCAGCACTCGGCCAAGGGCTTTTCGATGGTGGTTTACGATTACAAGTTCCCTACCCTCGCCCAGAAGCTCTACTACCACTACCGCATCAACAAGGCGAAGGGCAAGACGCCGCCGGGCTGTCAGTTCAACATCATCAACTTCGTGAATGTGGAGTATTCGCGCCGTGTGAACCCTATCCAGCATAAATACATCGACTCGTTGGCCGCTGCCCAGGAGACCGCAGAGACGTTGGTCGATTCGCTGAACAAGGGCAAGAACGAGGGTGGCGGTGGCTCCGACCAGTTCTTCAAGACCTCTGCCGTCAACTTCCTCGCCGCCTGCATCTATTTCTTCGTGAACTACAAGCGCCTGCCCTACGACAAGGACGGCAACGAGCTGGTGCCGGAATATACGGAGGACAAAGAGACGCACCACAGGAAACTGACGGGCCGTGTCTTTGACAAGGCTGGCAATACCGTCACGCCAGCCTATTGGTTGGGCAAGTACAGCGACATGCCGCATGTGCTGTCGTTCCTGAACATCGACTACAAGACCATGTTCGAGATTCTGCAGACCGACCCTGAGATATTCCCGCTGATTGCACCGTTCAAGTCGGCTCTCGACGGCAAGGCGATGGAACAGTTGGAGGGTATGATTGGTACGCTGCGTGTGCAGACCTCGAAGCTGGCCACCAAGGAGGCCTACTGGATATTCCACAAGGACGGCGACGACTTCGACCTGAAGGTCAGCGACCCCAAGAGTCCGTCGTACCTGCTCATTGCCAACGACCCGGAGAAGGAACAGATTGTGGGTGCCTTGAACGCCATGATCCTGAACCGTCTGGTGACGCGAGTGAACAGTGGTCAGGGCAAGAACATCCCCGTTGACATCTGTGTGGACGAGGTGCCGACGCTCTATTTCCACAAGATTGACCGTCTGATTG
>CAMHNI010000104.1 GCA_946186505.1 uncultured Prevotellaceae bacterium | reverse complement strand
TCCGTTCAACATAATCAATACCTCCTAATTATACTTTTAGTTTAACTTATTTGTTCTGATCGCCTCGGCTTTCGCTTCGGCTTTCACTAACAGATAAGCAAAGTACATGCCTATGGAAAGAAT
This sequence comes from uncultured Prevotellaceae bacterium, assembly GCA_946186505.1. Lineage (GTDB taxonomy): Bacteria > Bacteroidota > Bacteroidia > Bacteroidales > Bacteroidaceae > Prevotella. The sequence goes on along the minus strand of CAMHNI010000104.1, from coordinate 4,838 downwards.
CCGTGCCAGAATGACAATCGCTGAAGTCAAACTGGCACGGAATTTAAACTCGCTTAAACTATGCTGACAATTTATTATACTTGGTTAAACATTGGAGTATTATTTTCCAGGCATACTAGTTTATGAACTCATTATCCTTCAACCATTCGTCAAGTGACTGCTCTGCCTTGTCCATCTCTCTGTCGTAGATGGCTGGTCCCTGAACGACATTCGCCTTGGGGAACAACTTACGGACAGTCGGGACAGTCCTGCAGAAGCGGTTGCCGCCATGAGTGGTGAAAAGCACTATAGTCTTGCCACTGAAATCATATCCTTCGAGGAAGGAATAGATGGCCATCGGCATGTCGTACCACCACAGGGGATAGCCAACGAAGATGACATCATAGTCGGAGAAGTTGTCCACCCTCGATTTCAGTTCTGGTTTCATGTGGCTGGTATTCTCCACCTTGGTTTCGTCAAGCAGGGCTTTGGGTTGCGTAGGATAGCTCCGCACGGTTTCTATCCTAAACAAATCGGCATTGAGTTTCTTGCTCAGAATATTGGCTACAAACTCTGTGTTACCATAGAGTTTGCCGTCCTTCACGATATTACTGGCTCCAGACGTTGCATCCAGATCAGGATAATCAGGACTCGGCCAGGAGAAATAAGTCACGAGGAAACGGGAATCCTTGCCGATGGCCTTGATGCCTGCCGCCTGCTCTTCCTGGCTTTGCTCGTACTTGTCAAAACGGTGGCGATACATATATGTACCTATGGCAGCTACAATGATGACAGCCAACAACACACCAAAGACTATTTTCTTTTTCATTTTCAGCGATTTGCGAGTGACAACGGTGACATTATAAATCCAGATTTACCAACTCATACTTCTTGGAACCAAGGCCAATCTGGGCTGCATGGTCGATAGTGTGTGTGCCATGCTGCTTATCGATGCGCTTCAGCAAATCGGTAGGGTCGTTCTTGGCCGTCACCTTCTGTTGGTTGATGATGTCGATGCAGGCCTGGTCGAGCGCTACGGGATCGGTAGAGGCGAGGATGCCATAGTCCTCCAGTTTTACGGGTTCGGGATGATCCACGCAGTCGCAGTCTATTGACATGTTGTTCATGACACTGATGTAGATGATGCCCTGCTTCTTGTTGAAGTAGTTCACAACGGCTTGGGCAGCAGCTGCCATACTTTCGAGGAATCCGTCCTGATTGCCGATGAACTCTGGTGTCCACAGCTTGCCCATATCCAGTTTCTCCATCTTGCCGGCAGAGTGGATGTAAGCCTTGCCGTTCTGACTGGCACAGCCGATGGAGAGGTTCTTCAACGCACCACCGTAGCCACCCATAGGATGACCCTTGAAGTGGTTGAGGGCAATCATGAAGTCGTAGTTGGCCATGTGGCCGCCTACGATGTCGTACTTGATGTGCGTCTGATCCTTTACGGGGATGCGAATCTCATCGTATTCGTCCATGATATCGACAGGAAAATACTTTGTGAAGCCGTGACGCTCAATCACTTTCCAGTGGTTCTCTGACGTGTTGCGCTCGTCTTTCTTGTCGGAAGGGCCGTTGCCGTATGCGGTGTTACATTCCACGATGGTGCCGTCTACCTCCCATATTAGGTTTTTCACCAGTTCAGGTTTCAGGTAGTTGGGATTGCTGCCTTCGCCTGTTGACATTTTCACTGCCACACGGCCTTTGGCTTCAACGCCAAGTGCCTTATAGATTTTTACCAACGATTCCGGTGAAATCTCCCTTGTGAGATACACCTTTGATGACTGCTGAGCCATCACCGCAGCTGACACCATCAACATGGCTGCTGCCAAAATAAAGTTTGCTTTTCTCATAAATATACTTGAATATGACTACAAAAGTAGTAATAAATACCGAAATTTCACTATTTTTGCAGAATGTTTTAGAATAATTAGTAAATGGACAATAAACACCTGAAATCGTACTTTGTATCAGCAACCATTATTCAGGTTCTGCTGCCGATATTCTGTTGGTGACATGCCCAAGTGCTCCTTGACAAACTTGCCGAAGAAGGACAGGTTGGGAAAGTCGAGTTCGGTGCAGATTTCCTTGACCGTCTTGTTGGTGTAGCGCAGTTGCTGGCGGATAGTGCCCACAGTGGTCTCGTGTATCAAGTCAAGGGGTGAACGGCCAGACTCGTCTTTCACGCATTTGGAGAGATATTTCGGGGTGATGTTCAGCATATTGGCAAAGACTGACACGCTACGCACACGACCGTTAGACTCTGCCAACAGTGCCATAAAGCGGCGATAAATCAATGTACTCTGACGGACGGAAGAATTTTTCTCGCTCGGCATACTGTCGCTTTCAGCAGTCTCCCCTCTGCGTCTGTCAACAAACATCTGGAACTCGAGTATCAGCGCCTGAAACAGCAGCCGCACCACGTCGTGCTGGAAACTGCCTTCTCCATCCTGTGTCTTGTTCATCAGCAACTGGTAATAGTGGCTGAGTCCCTGTCGTTCACGTTCAGACAAGGTGAACAGCGGATGCTCCTTGACGTATTCCAGATTCTGCCAGACGAACTTGTGGAGATATAATGAGCGGTCAATAGCACGCTGAGCAAAGGCGATCACCTTCACGTCGGCATGCTGGCTGAGCAGTATCTCGCCAATCACCTGTCCGGGCATATAGACAAAGAAATCACCACTGCCCATACGATACTCCTGCCCCTCCACGACAACCTGCATGCGTCCTTCCACGCAGAACACAGCCATCACGAAGGCCAGCTTCGTATTCTCGTAGTCCGACAGGCTCAGTCGGGTGATGTCGTCAATCACCAGCAAATCACCATCCTTATAGTCAAACAGGTGGTTCTTCCAGAGGTCGTCAAAGTCTATATTTCGCATATCGCTGTCAAAGGTAGTCAAAAATTCCCAAATTCAGTGTTCTTTTTCGCTTTTTTATGGAGATTATTTGTCTGGAGGTAGAGAACACACCACTTTGTATGGGGTTTGGAACACCAAAGGTACGAGAATATGCATTATCTTTGCACCCAAGTATCATTTGTAAATTGTAATGGTTATGATGAAAATACATGTTTTACACACTGGCGAAGTCCGTGTATCACCTTACCTGCCGTTTGGCGGCGACAACTGCAACCTGCTGAAAGCCTCGGGTATGACCACTCCGAAAGAGGACTGGATTTGGTTGCCTGTTTCTGTTTATCTGATTGAACACCCGAAAGGGCTGATTCTCGTTGACACGGGCTGGCACCGTGATATGTCGCCCGAGGGTGTCTATGACAAGGCGGCACAGATTAAGAGCCTCGGATCGCGTATATTATATAATGTGAATCAGGGACAGATACCACTCGGCGAGGCTGTCGATGAACAGCTGGAGACGATGGGCATCAAACCCGCTGACCTCGACTACGTGTTGCTGACGCATCTGGACTGCGACCACGCTAACGGACTGCGTGCCGTGAAGGATGCCAAGCACATCATCGTGGCTCAGGAAGAACTGGACTGTGCCCGCAAGAACGGCTTCATCCGCTATAAGAAGAAGTGGTGGGAGGGCTGCGAGTTGCAGACCATCGAGTGGAACGGCACCGAAGGGCCTGCCCAGAAATCCTTCGACCTCTTTGGCGACGGCAGCATCAAGATGATTAACATACCCGGTCACTGCGACGGACTGTGTGCCGTGAAGATTACCCGCGAGGACGGCAAATACGTGCTGCTGTTCTCGGATGGCGGCTATGCCACGAAGTCGTGGAAGGAGATGATTACCAGCGGTGTGTCGCTCGACAAGGAGATGCAGCGCAAGTCGCTCCAGTGGATTCGCGAACAGTCAATGGACGCCAACTGCATCGAGAGCCTTGCCACTCACGACACCGACATCAAGCCGCACGTGATAGAGTTATAGCAAAAAGTTCTTTATCAGTTTGGCAATCTCCGTATGATGGCTTTCGAGGGCGAAATGTCCGCTGGGAACGAAGTGTATCTCGGCATTGGGCACGTCGCGCTTGAAGGCTTTGGCACCTTCAGGGATGAACGAAGGGTCGTTCTCTCCCCAGACAGCCAGCAATGGGGGCTGATAGGTACGGAGGTACTTCTGAAACTCAGGGTAGAGGGCAACGTTCGAGCGATAGTCGAGAATGAGGTCATTCTGCATCTCGGCGCGGCCTGGCTGGCAGACATAATAGTAATCGAGTGAATAGCCGTCGGGACCTACTGAGCCTTCAGGGGTGCCGAAGGTGTATTGTCCGATGATGGTTTCGAGGGCATAGGCCGATGCAAACTGCTGGCGAAGTTCGGCTGTAGGGTTCTTCCAATACGCCTTGCGGGCTTCCCACTTCTTGCCAAGTCCCTCTTCGTACATGTTGCCATTCTGGGAGATGATGGCAGTGATGCGCTCAGGGTGCCACATGGCCAGGCGATAGCCGATAGGAGCGCCGTAGTCAAAGACATACATGGCAAACTTCGTCAGACCGACAGCCTCGGTAAACTTATCGACGATGCGAGCCAGATGGTCAAAAGAGTAAGTGAAGTGTTCGCGATCGGGGCTTTCCGTCTGTCCGAAGGCAGGGAAGTCGGGGGCAATCAAATGATACTCGTCTGCCAACTCCGGCATCAGTTCACGAAACATGTGACTACTGCTGGGAAAACCATGCAGTAACAGAATGGCAGGTTTTTCGGGCGAGCCTGCCTCACGATAGAATACATTGCAGTCTTCAACTTGAATTTTATTGTACTTCATATCATTACACTTTGTTTGTGTCCCCATGCTGATGCATCCCAACAGCAAGGAGATGGATACTAATAATTGCTTCATTTCTAATAATATGTGCAAATATCACATACGCTTTTCCTTTTCGGGCG
>CAMHNI010000103.1 GCA_946186505.1 uncultured Prevotellaceae bacterium | reverse complement strand
CGACGTGCAGTCGTTCCCCTTCGAGAGTTTCGAGGACGTAAAGCATTGCCGCCTCGTCGTGCAGCGGCAGCGCAAGCAGAAGGGAGAGCAACTAGACCTCTTCGACGGCGAGTACACATACCGCTGTATATTGACCAACGACTGGGACATGACAGACGAGGAGATCATACAACACTACAACAAGCGAGGAACTGCCGAGCAGGTCTTCGACCGCCAGAACAACGACTTCGGATGGGCGCATCTGCCGAAGTCATTCATGAACCAGAACACCGTATTCCTGCTTATCACCGCCATGGCTGCAAACTTCTACCGATACATCGTGGCATTGCCGCTCATGGCCGTCCTCTTTGGAATCAAGGCCACGGACAGGGTCAAGAGCTTCCTTTTCAGATTCATCGCCGTACCTGCCAAGTGGGTCAGAACGGCACGACAATACAAACTCAACATCTACTCCAACAAACCATACAACATAATTTGGGAGCACGGATAGATTAACACTCTTCATTGATGCTTAGGTCAAAGCCTCTCGACCTTACGGGGTAAGGGGAAGGTGTCTGCATACAAGTCAAGCTCAAGCGTTTCTAAGCCCAGAGTCAGACAGAATCATCATAAGCAAGGACTAAATCAGACAATCGAAAAATTATCTGCGGATTTTAGGTATATTACTATTTATATGGAAGAAAACAATCGTTATTTATCATCCTTTTTCTTCGCGTTTGAATTGAGCCGGATCACTTCAGACCATCGCGTGGTTGGCGATGGACTACGGAAGTCATGCTTGATGGCATTGGCAAACACATCGGCCTTTCCCTTACCATTCTTCTGAGTATATTGTTGAGAGCCGAGGACTATGGTCTCACTTCCATGCAGCCGGTTAATCCTGTCAACGACCTCGTCGAGCCGCTTCATTTTCTGGAACTGTTCGGCATTGATGTCGAAGAGGTCTTGCTGAATCGGAGAATCGGCACCGATTCCCATGACTATTACACCGGCCTTCTTATACTGATAACCTTCACGAAAGATCTTCTTCAGCACCTCATTAGCCGTCTGGATGATAGTGATGCTGGAGCTGGTAGGCGTAATGAGACGTTGCTCCAAGAAATTCCAGTACTGTGGCAAGTCTTCACGGAAAGCATTTGTATTCAGGAATACGCCAACGATGGAGGCCACCGTATTCTGCATCCTCAGCTTTTCAGCACAGCGGGCAGCATAGTTAGAGACATGGGTTCTCAGCGTTTCTATGTCCCCTATCATGCCATTGAACGAACGGCTCGTACATATACTTTTCTTCTTCGCCAGTTCCTCATTCGGCACCACATCCTCACCGTTCAGTTCTTGCCACGTGCGGACGATATTGATGTTATTGAACGTCAACCGTACCCAATCCTTATGGTGCTGCGCAAAGTCATAGGCAGTATGTACGCCGAGGGCTTGTAGTTTGGCGGCATAGCGTCTGCCGATGCCCCAGACTTCATCAATCGGATATAGTTTCAGGGCCTTGATGCGCTTCTCGTCGGAGTCAATCATGCAGCAGTGACGATAACCCTGATATTTCTTGGCAAAGTGAGAGGCCATCTTCGCCAGCGTCTTGTTCGGAGCCAGGCCGATGCTGACGGGCATACCCACATATCGCTTTATCTTTTTATGCAAATCCTCGCCCCATTGTTTCAGATTCACGTTCTCCATCCCGTCGAGATAGACGAAGCACTCGTCAATGGAATAACGGAAGTATGCAGGAGCTTCCTGTCTGATGATGCTCACTACACGGCCAGTCAATTCTCCATAGAGTTCATAGTTCGAGGAAAACACGGCAATCTTCTGATTAGGGAACTGCTCAGCCAACTGGAAATATGGAGTACCAGCCTTGATACCCATTGCCTTGGCTTCGTTACTACGAGCAACTACGCAACCGTCATTGTTCGACAGAACCACAACCGGCTTTCCGTTCAGATCAGGACGGAAAACACGCTCGCAGCTCACGTAGCAATTGTCGCAGTCGATGATGCCGTACATATCAGAACCTGCCTAAAACTTCTATTACCTTCACCCAGTCCGTCTCAGCCTCGAAGCCGAACTTGTCGTCAATTCCCACGTTGAAATAGAGCTTCACCTCGAAGTTCTGGAAACTCGTCTTTCCAACTTCCGGGTTCTCATTGGCATAGTCGAAACGGATGCCCTCCTCCGCAAAATGACTCCTATACATGGCCATCTGCTCATCATAGCAGCCGCTCCAGAGAATCATGCAGATATCATCACGGCTAGTCATCAGCTGCAAGGCCTCACGGGCATAAGGATAGTAGTCGTAGGTCTCCTCATTCTCATAGCAGGCCCGCAGGATGGTGTCGTGTATATCTACCACGACGTAAATCTTCTCCCAGTTCTTCTCCTTCTTACGGTTGAAAGCAACCTCAAATGCCTTTCCTATATCCATTGTTCTTAATCCTCGTCGTCCTCCTCAACTGCAACATATTGAGCATTGTGCTCTTCAACCATTTTCATAAACAGTTCTTCAGAGCCCTCTCTCTTGTTAATCTCCCTGCAAATAGACTTTATCGTCTGCTTGTTGACAGGGCGTTTTACGGTCTTGTACCATGAAAGGAACTCAGTAATATCAGTCTCGCTGGTCAGGTCATAAGCAGAATTAAACCTGCTGCCATTGCTTTTAAGCATATTCATGAACTTCTTGCTAAGTTTCCTGTACATGCTTTCTTCCTGAAGGCGTTCCTGCTTCAGTTTATTCTGTTCCTTCCTTTCACCATTCCTCAACTGTTCAATCTCATACAATGTCCTTTTATGTTCATTGGTGAGTTGTCTGAAGAGCTTTTCATAATCCATAAACTCAGGATCCTTAGTCTTTTCTTGAATATAGGTATTATACAAGCTGAGGTTATGATTGAAGACCTTTATTAGTCGATCACTGGTCAATACAATCCTAACGGATTCCCTTATCTGACTGTTTAAAGATTTCCTTTGCACAGCCATATCCCAGAAGATCCTATTGATGTCATCAGTGGATTCCAGGCTCGTAATTCCTATAGAGGCCAGAAACTCTTTGGCCTTCTTTCTGGCGAACTTGTCAACTTTCTCATCTTCTATGTCTTTGTCAGGCAGGAATGGGCGTAGTTCCTCATCTGAATAAGAAGGAAACGTGCAAATCATCCAGGCCTGTTTACGCTCAATCCAATCATAAACTGAATCTATGAATCTGGCAGCTTTGGGATTGTCCTTACAGTTAGCCTCTATGTAAGCCGACTCAAACTCGAACAACGCTTCATAGAAGATGACACTCAGCATGTCAGTATCAAGAGCCGTGTTGATGGTATGCTGATTGGGCTTATTACCTTCACCGTAAGGGAAAAGAATACCTGCTGCAGTCAGCTGTTTCTTGACCATGTTCTTGGCCATCACCTCTACTGGTTCGCCGTCCATCCTGACCTTTACTATCACAGGCCTATGTCCATAGGCTCGTAAAAGGTCTATGAGATATAACTTTGCGTTCTCAAATCTCTCATTCATATCTTCTCCAAAGTTCTAATCACGTGAATCACCACACCCCAGACCTCGAAATACTCAGGGGTGTCAATCCTGAAAACAGGATATTCGTCATTAGCCGGGCGCAGTTCGATATAGCCGTCCTTCCTATGAGTAAGATCCAGGTACTTCATCGTAAATCCTTCACCACCCCACCATGCCACGACTATGGAACCATCATGAGGCTCAACAGCCCTGTCGATGATCACACGGTCGCCATCAAAGATGCCAGCATCCTTCATCGAGTCACCCTCCACATCACCGTAGAACGAAGCTTCTGGGTGTTTGATATAATCACGGTTGAAGTCCAATGTCTCATGCGAATAATCTACCGTGATATCAGGGAATCCGGCAACTACTTCAGCATGCTCCAGCTCCAGTTTAGTGTCAAATACACCTTTGATTATCTTGATGTTACCCATCTCTAAATCCTAATTATTCTCAAAACTTGGCACAAAATTACTCATAAAACCTCAGAAATTATCAGAAATGACTAATTTTGCAACATTGTTTAAGTAAAAAGGTCTTGGCAGAGACCAGAGCATCGACTCGAAACACTCCAAGGAATATATGAAGAAGATATTATCAGTTATGGTCAGTGCCTGTCTCTCAGCAGGAGCAATGGCACAGAGTGCGTTGGCCTTCGATGCCAATGCAGGTGTGAAATCGAAGATGACCGTCTATGATGGCACGGAGGTCGGTTATACGGCCTACGAACGGCTGTTCTATGTGACGAATGTGGAGGACTCTACCTATCAGTTTCTCAATGTCTATGTACCCGATGGGGCCACACAGCAGACACCCATCTTCCTGCGGACATACGTCGGCGGCTATATGGCCTCTCCTGCCGCACAGCCACAGGCGGGCGATGCTACGGGCAGGGCTTTGAAAGAAGGCTATGTGGTGGTGATTCCTGGTACTCGCGGACGCAATTCAAGCATTGTGGCTGACAAACAATATGCCAAGACGCACAAGGGCGTGAAAAAGGGGCAGACCGTCTATACGGGACGTGCGCCCAAGGCTATCCTCGACCTGAAAGCTGCCATCCGCTATCTGCGCCATTTTGACCGTCAGATGCCTGGCGATGCCGAGCGTATCATCACCGACGGAACGAGTGCCGGAGGTGCCATGTCAGCTTTGATGGGGGCTACGGGCAACAATCCTGAATATGCAGAGTTGCTAAAGGCAATGGGTGCTGCCGATGAGCGTGACGACGTGTTTGCCTCAGTCTGCTACTGTCCCATCATCGACCTCGAACATGCGGATATGGCCTACGAGTGGCTGTACGGACAGACGGATTCCCGCCAGAGTCTCGATGATGCCCACATGCAGATGACGAAAGAACTTGCGGCCCTGTTTCCTGTGTATGTAAACAGACTGAACCTGAAGAAGCCTGACGGTACGCCACTAACGGCTGATAACTATCTCGACTACCTGAAGAGCGAGATTATCCGTT
>CAMHNI010000102.1 GCA_946186505.1 uncultured Prevotellaceae bacterium | reverse complement strand
GCTTTTACGTCGAGGGGCTTCTTTTTAAAAGCCTCGCCGACAACCTGAAATCTTAATGCTTCCATAATGTTTCCTATTAAATTAATAATGTCAATTTGCTTGTTTTGTGGTGCAAAGGTAATGCAATTTGACGGAATAAAGCCATGTTTTACTTACTTTTTGTTTGTTAAACACTTTACAATATAACAAACTGTAAAGTTTTGTATGTGTTTTGCTTTCTATTTGCTAACACTTTGTGCTAAAAACATGTCATTTCGTTGCAATGTGTTATCGTGCACAAATAGCAAAAGAGCATTCGATTTTGCTCGGATGCTCTTGAATAATAAGAAATAGGGCTTGACGTTATGGTCGTATTAGTTTCTTACAGCTTCGGGTGTCCAGTTCTTGAAGAAACGTAGCACCTTCTCCTGACTGTAGCTTTGTCCTTCTTCCAGGAAGCTGGAGTCTTGGATGTGGATAACCTTTCCTGCGTCATCAAGGACAACGAACACGGGGAAACCGAAACGACCGCATTTGTCCAAGCGAGTCATCAAAGCGGCAGCCTGTGCGGCCTTTTCAACACCCTCCGACTTCTTAAGACCCTCCGGGTATGAGCTACCAGAGGTCGAGCGACGAGGATTATAGTTGACGTGGATATACTCAAAGTTGTCGCTGATGACATGGCTGATGGTGGTGTCGTTGGTGATGAAGTCGGCGAAGCGCAGGCACCAGATGCACCAGTTGCCGCCCACCTGGCACACCACGAACTTACCGTTGGCCTTGGCCTTGACGAGTGCCTGGTCAATCTGCTCCAGAGGGTTGATCTCTTCGTTATATACCTTTTTCAATCCCGACTGGGCGTTTGCTGAAAGGCTCATCATCAAAATGATAATGCCTAATATGATCCTTTTATTCATCATGTTCGTCTTAATCTTCTTTGACGATAGGATAGAGTTCTATAAACTCGCCTTGGTGGTTCTGGCCGTCGTTGATGAGTTCGGCGAACTTCTCGCCTACGGTCTCGATATCATGGAAACCGGGTAAGGTCATGTTGCCGTTGAGGTCGGTGGTGGTGGGACCCGGGTGTATGGAGAAGACCTCCAACGGCGTGCCTGCTTGCTGCAGTTCGATGGCCATCACACCCATCATGGCGTTCTGTGCAGCCTTACTGGCAACGTATGCCAGAGGGTGCCAGTAGGGGCTGATCTCCGAGGGAACGGTGACGTTGGCGATGCGACCCTCGTTCTTAGTAAGCAGGGGTATCAGAGCCTTCGTCAGGACGAATGTGCCGACGAAGTTCACGTCGAGCGTCTCCTTGATGTCGCTCAGCTCCGTGTGCTCGGTGTCGACGCTCATATCACCAGGGATACCGGCATTGTTGACCAAGAGCGAGAGACCAGCATATTTCTTCTGAATCTCCTTGGCAGCCTGCTCGATACTGGCAAGGTCGCGCAATTCGATATTCACCCAACCCAACACATCGATACCAGCCGACTTCAGTTCGCTGATAGCCTTCTCTGCACGCTGCTCGTCACGTGCACCAATAATCACCTGCCAACCACTCTGTCCGAGATGCTTGGCAATTCCAAATCCGATGCCCTTGTTGGCACCAGTCACAAATGCAATCTTTTCTTTCATATTTTTCAACAATCTTTGTCTTTTGCGTGCAAAGGTAGTGTTTTTTTTCTAATTATTATCACTTTGAGTAAAATAAAGGTTGGTCATTGCTCAGACGTAGGTGTCGGACCCCAGTCCCACCAGGATCACGGGGTTCGCTTCGCTATCCCCTCCATGCCATGCGGTCTTGCCGTCAATCCCAAAGTCACTGATACGCGAGCTGATGACGTCCTTGGGTTCAAAATGTATGTTCAGACGGTAAGTTAGTAACAACATTTTTACTAAACATTTTGTTACTTTGCTTTTTTTTTGTATCTTTGTGCCGAACTTTTATCTGTCATAAGTTCCAAGGATAGACAATATGCGTAAAAAAATATTATTCATTATTGTTGTAGCAGCCATGCTTGCCTCCTGTTCTGGAGGCAAAGTACAATACCGTATCGGCGTTTCACAGTGCTCTGAGGACATTTGGCGTGTTAAACAGAACTCTGAGCTACGCATGGGAGCATACCTGCAAGGTAATGTGGAGCTGCGGTTTGCTGCTGCCTACGATAGTGACGAACGGCAGGTGCAGCAGATTGATAGTCTGGTGGCAACGGGCATCGACCTGCTCATCGTGGCTCCGAATCAGGTGCAGACCATTTCCCCAGCCATCGACCGTGCCTACGACCAGGGTGTCCCTGTCATCGTGTTTGAGCGGAAAACCAATTCGCAGAAATACACGGCCTTTATCAGTGCCGACAACTACGAGATGGGACGCGTTATGGGCGAACACATCGCCTCGCAGTTGCATGGCCGAGGCCGCGTACTGGAGGTCATGGGCCTCAAAGGCTCGTCGCCAGCCATCGAGCGCCACAAGGGCTTTGCCGATGCCATCAGTCACTACCCCAACATAGAGGTGGTGGCCACCTTACAAGGCGATTGGACGGAGCAGAGCGCATACGATGCCGTTAGGAACTGTCAGGACGATCTGAGTAACGTCGATTTCGTCTTCGGCCAGAACGACCGTATGGCCATGGGCGCCCGTCAGGCTCTTCTCACCGCCCACCGCTCACCCCTCTCGACCAAGTTCTGTGGCATTGACGGTCTGCCAGGCCGAGATGGGGGTATTCAGTTGGTTCGTGACTCCCTGCTTGATGCCACCTATATCTATCCTACGCACGGCGACCAGATACTGGATTTGGCCATTGCCATCTTGGACGGTCAGTCATACCAGAAGGAAACCTTGCTCAAGTCCGCACTTGTTACCCGCGAGAACGCCAACGTCCTGCTGATGCAGAATGACGAGATTATGCGGCAGTCGGACTATCTGGACCAGTTGCACGACCGTGCCGACAACTATCTGCAGCAGCTCGATACCCAGCGCGTGGTAAACTGGATGGCCATAGGCGTCATCGTGCTGTTGCTGCTCACAATCGTCCTGTTCTACCGCTATTATATTGGGAAGGTCACGCTGCACAGGGAGCGCGTGGTAAACAGTCTGTGGAATTTGGAGGTTCCCGAGAACATTTCTGCTCAGGAATCCGACACCACCGTAAATGAAGAACAACAGGAAGGAGCATCGGTAGAAAAGGAGACGCCGGAAGAGACTGAGGAAGAAAAGCCGGCAATGGCCTCTGTCTTCATCACCCGTTTCCGAGAGGTTGTCGAGGCGCGTCTGGAAGAAAGCGAGGTCAGTATTGAAGATCTGGCTTCCGACATGAACCTCAGCCGTGTACAACTCTATCGCAAAGTGAAGGCCTTGACCGACTCCACGCCTATCGAACTGTTGCGCACCGCCCGCCTGAACCGTGCCTACCAGCTGCTGATTACCAGTGACCTCTCGGTCAGTGAGATTGCCTACAAGGTGGGCTTCACCTCGCCCAGCTATTTCACCAAGTGCTTCAAGGACGAGTACGGCAAGGTGCCTGGTGAAGTCCGGGCAGTCTGAGTATTTGCTTATATTGACTCACAATAATCGTTCATTGTCTGTCAGAAATGTTACATTGAAACATTTTTGCACTGCAATGAACGATTTCTTTCATATTCACTACAAAGTAGTTAGTACATTTGCATCAGAATTCACAAAGTACTAACCCAAAATCCAAAAAGAATGAAACAAACAAAACGATTCCTACTGAGTCTGATGGCTCTTTTTGCGTGTACAATAATGTACGCGCAATCAGACATTACGGGAACAGTTGTCGATGAGACCGGCGAGGGCGTCATCGGTGCCACCGTAATGGAGAAAGGTACGTCGAACGGTACTGTGACCGATTTCGAAGGTAACTTTAAAATTAAGGTGAAGGCTGGCACCGTGCTGGTCTTTAGTTACATCGGCTATGACAAGCAGGAGCTGCCTGCCCAAAACGGCATGAAGGTGACGCTGAAGGACAACGCCGCCCAACTGGCCGAGGTGGTGGTCACTGGTTATCAGGTACAGCGTAAGGCCGACCTGACGGGTGCCGTCGCCGTGATGGACATGAAGGGTGCCAAGAGTGAGAGCGACCCCAACATGCTGAACTCCATGCAGGATTAGTAACGGAAAGAAATATGCTGCTCGTTGATTCGCTGATAGTATTAGGTATGGCCACCGTCTCGCTGGGCACCATCCACGAGGCCGACGGCATGCAGGAGCGCTCCTTCTGGCTAAAGAATTGTGGTTCCGGCGCTGTTGCAATGGTGCAGGGCTATACCTCCTGCGGTTGTACCACCATCTATTTTGCAAAGGACGAGGCCATCGCCCCAGGCGACAGCACCTGCGTCACCCTGCGCTTCAATCCCCGCGGCAAGGGAGGCGAGTTTGAAGAGACGGGAACCCTTGTCTATGGAAGTCAGCGCCGACGCCTGCAACTGTCGCTCATAGGCAACTGCATCGCCAGCGAGGAAACGCTCATGCGCCAGTTCCCCATACGCATTAATGACAGCCTGCGCCTCTCGGCCAATCGTTTCGACCTCGGCATCATGCAGGTTGGCCAGAAGAAGGAGCGCAACGTCGTCGTACTCCACTGTGATGAGCATAACCGCCAGGAGCGTATCCCTATTGTTTTTAAGGCCGATGCCAATTACGGCAAGGGACTGATGCACATAGACCACCCCATTATCATCATGGAGAAAGGCCGTCAGCTGAAGATTACTGTCACTTTTGATGTCATTATCAAATAAAAACTGTCATATTTGTTACATGTCTAAAATGTGACAGTACAGGAAACATAATTTATAGTTCGATGCAAGGATTTGTTGTACCTTTGCACACAAGAAAGAAGCAAATGTTTCATACGCTTGGTTTATAGTTTTAGTAAGTAGTTAATAATAAGTATGCCTTAATAAGGAAAAGATTGTTTTTCAGGATAACAATTTTCAATATTTCTCTATATCGCGCGCGGCGTAATGAGAATCGGCAGTCAATAGTTTTTTTAGTGTTTTTTACTTCATCCACGGCAGGAAAGGACAAAGAGTGGTACGGGCTCTATCATGTCATGCTTCGGGGAGTCAACCGTCAGGACATCTTCGAGGGTGATGCAGATTGTCTTCAGATGATAGCATGTTTTCGTGGAATGATCGCCGAGTTCCTTGATTATGTGAAAAAAACAACAATAACGATGGCGTTTATAGATTTTTTTCGTATGCTTTGCAGCATCCCAGAAAGGACGAGGGTGATACTTTATGCTGTTGTCCGAGATTGGGAAGTACACTATACAGAGTGTAATATTGATGGAATAAACAAAACAGACTTAACAATCAAGCATTGTTTCATCGTAACATTTTTATAAGTACAAGAAAGATTATTGATTCAAGTTTCGCATGTTAAGAAGATATAGGAAGATAAAGGGAGATATGCCGCTTT
>CAMHNI010000101.1 GCA_946186505.1 uncultured Prevotellaceae bacterium | reverse complement strand
CAGCACATGGTTTTGTGGAAAGAAAGGTAATGCCCATGCGGACATGAGCATTACCAATGTTAGCCTGACGTTTACAATTTTCATGACTACTAATTTTTTATAACTTTCTTTGTAAACAGATTGCCGTCTGCTGTCCTCGTACAGACAATATTCAGGCCACGGGCAGGCGTCTTAAGCTGAACGCCCTGAAGATTGTAGTACTGGCTGTTGGCTGTTGGCTGTTGGCCTTTAGCAACGGCATGTACCCCCGTGGTGGTGCTGACGGTGGCAGGCTGACTCAGACTACCGTATTCATTAACGGCTTTGACGCTATACTGGCTGCTTTGTCCGTCGGTAGTGAACGAGTTGTCCTTGGTGAAACCAACCACCTTGTCGTTCTGGTCGATGATGACATAGCAGATGGCATACTCACTTGGCGTCCATGTGAGGGTGCGGTCGGCTGCACCATACTTCAAGTTGGCGGGAGCATCGACGGGTTCGAAGAACTTACGTGGATTCCAGTCGTCATTGCCTGAGGTTACGGCCTCATAAGTATACTTGGCAGCTTCTTCGGCACTAAGTACGGCCTGACGGGTGACAGGACTAGTCTCACCGGCAGTCAGTTTATCCTCGTCAACCTTATAAGTGGTGCGGCGGTTGTTCAGGTCAACGGGATTGCCGTCGGCATCCATCGTGTTATATTCGGCAAAGAGCTTCGGGGCGATATGCCACTCGCTCCATCCCTCAGTGGCCAGCGTAGTTTTCAGCGTGGTATTGATCCATACGGCCTGCGGCTGGTTCTGCCATGCACGGCCCAGTTTGTTGCTGCCACCCTTGCCGTCGATGGTATTGTTTACCATGACGTAGCCCCACGGGGTGCCTGCCGGATGGCTGGGAGCGACAATGACGCTACCCTCACGGGCCAGACGGAAGGTGGAGTTTTCGATGTAGTTGTTGCCGGCACCATAGTAGAAATCGACGGCACCCTCGATGAGACAGTTGTTCACATACTGGCGCACTGTGGTGCTGCGCACGTCAGTGTACCAAGTGTCCTGATAGGAACGGAACTGACAGTTGTTGAAGGCTTGGCGGTCGTTGCGACTGCTCATGGCCAGCCCCATTGGACCAGCCTGTTTCTCTACGCCGTAGCTGTCGATATAGGAGATGTTCTCTGTATAGAAGTCAGTGCTGTTCACCTGTACCACACCCTGTTTACCGTAGGTCTTCGACTGGGGGTTATTGGTAGAGTACTCCCAGCCTATGTCTGACGAACTGCCGTTGTTGATCCAATAGCAGATGGTGGTATTCTCCTTGTCCTGACCGATGAGGTGGATAAATGGCTTGTTCTCAGGAATGGTCACTAACTCTTCGTACTTTCCGTTCTTGACGAAGATGAGCCATGGGGCGATACGGTTTGTGGGAGCCTTGTCGATAGCCTCTTGAATAGTCTTGTAGTCACCAGTGCCGTCAGTAGCCACTATAGCGTCGAACAGTTTGGCAGTAGGTGTGGGACGTTCCATAACGGTGAAGTTGATGTCGCGGGCAGGGAAGGCATTGCCACTAAGGTCAGTGATGGCGTTGGTGCCAATGCTGAGCGTATATGGCTGGCCATACTGAAGTCCGTGGTAGGCATAGGTGACGCTCTTCGAACCGAACGAGCCCGTTAGCGTCTCGCCATTTAAGGTGACACTGCCTGTACCGGCCTTGACACGTTCGTTGAAGCTGAGCACGATGTTGCCGCGTGCCGAAGCACCTGTGCTGCCATCAGCGGGCGAACAGCTGACGAGTTGCGGCACATCCTTGTCGTCCACGGCATTCTGGTCGGCCAAAATGATGACATCTGCAAGATAGAAGCCCTCCGTACCCGAATGGTTACCACCGTCGAAGAAGTCGCTGGTCTCGTCCTCTATCCAGCGGATATATACCATGCCGTCGATGGCCTTGGTGTCTAACTCGCAGTCGAAGTTGACCCAGTCGCTGTTGGGGTTTTCCTCAAGGGTCAGCATCTTGATAGTCTCAAAGCCCTCGGTACTGCTGGTGGTGCTGAGCTGCAACAGCTGGCGCTGGCGCACGCAACTGTTATTAGCAGCTACCAGACTATGTATTTTGATTTTGTCATAATCTCTCACGCTGAACGAAGCCACGAAAGCACGAGGAATCTGTTCCGACTTACTCCAGTCGGTATAGCGGCGGGCTGCCCAAAATTCTCTGCTGCCAAATGAGGCCTTGCCGCCACCCCAGTTGGTGCTGGCGCAGTCGGGACCCTGATAGAACTGCATGACACCCGTGTTGTCAGTGGTGAAGGCATAGTCGGCTGGACGGTTGCCACGTGCCGAGTTTTTGTCGTTGTTGAAGTCCCAAGCCACGATAAAGGGAATGACGTCAAACGAAGCCGTCACCTCGGTATTGCCGTTGACAGTGACAACACGGGTCAGTTCAGCACTGTTGTCCTCCCACGTCAAGAAGTTGGTCACCATATTGGGCACTACCGTCAGTGTTACCTCTGTACCAGCATCATACTTGCCGTTGACGGGTTCGGGCGACAACGTAATCTCGCCCCATTTGGCACCGTCGCCAGCCTTGTTGACAGTCAGCGTATAGGTTTCTATGGTGTCGAAGACGGCAGTGACCGATGTGTTGCCGGTAATGGTAGCAGTGTAGGTAGGCGTTGCTGCCAGCTTTTTGCCGCCAGCGTCCTGCCACTCCTTAAGTTTATGACCAGAGAATCCCATTCCTGTATAGCTGATTTCGGTGCCATTGACGGCAGCATCGCCGACGGGCGACATAGCCACATAACCTGCACCGAGAGGTGTGGCTGTGGTGGTGAGTGTATAAACTGCGTCGCTACCCAGCGTCTCGCCAGTCACTTTGAAACTGTTCAGGTACATATCGCCCGTAGCACCGGCATCATAGCCGATGAGGGCACGCACCTTTACATTAGCCTTGCCATCGACCGCCAGCAAGGCCTTGGTCTCGTTGAAATTGCTCCAGCTGCTACCTGTTGTATTCTGGATGCTTGATGGCATCCATGTTGTGCCGTCATCGGTTGAAACCAGCACATAGACGGGCAACGTCTTGCTGTTATTGCCCGACATGCGGCAGGAGAACTGCAGATTCTTGTAGCCTGCAGCGGACAGTTCCACCTCAGCATAGTTGTAGTGCTGGGTGGCATCGGTGATGTTGCTGATAATCTGCGGTGCTGCAGTGTACATACGCAGTGCACCGTTGTTGTAGTTGGAGATATACCACTTCTTGTTGCCGTCGTTGGACCAAATGGTCAGCGTTCCTGTGGTGACAGTTCCCGATGTGGGATAGAAGAAAGGCTGCTGGGTGGAGAACGTGTACTCCATATTCTTCTTCTCGGCAGCCGATGCCGTGTAGTACGTCTTGTTACCATCGCTAGCGGTCTGGGTGTACTTCACGTCATTCGTAAAGTCCCATGCGGCCAGCGTCACCTGTTCGGCATGTACCTGAACGGTGCTGCAGAAGCCAAAAGCTAATAGCCAAAAGCTAATGACCAATTTGAATTGTAGATAGTGTTTCATTGTAGTTTTGTTTAAAAAATGCTGTTATTGATTGATGTATTTTCGTGTCGAAGTCTGTCCGTTGCTGTAGGTTGTATGCTCTATGACCATGCCGTGATATTCGCCAGTCACCTGGCGACCGCTGAGGTTATAATAGTCCGTTCGAACGACGATGGCATTGCTCGTCAAGTTGTTGATACCCGAGGGGTGCAGGTCAATGCCAACCACCGCAGGGTAATAGTCCTCGAAAGGTTCGTCGGCCATGGCATTACCGGCTTTCATGATATCCTCCACGAGCCAGTTGCAATACACTTCTATGTTCGTGTACCAACCCTTGCTGTCGATGGTGTACTTCACGGCATCCGAGGCATCGTTGGGATTGAGTCCGTTGGCCGTCTCCCATGCGTCGGGCATACCATCGTTGTCCGTATCCGTCAACCGTTCGCCGCCTTGGTATTCCGGCCATCCGCCCACATCGCTGGGCGTATCAATGATGCCGTTACGTCCGCTCTTGCTGCCTTTATAGGTAGTAACTCCAGTACGGGCTTCGCGTACGATGCGGCGGTCGATGGTGTCGCGCTTCAGCGAACAGCCGCCATAGCTGAGCACCTGATTGTAGGCTTGCTCAGCCGAGTGTGTCGTCACGTTGCCGTAAGGATACAGCGTGTCGCTCTTGCATTTCGACACAGGGTCGAGCGTGTTGTTGCGGATGCCGTTCCAGTCCCAGTTGGCACCCTTGCCCACATAGTAGTTGCCCTTGATGTAGAACACACCATGTGCATTCGGCTCGTTGCCGCTGTTGCCAGCATCCTTGTCCATTGCCATGAACTCGCCCGATTTGAGGGTAGAACCAGGGCCTGGTTTATAGTAGTTGTTGACGATGTTGTACGAGCCGCCCTCGGCACCATAGCCCACCTTGCCGCCCCAGTTGTAGAACACGCAGTTGCGCATATCCACAATCTCAGACTCTACGGGCAGATTGACGCGATAAGCCTGACCGCTGCCGCTGAAACGCGGATTGCGTGAGTCGTGGTGGGCTAACAGGTTGTGATGGAATGATGCACTCTCGCCGCCCCATATGCCTCCATAGCCGTGGGCACCTTTCGAGTGGCCAGACTCGCGCAGACTTTCCGTCACGAAGCACCATTGTAGAGTGAAGTTTTGGTTCACATAGAACGAGCAGGCCTCGTCTGTGCTCCAACTTGAGGAGCAGTGGTCAACGATAATGTTCTTCTTAAACCGCCCGCCCATGGCATCCTTGCCGTCGCTGGCCTCCGTCTTGTCGCCGGGCCTCACGCGCAGGAACCTTATAATAATATTATCGGCAGCCGTCGTCAGATTAAAGCCACTCAGACAGATACCGTCACCAGGTGCCGTCTGTCCCATGATGGTCACATCGCCACGACCGACCTTCAGCTCCGACTCCAGTTCGATGGTGCCGCCCACGTCGAAAACAATAATCCTCTTGCCGCTTTGGTTCAGTGCCCACCGCAAAGAACCTGTTCCAGAGTCATTCAGGTTAGTGACGTGGATGACCTTTCCACCACGGCCCCCAGTTGTATAGCGTCCAAAGCCCTCGGCACCAGGAAAGGCAGCGGGTAAGTTAGAGGCATCGGAACTTGTTTCGATGCCCGAGCGTGAGTAGCCTCGACCGGAGGT
The DNA here is from genome assembly GCA_946186505.1 of uncultured Prevotellaceae bacterium. Lineage (GTDB taxonomy): Bacteria > Bacteroidota > Bacteroidia > Bacteroidales > Bacteroidaceae > Prevotella. The sequence goes on along the minus strand of CAMHNI010000101.1, from coordinate 276 downwards.
CAAGGCAGGTGCCTGTTGTGCCATGACAAGCATTCCAAAGGATAAAAATACTAGAAGTGTAAAAAAATTCTTCATACTCGTTGATTGACTGTTTAAAAACGTCACAAAAGTATGAACAAATCTTTATTCTGAGGTGGAAGTTCGTCGTAAAAAGGATGAAAATAGTCTGCAATAGGATATTATAGTACTATTTTCCCCCTTTTTGTATGATAATGGTGTCCCCCACCATGTCAAGGGGATACTTTAGTTGCTTAACAGTTCGCGGGCTTTCTCGAT
>CAMHNI010000100.1 GCA_946186505.1 uncultured Prevotellaceae bacterium | reverse complement strand
ACTAAAAACCTAAAACTATAAATATTACTACTAACCTAAAACAATCTATTAACCTGTTGTCTTTTGACGATGCAAAGGTACGGCGTTTTTTTATTCCTGCAAACTTTTTGGCATGGAAAGTGTATAAAAACCCGCCATTCTTGACGTAAATCAACGGATTGTGTTCGCAAACAGTGTTTTTTTCATGTTTGGACTTCTGTTTTTCGTATATTCTTCGTATCTTTGCGGTCAATTAACAAAAGGATACGAGAAATGAAGAAACTATTGATTGTGGTTATAGTGCTACTCGTGGCAGTGCTGATGGCTATGAGCGTGCCTGAGAAGCAGGCCCACAAGGAGGCCATGATGAAGGCCGTCGAGGAGTATGTAGCCGAGGAAGCCGAGAGCAGACTGGGTGACAATGTGTTAACGAATCTGGGTAAGAACGTGGTGGTGAAGACCGTCGAGCTGGCACTGAACTCGAAGTTGGAGGTTCACAACTACCTGCTGTGGAACACGACGTCGGTCCACCTGAAGGACAAGGACCAGCTGCTGTCGGTGGGCATGTTCGGCCACGTCTTCACGTTTGACAAGGAGATGCTCCGCGAAAAACTGGAGGAAGCCTTGAAGGCCAAGGAAGAGGCCGCCACGGAAAAGGAGGCTGCCAAGATGAATGCCCGTGAGCTGAAGCGCCTGGAGAAGGAGCAGCGCAAACGTGAGAAGGAACTGGCCAAAGAGCAGAAACGGCGTGAGAAGGAAGCTCGTAAAGAGCAGAAACGTCGTGAGAAGGAAGCGCGCAGAAAAGCCAAGGAAGCATGAGAGTACTCATCGTCAACACGAGTGAAAAGACGGGTGGGGCGGCCGTTGCTGCCAACCGTCTGATGACGGCCCTGAACAACAACGGGGTGAAGGCCAAGATGCTGGTGCGCGACAAGGAGAGTAACTCGCTGACAGTGGCTGGACTGCCCAAATCGCCCCTGCTCCATTGGCATTTCCTCTGGGAGCGGCTGGTCATTTTCATCCATTGCAGGTTTTCACGGAAACATCTGTTTGAGATAGATATAGCTAATGCAGGCACTGACATTACCCGTCTTCGCGAGTTTCAGGAGGCTGACATCATACATCTGCACTGGATCAATCAGGGAATGCTCTCACTCCGCAGCATCCGTAAGATTCTGCAAAGTGGCAAGCCCGTGGTGTGGACGATGCATGACATCTGGCCTGCCACGGCCATCTGTCACTACACGCGGGGGTGTCATTATTTCAAGAGCCACTGCCAGTGTTGCAAACTGTTGCAGGGAGGTGGCTCACAAAGTGATTTGTCAGCATCTGTTTGGAAGAGAAAAACATGGATGCTGGACGGTGGTAACATCTACTTTGTGACATGTAGCAAGTGGTTGGAAGCTGAGGCGAAATCCAGTGCCTTGCTGAAGGAACATAAAATAACTAGTATTCCTAATCCGATAGATACCTATATCTATGCTCCTCAGAACAAGCAGGCAGCACGCAGACGACTGGGCTTGCCAGAGGACAAGCAGATTATCCTGTTTGTATCCCAGCGGGTCACGGACGAGCGCAAGGGTATGGCATATTTCGTTGATGCCGTCTCCCATTTGGTGAAGAATCATCCGGAGGTAATGGAGAAAATTGGTATCGCCGTTTTGGGTGGACATTCTGAGGATGTGGCAGGGCAGTTGCCGCTGCCTGTATATGCTATCGGCTATGTCAACGATGAGAAGAAGATTGTAGAAGTCTATAATTCGGCTGATGTCTTTGTACTGCCTTCCTTGGAGGATAATCTGCCTAACACCATTATGGAGGCGATGGCTTGCGGTGTCCCTTGTGTGGGCTTCAAGGTGGGGGGTATTCCCGAAGAGATCGATCATAAGCGCAACGGGTACGTCGCGGAGTACCGTCATGCCGAGGACTTCGCTCATGGCATCTACTGGGTGCTGAACGAGGCTGACTATGATATGCTGAGCAGACAGGCGGTAGCCAAGGTTACGCATTGCTACTCCCAGCAGCATGTGGCGATGAGGTATCAGGAAGTCTATCATCAGGCAATGGCCCTAAAACACTATAGCTTATGAATCCGTATGCACAGGCGGTTATCCTTTCTGTATCAGCTCTAAGGATGATACCACATATTATTTTATATAAGGTTTATCGGAAGAGGATAGATCCTGATTTGGAGAAGTATTCCGCCGATGGTACAGGGGTGGGGGCTTTTATCAAGGTGTGTACCCGACAGCAGGTGTTCCGCAATCTGTTCTATTACCGACTGGGGGAATATGTGTCTGTTTTCATTAAGTGGATGCTCCCTCCGGAGCGGACACTCCACATCTGGTGTCCATATATCGGACCTGGTGCCCATTTTGAACATAACTATGCCACCTATCTGAATGCCGAGCACATAGGCAGCGACTTCTACTGTCTTCAGCTTGTCACCCTGGGCAACGGCAAGGACGGGCGGCGTCCCACTGTCGGCAACCGTGTGAGCATCTATACGGGAGCCACTGTCTTCGGTGGCATTACGATTGGCGACGATGTCACCATCGGCGCAGGCTGTGTGGTGTCGAAGAATGTGCCGGCGGGCTGTACTGTGGTGGGTAATCCGGCGGTCATCGTCAGACAGGACAACCAGAAAGTGCATATCCGACTATGATGACCATTACCTATATTACCATTACCTATAACGCTGAGGCTGTGCTCAGGCGGACGCTCGACAGCGTGCTGTGCCAAGATTATCCGCATATCCGCCATCTGATTGTTGACGGGGCATCGACGGATGCGACGCTGGCAATCGTGGAAGACTACATATCGCGTTCCAATGCAGCAGAAAACGGCCATGAGGTGCTGGTGACCTCGGAACCAGATAACGGCATCTATGATGCGATGAACAAAGGACTGCGTTCGGCTACGGGTGACTATGTCTGCTTCCTCAATGCAGGTGACTTCCTGCCCAGCGACGATACGGCAAGCTACATTGCCGGCAGTGTTGGCGACCTGCTTCCGGCAGTGCTGTACGGCGACACAGACATTGTTGACAATGAGGGGAAATTCCTGCAACACCGGCGGCTGGCTCCTCCTGACAACCTGACGTGGAAGTCGTTCCGGCAGGGTATGCTGGTGTGTCACCAGGCTTTCTATGCCCGTGTGGATTTTGCCGTACAAAACCCTTATGACATAGCTTTCCGTTATTCTGCTGACGTAGATTGGTGCATACGCATCATGAGGCAGGCTGCTGACGAGAATGTTCCGCTTATGAATCTTCACCGAGTTGTTGCCTGTTACACTAAGGAGGGGCAGACTACAAAAAATCACCAGGCATCACTGCGTGAGCGATACCTGGTGATGCAGCGTCACTATGGAGTCGTACAGACCTTCCTGCTGCACTGCTGGTTTGTAGTACGAGCCGTTATCAGGCACTGAAAACGGCCTGCAGGCATGCCTATCTTATGAATAGCAACTCACGGTATTTCGGCAGTGGCCAGAGGGCATCATCGACGATAAGCTCCAGCTTGTCAATCTGGTAGCGGATGGTGTCGAGATAAGGCTCCACCTTGTCGTGGTAGGTGATGGCCTTCTCGTGCTCATCCTCAATCTTGTTGGCGAGTTTACGGGCATTCACCAGTTCCTCCACACCCTTCTCGATGGCAGAGGTGCGCTCGGCAATTTCCTCGATGATTTTGAGGTTACGGGCATTCAACTTCTCGGCCTTGTCAATCGGGAATACTGTAGAAACGCTGTCCACGTTCTTCAGCAGAGCACTCTGATAACGGGTGGCGACTGGGATGATATGGTTCATCGAGAGGTCGCCCAGTACGCGGGCCTCAATCTGAATCTTCTTGGTGTAGGTCTCCCACTTCACCTCGTTGCGGGCCTCAAGCTCCTTCTTCGTCATCACACCCAGACTCTCGAACATATCGATGCTCTCCTTGTCGAGGTAGCGCTCGAAGATTTTAGGACAGCTCTTCTCGACATCCAGGCCGCGCTTCCCAGCCTCGGCAACCCACTCATCAGAGTAGCCGTTACCATCGAAGCGGATGGGCTTACAGGTATTGATGTCCTCGCGCAACACGTCGATGATGGCATGGAACTTGGCGCTGTGCTCTGTGCCTGCGAGTTTCTTCTCGAACTCGGGAATCTTGGCATCTACACGTTTCTTGAAGCTGACGAGGGCCTCGGCTACAGCGCTGTTCAGGGCAATCATGGCGCTGGCACAGTTGGCCTCACTACCCACAGCACGGAACTCAAAACGGTTGCCCGTGAAGGCGAATGGAGAGGTACGGTTACGATCGGTGTTGTCTATGAGCAACTCAGGAATTTCGGGAATGTCCATCTTCAAACCCTGCTTTCCTGCCATAGCAAGAATGTCATCTTTATCGGCCTTTTCGATGTGGTCGAGGAACTCGCTCACCTGCTTGCCGAGGAAGCTTGAAACGATGGCGGGAGGAGCCTCGTTAGCACCCAGACGATGGGCGTTGGTAGCGCTCATGATAGAGGCCTTCAATAGTCCGTTGTGCTTATAGACACCCATCAGGGTCTCAACGATGAAGGTAGCAAAGCGCAGGTTCTGCTCTGGCGTCTTGCCAGGTGCATGCAGCAGGATGCCGTTATCGGTTGAGAGGCTCCAGTTGTTGTGCTTACCTGAACCGTTGATGCCTGCGAAGGGCTTTTCATGGAGCAGCACGCGGAAACCGTGCTTGCGGGCCACCCTCTTCATCAACGACATAAGCATCATGTTATGGTCAACGGCCAGATTCGTCTCCTCGAAGATAGGAGCCAGCTCAAACTGGTTAGGAGCCACCTCGTTATGGCGTGTCTTACAGGGTACGCCCAGCTCTAAGGCTTGAATCTCCAGGTCGCGCATAAAGGCTGCCACACGCTCTGGGATGGCACCAAAGTAGTGGTCGTCCATCTGTTGGTTCTTGGCAGAGTCGTGTCCCATCAGCGTGCGCCCTGTCAACAGCAGGTCAGGACGGGCGGCATAGAGTCCCTCATCTACAAGGAAATACTCTTGCTCCCAGCCCAAATTGCTCTGAACCTTCTTAACCGATGGGTCGAAGTAATGGCAAACATCGGTAGCAGCCACGTTAACGGCATGCAGGGCACGGAGTAGGGGAGCCTTGTAGTCGAGGGCTTCACCGCTATAACTGATAAATACGGTGGGGATACAAAGTGTATCGTCAATGATAAATACAGGAGACGTAGGATCCCATGCCGAGTAGCCGCGAGCCTCGAAGGTAGAACGGATACCGCCAGAGGGGAACGACGAGGCATCAGGCTCCTGCTGAACGAGCAGTTTGCCCGTGAACTCCTCCACCATACCGCCCTTGCCGTCGTGCTCAATAAACGAGTCGTGCTTCTCGGCAGTGCCCTCGGTCAAAGGCTGGAACCAGTGGGTATAATGCGTGACGCCATTCTCTACAGCCCACTGCTTCATGCCAGCGGCTACAGCATCTGCGATATCACGATCCAGACGGGCACCATTGTCCATCACGTCTATCATCTTCTCATAGACCTGCTTCGGCAGGTACTTGTACATCTTCTCACGATTGAAAACCTTCTTGCCGAAATACTCGTAAGGTCTCAATTCCGAGCTTGACTCGCCTACCCGTAGACTTTCTCTTGGCGCTTTTACGTCGAGGGGCTTCTTTTTAAAAGCCTCGCCGACAACCTGAAATCTTA
>CAMHNI010000099.1 GCA_946186505.1 uncultured Prevotellaceae bacterium | reverse complement strand
CGACCTCGCGCCCCCCAGACGTGTGCGCTACCAACTGCGCTAAATCCCGATCCTTTTTGCTTGGCAACTGACCTTAGGTCTGAATTGCGGGTGCAAAATTACATACTTTTTCCGACATTTGCAAATTTTATGGGAACTTTTTTTGTTTTTTGTTGTATTTAGACTAACTTTGCAGCAAAATTAGCGAAATAGTCATGCAATATACCATCATATCACCTGAGAAGCTGAACGCAAGTATCACTTTGCCGGCTTCGAAAAGTATCTCCAATCGTGCCTTGATTATCTATGCTCTGAGCGGCGGCCATATGCTGCCGATGAACCTGAGCGACTGTGATGATACGCGGGTTATCATCGAGGCCATCCGTTACATGCCTAAGGTTATTGACATCAAGGCTGCCGGTACGGCCATGCGTTTTATGACGGCTTATCTGAGTGTGATGCGCGGTACCCATGTCATTACAGGAACGGAGCGGATGAAGCACCGTCCTATCGGTGTGCTTGTCGATGCGCTGCGCATGTTAGGAGCAGACATCAGCTATGTGGAAAACGAGGGTTTTCCGCCCTTGCGTATCACGGGACGCACATTGACCGGTGGCTCGTTGGAGATAGCGGGTAATGTCAGTTCACAGTACATCTCAGCCTTGCTGATGATCGGCCCCATGTTGGAGAAAGGTTTGGAGATGCGCCTGACGGGTGACATCATCTCGCGTCCGTACATCGACCTGACGCTATGGCTGATGCGCGAGTTCGGGGCCGATGCTGAGTGGAGTGCCGGTGATGTCATCAGTGTGAAGGCGCAGCCTTACCGTGGTCGTGACTATGTCATCGAGAATGACTGGAGCGGTGCCAGCTACTGGTACGAGATGGTGGCCCTGTCGAAGGACCGTGATGCCACTGTGCAGCTGTCGGGGCTTATGGACGGTTCGAAGCAGGGTGACTCGGTGGTGAAGTATATTTTCAGTCTGCTGGGCGTGAAAACCGTCTTTGAGTCCAAGGAGACGAATATGCGGCAGGTGGTGACGCTCAAGAAGAGCGGTCGGCGGGTGCCGCGCTTAGAGTACGACTTTGTCAACTCGCCCGACCTGGCCCAGACGGTTGTCGCCTCCTGCTGTGCCCTGGGTGTGCCCTTCCATTTCCGTGGACTTTCGACGCTGAAGATCAAGGAGACCGACCGTATTGAGGCCCTGAAGGCCGAACTGCTGAAGTTGGGTTATGTGATACAGGACCGGAACGGCTGTGAGCTGGTATGGGACGGCACGCGCTGCACCCCACAGGCAGACGTCGTCATCGACACCTATGAAGACCACCGAATGGCATTGGCCTTCGCTCCCCTCAGTTTGTGCCAGCCTGTCACCATCAATAATCCGCAGGTGGTCACCAAGTCATATCCGAACTTCTGGGCCGACTTGCGGTATGCGGGATTTGAGGTGAGAGAAGAGAAATGAGGAGTGAAAAGTAATAAAACATGAGTTTTGCCGTTCTTTCTATAGCAGCGCTTGCCGTGCTGGGCCTTGTTGCCGCTGTTGCTTCCTATTTCCAGGGAGGCAGCGATGAGGTGACGGTAGGTCGCGATTGCAGTTCGTGTACCTCTGCCGCCGACGGCTCATGCAAGCTGCACTGTCTGATGGAAGAGAAGAACAGAAAGGAATGCGCAGAACCACATACCTCTTTATAATTATAGCTGCCATCGTGCTGACGGTGGGAGGCTGTTCTACGAAGAAGAACACTTCGCAGACCAGACTTTGGCATTCCTTCACCGCACGGTACAATACCTTTTATAATGGTTCACAGGCCTTTATTGACGGCTCTTTGGAGAAGGAGAAGGGCAACAAGGACAACTATACCGAGCTGTTGCCCCTATACACTGTGGGTAACAAGAATAGCCGCGACTTGGGCAAGGGACAGTTTGACAGGGCCATCGAGAAGATGGAGAAGACCATCAAGCTGCACAGCATCAAGGCCAAGCCCGAATGGAACAAGTCGGGGCGCAAGACGGCAAAGGACCGCGAGTGGTTAGGGCGAAAGGAGTATAATCCTTTCCTCTGGAAGGCGTGGCTGCTCTTGGGTAAGGCACAGTTCCAGAAAGGTGAATTCGACGAAGCCGCCGCCACCTTTTCTTATATGAGCCGCCTTTACCAGACGCAGCCCATGCAGAACGCCATAGCCCGTGCCTGGATAGCCAAGTGCTACACGGAGCTTGACTGGCTCTACGATGCCGAGGATGTCATCCGGGGCATGAGCCGCGACTCCATGCACTACCGGTCTGTGAAGGACTGGGACTACACCTACGCCGACTTCTACATCCGCAACGGCGAGTACGAGAAGGCCGTCCCCTACCTGAGAAAAGTCATCAAGCACGAGCGGCGCAAGACGCAGAAGGCCCGCGAGTGGTTTCTGATGGGACAGATACAGACACAGCTTGGCAACCGTGAGGCCGCCTACAAAGCCTACTGCCGTGTGGTGCGCCAGAATCCGCCCTACGAGTTGGAGTTCAATGCCCGTATCGCCCAGACCGAGGTGATGGCTGCCACGAACGGCAAGGGCATGATCAGTAAGCTGAAGCGTATGGCCCGCAACGACAACAACAAGGACTATTTAGACCAGGTCTATTACGCCATCGGCAACATCTACCTGCTGCAGGGTGACACCACGCAGGCCATCGGCGCCTATGAGAAAGGCAATGAGAAAGCCACCCGCACAGGTATCGAGAGGGGCGTGCTGCTGCTGCGTCTCGGCGGACTGTACTGGGACATGGAGAAATATGCCGATGCCCAGCGCTGCTATGGTCAGGCCATCGGAATGCTTGACAAGGAACGCCCCGACTACGAGGAGCTGTCGAACCGTTCGAAGATGCTCGACGAGCTGGTGCCCTACACCGAGGCCATCCACCTGCAGGACTCGTTGCAGGCGTTGGCCAAGATGTCCGAGAAGGACCGTCTTGAGGCCATCGACCGCGTCATCGAGGCCCTTAAGAAGAAGGAGAAGGAGGAACGTGACAAGGCGAGGGAGGCTGAGGTGGAGGCGACCCTGCAGAAACGCGGCGCAGCCGGCAACCAGATGGCCAACAAAACGCCTACGCCCGCCGTCCAGCAGCAAGGCAACGGCCAGTGGTACTTCTATAACCCCATGGCCGTCAACCAGGGCAAGCAGACCTTCCAGCGGCAGTGGGGCAAGCGCGAGAACGTCGATAACTGGCGACGGCTGAACCAGACGGTTGTCAGCCTGCTGGGCGACATCGACGGTCAGGCTGTCCCTGACAGTACCGCTCTTGATGGCGGTGACGTGGCAGCTGCCGACTCTCTTGCCGACGACAAGCAGCAGGCAGAGGCCGACACCCTGGCCAATGACCCGCACAACCGCGAATACTACTTAGCACAGATTCCCTTCACCGAGGAGCAGGTGGCAGCCTCGGACGACATCATCAAGGACGGCCTGTTCCATGCCGGCATCATCTTTAAGGATAAGCTCGGCAACCTGTCACTCAGCGAGCGCAGCCTGCTGAGGCTTACCGACAACTACACCGACTTCGGACAGACTGACGAGGCGTTCTACCACCTCTTCCTGCTCTACTCGCTACAGGGCAGGAGCGACAAGGCCGACAGCTGTCTGGCGCGCCTGCAGACGGACTATCCCGAGAGTCAGTGGACCATCCTGCTCTCTGACCCCAATTTCGTTGAGAACGCCCGCTTCGGCGTACACATCGAAGACTCCCTATACGCCGCCACATACGATGCCTTCAAGGAAGACCGCTACCAGGAGGCAAAGGCCAACGCCCAGCTGGCCATCGAACGGTTCCCGTTGGGACAGAATCAGCCTAAGTTCCTCTTTATCTGTGGTCTGAGCAAGCTTAACGAGGGCGACGGCAACGGCTGTGTCGAACTGCTGAAGCAGGTGGTGGAGAAGTATCCGAAGAGCGAGGTCAGCGAGATTGCCGGCATGATAGTGAAAGGCGTGCAGGAGGGACGTCCACTGCATGGCGGTAAGTTCGATCTGGGTGATATCTGGTCGCGGCGCGATGTCGTGATGGTCTCCAACGACTCCACGGCCACCGACACCCTGTCGGCCGAGCGCAACACCAACTTCCTGTTCCTCCTCGTCTATGAGCCAGACTCTGTCAATGAGAACCAGTTGCTCTTCGAGATGGCACGCTATAACTTCACCAACTTCCTGGTGCGCAACTTCGACCTGAGCATCGAGCAGGGGTACGGTCTGCACCGTATGCTCATCAGCGGCTTCTTCAGCTACGACGAGGCTCTGCAGTATGCCCGCAAGCTGCATGCCGACGATGCCATGACGGCAGTCCTTGGTGGCTGTCACAGCCTCATCATCAGCCAGCAGAACCTTGCCCTCATCGGCACTCAGTTCAGCTATAACGACTACTTGGAGTTCTACGAGAAGACGTTCACGCCGCTGCAGGTTACCGACGAACAGCTGCTAACCATTCCTCAGGGCTTGGAACAAAATGATGCTGAGGATGGCCCTGACGATGGCGAGGCTGAGGGCGATGAGGATGAAGAGCCGCAAGATGGTGACCTCGACTTCGGCGAAGACTTCTGGTAGAAAACGAAAACGGTAACGGTAACGATAACGGTAACGAAAACGGGAACGGTAACGGTAACGGTAACGAAAACGAAAACGGTAACGAAAACGATAATAATAAGATGACAAACGGGGTATTACTTTGGGTTGATGACGAGATAGAACAGCTGCGGGCACATCTGCTGTTCCTCGAGAAGAAAGGGTACGAGGTGGTGACTGTCTCGAACGGCACAGACGCCATCGACCAGTGTCGCGAACGGTCGTTCGACCTTGTGCTGCTCGACGAGCAGATGCCGGGCCTCAGCGGATTAGAGACACTGCAGCGCATCAAGCAGCTGCAGCCCGCCCTGCCCGTGGTGATGGTCACCAAGAGCGAGGAGGAGAACATCATGGAGCAGGCCATCGGCCAGAAGATTGCCGACTACCTCATCAAGCCCGTGAACCCCAACCAGATACTGCTGACACTGAAGAAGAACATCCACCGCCGCGAGATAGAGACGGAGGTGACGCAGAGCCAGTACCAGCAGAACTTCCAGCAGATAGCGATGCAGATTATGGACTGCCACACATGGGACGACTGGACGGCGGTCTATCGTCGTCTCGTCCACTGGGAGCTGCAGCTCTCGTCCACCGACAGCTCGATGACCGAGATGCTACAGATGCAGAAAGAGGAGGCTAACCTCGGCTTCGCGAAGTTTGTGAAGAAGAACTATATGGACTGGATTGACGGCAAGAACGCCCCGCTGATGTCCCACCGCGTCGTCAAGGAGAAGGTGTTTCCCCTGCTCACCGCAGGCCAGAAGGTGTTCCTCGTCGTACTCGACAACTTCCGCTACGACCAGTGGCGTATGCTGGCGCAGGAGATTGGCGACCAGTTCGACATTGACGAAACACTCTATTGCAGCATCCTGCCTACAGCCACGCAGTATGCCCGCAACGCCATCTTCTCAGGACTCATGCCTGACCAGATAGCCCGCATGTTCCCTGATCTCTGGGTCGATGAGGATGAGGAAGAAGGCAAGAACCTGAACGAGGCTCCCCTTATCCAGACACAGATTGACCGCTACCGTCGCCACGATACCTTCTCATATAATAAAGTGAACACGTCGCAGGATGCCGACCACCTGATGCAGCAACTGAGTCAGTTGAAGCGTAACGACCTGAACGTGGTGGTGTTCAACTTCATCGACATGCTCAGCCATGCACGTACCGAGAGCCGTATGGTGCGCGAGTTGGCCAACAACGAGAGTGCCTATCGCAGCATCACACTCTCCTGGTTCCGCCACTCCGTCATTGCCGATTTCTTCCGTCAGATAGCACAGACCGACTACCGGGTCATCGTCACTACAGACCATGGCAGCATACGCTGCACCAAGCCCGTGAAAATTGTCGGAGACCGCAACACCAACACCAACCTGCGCTACAAGTTAGGCAAGAACCTGGGCTACGACGCTAAGGACCTCTTCGTCATCCGCGACCCACAGAAGGCCCAGTTGCCATCGCCGAATCTTTCTACAAGCTATGTCTTCGCCACCGGCGACTCATTCTTCGCCTATCCCAACAATTACAATTACTACGTCTCATATTATCGTGACACGTTCCAGCACGGCGGTATCTCGATGGAGGAGATGATTATACCCCTTGTCACGTTAACAGGAAAGAAAAGATAAAGAAGTGAAAAGTGAAGAGTGAAAAGTGAAGAGTGAAAAGTGAAGAGTGAAAAGTGAA
>CAMHNI010000098.1 GCA_946186505.1 uncultured Prevotellaceae bacterium | reverse complement strand
AGGACTACCTCGACAAGAATCCCGATGGTTATTGCCACCTGCCTCTGTCGCTATTTGAGTTTGCAAGGAAAGCCAGGAAAAAGAAATGAGCAGGATTATCAGAGAAGCAAGGCCGACGGACATGGCTGAGATCATGCAAGTCATGGATGCTGCAAAAGGAATTATGCGGCAGTCTGGTAATATGCACCAGTGGGGAGAAGGCTACCCGTCGGAGGCTGTTGTTACTGCAGATATGGAACGAAATGGCGGTTTAGTCATTGAGGATAGTGGCAAGGTCGTTGGTTACTTTGCTTTTCTACCATCACCAGAACCAACATATGCCAAAATCTATGATGGCGAATGGATAGATGAAGTTCAACCTTATCATGTAGTACATCGCATTGCCAGTTATTCTGATGCTCACGGCATATTCAGCAGCATCATGGATTTCTGCTTCTCACATGATACGAACATCCGCATAGATACTCACCGCGACAACAAGATTATGCAACACAACATCCTGAAGCACGGCTTCACCTATTGCGGCATCATTTATCTGCTGTCAGGTGACGAAAGGTTGGCTTATCAAAAGAAGGTAAGTCGTTAATATAGGACTTTGTTGTCATATCGTAATATAAAGCCTCTAACTCGGCTAATGTCAACTTCTCTACAGAGTGCTCAATAATGCGTATCAGCTCTTCACGCCGATAGTCATCTGACTGGTATTTATTCATGTAAGCCATTGTCATTACTGGATTTTAGTGAATATCAAAGGCATCGCTTCTTTATCAAGTGGGCTGAGATCAACCAGATTAAGTGACTTCACCATGTGGAGCGTTCCCTGCTTGTAAGTCTGGAAATGCTCAGTTTTCAGGTGATGCTCGTAGGCTTCCTTGTTCCTGTAAATCTCAACAATGCGAATCTTATTCTCATCTTCCGTCATTTGATTGGGAAAGATACAGATAACGCCAGGCTCTTTCTTCACTGATTCCGCTCCGACACTCCTTGCGGCCTCCAGATATTCCTTCAGATACTGGGGATGGACTTCGATTTCTGCGATTCTTATTATCAAGCCATTCTTATCTTGTTCCGATGTAATCACTGGCATATTCGCCTCTTCCCACGCGATAATGCCACCTTTGAGGTTTACGCACTTATAGCCAACATCTGCCAGTTTACCAGCAGCATTGGCAGAGCGGCGACCACTGCGGCAATAAATGGCGATAGTCTTGTCTTTCGGCAGCTTTTCCAACATCTTCGAAATTGAGACAACAAAGCAATATTCCAAGGATCACTTCAAGATGATTGAAGAGGCAAAAGTGGAAATGCAAAGCGGTGAGAAGGCTCAGCCTAAACACTGGCTCAACAATCTGGAAGACTATGACGTGATTTTCGTAGGCTATCCCATTTGGTGGGGAACCTATCCTCCTATCATCAATACATTCCTGGAGCACTACAATCTGTCTGGAAAGACGATTATCCCGTTCTCTACAAGCGAGGGAAGCGGACTGCTGAACACCGTGGCTGAACTTCGCGAGGTGTGCATGGGAGCTACCGTAACTGAGGCGCTGGCCATCCGTGGCTCTCAGGCTCGTCAGTCAGAGAAGAAAGTATCAGAATGGGCAAAGAAAATGATTACGAACCTTTAAATAGTTAATAAAATGGATTTCAGAATGCAAGACCGTATGGAGTTTTTGCTTAGGCAAGCGGCAACGCCGCTGGTGGATTGCCGAGCGCGAACAATATTTCGAGTGGAGCGCATTCCCACAGATGGCATAAATTAAAGAATTGAAAAAATGAGAAGTATTTGGCACAAGGATAGCACTTTTTTGCTATCTTTGCGCTGTGAATTAGGATGATATGACACATTTCGAAACGATACAGGAATTTAACGATATGCTGGGTGTGGAGACCCTGCATCCGATGGTGAGCGTGGTAAACTTAGGGTTGGCCAAGCCGATGAAGCACATGCGCCACACAAACGGCTTTTACTCTGTGATGTTGAAGGACGAGAAGTTCTGCGACATCGTCTATGGCCGTTCGCGCTACGACTACGACAAGGGCTCGGTGGTCTTGACAGCACCCGGTCAGGTCGTAGGCATTGAGCCGACAAACGATTCCCAGGATTTGTTCCAGCCCGTCGGCTGGGGCTCTTCTTCTCTCCTGAGCTGATCCACGGCACATCGCTGGCACGCAATCACCCGCAGCACCTCAGCCGTTTCTTCAAGAAAGAAATGGGTATGTCACCAGCTGAGTTCAGACAGCAGCTATCTTAGACGAAAATGATGGACGTTACAGAGCTACACGATGAAGAAAACCTGCTGGTACAGATGCAGGACAGATGGGAGAACTACGGCAGTTTGGATGGGATTGCCGATACTAACGACCCGTTTGACTTGGCAGGTGCGCCAAGGTTCGAGCTGTCCGAGAAGATTGACAGCCTGCTGAACCATGCGCTCACCGCCGATGAGAACCTGTTGCTCCGCCAGACACTCGGAATGGGATGTAAGCAACGTTCCGTCAAAGATCATGCCCAGCAGATGGGAACAACCCAGAAAGCCGTCCAGAAGCAACTCGTAGACATCGTTGAGAAATTGCGTCATCACGATGATTCTATACAACTTTGGAAATATTTGAATCGATAAGAATATGAAAGAGATTAACTATAAGGAAATGAAGTTCAATCCGTTCAACCTCATTGGTGGTGAATGGATGCTGGTGGCTGCTGGTAACGAACAGTCGGGTTGTAACACGATGACGGCCTCTTGGGGACACCTCGGATGTCTGTGGGGGCAAAATGATCCGACGGCTGTAATCTACCTGCGCCCTTCGAGATTTACTAAGAAGTTTGTGGATGAAGAGCCGTATTTCACGCTCTGCGTCATGGATAAGTCGTTCAAGAAGCAGATGGCCTATCTGGGCAGCGTTTCAGGACGTGACGAGGATAAGATTGCCAAGACGGGCCTTACTCCTGTCTATGCCGACAACTCTGTCTATTTCCAAGAGGCAAAGTTGGTACTGGTCTGCAAGAAGATGTATGCATCAGAACTGCAAGAAAGTGGTTTCCTCTATCAGGACACCATTGACGAGAGTTATCCGCAGCGTGACTTCCATACCATGTACGTGGGTAAGATTGAGAAGGTACTAGTACGCGACGATGAATACTTGGGTTAATGGAGCCTCTCAGTTCATTAATCTGGAAGAGCTGGAGCAAATCATAAATAAATACTTGAATATATAACTAAGATGAAAAAAGAGAATACATATCTGCTTACATATTACCTGAAGAATACAGACGAGAGAACAAAAGCCGTATTCGAGAACATCCCGTACAAGACAAAGGAAATCTCACTAAGCGAGGAAAGGCTGATGATGCTCATTGAGGCAGAATTGAAAAAATACCCATATATTCGCTGCTGTAGTGTCATGTCAAGGGAATGGTCTGGTCGGAATGACTGGGCATTGAAATTCACGATTACAAATCCCTTCTACCTCGAGGAGCCCATTCCACATGAGATTAAGCCCAAGGATGCTGAACATATTGTCATCAACGACAGCATGAATCAGGTGTATATGACCAAGTATGAACCTTCTCATGAGGGTTTTGAGGTGAATCTGGAAAGTGAGCAAAAGGTAATCAGGCTTGGTTCTTACTTCTACGACCTGAAAGGTGTGCTGATATGTGAAGCCACCGATGAGGATCGTAAGAAATACCATTGTGACAAGTTTGTCACATTTCCCATCATTGATGACGACTGGCGTGTTTTTGATGGTAAAGAGATTTCTGGCGGTATCGAACATTTGATTGTCGGCAAAAAAGGAGACACAATACCATTGGCCGCTCTCAAAGAGGCTGCTGACTACAATGCCCGTGAGCATGAATGTGAATATGAGACACAGCTTGTGAATTTGGAACAGCACGGAATCACCATTTCCAACCGGAAATCCTGGGACTCTGCAGAAGAGCTTCCAGATAATATCGTGATCGGTATCGACAAGATTGGTGAGAAACGTTTCAGAATGGATGCTGATTGGGGTAGCTACTACATACCAAGGCGGTTCTTCTATGTTGGCGAGGATGACGAATTGTATGAATCTGACAATGATGACTACAAGCCAAGTGCATTTTATCAAAAGCTGTTGTCACGTATCGTTGACGATGTCTGGGGACTCTCTTGGTTTTTCAACAAGCCAAAACTCAGAGTACTGGTCACTGCCGTCACGGAAAGCGGCTTTGGTTTTCAGCGTAGCCAACTTGGCCCTATTCCCAAGGACTGGTTCTATACAGTCCAGACTCTTGAAGGTGAAATCAACCGTGAGCTGGATGAGATGCACAAGGAATATCCAGATAATTATAATACTGACAAGAGGCCAGATATCGTTGAAGAGAAGAAGGAAAGATAAGCCCATCTATGTCTTCTCCAGCCACTTCCACGAAGACCACTTCAACAGTGCCATCTTCGAGTGGAAGAAGCAGCGGGAGGGGATCACCTACATACTCTCCAAGGACATCTACAAGCATCGGAGAGCCAACAAGGAGGATGCTGATGTTTGGCTGGCCAAAGGTGGCACATGGTCTGATGGCACTATCTCCGTATGGGCATTAGGCAGCACAGACAGCGGCGTGTCGTGGATCGTTGAGACCGAGGACAAGGCTGCGATTAAGCGAGAGCAGAGCCAAGCTTGCTTGGACTCTGCCGAGCGTGAAAGGCAACGGGTAGGCGAGCAAAGCTCGGGAATGCAGGCTCGACCAGAGGTCAAACGAATCTTCCATGCTGGTGACTTGAACAACTGGTATGCTCGTTTCCTCCCAGAAGCCAAGCCTGGTGAAACCATCTATAGCGAGGAGTTTGACGAAGACATAGACCCGATAGCCCATGAGAAGCAGTACTTGGGCGAGCTGAAGGACATTCGCAAGATTAACGACAGCTTCGATGTGGTGATGTTCCCCATAGACGGGCTCATCGGCAACGGCTATACCCTCGGAGGCCGCCAGTTCATCGAACGCTTTAAGGTCGGTCTCTTTGTTCCCATGCACTTTGTAGCCAGTGGTTTCGAAGTGACGGAGCAGCGAGAGCCATCAAGCTCGTTTGAATGGCCGAGTTGTGACGGAACTCGACGCTTGGCGTATGAAAGAGTTCACGGATGAAAAAGGCATTCCATTTTGGGAAAATACTTGACTTAGGCCAAGAATTACGCGATTATGACAGCCTTTTCATAGCTATTTTCGTTTTAGATTTCAGTTTGCCGGCTTTGCACTAATCTTCTTTCCTTTCTTGTCCCAGATGAAAATCCAACTGCCCTTGCGGCTGGTGATGGTGTTGGCCGATACGCCAACTATTTCGCCGACGTCAGAGACATTCATAGCCTTCAACACCTTACCCTTGGCATCGTAGATGCGGTAGTAGGAGTAGTACTTGGCCACGAGGAAGTCGCTGCCCCACCCTTTGAGTTCCCCTAAGCTACTACGCGACAGACCGCCAATCTTCTTGCCTGCCTCGTCATAGACGTAGTACCAATATTTGGTCGTTTCGACATACGAAATCTGCTGACGCTGTGCGTGAGCGGCCACAGCCAGCATTGTCATTAAGATGATTAGTAGTTTCCTCATATCATATCTCTTTGGGATGCAAATATAAGCATTTTTTTCTAATAAGAAGTATAAACAGATGTTTTTTTCAGAGACAATGAATCAGAAGCCTATCTTTCTTCTGGATTGGTTCTGAATACGTTCTTCGCTGCAGTAGTTGGTCAGGATTTCCAGAGGCTATACGGCCATTACCATCTGTAAACGCTACAAGTATTCATAGAGCTGGATATGCAGAATCTTCCAGTCACCTACGCTGATGCGGGCATGACGGCCCTGATGGCTCTGGTCACCATTATGACGGCGAAGGTATTGCATCTGGCCTTGAGCGTCAATGGTCACTTCGTCGACGGAAAGGAGGCCGAGACGAGAACCCTTGAATCTTGACAGGGATGATTGCGATGCTGTACCTGCTTCAGCAAAACCGTCTTCACCTAATTTCTTCTGTTGCTCCTGCTGCTTCTCTGTACGTGTCTTGAAGTCAACTACCACACCGTTGCCTGCCAGCAGATAGTCGTACTTACCCAGCCGGACAAGCATGGCTCCGCCCTCAGGCCATGTTGAGCCGTCAGTAGCACGAGCATCCCAGGGGAGTGTGAAAAAATGTCGGCAGGTCATCACCACACCTTCGTCATCGATGACGCGCTCCTTGTCGTCCTGATCGAAAAGCACCCCCCAAGTGTTCTGCGGTTTTAGGTTGAACAGCTGAGACAAGAGGTGATATGCCTGAGTTACTGACTGCGTCTCGTTGGGTGAGGCTTGGTCGATGGCAAATGGTGAGAAGCCAAGAGCCTGATGCTCGCCGAAGGCATAGAGCGCACGAACACCGCTGTTCTCACAGCAACGGCTTTCAGGAATGAAGAGGCGGTTGTTTGGCATAGCATACTGTGAGGCCCACGACTTAAAGCCAGTATCGTAGATGTCTGGTGCGAGGATGTCGATACTGGGCGCACCTGCCTTCCAGATGTCTGCGAGGTGTGCCAATGGGCCTGCCGATGGGTATTCGCCAGGCTTGCGGCCACGACTGTTCATCGCTGCATTCACATAGAGCGGCAT
>CAMHNI010000097.1 GCA_946186505.1 uncultured Prevotellaceae bacterium | reverse complement strand
CCCGACATCATCCTTGAAGACGTAACTGAATATTAAACATCATCAGATATGAAACATTTTCTCTACCTCATGGCAATGATGGGCGTGCTGATCGTTTCAGCAAAGGGGCATTTGCAGAAGGAAGCATTGGACTCAAATGCGAAAAAGACGTTTGCTGCGGTAACGGAGATGTTGCCAGAGAATGGAGCTGTTGATGTAAACATCGACACGCAACTGACGTTGGTAATGACCGAGGATGCTAAGATTGGCAATCATGGCTTTGTCTCCGTATATGACAAGCGGACGGGCAAACTGGTGGACAGGCTGGATATGAGCATCCCGGCAGGTCCGACAGAGGGGCAGCCGACGAATCCCGCTGCGCAATATACGCCTGTACCTTATATTTATAAGTCACAACATATCACCAACCGCAACACCAACGCCGGCACGCCGTCAGGTGTGAACGCATGGGACAGGAGTCGCTATCAGCTCGACATCATCGGAGGGTTCTCTGACGGTTTCCATTTCTATCCCATTATCGCTCACGGGCAGACGCTGACCATCTATCTGCATCACAATATGCTGGACTATGACCATGAGTACTATGTTACCATCGACAAAGGTGTGATTGAAGGCTTTGAGGGAATCACGGGTAAGAAAGGCTGGACGTTCAAGACGAAGGCCAAGGCTCCTGATGCTTCCCAGCGGGTCATCACGGTCTCGGCTGACGGGAAGGGTGACTTCTCGACCGTGCAGGGAGCGATGGACTTTATTCCTGATTCTGTAGCGTCAGAGCAGGACCGTTACACTGTGAAGGTCAAAAACGGCGAATATGAAGAGTTGGTGTATTTCCGCAACAAGCGGTTCGTGACCATTGAGGGCGAGTCGCGTGAGGGTGTGCTGGTGCATTATCCCAACAACGAGGTGTTCAATCCGCATCCTGCCGACATCAAGACGAATGAGGTTCGTGGCACCTTCCCTTCGCGGCGTGCAGCCTTTGCAGCTGATAACTGCAGCGACCTCGTGATGCGTAACCTGACGCTCAGGACTGACTGTCAGGGACAGGCTGAGGGCTTGCTGGTGAATGGTGAGCGCAACTACTTCGAGAATGTGCATGTGATAGGCTCTGGCGATGCCCTACAGGCCAATGGCAGCTGTTATTGGCAAAACTGCCGCATCGACGGTGGCGGCGACACGGTACTGGGACGTGGCCCGTCGTTCTTCAACCATTGTACGCTGACCAGCTACGGGGCCTTTATGTGGATTCGCAATACGGAGGAGAACCACGGCAACGTGTTCGTGGACTGCCACTTCAAGGGACTTTCGGAGTATGCCGAGATAGGCCGTCTGCGCGACAACAAGGGAAAGAACTATCCATACGCCGAGTGCGTATTGCTGAACTGCACCCTCGAGAGCATCCCAGCTGCAGGATGGGGAAGAATTGATGAGACAGCTAAGACAGCCACCATCCTGGAGTTCAATAGCCATGACATCAATGGAAATCCTGTCGACGTCAGCAAGCGTCATCCGTTGATGCGACAGCTCCATCCCATCCACGATGCCGAGCTTATCGGCAAGTATTCCGACAGCCGATGGGTGCTTGGCTGGAAACCTGACGAGCAGAAACCTCGCGTACTGATATCGACTGACATTGGTGATGATTACGATAAGTAGTAAATAATGATGACACCATTAAGACCCACCACCGCAAAAGAACGGCACGTCGTACTCGATGCACTGCGTGGACTGGCATTGCTGGGTATAGCCTTGGCCAATTTTCCAGAGTTCGCGCTATGGACATTCCTGTCGGCAGACGAGCAATCGGCCATGCCGACAGCAGGTGTTGACAGGATAGTAAGGTTCCTGCAATATATGCTGGTGGACGGTAAGTTCTACACCATCTTCTCGCTGCTCTTCGGCGTGGGATTCGCGCTGATATTGAGCCGTCACCACGTATCACTGTTCGTGCGACGGATGGCGATACTGATAGTCATTGGGGCATGCCATCTGATGTTCATCTGGAGTGGTGACATTCTGCTGCTCTATGCCATTGGAGGATTGTTGCTACCATTGTTCCTGCGGTTGAAAGACAAGCTGCTACTGATGTTAGCTGCATGTCTGATACTGATTCCTGTAGGCCTTGATGCGCTGACGGAGTATGTCGGCATCGACTTTGCCGGGCCGTTTTATAACCTGTGGTGGACGGAGGCCTCGCGGCAGGGTATCACGGAGGAGAACTTCGCCACGTGGTTGCGCGATGCCGACAGCTATCCGCAGATGTTCGCATTCCTGTTGCAAGGAGCCTACGAACGGATGTGGGAGTTCGTCAGTGGTCACCGCCTGCCCAAGGTTGTGGGACTTTTCATCATAGGCTACCTGATAGGCAAGCATCGGCTGTATGCCAGGTTGGACGAGTATCATTCCTGGCTGCGCAGACTTTGCAGGTATGCACTGGCGTGGGGACTGCTGGCATCGGCACTATACGCATGGAGTGCCACAGAGGGGCATCCCTGGGGGCTGACCGTACACTCGCTGCTCTATGCCGTGAGTGTCGTTCCCCTGGCATTCGGATATATTGCGCTGTTCTGCCTGCTATTCATGCGATGTCCGACAAACAGGTCGTTCACATGGTTAGCAGCTCCAGGACGGATGGCACTCAGCAATTACCTGTCGCAGTCGCTCATAGGCGTACTGCTGTTCTATGGACTTGGCTTCGGCCTTGGCTGCTCGATAGGGCTCGTCTATATAGAATTGACAGCTCTCACTGTGTTTGCCGTCCAAATAGTAGTCAGCGGCTGGTGGCTACAGTGGTTCCGCTTCGGACCTTTGGAGTGGATTTGGCGCATGCTGACATACGGGAACTACTTCAAGTTATACCCAAAATGAAACGTCAGTAATAAAAAAACAGTGGCAAAAATCAGCCGTTTTCAAGGTTTTTTTTGAAAACGGCTGATTTTTACTTTGTGGTTTGACAAAAAAGTTGTAATTTTGCACCATCATTGATTATAATTATGGTGTACAAAAGCATAATAGGACGAAACGAGGAAATCAGGAAACTGGAGAAGTTCCTGAAATCACCCAAGTCGGAGTTTGTAGCCATCTATGGTCGCAGACGTGTTGGCAAATCCTATCTGGTTGAGGAGGTGTATAAGGATAAGATAGCGTTTCGTGCCATTGGTTCCTATATCAAGGGCAAAGACGAGAAAACCTACAGACAAATCCAGCTTGAACACTTTTACGAGAGTCTTTTGGATGTAGGTATGCCGGAAGACACGCCACGACCTGCCAACTGGCGTGAGGCTTTCCGCTTGCTCAGAAAGTATCTTGAAGGGGTTGACGCAGAGCGTCGCGTTGTTTTCCTCGACGAGCTGCCTTGGCTGGCTGGTCCGCAGTCATCGGAAATGATTACTGAACTCGGCTATTTCTGGAACTCATGGGCAGACCGCCAGAGGAATGTCGTACTTGTAGTATGTGGTTCCGCTACCAGTTGGATGCTTGATAACGTCATTCGCGACTACGGAGGTTTGCATGGCCGGATTACGGAAACTATGAGGTTGCTGCCTTTCACGCTGAAGGAATGTGAGATGTACTTCCAGAGTCGAGGATTCCATCTGTCCCGCTATGAAATGGCCGTTGCCTACATGGCCTTCGGCGGCATACCCTATTATCTTGACCGAATAGACAACGAGAAGAACCTGTCAGAGAATATTGATGCTTTCTTCTTCAAGGACACCATGATTGATCAGGAGTTCAAGGATGTATATGCCGGTCTGTATGCTACATCGGAGCGGTATGTGGATATCGTCAAGGCACTCGGCACGAAGTTCTACGGAATGACACGTCGTGAGCTTGCTGAAGCTGTAGGCATTGAACTGGGCGGGACGTTCTCGAAGATACTCGACAATCTGCATGAGTCTGGCATCACCCGCGAATATCCCCGCTACGGGAAAGAGCGCGTCGAGACGGTCTATCAGCTGAAAGACTTCTTTTCCATGTTCTACCTTCACTTCATCCACGGGAAAGGTGCTGATGCAGGTAACTGGCGAACCATACAGCGCACCCCGAAATTCTATTCGTGGGCTGGTAACACCTTTGAGATGCTTTGCATCGAGCATCTGCCGCAGATCAAGGACAAGTTGCGAATCGCCACCATCAACCGCAACTACTGCTGGAAAGGTCAGGCACCTAACGGGAAGACGGCTCAGATTGACCTTGTGCTGGAATGGAAGGGTGAGCGCACCGACTACATCTGCGAAATGAAGTTCAGCGAGCACGACTTCACCATCGACAAGTCGTACGAGTCAGAGTTGGCCAGCAAGATTGAGGCCTTCCTCCATTGCAAGCAGCACACGAAGACACATTCCATCCAGCTTGTGATGGTCACGACAAACGGTGTGACACATAACGAACATTCGAAGGATGTCAATCAGGAGGTTATATTGGATGATTTGTTCTTATAGTCCAATATGAATAATGTTATGATTCGGAAGGCTGAACGGCAAGATGTGCCGTTGCTGCTGGAGTTTATAAAGGGCATAGCCCGATATGAGAAGATGGAGAACGAGGTAATTGCCTCTGCGGATGTGCTGGAACGGGAAATGTTTGATGAGCACAGGGCAGAAGCCGTTTTTGCCGTCGTGGACGGACGTGAGGTCGGATTTGCGCTCTACTTTTACAATTTCTCAACGTTCATCGGACATTCAGGATTGTATCTTGAAGACTTGTTTGTATGGCCAGAAGAGCGCGGCAAAGGCTATGGAAAGGCATTGCTGCTGCATCTGGTCAAAATAGCACGGGAGCATCACTGTGGGCGCATGGAGTGGTCGTGTCTGAACTGGAACCAGCCAAGCATCGACTTCTACCTCTCCCTTGGTGCCGTGCCTATGAAGGAATGGATGGTATATCGGCTGGACGCTTCAGCATTAGAACGACTATCGAAATGAGTATGATTCAGAAGCATTGCTATGAGTGTGGAACAGCGCTCACAGAACGGGAATTAGAGGGCGAAGGAATTGTTCCATACTGCCCTCAGTGCGGGCAGTTTCGTTTCCCGATGTACAATGTAGCCGTAAGTATGGTGGTTATTAACGAACTGACTGGACAGATTCTGCTTATCCGGCAATATGGGAAACCGCATTTCATACTTGTGGCTGGCTATGTCAACCGTGGTGAGCAACTGGAACATGCAGTTTGCCGAGAGGTGAAGGAAGAGACGGGAATGACTGTCACTCACGTGAAATTCAATCGCACAAAATTCTTTGAGCCGTCAAATACATTGATGTGCAACTTTACGGCATTCGTTGCCGATGCCAGCGAGTTCAATCCAAACAAGGAAATCGACTCCTATCAATGGTTCAGCCCAGACGATGCACGCAAAAATATCAAGGAGAATAGTCTGGCAGCAGCATTCCTTAACGCTTATCTTGACGAAGAGAACGAAAAAGTGTGATGACAAATGTTCTGTTATATTATCTGATTGTTATCAACATCGTGACCTTCCTGGTTTATGGCATTGACAAATGGCGCTCGACCTTTGGTCGCTTGCTACCAACGGGACGCAAGAAGGCCAAGCAAGGCAGCTGGCGCATATCGGAGGCAACCTTGCTGATATTGGCAGTCATTGGTGGTAGCATCGGAGCTTTACTCGGAATGAAGGTATGGCGGCATAAGACGATGCACAAGAAGTTCTTTGCAAGCAAAGCGGCAGAGCCGAGCGCAAGTATGGCCTTCCGCTGATTCTCATCATCCAAATCATACTAATTGGTTATCTGTCAAAATGAACATAGAGGACTATCGTGAGTTTTGCCTGTCATTAGGTGCAGACGTGGAAGAGAAATTGCCTTTCCAGAAGTTTAAGAACGGTGAAGGAGTATTGGTGTTCTACATCATGGGACACATGTTTTCGTTCTTCGACTGCAATGACTTTTCTGTTATCTCGCTGAAATGTCAGCCAGAAGGTATCGAAGACTTAAAAGCTCAGTATGATTGTATCGGCAATCCGTACAACGAGTCGCCAAAGCACTGGATTGGCATAAACCCCAATACTGCACCAGATGACTTGCTGCAGGAACTGACACGGAACTCATACGAGATAGTCAAGGCCAAGTTTGCGGGTAAGCGAGGGCAGAGCCAAACTCATTTGAGCCATGCCGAACGTGAGCATACTCGACCGAAGGTCAAATATACGAAGAAATGATCCGCGATTTCATCGCCATAGATTTCGAGACGGCCAATCAGCAGCCGTCAAGTGTCTGCTCCGTCGGAGTGGTCATGGTGCGTAATGGGCAGGTGGCTGACAGTTTCTATAGTCTCATTCAGCCAGAACCGAACTACTACAATTACTGGTGCCAGCGGGTGCATGGGCTGAGCCAATGCGATACTGACGATGCGCCAGTGTTCTCGAAGGTATGGCAACAGTTAGAAGAAAAGATTGCCGATGTTTTCTTCTCTGACCAACAGACAATCGATTATCTCCACTACCAGATAGCTTCCATTCCCTTCGTTGCCCACAATGCCCGCTTCGATGAAGGATGTCTGAAAGCTGTGTTCAAGGTCTATCAGATGGACTATCCAGATTACCGCTTTTACGATACTCTTACTGCAGCTCGCCGACAGTTCGGCCATTCTTGCGTCCCTTCGGTAGCAAGATTCTGTGCTAATTTCCAAATATTGCTCATG
>CAMHNI010000096.1 GCA_946186505.1 uncultured Prevotellaceae bacterium | reverse complement strand
CCGCCGCAAATTAACATAAAAACGTCAGAGTTAACTTAACACCCTAGGACGGTTCATGTGATCATTTCATTTGCTACAATTATTGTATTACTCCGAAAGAGGCAACTGTCAGTCTTGCCAGCTGGCGAATGCCGACACAAAATGACATGGCGAACCCCAGTACCGCTAAGCTTTCTTGCTTGTCGTGGCATCGTGCGTCGTTTTCTTGTTAGACTATGCAAAAGTAATAACATATTTCTAAACTGCCAAATCATTCGGACGAAATATGATCACAAGAACCGTCCCCGGTGACCAGGCTGTTGAGTAGATCTATAGCGGCATTGTATATACGGTCTTTGAACAATTGGGATTGATCTTCGTTTCCTCGGAACTCTGCAATGGATTTTTTTACATCTATGACTATAGGGTTTTCATTACTAAAGCATTTTACTCTACGTCCATTGACAAGATAAATGTTCACAGGTGCTCCAATATCAGAAAGGTAGGAAACGATCTCATCCATGTCAGGATTCTTTT
Organism: uncultured Prevotellaceae bacterium; assembly: GCA_946186505.1. Classification (GTDB taxonomy): domain Bacteria; phylum Bacteroidota; class Bacteroidia; order Bacteroidales; family Bacteroidaceae; genus Prevotella. The sequence continues at coordinate 6,150 of CAMHNI010000096.1, read as the reverse complement.
CTTTAGGTTCAACAATGAGTATATCATTTCGTTGTGCCGATGCAATTACCCTGACTTTTCCTCTAATATCTATAGAAAAAGGGACCGTCCCTTTTGTGTACTTTTTGTGAAAAAACTTGCGGAAATGTTTGGTGGCTTCTAATTACTATCTCTTATATTTCGACTTCTGTGCCCAGTCCTCAAGGCGGATATGGGGGATACCTACGGCCTCCACCTTGTCAAGTACACGCTCGTTGTGCTTGATGATTTCAATGCAGATGTCTGTGTCAAGCAGGTATTGCTTCATCGTATTACCAGGTTTCTACTGTTCTTCCGTGATAATCATGACTTCTCAGACTGTCGGCATCGATGTTGCTCCAGTCACCCTTGAAACAGGTGCGAAGGTTGGGACGCATACGTTTCTTGTCTGCATCATCGCGCATGGAATTTGACAGCTTGGCTATCAGGTCAAGCTTGTCGCTGTTGCTGAGCGATGCCAGGACTACCATATACGTATCTGTAATACTTCGTGTATCAATCATAACAATAATCCTTTTATGTTCGTGTGCAAATTTACAAAAAGATTTTGAAATAAGAAGGAAAAAGAAGAAAATTTTAATTTTTCTCCTACATTCTTAGTTGTCTCGTTGTGTGACATTTGGAGAAAATACTTGCCGAAACATTTGGCAATCTCGATTTTTTTTCGTACCTTTGTAGAGTGATTGAAAGGCAATCTAATACCATGAAACACACACAATTAACCCGATTTATTCACCATCTAAAAACACAAAGAATTATGAGCAAAACAGTCAAAACCATCCTCCAGGTACTGAGTTACATCATCGCCGCCATCCTCGGCGCAGCAGGCGAGGCAACACTCATGTAAATAACGAACACGAATCTCACTAGTCACACGAATAATCTGTGTTCGGAAAAACAATTAGTGTAATTCGTGCAATTCGTGTTTTTTAAAAAAATGCCATGAAAGACACGCGCTTCAAAATCTCCCAGTACGCCTGTGCGGTGCTGCTCATCGTGAGCAGCATCGCGCTCGTAGCCTATCAGGTGGTCCACATCGACGACGTGGCCGCAGGACTGCTCTACTACGTGGCCCAGTCGTTCCTCCTTGCCGGCTCCATCTTCGGCCTCGACCAGTACATCCGAATCATCAAAAAACACTACCATGAAAACAACAATCAATGACACCCGCCTCTCGCCGCATTTCCTGTTACGCGAGTTCATCAACCTCAGGAAGTACCCGGAGAACACACCCTCGCTTCAAGACGTGGTGAACATGACCTACGGCTGCCTGATGCTGCTGGAGCCTGCCCGTCTCGAGGTGGGGCCCATACTCATCAACTCCGGCTTCCGCAACGACGATGTGAACCGCCGTGTGGGGGGCGTCCCCAACTCCCAGCACCGTCTCGGCCAGGCTGCCGACATCCGGCCGCAAGATCCTGCCCAGTTCCAGCGCCTGGTAGCGTTCCTGAAGTCTCATGCCCTGACCGACCAGCTCCTCACCGGAGACGGCTGGCTCCACATCTCATGGAACCCCTTCGGCACGCCGCGCCACTTCGTCAGGATAGGGTACTACAAGTAACTTTGGTACAAATAATAAATGGAACATGAAGATACGAAGTTTTTTGTTCTCGTGAAATAATCTTCCTTTCTTCTCCGCCCACAAAATAATTAGGAAAATATTTGCGGAAATGTTTGGCGGTTTCAGATATTTTTTGTATCTTTGCAATGTCATTCAGAGGAGTGATAATAGCGGGAAGCGGCGACCCGATGCAGTTCGTCGCATGCATTTCTAACACCATGAAAAACATTTACAAAGATGGCAAGAAATGAGATTGCAATGCTGGTTGACGTGTACCAGAACCGTAACACGGCCAGCAAGACTTACGGCAAGTTCTATGGCCGAGTGTTCAACCGCGAGACGCTGTCACTGAAGGGCTTTGCGAAGCACATGATGGAGCACGGCAAGCGCATCACCTATGAGGAGCTGGTGCTGACGCTGCAGCAGGCGGTGTCGTGCCTGAAGGAGCTGGCGCTGCAGGGTGTGCCCGTGAAGCTGGACGGTCTGGGCACGTTCTATCCCTCGATTGAATCGACGGGATCGAACACGGTGCAGGGTTACGACCCGCTGGTGAACATCAAGGGTGTTCACATGAACTTCCGTCCCGAGGCTGCCGGTGATGCCGACGAGAAGCTGACGAGCCGCGTGCTGAAGGACCAGTGTACGTTCAAGATGAACGACTACGTCATCCAGCACACCAAGACGGTGGATGGCAAGGAGAAGGTGTACTACGAGCGTCACCCGATAGCCACCTACGACGTGGCCAGCGCCGAGGAGGACGAGGAGCAGGAGCGTTAGCAGAGGGGGTGACGGGGCCCGAGTGAAGACAGGGGTGGCTGGTATTGAACCAGCCACCCCTCTCGTTTTTTTAATTGACACTTACCCGACAATTGGCTGAATGCCTTAAAGAAATCCTGCAAATTTTACGCAAAGATACTAAAAATTCATAATTCATAATCCATAATTCGCAAAAATTTTGTCTATATGGCAATTTTTTCCTAATTTTGGGCTTTGAAAACGACACTAAGTATGAAAAAATATATATCAACCATTATAATAATGGCACTTCCCCTCATGGGCAGTGCCCAAAAAATCACGCTCGGTTCGGCCATTACCAAGGACGGCGGCGACTATCAGGGCGAGATGCTGGCAGGCAAGCCGCACGGTAAGGGAAAGGCAGTGTATAAGAACGGTAACGTCTATGAGGGAGAGTACGACAAAGGCAAGCGCCAGGGGTACGGTACCTACACTTTCTATGACGGTGAGAAATACGAGGGACAGTGGTTTCAGGACCAGCAGCATGGCAAGGGAATCTACTACTTCGCCAACAACAACCGCTACGACGGTCTGTGGTTCCGTGACTACCAACAGGGGCACGGCGTGATGTATTATTTCAACGGCGACAAGTACGACGGCGAGTGGAAGCTTGACAAGCGAGACGGCAAGGGTACCTACACCTTTGCAGGAGGCGCTTACTACAGTGGTGACTGGAAGGATGACCAGAAGCACGGCAACGGTTACTATGACTGGGCTGACGGTTCGACCTACGACGGACAATGGGTGAACAACCTGCGTCAGGGGAAAGGAACGTATCATTTTGCTGACGGCGACATCTACGTCGGTCAGTGGCAGAAGGATGTGCAGCACGGCAAGGGTATTTACCATTTCCAAAACGGTGATGTCTATGAAGGTGACTATGTCGATGGTAAGCGCTCAGGCATGGGTGTCTTCACATACGCCAACGGTGACAAGTACACAGGCCAGTTCTATCAGGGCGACAAGCAAGGAACGGGAACGCTGGTATGGAAGAACGGCAATGCGTATGTAGGTCAGTGGAAAGCAGACAAGCCCAATGGCCGGGGAAAGCTGACCATGAAGGTCGGTGATGTCTATGAAGGACAGTTCAAGAACGGTAAGATAGAAGGCGAGGGCATTGCCCGTTTTGCCGACGGTTCAAAGTTCAAGGGCACTTTCAAGGATGGCAAGCGTAATGGCAAAGCCATTGAGGAAGACAAGGACGGCAAGCGCTTTGAAGGCTCATACGTTGACGATTTGCGCGACGGCGCTTTCGTCGAGAAGGACCGCAATGGAAACATTGTTGCACAGGGAACCTATACCCGTGGGCACCGTCAGGAGATAAAGAACTGAATCTGTTTAACTTAAATACTAATCAATTATGGTAATCGACACACTTGACAATTTAGGCAAGTACGCTGGACTGAATCCGCTATTTGCCGATGTTGTGAACTTCCTGAAACAGAATGACCTGAACACTATGGAAGAAGGTAAGCACCCGATTAAGGGCGGCGACCTGTTTGTAAACATTCAAACGGCCAAGGGACGCAGCAAGGAAGCCGCTGTCTTGGAGACGCACCGCGAGATGATTGACATCCAGATTCCGCTCGACACGGACGAGACCTTCGGCTACACGCCGCTCTGCGACCTGCCCGACTTCGACTACAATGCCGAGAAGGACATCACGAAGTACGGCACGACGATGGCCCAGACCTATGTCACCTGCCGTCCCGGCCAGATGGCAATCTTCTTCCCGCAGGACGGTCACGCCCCCTGCATCTCGGAGAAGGACATTAAGAAAGCAATTTTTAAGGTTAAAGCATAATACACTATGGCAACAAAGAAAGAGACAACGCCAAAGACCGCTGCCAAGAAGACAACGGCAAAGCGAAGCGTTAAGAAGGCTGTGGAGCAGAAACAGCCGCAGCATATTGGACTTGTTGAGCACGACTCATGGCTGGAACCCTTTGAGGGAGCCATCCGCGGACGTCATGACCACGCCCTGTGGAAAATCGGTCAGCTGACGCAGAACGGCAAACAGACGCTGAGCGACTTTGCCAGCGGTCACCTCTACTTTGGCCTGCACAAGTTGCCGAAGGGCTGGGTGTTCCGCGAGTGGGCGCCTAATGCTACGGAAATCTTCCTCATCGGCGATTTCAACAACTGGCAGGAGACTGATAAGTACAAGCTGAAGCGCATTGAGGGAACCGGCAACTGGGAGCTGAAGCTCTCGGAGAAAGCCCTGAAGCACGGCCAGCTCTACAAGATGAAGGTCAAATGGAATGGGGGAGAGGGTGAGCGTATTCCCGCCTGGTGCCGTCGCGTTGTGCAGGACGACCAGACGAAGATTTTCTCGGCTCAGGTGTGGAATCCCGAGGAGCCTTACGTCTGGAAGAAAAAGAAGTTCAAGCCCAACACCGCCCCGCTGCTCATCTACGAGTGCCACGTCGGCATGGGCCAGGACGCCGAGAAGGTGGGCACCTACACCGAGTTCCGCGACAACGTGCTGCCGCGCGTCATCAAGGACGGCTACAACTGCATCCAGATAATGGCCATCCAGGAGCATCCCTACTACGGCTCGTTCGGCTACCACGTCTCGTCGTTCTTTGCCCCCAGCAGCCGCTTCGGCACGCCCGAGGAGCTGAAGTCGCTCATCGATACAGCCCATAAGAACGGCATCGCCGTCATCATGGATATCGTCCACTCCCACGCCGTGAAGAACGAGGTCGAGGGCTTGGGCAACCTCTGCGGCGACCCCAACCAGTTCTTCTATCCCGGCGACCGCCACGAGCACCCCGCCTGGGACTCGCTGTGCTTCGACTACGGCAAGGACGAGGTGATGCACTTCCTGCTGTCGAACTGTAAGTACTGGCTCGAGGAGTTCCACTTCGACGGCTTCCGCTTCGATGGTGTGACATCGATGCTCTACTACTCGCACGGACTGGGCGAGGCCTTCGGAGGCTACGGCGACTATTTCAACGGTCACGAGGACGACAACGCCATCTGCTACCTGACGCTGGCCAACAAGCTCATCCACGAGGTGAACCCCAACGCCATCACCATTGCCGAGGAGGTATCGGGCATGCCCGGACTGGCTGCCAAGTTCGAGGACGGCGGCTACGGCTTCGACTACCGCATGGCGATGAACATTCCCGACTACTGGATTAAGACTATAAAAGAGGTACGCGATGAGGATATCAACGTGTGCAGCATCTTCTGGGAGGTCAAGAACCGCCGTCCCGACGAGAAGACCATCAGCTACTGCGAGAGCCACGACCAGGCGCTGGTGGGCGACAAGACCATCATCTTCCGCCTCATCGATGCCGACATGTACTGGCACTTCGCCAAGAAGGACGTCAACGATATGGCCCAGCGCGGCATCGCCATGCACAAGATGATTCGCCTGGTGACGGCTGGCGCCATCAACGGCGGCTACCTGAACTTCATGGGCAACGAGTTCGGACATCCCGAGTGGATTGACTTCCCGCGCGAGGGTAACGGCTGGTCGTACAAGTATGCCCGCCGCCAGTGGAACCTTGTCGATAATCCCGACCTGTGCTACCACTGGCTCGGCGACTTCGACCGCAAGATGCTCGAGGTCATCAAGAGCCAGAAGAACTTCCAGGCAACGCCCGTCCAGGAAATCTGGCACGACGACGGCGACCAGGTGCTCTGCTTCATGCGCGGCGACTTGGTGTTCGTGTTCAACTTCTCGCCGACGCGCTCGTACACCGACTACGGGTTCCTCGTGCCCACAGGCTCCTACGACGTGGTGCTCAACACCGACTCGAAGGACT
>CAMHNI010000095.1 GCA_946186505.1 uncultured Prevotellaceae bacterium | reverse complement strand
CGTACTTCTTGAGGGCCTTAGCCTTTGCGACGGTCGTAGTGATTCTTTTGTGCATAATCAGCGAGATGGCCATGTTAGCAAGCATGGCACTGCGATGAGATGCAGTACGACCGAGATGGTTGAATTTCTTATTGTGTCTCATTGTTTTTTTGCTTTTTATTGGGCAATTCCGTAATCTCTGCGATTACTCCTTGTCCAGTTTATACTTTGAAATGTCGGTTCCAAACGACAGATTCAGACTCTCGAGCAAATCATCAAGCTCCGTGAGCGATTTCTTACCGAAGTTGCGGAACTTCAAGAGGTCGGTCTTGTTGTACTGTACGAGATCGCCAAGGGTCTCAACGTCGGCGGCCTTCAGACAGTTCAAAGCACGAACGGAGAGGTTCATGTCGGTGAGCTTCGTCTTCAGCAGCTGGCGCATGTGCAGTACTTCCTCATCAAACTCCTGATTGGTCTCGCTCTCGGTGTTCTCGAGCGTGATCTTCTCGTCAGAGAACAGCATGAAGTGATAGATGAGGATTTTAGCGGCCTCCTTCAGAGCATCCTTCGGGTGGATGGAACCGTCCGTGGTGACTTCCAGCACAAGCTTGTCGTAGTCGGTCTTCTGCTCGACACGATAAGGCTCGACGCTGTACTTCACGTTACGGATGGGTGTGTAAATGGAGTCGATGGCGATGACATTCACGTCGGTGCAGAACTCGCGGTTCTCGTCAGCAGGGACATAGCCGCGGCCCTTGTTGATAGTGAGGTCAATCTGCATCGATGCCTTGGAATCTAAATGACAAATCACCAAATCGGGATTCAGCACCTCAAATCCAGTCAGATACTTGCCTATATCACCGGCTTTAAACTCGGTAGAATTCTCGACAGTGATGGAGACTTTCTCGTTCTCGAATTCTTCCACTACTTGCTTGAACCTGACTTGCTTCAGATTCAAGATAATGTTGGTCACATCTTCCTTTACACCAGGTACAGATGAGAACTCATGCTCAACACCGCTGATACGGATGGTGTTGATGGCATAGCCCTCAAGCGATGAAAGAAGAATGCGGCGAAGAGCATTGCCCACGGTAACACCGAAGCCAGGCTCCAAGGGACGGAATTCGAACTTGCCGAACTTGTCCGTCGCTTCCAACATTACGACTTTATCAGGTTTTTGAAATGCTAATATCGCCATTAATTTAATGATTTTTAGTTTTTAGAGTACAACTCAACGATTAACTGCTCCTTAATATTTTCAGGAATATCGGCACGCTCGGGCTTGTGCAGGAACTTGCCGGCCTTAGCGGTCTCGTCCCACTCAATCCAGGGATACTTGCTGTGGTTGAAACCGGCAAGGGCAGTCTCGATCACCTCCAGCGACTTTGACTTCTCGCGGACAGCAACGACCATACCGGGCTTCACAGCAAACGAAGGAATGTTAACCACCTTACCATCGACGGTGATGTGACGGTGTCCTACAAGCTGACGAGCAGCGGCACGGGTGGGGGCAATACCAAGACGGAACACTACGTTGTCGAGACGACTCTCAAGGTTCTGAAGCAGAACCTCACCCGTAATGCCGTCAGCCTTGGCGGCTTTCTCGAACAAATTACGGAACTGGCGCTCAAGTACACCGTAAGTGTACTTGGCCTTCTGCTTCTCTGCCAGCATGACAGCATACTCCGACTGCTTGCGGCGACGGTTATTGCCATGCTGTCCCGGAGGGAAGTTCCTGCGGGACAAAACTTTGTCCGGGCCGAAGATGGCTTCTCCAAATCGGCGGGCAATTTTTGATTTCGGTCCAATATATTTAGCCATAATTCTTAAAAAAAATTCGTTATTTATAATACTAGTCCAACTAGTCAGACTAGTGATACTATATTATACGCGACGACGCTTCGGGGGACGGCAGCCATTGTGCGGCAGTGGCGTAACGTCCACGATTTCGATAACTTCGATACCAGCACCATGCACGGCACGGATGGCCGACTCACGACCGTTACCGGGACCCTTCACGTAAGCCTTCACCTTGCGCAGACCCAGGTCAAAAGCAACCTTGGCACAGTCCTCAGCAGCCATCTGGGCAGCATACGGGGTATTCTTCTTAGAACCACGGAAGCCCATCTTACCAGCTGAAGACCAAGAGATGGCCTGACCTTCATCATTGGTCAGCGTCACAATAATATTATTAAAGGAACTGTGTACGTGGAGCTGTCCCATCGCGGTAACTCTCACGTTCCTCTTCTTAGAAACGACTGTTTTCTTTGCCATGATAATTCCTAATTTCTAATTACTAATTAATAATTACTTTGTGGCCTTCTTCTTATTAGCAACAGTCTTCTTCTTTCCCTTACGGGTACGGGCATTGTTCTTGGTGCTCTGACCACGAACGGGAAGACCGTGACGATGACGGACACCACGATAGCAACCAATATCCATCAGTCGCTTGATATTCAACTGGATCTCACTGCGGAGATCACCTTCAACCTTGAATTCAGCGCCGATAATTTCACGGATCTTGGCTGCCTGATCGTCACTCCACTCGTTGACCTTCAGGTCGCGGCTGACGCCTGCCTTGTCCAATATCTTTGCTGAACTACTTCGACCTATACCATAGATATAGGTCAATGCGATTTCGCCACGCTTGTTCTGGGGCAAATCTACTCCAACAATTCTTATTGCCATTGTTAATTAAATAGTGAAAATAAAATGATTAAATTACGTAATTTGCTAAAAAAGCATGCAAAGGTACGAAGATTTTCTCAAACCTCCGCACTCCTTTATGCTTATTTAACAATTTAACCCTGACGCATCTTGTACTTGGGGTTCTTCTTGTTGATAACGAACAGGCGTCCCTTGCGACGGACGATCTTGCAGTCCGGGGTACGCTTCTTCAACGATGCTCTTGTCTTCATATCTCTGTAAAGTTGTTTATTTGTATCTGAATACAATTCTTCCTTTTGTCAAGTCGTAAGGACTCATCTCAACCTTCACCTTGTCGCCTGGAAGGATTCGAATGTAGTGCATGCGCATCTTGCCCGAGATATGGGCGATGATTTGCACCCCATTTTCAAGTTCTACACGGAACATAGCGTTCGAGAGGCTCTCGAGGATTGTTCCGTCCTGCTCAATAGCGGATTGCTTTGCCATACTAACTGTTAATATAATATTCCTTCTACTTGTTCACATTCCTCAAACGACGACAAAATCTCAGCCTTTCCCTTGCGGATACAGATAGTGTGCTCGAAATGCGCAGCCGGCTGGCCGTCACGTGTTCGGACACTCCACTTGTCCTGATCCAACCACACATCGCGTTTGCCCATCGTTATCATCGGCTCAATGGCGATACACATACTGGCTTTCAGCATGACCCCATTGCCACGACGCCCGTAATTGGGCACAGGCGGATCTTCGTGCATCTCGCGACCGATACCATGACCGGTCAGCTCGCGGACGATGCCATATTTCTGAGCCTCGCAGTAATCCTGAACGGCAGCACTGATATCACCGAGGTGACGTCCGGCTTGGGCAGCCTCTATACCAAGATAGAGAGACTCCTTGGTAGTCTTCAGAAGCCGTTTGACCTCCTCTGACACCTCGCCGACACAAAACGTGTAGGCAGAGTCGCCATTGAACCCGTTAAGGAGTGTACCGCAGTCGATGGAAATAATGTCACCCTCCTTGAGCACCGTCTTTTCATTGGGAACACCATGGACGACAACATCATTCACCGAGGTACAGATGCTGGCGGGAAACGGCCCTCCGTATGGATTGGGGAATCCCTTGAAAGTCGGAACGGCACCGTGGTCACGGATGAACTCGTCGGCTATCTGATCCAACCGGAGGGTCGTTACACCAGGCTTGATATGCTTTGCCAATTCGCCAAGCGTTTTAGCAACGAGTTGGTTCGCTTGGCGCATCAGCTCAATTTCGTCTTCAGTCTTCAGGAATATCTTCATAGAAGATTAGTAGGCTGCCATACCGCGGCCGTGGATGCGGCCCGAACTGAGCAGACCGTCATAGTGGCGCATTAACAGGTGACTCTCTATCTGGGCGAGGGTGTCGAGCACCACACCCACAAGAATCAGCAGCGACGTACCGCCGAAGAACTGTGAGAAGGCATCCTGCACATTCAGCAGACTTGCCAGAGCAGGCATGATGGCGATGAAGGCGATGAACAGTGAGCCGGGCAGCGTAATGCGCGACATCACCGTGTCAATGAAGTCAGCGGTATCCTTACCGGGCTTGACACCGGGAATGAAACCGTTGTTGCGCTTCATGTCCTCAGCCATCTGCGTAGGATTCAGCGTGATGGCAGTGTAGAAGTACGTGAATGCGATGATCAGCAGGGCAAAGATGATATTGTATGTCCAGCTGTGGTGATCAAGCATAGAACGCACGAACCAGCTTGCATTCTCAGGAGCCGAGAACTGCACAATGGTCAGCGGGATAAACATCAGTGCCTGGGCAAAGATGATAGGCATCACGTTGGCAGCGAACAGCTTCAAGGGAATGTACTGACGGGCACCGCCGTAAGTCTTGTTACCCACGACACGCTTAGCATACTGTACGGGAATCTTGCGAACACCCTGCACCAGAATGATAGATGCACAGACAACGGCATAAAGGATGATAATCTCAACGAGGAACATGACAAGTCCGCCACCAGTGATGGCAGTGAAGCGCGAACTGACCTCCTGGATGAATGCCTGAGGCAGACGGGCAATGATACCAATCATAATGATCATCGAGATACCGTTTCCTATACCTTTATCAGTAATGCGCTCGCCGAGCCAGAGGATGAACATACTACCTGCAGCCAGGATGACAGTGGCGGGAATCATGAACACAGGCCAGCTAATGCCAGAGGCCAGTGCAGCACCCGACTGCATCTTCAGGTTAATCAGGTAAGAGGGAGCCTGGAACAGCAGGATAGCCACTGTCAGATACCTCGTGTACATGCTAATCTTCTTGCGTCCGCTCTCGCCCTCACGCTGCATCTTCTGGAAGTAAGGTACAGCGACGGCGAGCAGCTGCATTACGATAGAAGCCGAGATGTAAGGCATGATTCCAAGTGCGAAGATTGACGCATTGGAGAATGCACCACCGGAGAACATGTCCAGCAGAGCCAGCAGGCCGCCGGCAGTCTGCTGCTGCAGCTTGTCCAGCATAACTGGATTGATACCGGGAAGCACCACGAATGAGCCAAAACGGTAAATGGCTACAAACAGGACTGTAATGAGGAGACGCTGGCGCAGGTCCTCAATCTTCCAAATGTTCTTCAGTGTCTCTATAAACTTCTTCATCTTAGCTTAGATTATTGTTGCGTTACCACCTACTGCCTTGATAGCCTCCTCGGCAGTCTTTGAGAATGCGTTAGCCTCGACATCAACCTTGGCCTTCAACTCACCGTTGCCAAGCACCTTCACCAGCTCTTTGCCATTGGTCAGGCCAGCGGCCACCAACTCGGCGACGCCGATCTTAGTGAGGTTCTTCTCCTCAGCGAGCTTCTGGAGTGTGGACAGGTTCACTGCGAAGTACTCCTTGTGGTTGATATTCTTGAAGCCGGACTTCGGCACGCGGCGCTGCAGCGGCATCTGACCACCTTCAAAACCAATCTTTCTCTTATAACCCGAACGGGCCTTGGCTCCCTTGTGACCACGCGTAGAGGTACCACCCAGGCCTGAACCCGGACCACGGCCAATGCGGCGGCGCGAATGCGTTGAGCCTGCTGCAGGTTTCAAATTATTCAGTTTCATAATCGAATCTCCTTGTATTAAAGTTTGTTATTACTCAACGACGGTCACCAGGTGACGTACCTTGCGGATCATGCCACGGATGGAAGGATTGTCCTCAACTTCGACAACCTGCGAAATCTTGCGCAGGCCGAGGGCCTCGAGCGTACGCTTCTGGTCCACCGGGAAGCCGATCTTACTCTTAATCTGCTTAATCTTAATTGTTGCCATAATCTTGTTTCTCCTTTATCCGTTGAATACTTTGTCCATACTGATGCCACGGGTGCCTGCCACAGTGTAGGCATCGCGCATCTGACTCAGGGCCACGATGGTAGCTTTCACCAGGTTGTGGGGGTTAGAAGAACCCTTCGACTTGGCCAGCACATCCTTGATACCGGCACTCTCCAAAACGGCACGCATAGCACCACCGGCCACCAGACCAGTACCAGCAGCTGCCGGCTTGAGGAACACCTGTGCACCGCCGAAGCGGGCCTCCATCTCATGGGGAACAGTACCCTTCAGCACGGGAACCTTCACCAGATTCTTCTTTGCAGCCTCGACACCTTTAGCAATGGCGGCGGTAACTTCGCCAGCCTTGCCCAGACCCCAGCCGATAACGCCATTGCCGTCGCCGACAACCACGATGGCTGCGAAAGTAAAGGTGCGACCACCCTTGGTCACCTTCGTTACACGGTTGATGGCAACCAGTCTGTCTTTCAACTCTACGTCACTATTTACTTTTACGTTCTTCATTGCCATAATCGTTTAGAAATTAAGTCCACCTTTACGAGCTGCATCGGCGAGCGACTTCACGCGGCCATGGTACAGATAGCCGTTGCGGTCGAAGACCACTGCACTGACTCCAGCCTCCTGGGCCTTCTTAGCCAACAATTCACCGACCTTGGCAGCCTGCTCAATCTTCGGCATGGCCTCCAGGCCAAGAGAAGATGCAGATGCAAGGGTTTTACCTTCCAGGTCATTGATGACCTGAGCATAGATTTGCTTGTTCGAGCGGAACACGCTCAGGCGGGGACGCTCGGCAGTGCCGAACACGCTCTTGCGAATTCTATATTTAATCTTAATTCGTCTTTCTACTTTCT
>CAMHNI010000094.1 GCA_946186505.1 uncultured Prevotellaceae bacterium | reverse complement strand
GTCCTATTTTTCATGAGCAATATTTGGAAATTAGCACAGAATCTTGCAAGGCAAGAATGGTAAAAAGGTTATGATTAAATAATTAGGAGGATAGAAGAATGATGACAAAAAAAGAGTATATAGCACCTGCCCTGGAGGTCGAGGTGGTGGACAATATCCAGCTATTGAGTGGTTCTGTGACGATTGAACAAGCAGATGGCTTGTTCGACGATGAGTTCCACAGCCGTGGACTCAGCTACGACTTCGACGAGGAATTTGAGTATTAACCACAGTACTATGTTGTAAGTATGTTCAGTAATTATATAATTGTATGAAAAAGTTATTTTTGCTTATTTGCCTAATGACCGCTACCACCATGGCGTCGGCTACCGATCTGTGGGAAGGAACCCACGCAGTGAATTGGGACAACACACTAACTATCGGCGCTGACAAGTTTGCTGACGCACTGGTAGGCCAGAAAATTGTCATTGAGTTTACCAACGCTACGGGCGAAGTGATAGAACTGCATAGCAATGGAGTCATGCTGCCAGGTACACGCTATGAGCATCACCTCTATGCCGACCAGAGCGCTATGGAGGTATTCATTACCACAGGTATGCTGGCAAGCCTGAAGGAGTCAGGAATGGAAATCTGTGGCACGGGCTTTACCGCTACCAAGGCATGGTATGGCGACGGTAAAGAGGGTGTCGATGTCAACACCGTTTGGATCGGCTTCTTCTGGATGGACGAGTGGAGCACCCTGGAGGTGGCAAAGACCGCCTTCGACGGCATCAACTGGAGCGACTACAAGGCCATCCGCTTCTATTCAGAGGCCAACCGTACTGACTATATCATCAATGTACTCACCAAATGGGGCGACGACGGCAAGCTGGGCGACCAGAACACGATGACCTTGACTAACGAGTATGCCGAGCTCAGTCTTGATAATATCGATATGGCAGCAAGACTGGCCGATGTGGACAGGCTGATGGTGCAGTGCAACAAGGAAGGCGGCGACCCCTTCAACTTCACCGCCATCGTACTGGTGGGTAAGGAAAGCACGGGCATTCGTAACCTTACCGTCAGTCCATCATCAAGCGCTTCTGATGTGATGTTCGACCTGCAGGGCCGCCAAGTTACTCAGCCAGCTCATGGACTGTACATCGTTAATGGAAAGAAAATCATCGTTAGATAAGTATTAGTTAGTAGTTAGTTAATGAGGGGTACGACTCGCGTTGAGCCGTACCCCTCTTTCATTTCAACAATTCTTCAGCAATAATTACAGTCCTCTCGCGTTTTGGAATTGGGATTCACCCACTAATGATTTTGAACAAAATTCTAATATTTTTGCAAAACAGGCAAGACCTAACATACATTTTTTCAACCAGCTCATTTAGAGATGATTAGATACCAAAAACAGCTCTAGAAGAGGTAACAAAGACCTAACAAAGACCTAACATGAAACCTAACATTTCAATATGCAGATTGTCTGTGTTTTGTTACCTTTATGTTACCTCTTTATTAGGTCTTTGTTAGGTCTTTGTTACCTCTTAGTTACCTCTCAAATCTCTTGAAACCCCGATAAACAGGGCGTTTTTCTGAAAAACATGTTAGGTCTTAGGAAAAATGGGAATAAATAATTTTTCAAACCTGTTTTTGAGCCGCTACAAGTTATTGTTCCCAGCATGGGAATGCTTTATTCCCACGGTGGGAACGTTATGAATGAATAGTTCTTACTAACTCTTTCAATGGGAAGGGTTTAAAAAGACAAGGGAAACGTGCCCCTTCATTATTAAGATAGCTTAAAATTCAAGTTCTTTGTGCGCGATTCAATTGCTTTTTTACTAATTTTGCAAGAAATAATCAAAAGACAAAGAGAAGATGATGCGAAAAAGCCTTATTGCGTGTTTCACGGTGATAATGATAGCGGTGCTGGCTGCCTGCTCCGACGGAGAGGCATACAGGATAGGCGTTTCCCAGTGTTCGGAGGGTAACTGGCGCTACAAGCTCAACAACGAGATGCTGGCGGCGCAGCACCTGTATGAGCAGGACGTGCGGATTGACATTGTGAACTGCCACGACCAGTCGGACGTGCAGGTGCACCAGATTGACTCGATGGCGCAGTCGGGCGTCGACCTCTTAGTGGTGGCACCCAATGAGTATGCCGAGGTGGCACCGGCGCTGAAGCGGGCCAAGGAGCGCGGCATCCCCGTCATCCTGTTCGACCGCAAGGCCGATACCGACGACTACACCGCCTTCATCGGCGGCGACAATGTGGCCGTGGGACGACTTGCTGCTCAATACGCCGCGCAGTTGGCTGCCCAGAGCGAGAACCGCAACGTGTTGGAGGTGACGGCCTTGCAGAGCACATCGCCGTCGAGCGACAGGCACAAGGGTTTCGAGATGGGCATTCGTCAGTATCCCGACGTGAACTACCAGTGCATCTTCTCCGACTGGGACGACCACCGTACCGACACCATCGTGAGGCAGGCCTTGCAGAGCGAGCGGCGCCCCGACGTCATCTTCTGCCACAGCGATTTCATGGCTCGTGGTGCCTCATGGGCTGTGAGCGCGGCCGGCCTGGAGCTGCAGGTGAAAATCATTGGCGTCGATGGCCTGCCGGGGCCTGGCGAGGGCATCGAGGGCGTGGAACAGGGTTGGCTGTCCGCCACCTGTGTCTATCCCACCCACGGCGAACAGATTGTGCGGCTGGCACTCGATATTCTTCAAGGAAAGCCCTACAAGCGCGAGAACTACCTGCAGAGCATGATGGTTACGCCTGAGAACGTTGAGACGGTAGCGCTCTTCACGGGCGAGCTGAAGAAGCAGTACGAAGACCTTGTGACCGTTCAGGACAAACTGGATGAGTACTTCGGGCTGTACAACGTGCAGAGCAAGGTCATCTGGGCCAGCGTGGCAGTCATCGCGCTGCTCATCGTGGCCGTGCTGCTGACGTGGCGCGGCGTGGTGCAGATTCGTGCCGCCCACCGGCGTCAGAAAGCGCTGAACAAGGAGCAGACCCTCTTCTACACCAACGCCAGCCACCAACTGAAGACGCCGCTGACCTTGATTGCCGGGCCTGTGAAAGAATTGCTCGACAGCAAGGTGTTGAAAGACGACAAGCAACAGCTGCTTGAAATCATCAGCAGGAATGTCAGTCAGTTGGAGAGCCTTATTTCCAACGTCTTGAACTTCCGCAGGGAGATGGCCCAGATGGTCAGCGATGAAACGGCTGACACGGCCATGCAGCAAGCTACGGCCACGGAAGTGCTGCAGGAAAGCCGCGTCAGCATGATGAAGCAGGACGACAGCGAGGAGCTCTCCACAATTATGATTATCGACGACAACGACGATATGCGCCGCTACCTGCGCACCCTGTTGGCCGACAAGTTCTATGTTCTGGAGGCTGCCGATGGACAGAGCGGTCTGAAGCTGGCCCGTGAGAGTGTGCCCGACCTGGTTGTCAGTGACGTGATGATGCCCGTGATGGACGGTCTTCAGCTGTGCAAGCAGATGAAGGAAGACCCCATCACCAGCCACATCCCCGTCATCCTGCTCACGGCACGCAGCACGGACACGCAGCAGATGGAGGGCTTCGAGCATGGCGCCGATGCCTACCTCACCAAGCCGTTCAATGCCGACCTGCTGATTGTCAGGATATACAATCTGCTGAAGAGCCGCCAGCAGTTGCGCAGTCTTTTCGACGGTAACAAGGAGGAACAGCCCGTGAAGTTGAGTACGCAGGACAAGCTGTTCATCGACACCGTGAAGGAAGCCATCAAGGCCAACATGTCGAATGCCGACCTGAGAATGGACGATCTGGGCGAGGAGATTGGCCTCAGCCGTGTGCAGATGTACCGAAAGGTGAAGGCACTGACAGGCCTTTCGCCTGTTGAACTTCTTCGCGAGATGCGGTTGCAGCGGGGTTACGCCCTGCTGAGTGGCACGACGAAGACCGTCGCCGAGGTGGCCTACGAGGTAGGTTTCAGCAAGCCAGGTTATTTCTCCACCTGTTTCAAGACCAAATATGGTAAACTGCCATCGGAAATGAGGGATAGTTAGCCCAGACAAACAATTGTAGATTCTATGGTGTTTACAAAACATCAAAATCCGCCGAGACATCTGTCACGATGTTTTCGGCGGATTGTTTTTTTCGTGCATATCCAAAAATCTGACTTTGTGTTCCCAAATTGTTACATGTATCATTTTTACAAGCCGAGGAACGAAAAGTGACAGAAGTAAACGGCCATAACTACTAATTTTGCGGCAGATTTTGAAACAGTCAGTATTAACTTAAAACAAAAACCAAATGGAAAAAACAAAGAGATTCTTACTCAGTTTCCTGGCTCTCATGCTGTGTACGGTGATGTACGCACAAAGCGAGATAACAGGAACGGTGGTTGATGACCTGGGCGAAGGTGTCATCGGTGCCACCGTGAAGGAGAAAGGTACTGGTAACGGTACTGTTACAGACTTCGAAGGCAACTTCAAGATGAAGGTGGCCGCTGGTACAATGCTCGTGGTGACCTACATCGGCTATGACCCGGTGGAGGTGGCCGCCGCTCCAGGCATGAAGGTACTGCTGAAGGAGAACGCCTCGGAACTGGCCGAGGTTGTGGTGACCGGTTACCAAACCCAGCGTAAGGCCGACCTGACAGGTTCGGTGGCTGTGGTGAAAACCGACGAACTGAAGACATCGAGCGACACCGACCCCATGCGCGCCCTGCAAGGTAAGGTGCCTGGCATGACTATCACCTCGAACGGTTCGCCGGTAGGTGCTGGTACCGTCCGCATCCGTGGCGGCGGCTCGTTCAACTCATCGCAGGACCCGCTCTTCATCATTGACGGTGTACCCACGACAACCAACCTGAATACGCTGAACATGAACGACATTGAGTCGATGCAGGTGCTGAAGGACGCTGCCTCGGCCTCTATTTACGGTTCACGCGCTGCTAACGGTGTGATTATCATCACCACTCGTTCAGGAAAGAAGGGCGACAAAGTAAAGGTAGACTTCTCGGCCAACCTAACCGCCTCGTTCTATAACAAGCAAACCATGATGGACTTGGCAAACACAGCAGACTATGCCACAGCCATGGCTCAGGCAGCTATGAACGATGGTCTCGACCCCGAGCAATATGCCAACAATTACGGTCTGACGTTGAACGCCGCAGCAGGTACGTCCATCAGTGCTTATGATCCTGCAACAGGCATGATGCGCAACTTTGTGGTGAATGGTCTCTACGACGGATATATGAATTCTAAGAAGACCATGCGCTTCAGCGACACCGACTGGCTGGACGAAATTTCGCGCACAGGCTTTGCTCAGAGCTACGATCTCAGCATCTCGAACGCCACGGAAAAGTCGTCGGGGCTCGTCAGCTTCGGCTATAAGAAGAACAACGGTATCCTAAAGTACACCGACTTCGAGAGCTTCTCGGGCCGCATCAACAGCAGCTACAAGGTGAACAAGATGATAACCATTGGCGAGAACGCCACTATCACCTATTCAAACCAGGTAGACTGTGCTCCGTTAGAGAATGCGCTGAAGATGGCGCCCACACTGCCCGTCTATGAAGAGGACGGTGAGACGTTCTCAGGCCCTGTAGGTGGCATGAGCGACCGCCAGAACCCCTTGCGCGAACTCTACCACAACCGCGACAACCGCCTGAAGATGTGGCGTATCTTTGGTAATGGTTACATCAACATACAGCCCATCAAGGGTCTGACGCTGCGCTCCAACTTCGGTCTGGACTACTGGTCGGAGTTCATCCACAGCGTGACTTACACCTGGCACTCTGACGTGGTGAACAACTCTACACCGGCAGCCAGCCTGGGTAACAAGAACTCCATCAAGTGGACTTGGTCGAACACGGCCAACTACAACTTCAACATCGGTGCCGACCACTCGTTCATCGTGCTGGCTGGTGTGGAACTGCACCGCGACGTGGAAGAGACCTCATCGTCGTACGCACAGATGTACGCCTTGGAGAACTATAATTACATGTGGCCCGATGCCGCCACAGGCACCCAGCGCGCCGGTGGTATCCGCGAGGGTTACAACCTGGTATCGTTCTTCGGCAAATTGGACTACAACTGGAAGGACTTGGTACTTGCTTCGTTCACCATCCGCCACGACGGTTCAAGCCGCTTCGGTGAGAACAACCGCTACGGTACCTTCCCCGCCTTCACGCTGGGTTACCGCCTCTCAGAGAACCTGAACCAGGAGTGGATCAACGACCTGAAGGTGCGTGCATCGTGGGGTGAGACTGGTAACCAGGCCATCTCCAATTACGCCCGCTACGGACTCTATGCCGCTACCTACGGCGGAGGCCGCAACGAATCTACCGCCTACGACCTGCAGCTGGCTGGCTCGGGAATCTTCCCCTCCGGCTTCCGTGCTACGCAGTCGCAGAACAACAACCTGAAGTGGGAGACCACTGAGCAGTATAACTTTGGTCTCGACTTCACCCTCTTTGGCAGCTCCATCTACGGTACCTTTGATACCTATATCAAGAACGTGAAGGACATGCTCATCAATCCTGCCTACCTCGGCTCAATGGGTGAGGGTGGTGCCTCGTGGCTCAACGGTCCGAGCCTGCGCAACTGGGGTATGGAGTTCGCGCTGGGCTATCGTGGCACTACCGACTTCGGCCTTCGCTACAACGTGAACGGCAACCTCGACTTCTTCCGTCAGCGTGTGACATACCTGCCCGAGACAACTACAGGTAGCTATGTCCACACCGCCAAGGAGAACCTTGTAGAAGCAGAGAAGCCCTACGGCTCGATTGTAGGCTACGTAGTCGACGGTCTGTTCCAGAACCGTGAAGAAGTGCTGGCCAGCGGTCAGGAGAATGCCCGTGTCGGCGGTTTGAAATATGCCGACCTCGACGGTAACGGCATCATCAACGAACAAGACCAGACATGGATTTTCAATCCCGTTCCCAACTTCTCGTGGGGTCTGAACTTCGAGCTTGGCTATAAGGACTTCGACTTCTCGATGTTCTGGCAGGGCGTTGCCGGACAGGATGTCTACAACGACCAGAAGTTCCAGACCGACTTCTACAGCATCACCGATGC
>CAMHNI010000093.1 GCA_946186505.1 uncultured Prevotellaceae bacterium | reverse complement strand
TGGACTGGTATATCGAGAGCCGCATGCGCAAGAAGGTGAGCCAGATTTTCGCCGAACAGGGCGAGGAGGGCTTCCGGCGGATAGAGCGCAACATGCTGCATGAGGTGGCAGAGTTCGAGGACGTGGTCATCAGCTGCGGCGGCGGTACACCCTGCTTCTTCGACAACATAGACTACCTGAACGGTCAGGCTCAGGTGGTCTATCTGAAGGCCGACCCCGAGGTGCTGCATCGCCACCTGCTGATGGGCAAGGGCGACCGCCCGCTGCTGAAGGGCAAGACACCTGAGGAGCTGATACAGTTTATCCGCGAACAGTTAGAAAAGCGCGAGCCGTTCTACTCGAAGGCCCGCTACCAGTTAGATGTAAGTCTGATGGATAATTTCGACAAGATAAAGATCACGATAGAGAAACTAAAAGAACTACTCAACCTGTAATGAAGAAATGGACTATTGAAGACGCCCGCGAGCTGTATAACATTGGCGGCTGGGGCACCAGCTATTTTGGTATCAACGACGAAGGTAACGTCTTTGTTACGCCATGTAAGGACGATACGCAGATTGACCTGCGCGAAGTGATGGACGAACTGGCGCTGCGTGATGTTACTGCTCCGGTACTGCTGCGCTTCCCCGATATTCTGGACAACCGTATCGAGAAGACATGGAGCTGCTTCAAGAAAGCCTCCAAAGAATACGATTACAAGGGCGAGAACTACGTTATCTATCCCATCAAGGTGAATCAGATGCAGCCCGTGGTCGAGGAGATCATCTCGCACGGACGGAAGTTCAACCTCGGTCTGGAGGCCGGTTCGAAGCCCGAGCTGCATGCCGTCATTGCTATGCAGTGCCAGAGTGACTCCGTCATTGTCTGCAATGGCTACAAGGATCAGTCGTACATCGAGCTGGCGTTGCTGGCGCAGAAGATGGGCAAGCGTATCTTCATTGTCGTCGAAAAACTGAACGAGCTGGACCTCATTGCCAAGATTGCCAAGAAGCTTGACGTAAGACCGAACATCGGCATCCGCATCAAACTGGCTTCCAGCGGTAGCGGTAAGTGGGAGGAGAGTGGCGGTGACGCCTCGAAGTTCGGACTGACTAGTGCTGAACTGTTGGAGGCCTTGGAGACGCTCGACAAGAAAGACATGCGCGACTGCCTGAAACTCATCCATTTCCACATCGGTTCGCAGATAACGAAGATTCGGCGCATACAGACAGCCTTGCGTGAGGCTTCGCAGTTCTATATCCAACTGCACAAGATGGGTTACGGTGTGGAGTTCGTTGACTGCGGAGGTGGCTTAGGCGTTGATTATGACGGTACGCGCTCACCATCGTCGGAAAGTTCGGTTAACTACAGCATTCAAGAGTACGTCAACGACTGTATCTACACCTTTGTTGAGGCTGCCAACAAGAACGGTCTGCCTCACCCTAATATCATCACTGAGAGTGGCCGTTCTCTGGCCGCTCACCACTCGGTGCTTGTCATCAACGTTCTGGAGACGGCCTCATTGCCGGAGATGCCTGAAGAGTTCGAACCAGACGAAAGTTCTCACCAACTGGTAAAGGATCTCTATGAGATATGGGACAACCTGTCGCCTCGTAACGTTTTAGAGGACTGGCACGACGCTGAGCAGATACGCGAGGAGGTACTTGACCTCTTTGCCCACGGCATCGTCGATTTGAAGACGCGCGCTGAGATTGAGGCCATGTATTGGAGTGTTTGTCATGAGATTCACGCGCTGGCCAAGACGTTAAAGCATGTGCCAGAGGAGTTGATGAGCATCGACAAACTCCTGGCTGACAAGTATTTCTGTAACTTCTCACTCTTCCAGAGCCTCAGTGACTCATGGGCCATCGACCAGGTGTTCCCGATAATGCCCATTCAGCGACTCAACGAGCGTCCTACCCGCAACGCTACTATCCAGGACATCACCTGTGACTCTGACGGAAAGATAGCCAACTTCGTGACCAACCGCCACAATTCGCACTCACTGCCCGTCCACGCGCTGAAGAAAAACGAGAGTTACTATCTTGGCGTGTTCCTCGTTGGCGCATATCAGGAAATCCTCGGTGACATGCACAACCTTTTTGGTGACACAACGGCCGTACATATCTCCGTGAAGGACAATCACTACCATATTGACCAGATTATCGACGGTGAAACGGTAGAGGAGGTGTTGGAGTACGTGCAGTACAACCCGAAAAAGCTCGTTCGCCAACTGGAAATCTGGGTGACAAAGAGTGTCAAGGAAGGTAGAATATCGTTGGAGGAAGGCAAGGAGTTCCTCTCCACTTACCGCTCAGGACTCTACGGATATACATATTTGGAATAGGGCAAAAGCGGCCCACTTGAAGGTGCTAAGAGGCCGGGTTAGCAGTGCTTTGAAGCCTGATTAGTCCGGCTAAGGCTCTTTTGCTTGTAGTTCAGCCAGTGCCATCGTGAAGTTATCAAGTTGCATTCGAGTGCTCAACGTTTCGTAACTTTGGTTACGCCGAACTTGCTTGGTACTCAGAAAAGTTCAAATACATTTGGCTCTTTATACGTTTTTTCGTAATTTTGCACTCGCATAGATATATAAGGTAAAGAAGAATGAAAGAGAAACTGACTGTAGTGAAGGTTGGTGGCGCCGTTGTTGAAGACGAGGCGCAACTGAAGCAACTTCTGAAGGACTTCGCTGCTATTGACGGCGCAAAGGTGTTGGTACATGGCGGTGGCAGGCGCGCCACAAAGATTGCCGAACGGCTGGGCATCGAGACGAAGATGGTGGACGGACGGCGCATTACTGACGCGGAGATGCTGGAGGTGGTGACCATGGTCTATGGCGGATTGGTGAACAAGCATGTTGTCGCCATGCTACAGGCACAGGGAGTGGATGCCATCGGCCTCTGCGGTGCCGACGGCGATATCATCCGCTCTGTGAAGCGTCCGCTGAAAAATGGTATTGACTATGGCTTCGTTGGCGACGTGAAGAAAGCCGACGGTAACAAGATTGCCCGTTTCATAGAGGTGGGGCTGACGCCAGTCGTTGCTCCGCTGACTCACGACGGACAGGGGAATATCCTGAATACGAATGCCGACACGATGGCCTCGGAAACGGCAAAGGCGCTGGCTGACAAGTATGATGTGACGCTGATCTTCTCTTTTGAGAAGAAAGGCGTGCTGAGCAATCCCGATGACGATGATTCGGTGATTCCCGTTATTACGCGTCCCGACTTTGAACGCTACAAGGCCGACGGCACCATCAGCGGCGGTATGCTGCCCAAGATAGAAAATGCTCTTAGTGCCGTTGAGGCTGGTGTCTGCCAGGTCATCATTACACTGGCCTCTGCCATCGACGGGCAACACGGAACTGTCATCAAATGAAAAAAGTTAGTTTCCGCAACGACGTTCTGCCCTTGAAAAACCAGCTCTACAGGCTGGCACTCCGTATCACGCTAACCCCGGAGGATGCTGAGGACGTTGTGCAGGAAACGATGATGAAAGTGTGGAGCCGCCGCCAGCAATGGGATCAGATAGAGTCGATGGAAGCCTTCTGCATGGCTGTTTGCCGAAACCTGGCGTTGGACAAGACACGGAAGATGACAGCCACCGAACAGAGTATAGAAGCCAGTGAGCACGACACTCCCGACTTCAGTCATGCTGCCAACCCTGAGGAACAGGCCATCCAGAAGGATCGTCTGCGGCTGGTAAGACAGATTATTGACTCGCTGCCTGAGAAGCAGCGCTCGGTGATGCAGCTGCGCGACTTCGAGGGAAAGAGCTACAAGGAGATTGCCGCCATCATGGACATCAGCGAGGAACAGGTGAAAATCAATATCTTCCGTGCCCGTCAGACCGTGAAGCAACGGTTTCTGCAATCAGAAGATTACGGACTTTAGAAAAAACTTTAGAAAAAACACACATTTTCTGTAACTTTTCGGTTCGTCAATCGTCTATACTAATATAGAACCCTATTAAAGAATATGGATTATAAGTACATCGAACAGCTGCTGGAGCGCTACTTTCAGTGTGAGACCACACTGAAGGAAGAGGAAATCCTCCGCTCATTCTTCTCGCAGGAGGATGTGCCCGTCTGGCTGATGAAATACCAGGCGCTCTTTGCCTATGAGACAGCCCAGGAGCAGTCGCTCGGCGATGACTTCGATGAACGTATTCTCGAGATGATAGAGCAGAGCAAGCCGGTGAAAGCACGTGTCCTGACGATGACACAGAGGCTGATGCCGCTGTTCAAGGCCGCCGCCGTTGTGGCTATCATCTTGACGCTGGGCAATGCCGCCCAGGCTCCCTGGGATCGTGGCTGGGACAACCCGCAAGAGGAATATGCCAAGTTCCACCAGCAGCAATGCGACTCGGCAGAAATCATGGGACCTATCCAGGCCGAAAACCTGTTGGAGGATTCCACCACCAAGGCCATCGTTCCAGAAGCCCCCAAATATTAGACAATTTTTTCTATGCTTTCTCTATATAATCATTTAATTAAAACACAACAAGAAAAAAAGAAGCCGTGAGGTTTCAATTCTCTCAAATTTTCATAACATACTTTGAAGCACAACAGGGTAAGGGCCATCACCGGGATTCCGGGATGGCCCATTTCC
This sequence comes from uncultured Prevotellaceae bacterium, assembly GCA_946186505.1. Lineage (GTDB taxonomy): Bacteria > Bacteroidota > Bacteroidia > Bacteroidales > Bacteroidaceae > Prevotella. Next base: position 2,599 of record CAMHNI010000093.1, on the reverse strand, counting down.
TAATAAGCTCCATCTTACTTGGTTAGCTTCAGTTGCTTGATGATGCCGTTTTTGTCACGGACGGTGACGGTATAAGTCTGGTTGGCGATGAAAGGATAGTTTCTGAACTGGGCGAAGGAGTGGATGGCAGTGTTGTCAATTTGCAGGATGACATCACCCTGTCGGAAGCCCTGCCGATAGGCTTCACTCCGTTCCCATACTAGTCCTACGGTCGGCTGTCCATGGTCGGGGACATAGTAGATGTCGGGCAGACGGTTGTCGATAACGCATTCCCAGCCGCCGGTGTAAGCCTGAAAGACAAGTCTGTTGCGGCGTGGGTTGATGATGACGCTTCCATAGCCGAGGATGGCACTGCCAATGGAAGACTGGCCATAGGCGGTCAGGGTGCGGACGCTACGGAACGAGAAGTCGCCCCATCTCAGTCTGTCCAGGCACAGAGCCGTCACCTCGCCAGATGCCTCTGTCCCGAAGTGGCTGACTCGCAGACTTCCCACCGTCTGTCCCTCAACCTGGTGTTGCAGTTCTTCGCCCCATTCGGCACTTCCCTGTTCATAACTATGTTTTGAAATCGTGTAGAGGGCCCGGTCACCAGTATCGAAGCGCACTTCCTCATAGTAGTTGCCGAAAGGGCAGAGTGAGACAAAGGGCACATGGCGGCGGAGGCGGTAGCGGGCTTCGTAGCCCGGTTCTTGTCTGAAGAAGTTCTTGCGGTCGGTCAGGATGAGGCGCTGGTTCTTTACGTCAATCTTGCCAAGCAGTCCCTTGTTGAAGATGTCGAAGCCGATGATACCGTCGCTCTTGCTTGGTGTCGGAGGCTGGCTAAGCTGGTTGGCGTGGTAGTCAGTAATAGTGATTTTGCCTATCTGTATGGCAGGCAGCCGCACGACCCAGGTGGGACGGGCCTGTCCTGTAGCATCGTGCGATGTAATGCGTCCGACGGTCTCGATACCTTTGATGGGCGAATCGGTATAGACGGCACCCATTGAGGCTCCTGTGTCGAGCAGGAAACGGTAGGTCTCGCCACCGATAGTGACAGGCAGGTAGATGCGGCCATGGTCAACCTCAATACTGATGGTGTCAGCGAAGTCCTGGGGCGTTAATCGGAAGTGCAGATTATAATGGTACTCCTGGGCATCGGTGCCGATGCCCAGGAGCAGGAGTATGGCGAGTGTGATGAATATGATGAGCCTACTGCGCATTGATCTCCTTTATCAGACGGTCTGCGTGTCCCCACTTGTCCATCATAAAGAGGACATAGCGGATGTCAACGCCGATGCAGCGGGCCAGCTGTGAGTCAAAGAAGATGTCGCTGGAGAGCGAGTCCCAGTTGCCGTCGAAGGCAAGGCCGATAAGGCGGTTCTTGCCGTCGAACATCGGTGAACCGCTGTTGCCGCCGGTGATGTCGTTGGTGGTGAGGAAGCAGAGGGGCATGTCGCCGGCCTGCTGCATGAGATCAATCATCTCGGGCTCCACCTTGTAGTCCTCGATGCTGTCGCCTTTCTTCATCTTCGCCACCATGCTCGGGGCGGTGGTGCGGTAGCCGGAGCGCCAGTTGCCGAGGCGGTACTCCTTGACCTGTCCATAGGAGAGGCGCATGGTGAAGTTAGCATCGCTGTAGTGAGGCAGATCCTCCTCCATGCGCAGCTTGGCGGCACAGAGCAGGCGTTCCTGGTCGGCAATGCTGTCCTCTATCTGCATGAAGCCCTTGCGCAGGTCGCCCATGACGGTGGTCAGGTCGAGACCATACTTCACGCCGGGGTCTTTCAGGAATGACTTCTTGTTAGGATACAGGCGCTTGCCCTTTTGCATCAGGCGCGACTTGGCGTAGAGGTCATTGGCGTAGGCCTGACAGTCGCCGCCGTACTTTTGGTCGATGGTCTGGTAGAATTCAGGCAGATACTTGTCGTTGGTTGTCTTCTCGCGATAGTTCTTGAGCAGCGTGCCCAGAATCTCGCGGTCGGTGTCGTAGTCCCACGTCTCACTGTTTTCCTTGATGTTGATATGCTGGCGCTTGCCGTGGCCCACGGGATGGGCACCGTTGTGGACGAACATGGCACGTGTTGACAGCTCGTCAGTACGGCGGAAGGTCTCACCGAAATACAGCAAGGCCTTTACAACTTCCAAGCGCTTGGCATAGAGACTTTCCAAGAGCGGGAAATCAAGCTCATCCTTGAACAGGCCGGTAGAGTCCTGCCACTGACGCAACAGCTGTTCGAACTGCTGTTTCTGGCCAATCAGTCCGATGGAGTCGATACACTTGTTCATGCCGATGGAGTTCTTCCAGTAATTGCTGGATTGGGCGTACTTCGAGTCGTACTTGATGCGGACGGCCTCAGAGGCATCCATGTGACGCTTCATCACCTCCTGCTTGATGCCGCGAACTTGGGCACGGGCATCGTTCTGCACATAGCGCTCCTGAATGCCGTAGCTCGACAGGTAGCGCGAAGTGGAGCCGGGATAGCCCATCGTCATCGAGAAGTCGCCCTCGCGGTAGCCCTCGGTCGATACGCGGGCCCAGTGCTGGGGATGGTAGGGCACGTTGTCCTTGGAGTAGGCTGCCGGACCGTTGGTCTTCGGGTCGGCATAGATACGGAAGACG
>CAMHNI010000092.1 GCA_946186505.1 uncultured Prevotellaceae bacterium | reverse complement strand
GAGAGAAACACAAAATAAATCGCGATTTATTTTTGCTTCCGAGATGCAGCCTATCCATTCCCGACCTTTGGTCGCCTACCCGTAGCCTTTCGAGCGAAGCTCAGAGATACGACAATTTTCCGAGAATATTGCTATTCTCTTCAAAAAATATCCGTTGTCTCAGTATGTCAAAGAACACTTGGGGTGAGGCTCCTATTCTTTCGTCACCGACACCACTGCGACGGGACGGAGATAGGCACCGCTGGCGAAACTGCTGTCGTCGCCAGTGCTCATGTTGCGCTTCTAGAATGAACGTATTGGCAATGCGAAGTTCCTGTGCGTGCTTTGCATCGTCGAGCAGGAACCTGTTAAGGTCATCGTCGCCACAGTCAAAAGCGACGAGCGGATAAGCGGGCGTAAGGGGAACGAGTTGCATAGCCTACCAGCACCATTGAATATGTTTACTGGCTTCAGCCACTTGTTCCTGGAACTTCCTGCGAGCCTCGGCACGCTCCTCAGGAGTTCTGTTCTCCACCTCTAACCTTCGCATCTCGAAGTTGAAGGCATCCTCGCCCTTCAGCACGGGGGTTTCTTTGATAGGTCTTGCCATGATAAATACGTATTTTAGTTGAATATTCGGGACAAAGGTACGAAAAATAATTCAAAAAACCGCATTTGTGGAGGATATTAACACAATTTCTGTGCAGAATACTGTTCAATTTGTCAAGAGAAGCGTTATATTGAGGATGGGAATAGTCCCAGAAAATCATTAGTTTGCTTTGAGAGGAAAAGAGGGGGGCTGGAGGGAGGGGCTACGGTTTCATTTCGTTGAGTAATGCGAGTCGGCAGCCTGTTGTCTCAGTCGATCCTCCTCAGCGAATATCTCGTTGGCCCTTTTCTGAAAGGCATCCTTGCGCTCTCTGGCTTTTTGTAGCCAGGCCATTACTTCTTCACGTGTGCGCTGCTTGTAATCAGTTGTTGCCATAATCTATATTGTCTTTTGAGTTGTCTGTTGTTCGTTCTGTAAACTCCTTGTCTTCCATATCACATGAAGTCGCAAACGCTTTTCAATGCCTCATAAGTGGCCTTCATTTCAGCCCGTTCTTCGGGCGATATGCGGCGGCGCTCCTTCATGCGCGCCTCGAAGCGTCGTGCGTCCTCACCGTAGAGGATGGGTGTTTCTTTAATCGGTCTTGCCATGATAAATACGTATTTATGTGAAATTTCGGCTACAAAGGTACAAAAAATGATTCAAATAAACTGCATTTGTGGAAGATATTAACACGATTTCTGTGCAAATTCAACCGGCAACTGCAATTAGTTTTTTTCAGACTTTGTTAATAGCCATACACGAGACCGTACTTCTCATGGAAGTTGCGAAGGCTTCCATCTGCCTTCATTTTGGCAATGACGGCGTTGACGAGGGCAAGGAGGTCGTCCTGTCCCTGGCGCATCAGCACACCAATCTCTCCGTGGGTGAAAGGAGCGTTGAGAAGTGGGGCTGCGAGACGCGGGTCGTTCTGCACGTACCAAGGGGCCTCAGTGATTTCCGTAATCATCACGTCAGCATGGCCTTCAGCCACCTGCGAGGGGATTTCCTCGTTTTTCTGATGGACGATGATCTGTGCGTGGGTCAGGTTCGCCAAGGCAAACTTTTCGTTCAGTCCACCTGGGTTCACCATCACGCGCACCTCGGGCTTGTCGATGTCGGCCAACGACTGGTAGTGGTCGGCCTCGTCGGCACGGCAGAGGATGGTCTTGCCGTTGCATAGATAACCATCACTCATCAGCATTGTTGCCTTGCGGGCATCGGTGATGGTGATGCCGCCAATGGCAAAATCAAAATTCTGCGGCTCGGCGAGCACGTCAGCGGTCAGCGTGGGCCATGAGGTCTGCACAAACTCAATACTTATGTCCAGCCGTTCGGCTATTTTCTCTGCCATCTCGATGCCGAAGCCCCAGTAATTGCCATCAGCCTCTCTATATGATAACGGCCGGTAGTCGCCCGTGGTTCCCACCAGCAATTTTCCACGCTCTTGGATGCGTTGTATGGTTGGCTGTTGTATCTCAACAACAGGATTATCGTCACTGCTGATACAGCAAGTAGTTATGAAGGCACCACAGATGATGAAGAGGATGGCGGCACACATCCAAATCAGTTTCTTGTTCATATTTTACATTATTTTGTTATATCGTCTGATTTTCTCCAGCATGGTGACGTTCCAGTCGGCAGAGCCGGGCAGTTGGTAGCGGCAGTTACCCATGGCTGAGGGGGTGAAGATAGTCTCGGCCTTGTCGGTGAGGGTCACGGTGCCGCGAGGGGAGAGCGAGAAGAGGGCGTCGCCCTCCACGGCCTGGATGACTGTCATCGGGTCCCACATCATCTGGCCCGTGTTGCAGTTGCACGTCATATAGACCTGCTTGATGGGGTGTGCGTCGGTCCACGAGACATCGCTGATGACCTGCTCAGGCGTGTACTCTATCTCTTGACCCACCTCCATCGGCGAGAACACCATATCGACCTCCTTAGGCCAGAGCCGGAAGAAGTCCAGGGCGAAGGTGATGCCCTGCGAAAGATTGAAGTCGGGCTCGACGGACTGGCCGAACACGCCGCCCATCTGGTAGATGCACTTCACCTTCTGACGAACGAGTTCGACACCGTTGAGGGGCGAATATTCGTCACCGTCAGATTTCAACAGTTGGGCCAAACAGGTGACGAAGCCGATGGAGCAGATACTCACCGAGTGGTCGGGCTGAGCGGCCAGCAGTCGGCGGTAGAGCATATAACCGTCGGGCAGCGAAGAGTAGTCGCTGACGCTGCGGCGGAACATCAGACTGCCGTCGGCATTGGTATAAGTGGGGAGCGCCCCGTAATCTATCCACACCTTCGGCTCCTTGATGCCATCGCGGACAAGCCCGATGGGCGTGTCTGGATGTCCGAAGTAGCAATTCATCACGTCGGCAATCGCCGCATTGGACTCACCCATGCGGTCCACCACCACGCCGAGCAACCGGCATCGCCCTTCCTGCTCATAGCGGTGCAGCATCTCCAGTGCAAAGAGGTCGTCGGTCGATGAGCCCAGATCGGTGTCGAGTATGACGAGCGGCACGCCGGTGTACTCCTCCTCCGGCGGTGTCACCGGGTCGTCCTCGCTACTGCACGATGTCAGCACACTTGCGCCGCAGATGAAGAGGATGGCGGCAAGCATCCATAGCTTTGTCTCTTTCATATATACTTTTATTAATGTCCTGTTTTCCGGCTGGCTCTGAGTGCCATGTTTTCGCGCAGTTGGTCGCGATAGAGCCATATTTCGCGGGTGTGATAGTTGCCCTCCACGCCCAACAATGGTAGCATGTAGTCCTGGGCGGTGAAGCCCTCCACGATGAGCAGCCCTGTGGCGGTGTCAAGGTGTACGGTCATCGTGTTCTTCTTCTGCTCGGCTACAGGCAGCAACGGCGATGGTTCGGTAACGAGCGAGGCTCGGGTACTGTCCGTCCGCCAGTTGACGGGATTGATGGCCACGCTGCTCTTCTCCCATCCACGCATGGTGCAGCCCGTATCACGGACGGAGTTGTAGCAGATGGTTACTCCCGTGTCATCAGCCCTTTTGGCAGGCACTATGTGAGGTCCTGTTTCCGCGATGGTAATGCCGATTGCATAGGCCGCAATCATCCGCTCGTAAGTGTCATCATCCATCTCCTTCAGCAGTTCCAGCATTATCTGGGCTCCCTGACTGAATCCTGCCAGTATAAAGGGGCGGCTGGCGTTCTGATGCTCCAGAAAATACTTGAAAGCCCGCCGCACATCGTCCACCGCCAACGGCAACCGTGCCGCCGTTAGGCTATCGTTTTGAAAGGTCTGCAATGAACACTGTCTATAGTAAGGCGAGAAGAAGTTCAGTCGTCCGCTCACCAGCGTATCCACGCCCAGCATCTCGCCGTAGAGCGATGCCCGGAGGCTGTCGCTGTAAGTGTCGGCATAGTGGCACACCTCGCCGTCGAGCAGCGTATAGTCGCCCGTCTCGGTCGAGATGATGTAGAACACGTCGGCAGCGGCTCCTCGGTCGGTGATGTACCACTGCGTAGAGTCCCGGTAGTCAGGCTCTGCGGGATAGTCCACCGTGCTGGCAGCCATACTCTTCCTTTCGTCCGAGAAGCAGGATATTTTTGTCAATAAACAAATAAGGGTGGCTAGCATCCATAGGCTTGTCTGTTTCATTTAATCTGCCTTACGGGGAAAGTGAAATAAGTGTCGGGGAAGGGCTCGTCCTTCAGGGTGAAGTGCCACCACTCGGTGTCAAAGGGCTTGAAGCCGTGGCGGAGCATGGCCTGGCGCAGAATCATGCGGTTCTGGAACTGCTCGGGGGTGATGCTGCGCTTAGGCTCAGCAGGAGACTTTGAGTTGTCACCTGTGTACTCGCCCGTTTCAGGATTGCCGCAGAAGTCGGGATGACTCTCGGGGCCGAACCAGTCGAAGGTGCCGCCCATGTCGAGTTCCTTTTCGGTGTTCATGTCGAACAGAGTCAGGTCAACGGTGCTGCCACGTGTGTGACCGCTTTTCAGACAGATATATTCCTGAGGGAAAAGCACGCTCTTGTCGAGATCGGGATAGAAGTAGGGTTTCATCAGCGTGTCGTTGATGTTCTCTGCCCAGCGCACGAAGTGGTCAACGCCTTTCTGCGGACGATAGGCATCGTAGATTTTCAGGCGATAGCCCAGTTTGATAACGTCGTCACTCACAGCCTTCAGACTGTCGGCAGCCTGCTTCGTGAGCAGTGCCGTTGGCTCCTCATAGCCGTCAATGCGGGTGCCCACAAAGTTGTATGTACCGTAGTAGCGGATCTCCAGAATCACGTCGGGCACCACGTCGGTAATGGTTACGAACTGGCTGGTATCGTCGGCCGCGCTGACCGCCGCACTCTTCTTCGTGTCCGAAAAGCAGGACACCATCGTCATGCCGCTGAATGTCAAGATGGCGGCAAGCATCCACAGTCTTGTCTTGTTCATATTGTTATTCCTATTTCAGTTACTTTAACTACTTCTCCAACAGCTTCTTTTGTCGACATAGAAGTTGACCAACGCGCCCGTATAGCTGCGGAACACCACGTGATAGGCAGAGTCGGTCTCTTCGCCCATCTCCACTCCCATAATGGAGGGATTATCCTCGGCGGCGCTCCAGTCATACGCGCTATGGCAGTAGTTGCTCACACCTTCTAAAGCCATCTCTGCGCTTATCTTGCTCTTGTTGGCAGTGGTGCCACAAGAGTAGAAAAGCATAGCTGTCAGTACGGCTAATAATACTCTTTGCTTCATAATGGCTATTAAAGACTAATAGTACGGTTTAACCCGATTTCGTAGGTCTTGTTCAAGTCGTAGAACAGAACTGTTGCCGTCATGGAACCAGTACCGAATTCAATGTTCGACAAGTGCATGAACTTATTGCCCTCGCTATCGATTAACTCGATGGTCTTACTGGATGCATCAATGGTATAGGTACCTGATTTGTTGACTTTTGTTGATTCGTCAGCGATGCCTTCTGCCATGTTATAGAAAAAGCGCTCGGCCTCAAACTTACGTCCGTCGGCCTTCAGCTTCAATGTCAGATAGAAGTCAAATCCTTCGTCGCCTAATCGTCTATACTCGCCATTGACCCTTACAAAGTCCAGACTCCAATTGCTGTTCAGCTGGTTGCGCATCACCCAAGCATCCCAGCCTTCGCCATCTTCTGCGTCGGAACAACTCACTACACCCATGGTCAGCACTGCTGCCATAAGAAACATCATCAATTTCATTATCTTCATACGGTTCTTTTGTTTATACATTTTATTTACTACTTTTCTTGATATCGGCCAGTGCCGTTGCAGACAATACAGGTGTAGCGGCCATCAGGGGTCTTGCCGAACCCTCGGCAGGAGGGGCATTTGCCCTCCTGCTTCAGCCGCTCGGCCTCCTTTGCCTGTTGTTTGGCACTTGGATGTGAGCCTTTCGACTTCTGAGCTTTCTGCAAGCCCTTGTTTGTCTCGAATTCCACCGTATCGCTGAAGATCTCTTGGATGGAGCACGAACTCAGAAAGCCTATTGTGATGACGGTGCAAGTCATCCAAAACTTTGCCTTATTCATTTTTTCTATTTTGTTTTTATATCCTAAACCTTTCTCTGAGACAGAATTTTACCCAGCTGCTTAACGGGAAAGATGAAGTAAGTGTCAGGGAAGGGATAAATCGGGCTTTCTGTCATCTGGGGGAGTTTAGAACTTATACCGCACGCCGACAAGGATTATGCCCTGTTCGCCAGTGCCCAGCTCAAGGAAACCGCGGATGGTGGGACTGCCGGCCTCGATACCGAGAAGCGATACTTGCCAGTTCACGTGAACCTCACTGTCGCTGTCGTCCTTGCTCGATGAATCAATGCTGTCGTACTTCTCATTGCGCAGGGTGGCACCGACAGCCAGCTTGGAGTACATGCCGAAGTGCTTCTTGCGCAGCCAGTCGAACTTTGCGGCGGGCATCAGCGTCAGATAGATGTTCTTGATTTCGCCGTCCTTGTCGCCAAGGAGATAGACGTCCTGTTTGTTCTGACCGTAGGCGAAGATGCCGCCCACGCCAAGCCAGTTCTTCACGTGATAGAAATACTCGGCACTGATGGGGCCCGTGAACGACTCGTTCTCAAACTTGGCACCCACCAGGGCACCGCCAATATTCTCAAACGCGTCGATAATTTGCGAGTTCGAATAGATGCCAAGAGTTATAGCCACCTCGTGCTTCGTCTCGTCATAACCATTCTGTGCGCTAACATTCATTGCAGTCATCATAGCAACTGCGACCAACATTAGAGTCTTTTTCATTATTTTTACTATTATTCCTTTGTTTTATTTCTCGAATAGCGCGGGCGGGAACTCTTTCACGTCGAGCACCACGGCATTGATGTTGTTGTAGTCGAGCCACTGGCATAAGAGCCAAAGAGCCATGCTTTCAAGACTGGCTGTGTCTTGAAGTATTCGGCTAATAGTTGAGTCATTGTCTGCTGGCCCATAGGCATCATCGGGTTTTTAAGGGTTCAACATTATTGTATCGCTTGCAAAGATAAATATAAAAGACGAAAGTTGCAAGAAATCAGGCGGATATTTTATGAAATACCCGCCTGAGTGTATAGAATGGTGAAAGGATAAGGCTTGTTTTACAGAAGTTGCCTTGCTGGTATGCGCTCGATGGTCTTATCCTTTAATTCAACTTTCGCAAGCTCCGCTTGCTCTGTAGATAAAGGGAGTTAGAAGGAGA
>CAMHNI010000091.1 GCA_946186505.1 uncultured Prevotellaceae bacterium | reverse complement strand
TTGTAGGTCAAAACAGGAGAGTCGTGACCCAATACAATGAGTTCACGACCACCGTCCTTCGCCAAACTGATATGCGCCTGCATACCATTCTTGCGCAAAACCTCCTGAAGACCTGTCGAGAGATCCAACTCTCGCGGATTAGTATATTTCCGTATTGCCATAGACTACTTGAAATAAAGTACGACGCAGGTGTTACGATTGCCATTGAGCGGTTCGTAGCTGTCGATACCGCCACGATGCTTCTTCTGGATATGAGTCTCGTCAACGCCATGAGCCTTCAGCAGTCCTGCGATATAGTCGGCTCGCTCGACACTCAGGCGTTCGTTGATCTCAGGCGTACCCGTCTCGCTGTCGGCAGCACCAATGATTCGGGCCTGAAGGCCATACTTCTTGATGACTTCTGACACCTCCTTGATATTGATGAACTGTGCGTTCTCTGTCAACTCATGGGTTCCTATCTTAAAGAAGAAATAGATAGGTGCGCCAATGTACTTCTTGCCAGACTTCAGGATGTGCAGGTACTTGTTGGCGGCGATGGCGGTTGAATCAGCCAGACTATCCACGTTGATAGTATCGCTGATGCCATCCCAATCCTTGTTGGCCAAACGCTTACGAAGAGAGTTAAGACCGCTATAGTTATTGCGCTCATGGGCAGCGGTGGACTGAGCCGAAGGAGCTGTTCCCTTGTTCTGGTTCTGCCATGAGTCGTAATACCTGTTCACCTGGTTCAAATCAACTTCATGGACGCGAGCTTTCTTCCATCCGACTTTACCGATGGTAACGCTCAGACCGATACTGGCCTGCAGCAGATGGTCACCGAGTTTATCAGATGCTCCCTGCCCGTCGAAGTTCTGCCAGGTGGTCGTGGCTCCGAGTTCTCCAGACAAATGCAGACGCTCCGACAGTCGGTAGCGACCAATGAGGCCATAGGAGATAGCGAATGGCTTCTGACCATTATAACTGTTATGAATCAGTCCACATCCGGCGTATGGGATGATGTCCCACTTCTGCATCCCGTCACTATGCGCTGTGAGGTTATACAGGAAGTCCACATGCAGGTTCTGGTAATTACATGATACCATATTGGCATCCTTCAGTTGCAGGCCCTGAAAAGCCAGTCGGCCAGCCACATGAGGCGTGAACCACTTGCCCACTGACACATTCAGTAGCGGTTTCTCACGGTCAAACAAATCACCATGTCCTACTGGCTTACCAATGAAAGCCGATACACCTCCCTTGGCTGAGAGGAACCAATTTGCTCCCCAATCATCGACGGGAGAATCTTGTGCTGCAGCTGTCCCTGCTACGAGACATGCTGCCATTAAAATCATTGTTTTCTTCATTTGCTTAATACCTTTTTAATTTTTTAGCCGCGAAAGTACAACATCTATTTCACTGCACAGACGCACAGAAATTATCATGCTTGAATTAACGTTTCAATTTTCGTCCAGCTGGTCTCATCATCATGCGGCCCATGATGCAACAACGCCTACGATACGCATACTCGTCCTCGTCTTCCTTGCGTCGCCAGCCACTTCCAGGGCCATTACCGCCGCCACCATGATCCTGTGCATACTTTGTAGCACCATCTATCAATCCCGTGAAAATAGCGGTTGCGGCGGCGACAATTGCATTGCCTCTTTCGGCTATGTCTTCGATGAAAGAACCATCCATCAGTCCCTCAAACTCATTCCGCAGTCCAGGCGGCAGTTTCTTGGAGAAGTCGCACAACCTCTGGTGTTCCTTCTGAACCTCTTCGATGGCCTCGCTCCACATCATTGTAGTCATTTCACGCATGGCATCATCCTCCAGTGTCGGACTGTTCTTTTCGACCTGCTCATATAGCGAATCGTATGCCTTTTCAAGATTCTCTTTCATGCCTGTCAGTTCTTCTAACTGGGTCATGGCTGCATCGAGTTTTGTTTTCTTGTCATCCAACTTTGTCTGTATATCGTTAAGTTGGTCTTCTAACTTTTGTTTCTTCTCTTCAAGTTCATCGATGGGAATATGACCATTCTTGTATTCCTCTTCAAGACCACCAATCTCGGTGATGATTTTCTGCTTCTGTTCCCGAAGATTGATTATCATAGTGGTCAATCCCTTGTAGCGTTTCTCGGCTCTTTTGATTTCGGTTTCCAGATTGTCAAGTCTCCCTTGATTTGCCGTAATCTGTGTGGACTGTTCGGTCATCTTCTGCTCTTGCTCATTGAGGGTTACCTTGCCGGAATCAATCTGTTCCTCCAGCCACTGCATATATGACTTATGCTTGGCATTGGTCGTGGCGATACTGTCACCACGTTCCAGTCCGTACTTGGCATTCACCTCGGCCAACTGGTCGTGCAGTTCCTTGAACTTGCGTGAGCCATCCTCCTTGTTACCGCCAAAGAACTTGTTGTAGGAAAACTTGTTCTTTTCTGTGATGGGTAGCAGTGTACAATGGATATGTGGTAGGGTCTCGTCGAGGTGAACGACAAATGCCGCAATGTTATCCTCACCGTATTTGTCGGCCATGAAGTGATACATGTCCTGTGCCCACTTCTCAATTCCTGGGCAGCGGGTGACCTGAGAATTGTCAGATCCACGTTTGAAATTCACCTCCTGATTGCCGAAGGCCAACTGACGCATCACGTCGCGTGAACCCTCTAATATGATATTCGCAACCGTCCGACGGCGACGCGGATCATCCTCAGAAAGCCCTGCATTGGGGTCGGTGATACCCCTTGCCTTCAGAATTTCCCTGATACGGGTGGGGATGGAGGTGTCTTTATCCACCTCTTTTACTACGCCACCACGGCCAATCTCGAAGTTGAGATGCTCGCGGGTGGGGTCTTGTGTACCTGATACCTTCTTCATATAGGCGTTTTGCTGTCCTACACGAAGGTGTTCGTTACTTTGAGCAACGGTTATACCTTTTCCTGCTCTTAAATCGCATACTTGCTTAGCCATGTTTTTATTCGTTTATTAGTTCAAATGGGGGTCTTGGGGTGTGAACCCTGAGCCTAACCGTCCGAGAGCTTGCTCCAATCCGCTTGCGATTGAGGACGGGCATCTTTGTGGGGCATCTGCCGACAAAGTGCGTATTAGGCTACACCCTTCTGCCCAAGGGCAGTGTGGCACGACCTGGGGCAGACGCGCAAGCGCTCTCCGCTTCAGTCGTCGTACACCCTAAAAATCTTTGTCTGTGATATAGTTTAACTTGATTGCCTTTCGGTTGCCTGCCAAGGTCATGGTGACAATGCCAAGCTCCTGTAACTTCTCCAAGAAACGGCTGACCGTATCGCGGTCCCATCCCCAGGCTTTCGAGAACTCGAGGACGCTGCCTTTCATGAACTTTCCGTCACCCGTAAGCAGCGCGATGCGCTGACGCTCCATCAGGTCGCGGAAGGCTTCGAGGCGACTGTACTTCGGCTGTTTCTTCACACCCTGCAGCAGCAGGTTCCAGAGAGCGATGTCTGTGACTATTCGCACCTGGCTGTTTCTAACTGTTTCCTTATCCATGTCGTAATGCTTTAGTGTTTATGCCAGCACAGCATCCCGCATAGTGGACTGCGGGATGCCGCCTCCTGTTATGTTGCCGATACGGTCGGGGTAGATGTATGCTGCAAGCAGCACTATCTCCAGCATCTCGGTGACGATGATGTAGCGAGGCGAGACCATGGCGATGAGCATGGCGAGGGCTGCCACGACGAGAAAATGCTTCGGGTGGTCGTGGAGGTAGGTGAGCACCGTGTCGGCCCACTTGTACGAGAACATGGCCAGGCTCATCACTGCGGCCAGGAGTGTGGCGTAGGGGCGTGTCATCAGTGCGCCGTAAAGGCCGATGGTCTGTGCGGCATTGGCTGCAGTCAGATGGCCGTCGTGCATCATCGTGGCAATGGCGGTGGATGCCTGGAAGTCGATAAACTCGAGGGCTATCATCACCATCAGGATGACGAGCGTGAAGAACTTGCGGAAGTTGTCGCTGCGCTTCATGCCCTCATAGAATCGCGTGGCGAATGCAGGTCGCCAGCGCATGGCGAACGTGAACGGCACGGCGGCCATCACGAACATCAGAATCATTTTCAAGTCTATTATACTCATGTTGCTTTATGAATTTGTTAAGTCGTTTAATCTGTTTGTTTTTGTCGTTTGAAAGGTGACTGCCGGTGGCGGTCAGAGGAAGTTGATGAGCAATGCGTCGAGACGCTGCAGCTCCTCGATGTCGAGGTCGGGCTGCGGTTGCTCCAGTCGCTCCAGTTCCTGCTTCAGGAAGGTGAAGACGGTTTCGATGGAGGCATAGAAATCGACGTGTATCTCGTCGATGATGCCGCACTGGTGTGACGCTATGCGTACCACATACATTTCGTCCTGATAGGGCATGGAGTAGGCGAGGGCGTGGAAGTTGTTGCCGGCCTTGTCGCTGTAGAGATAGAGCACCTGCAAGAGGAGCTTCGAGACGAGCAGGTCAATCAGGTCGTCTATCATTTCCTGATGGGTCAGGGGGATGGTTACCGTCGCCTGATTGCCGTCGTTCAGAGCGGTCAGTTCGAGGTCGTCGGTCTTGAACTTTTCCATGCTCTCGGTGGCTTCGAGGAAGCCCATCAGGTTTGCGATGATGCGCTCATCGACTTCTCCAGTTATAATGAATAGCATCACAAAACGCTTTTGAGGTAACACTTCAGGAAATACTCGCTCAGCACTGAGGAGAGTTTTTCCGTTTCCGATTTGGGCGAGTGCGCATAGTCTTTGCCGTCAACGTAGGCAAGGAGCATGGGCAGTTCCTCGGCCAAATGTGTCAACGTCTGCTCCTGCTGCGGGGTCAGCATGGCTGTGGCGTAGTTGTCCATCGCCAGGAACGGCTGAATGAGGAGCCATCGGTAGTTGGCCGATTGTTTGGCATCCAACGGTTTTTGGGTCTTGATGTCGTTGCGGCATGTCTCGGCGCTCTGGAGGATGCGGCGGTTGAAGTCGAGGTAATACTGACGCGCCGAACGGAATTCATCGGAGGCCAGCATGGCCTTTCGGCTGGCAGAGGTGCCTACCTTCAGTTTTACCACGTCGGCCATCGAGCGCTGCTTGGCAAGTGCCAGACGGGTGATGACCATCCTGAAGCTGTCGGTAACGGCAAAGAACTCCGAGGCGAGTCGGGCATCGTTCTGGAGTGTGGAATCCCGCACCATGAGGGTGAGTGTCGAGTCCTGCAGTTCCTGCCAGATGTTGATGCGGGCCACCAGTTCGTCGATGGTGGCATCCTTCTGGTCCTTGACTGTCGCCAACTCCTGATGACAGGCGGCTATGGCCTCCTGTGCGTGGTCGAACTCGAACTTCTGTTTCTTACTGTTGCAAGCCGTCAGACCTGCAATCATCGCTGCACCTATTAATATAATAAGGTGGCGTTTCCATTGTGGATTTCTCTGTTTCATTTCGCTGTTTGTTTCTTTATCGCTTTCGCGGCGCAAAACTACAACAATCTGCTGGCTCAGGCCTGCTGTTTCAGTTTTCTTGCGTGAATTAACAATTCACGAATGGAATCCAATCTGAATTGTTAAACCAGGAATGATAATTTCGTAAGGCAGATGGTTCCATCGGTTTGCAGTTCCTTTGCAGGAAAAAACGATATGATAGTATGTATTTGTGAGAAGCCTTCGGTGGCCTTAGAGGTCGCCAAGGTATTGGGAGCGAGAACGAAGAAAGATGGCTATTACGAAGGTAATGGCTATCAGGTAACGTGGACTTTCGGTCACTTGTGTGAACTGAAATCGCCGGATAAGTATTATCCTCAGTGGAAGAAGTGGAGCATGTCCGTGTTGCCGATGATTCCACCTCATTATGAGGTTGAACTTATCAATAACCCCGGTATTAAGAAGCAGTTCAAGGTTATCAAGGATCTGTATAAGAAGGCCGATAGCATCGTGAACTGCGGTGATGCCGGTCAGGAGGGTGAACTCATCCAACGGTGGGTGATGCAGCTCGCGGGAGTTAAGTGTCCCGTCAAGAGATTATGGATTTCGTCGCTGACAGAAGAAGCCATCCGTCAGGGATTCCAGAATCTGAAACCTCAGAGCAATTATGACTCGCTCTTCGAGGCAGGACTGGCTCGCGCCGAGGGTGACTGGCTGTTGGGTATGAACTGCACCAGACTTTATACTCTCAGGTATGGTCAGTACAAACAGCTGCTTAGTGTTGGGCGTGTGCAGACTCCGACATTGGCGATGATTGTTGCCCGTGACAATGAGATTGAGCATTTCGTGCCAAAGCCCTACTGGACGTTGGCCACGAAATACCGCGATACGGTGTTTACCAACGGTTCGTTCCAGACACAGCAAGCTGCTGAAGAAGCCTTGGCTCTTGCCCGTCGCAGTCCTTTAATTATAAAAGATGTGCTGGAGAAACGCAGCAGTGAACAACCGCCACAGCTCTATGACCTCACGGCGCTTCAGGTCGATTGCAACAAGAAGTTTGGATTCTCTGCCGATACGACATTGAAGAATCTGCAGAGCCTGTATGAGAAGAAACTGACCAGCTATCCGCGTGTCGATACCCGTTTCCTGACGGATGATATCTATCCCAAGTGTCCTGGCATTATCGCCAATCTGACGGATGTGTGTGCTGGAGCACGACCTTTGGTAGGCCATCAGCTGCCAAAGAGCAAGCGGGTGTTCGACAACAGTAAGGTGACAGATCATCATGCTATCATCCCGACTGGTGATACTCGAAACCTTAGTACTCTCAATGACTTTGAGCATAAAGTCTATGACTTAGTAGTCCGTCGCTTTTGTGCGGCGTTCTATCCGGCTTGCGAATATGCCAATACAACTGTCTTGGCCAATGCTGGTTCTCTTACGTTCAAGGTCACAGGTCGTACCATCCTCTCCGAAGGTTGGCGTGCTGTTTATGGTAAGGAGCTTATAGACGATGACAGTCAGAGCAATGAGAAGGTAACCCTCCCGTCATTCAGGGTTGGCGAGTCTGGTCAGCATACTCCTTCCATCGAGAAGAAGATGACCACTGCACCCAAGCACTATACTGAGGCCTCACTCCTTCAGGCAATGGAAACCGCAGGAAAGTTCGTCGATGACGAAACATTGAAGGAGGCCATGAAGGAAAACGGCATTGGCCGCCCATCAAGTCGCGCCTCCATCATTGAAACACTGGTGAAACGTGACTATGTTCGTCGTGATCATCGCAACCTTATTTCTAATCCAGCAGGTCGTAATCTGATAGCACAGATTCATTCAACTCTGCTGAAGAGTCCTGAACTCACTGGCCAGTGGGAACACAAACTGCGCCAAATAGAACGAGGAAGCTATTCGCTGCAGGACTTCATGCAAGAGCTGGAGCACCAACTTGTGACAATGATTAAGGAGGTGCAATCAACATAATCAGCTCGTTTTTGTGGATTAACCTGTGTGCAACAAATGGATTTGCACAGATAACCATAAAAAAACAGCAAAAATTTTCGTTTAAATGAAATAATTGTTGTATATTTGCACTCGCAATATGGCATAATTTCGTTTAAAGCGAATAA
>CAMHNI010000090.1 GCA_946186505.1 uncultured Prevotellaceae bacterium | reverse complement strand
ATCAGCGGCTTCAACAAGAACCAGAAGAACTTCGACCACATCGAGTTCCAGTACAAGGAGTCGACACGCGGCGACGACTACTGGACTAACCTCTGCGCCTTCTATGCTGACTCTACGTACTACCTGCCGGCCAGCGGCACGAAGGCCATGATTCCTGAGAACGGCAACATCGTCACCGACTTCTACGGTGAAGGCGTGGTCATGGAGAAGGCCTACGACCTGAGGGCCGTGCTCTTCTGCCGTAACGGCAACAGCTACCTGACCTCGTCGTCGAAGGTGCTCAGCGGTGTGAAGGACACGCGCCGCCCGCAGCTCTTCGGCACGCCCGACCCGAAGGACGGCATACTGGGTGCCGGCGAGAATGTGGTGTTCAACTTCTCGGAGCCCATCGAGCACAACTACCTGCGCGAGACCACCAACTTCGAGGTGAAGGGCGAGACCAACGAGACCTCCATCCAGGAGGAGCCGGCATTGCTGTTTAGCGGTTCTGGCTACGCCCAGAGTGAGGCCCGCCGTAACTTCTCTGACAAAGACGTGACGGTGGAGGTGATGGTGAAGCCCGACACGACCGGGGTCGACTTGCCCGTCTTCTCGCACGGAATGGACGGCAAGCAGCTGCAGCTGTGGATTACCAAGTACAACCAGCTGAAAGCCGTCGTCGACGACCAGACGCTGACATTGGAACAGCCCCTCGACTTCAGCGGCTACGTACAGGTGGCCATGGCCTTGGACAACAAGAACAAGCGGCTGACACTCTATGCCGACACCTTGTCGTGTAGTCTCGACAGCGTCGTGTACAGTGGCTATGGTCCGATCATCTTCGGCTCGACCAACCAGACAGACGTCAGCAAGCGCAAGTACTTCAAGGGACGCATGCTGCAGGGCCGTATCTGGAACCGCGCGATGGACAAGACGCTGCTCAACTTCTATGGCAACCAGCAGCTGACGGGCTACGAGATGGGACTGACTGATTACTACCCGATGAACGAGGGGCACGGCAAGTTTGCCACCGACGAGGCACAAGGGGCACACCTGACGCTGAACGGCGCCTCATGGTCGCAGCCGCGCGGCATGTCGCTCCGTCTCGACTGGAACGAGCAGCGCCCGGTGAAGGGCATGAAGCTGAAGCCCGCCTTCTTCAGCCGCACGTCGGAGCAGGACTACACGCTGATGTTCTGGTTCCGTACTGACGTGAAGGGCCGCGGCGCCATGCTGAGCAACGGCACGGGCCGCAAGACCGACATGTCGCCCGAGAACAAGTTCTTCATCGGCTTCGAGGCCGACACGCTGAAGTACCGCTCGAACGGCATGGAGTTCAAGCTCGGCAACACCTACAGCGACGACGCCTGGCACCACTACGCCATGACCGTCAACCGCGCCCACCAGGTGGCCAGCATCTACGTCGACAATGTGCTGAAGGCACAGTTCTCGACCGAGAACCTCGGCGGTATGTCGGGCGAAGACTTCTACCTTGGCAACATGGTATGGCACGAGCAGGGACTCAACAACGACGTGCTGCACCAGTACAACGCGATGACGGGACACCTCGACGGCATCTGCCTCTTCGAGCAGGCACTGCCTGTGTCGCTCATCAAGCGCTACAGCACCAAGGCCATCGGCGGCTCGGAGAAGGGCCTCATCACCTATCTGAACTTCGACCGCCAGGAGCGGCAGAAGAACGGCGACATCGTGCTGCATCCCTACGTGCTGAGCCAGAAGATACACTACGACCTGGACGGCAAGGAAACCGAGAAGCGTGACACCGTCTTCGTCGATACCAACGACTTCGTCCGTCAGCACATTGACCAGAACGTCGGTGCTCCGGTACAGGCCTACGAGGAACTGCGTAACCTGAACTTCAGCTATGTCGGGCGCGACAACCAGCTGTTAGTGAACCTCGACGAGCTTGACTCGCGCATCAACAAGCGCTCGGTCTACGTCACCGTCTACGACATTCCCGACCTGAACGGCAACTACATGGCATCGCCCGCCACCGTGGCCATCTACGTCGACCGCAACCCGCTGCGCTGGGAGCGGAAGACCTACAAAACCACCTTGTGGTATGACGGCTACGACTACGAATTCTCTGTCTACATCAACAATAACAGTGGCGCTCCTCACACCTACACGGTGGAGAACCTGCCAAAGTGGCTCAGCGTCGACAAGACGTCAGACATAATAGAGCCGAAGTCCGAACAGTGGCTGACGTTCACTATCAACAAGGACATCAATGTGGGCAGCTACGACCATATCATCTACCTGACCGACGAGAACGGACTGTCGGAACCGCTGATGCTTAACATTACCATTGAAGGTAAGGCACCCGAATGGTACGTTGATCCCGACATGAAGCAATACTCCATGAGCGTCGTCGGACGCGTGCAGATAGGCGACGACGTCGTCACTGACTCGCGCGACCTGGTGGCCGCCTTCGACAGCAAGGGCCGCTGCATGGGCGTGGCCAATGTCAGCTACTCCTCTCTGTCGGGCGAGGCACTGGTCTACATGACTCTTTACACCGAAGATTCGTCGAACACTGACTCGCTGAAGTTCAAACTGTGGCACTACGCAACAGGAAAGGTCATGGTGGTGCAACCCTCGGAGGTAATCAAGTTCTCCCTCAACGGCACGGTAGGCACCATCAAGAAGCCCGTTGTGCTCCAGGCCGGCAACCTGTTCATACAGGAGCTCGCACTGCAGAAGGGCTGGAACTGGATATCGTTCAACGTCTATAACAGCGACTTCAACGACGGTGTCAACGAGATGCTTAAGAAGTTCAAGTGGCAGGAGGGCGATATCCTGGTCGACGAGACCAACAGCCTGATGCTGGTCTACAAGAACACCGAATGGCTGCGCAACCTCACGCCAGGCAGCAGCACGGCCACCCCGGACTCGGCACCCGCCAACTACTCGCTGAGCGTGGCCAACAGCTACCGTCTCAAAGTGGCCAACGACGTCACCGTCGAAATCATCGGCTCAGCACTCAGGCAGCCCTACCAGCGCGTCATCACCGTCAAGAAGGGATGGAACCATATAGGCTACACGCCAGTGGTGAACCTCACCGTGCAGACTGCACTGGCCGACTACTTCGACCAGGCTGAGGACGGCGACGTGGTGAAGAGCAAAACGGAGTTTGCCATGTTCTCGAAGGGCGCCAACGGCAAGGCAGAGTGGAAGGGTAACTTGAAGTACATGAAACCCGGCGAGGGCTACATGCTCTACCGCCAGCGTGAAAACACGACGACGTTCAAGTATCCGTTCTACGAAACCAACTCCACGATTGTCGAGACTGCCTCCAGCAGAGAGACGGATGCCGCGTCGCGCGGCTATGCCAACACCATGTCGCTGGCTGCCGTTACCGACGGTGTCGAACTGCAGGAGGGCGACCGCCTGCTGGCTCTATCCGAGGCTGAGGTGCGCGGCGAAGCCCTCGTCGGCGACTCGGTGGTCTACATGAGTATCAGCGGCGACTCGAAGGCACCGCTGTCGTTCGCCATCGAGCGTGAAGGAGAGATTATTGCCATGACGGGCGATGTGCTGACCTACGGAGCTGATAACATCAGCGGTACGCCCGACGAGCCAACCCGCATCAGCTTCGTACCCGTGAGCCTGCCAGCGCAGGAAGGCTGGTACACGCTACAGGGCATACGCCTGCAGAGCCGGCCGACAAAGGGCGGAGTGTATATCTATAACGGACATAAAAGAATCATCAGATGAAACAGACATTCAGAATAATGATGCTGATGGCAGCCCTCACCTTGGCGTGGGGCTGCTCATCAGACGATGACGACCAGCCACAGGAGCCTGAGGTCGTCGACCCTACTCCGGAACCCACTTCGGAGCCCACCGCCGTTTTCACTGCAACAGAAGGGCAGCCCGAATGGCTCATCGACTGGACATGGCACGACGAGACACCCAACTGGGAAAACCCAGACCCTGCCAACTTTGAAGTCCGTATGTACGCCGTCATAAAACTCGACGACAAGTTTGCACCTTATTCTACCGACGACGACCGCTTTGCCATCTTCATCAAAAACAAGTGCAGAGGCGTGGGCATGCGCAACGTCACCCATGACGGAAGAATCTTCTTCCCCATCATCATCTTAGGCAACAACGAGGACGTAGGGGCAAACACGGAAATCAAGTACTATTGTGCAGCTATTAAACACACATTCAACTACCCCGGCTATTTCTACTTCACGCCTGACCGCACCATAGGCAATGAAAGCGATTTCGAGGTCAAGTTCGGCGAAGGCAGTCCGAAGTACATGAATAACTTTTTGCCGGCGTCGAAGTTTATGGGCATGCCGTTTGAAGCGAGCGGCGCCGATATGATTGCGGCCTTCGTCGGAGACGAGTGCCGGGGCAAAGGTCCTGCCAACAGTGGAATGAACGTCTTTACCCTCGTCGGACTCGAGGAGGAAGTCAGCTTCAAGTACTACAGTGCCAACAAGGGGGGCTATTACACCTTCACGCAGACTCTCAAGATGGGCGTCGGGCACAGAAGCTACAACGCCATGACGTTCGAATTCTAAACAACTAACAGACAGATAAAGATGAAGCACACCACATTTTTTTATTTAGTCGCCACAGCCTTTGTCCTCGTCGGCGCTACTGCCTGCTCGTCGGGCGATGACGGTGACGAGCCGGCGAACCCGACGCCGACTCAACCTGAAGAGTATACGAGAATACCGCTTACTGTAGAAGTGGAGGAACAACCGGTTATAGATGCTGCTACAGCACGTGAAGGAATGACCAGGACAGACATTACCTATCTCCATAATCTGGCAGAATTCTCAATGGATTTCTATAAGGACGAAGATTTAAAAGGACACTACGACTTCAGTAAAAGCAATAATCAATGGACTAATAATTACGCATGGCCAGGAAGCGACACACGAGCATATCCCTTCTGCTTCTATGCTTACACCAGCACTGGTAGTGCCAACCCCTTTCAAGGAGGCGACAATCCTTATGACAATCCTTATATCTCAGTAACGGTCGACGAGAACGCTTTCGAACAGAAAGACGTGCTTGTCGCTAAAAGTGCAACTTTCTCCAAACCCAATGAAGGCCCCGTCAGATTAACTTTCCACCATATCTGCGCTGCTGTTGGCTTTACCATCAAGAAAAAAGCATCGCTTGCCAACACCAATTTGCAAGTTACCAGCATTGTGCTTCACAACGTCCACAATAGTGGTAACTATTATTTTAGCACAGGATGGAGAGGTGTTCAGACAGATGGTTCCAAGAACAACTATTACACTATCACCCACTCTGGCAATATGGTCATTACGACAGAACAACAGGATTTAACTGACATTGAAGACCATCCCTTCTATCTTTTCATGATTCCGCAGACTCAACAGGCTAAAGGAACCGATGGACCGTATCTCGAAGTCAATTGCATAAAAGGTGATAATGTTGCTACAAGTGTCAACCTTCCCTTCGGAATTGACTGGAAGGCAGGCTACAGATATTATATCGACATCGAATTGCAATGAAGAAAGAATATATCAGCCCTGCAGCCAAGCCCCAGGCTTTATGCTCCCCCCATCCCCTGCTCAATATTCAAATAGCGAGCCTTGCCGTGAGGAATTATCAGGAAGGGGGAAACATTACCGTTGACCAGTATCAAGAAGGTAGCAGGACAGTTCTCAGCGGTAGCCTTGGAGAAGAAACAACAATAGGCGGCACCTCACGCCGCACATTATGGGATATTGAATAGCATATAAGGGGAAGACATTTTCACCCCTTACCGCTTATGAAGACGTGAAGAACGACGAACAGACAAATAATCATCTATACAAAGTACAACCATGACCAAGAAATTATTCGTTATGATGGCCACCATCGCCATGACGGCGACGGCTGAGGCCGGTGGTCTGATGACCAACACAAACTATCACATCGCCTTCGACCGCATGATGGCCCGGGGCGCATCTATGGAAATTGATGCCGCCTACTCGAACCCTGCCGGACTGGCCTGGGGCTACGACGGACTGCAGCTGTCGCTGAACTTCCAGAAACCCTGGCAGAACCGCGACATCGAGTGCAACGGTACGAAATATCCCGGCGAGGCATCAGCACCCATCGTGCCTGCACTGTTCGGCTCATACAAGCACGACCGCTGGGCGGTGTCGACGATGATCGGCATCGTGGGCAGTGGCGGCTTCGTGAAGTTCGAAAACGGCGTGCCCATGTTTAGCGTGCCCATTGGTGCCTTGCTGGCCCAGAACCCCGCAGCAGCAGGCTACACGTTAGACACGGAAATGAAGGGCAAGCAGTATATCTATGGCGGACAGCTGAACTTTACGTATAAACTGACAGACTTCCTGTCGGCAGCTGTCGGCCTGCGTGCCAACTACTACGATGGCTACTACCGCGGCCATCTCGAAGCAAAACTGCCAGATTACAGTTCTGTCTGGCCAGGCAAGCTCGTCAATCTACAGCTGGACTGCAACCAGAAGGGCTGGGGCTTTGCGCCCATCGTAAGCCTCAATTACCATCAGGGACCACTGACATTGGCCGCCCGCTATGAGTTCCGCACGAAGATACAGACTGAGAACGACACCAAGGAACTCATCGTAGGCACTATGGGGCAGGACACCGACGTCAAGGCGATGGCCGAGAAGATGGGCAATGCAGCCACTGTGGCAGCCCTTGGTCAGACGGCTCTCGGCGCGATGGCCTCGAAGATTGGCGAATATCTGCCCGACGAGAAGACTCGCTACGACATGCCGGCCCTGCTCGCTGTGGCAGCGGGCTACGAGATTACCCCGAAGCTGCGTGCCACACTGGAGTACCACTTCTTCGACGACAAGAATGCGAAGATGTCGGAGAACCGCCAGGATGAGTTGAAGAGCGGAACGCACGAGGTGTTGCTCGGTGCCGAGTACGACATCAACGACAAGCTGACCGTCAGCCTTGGCGGCCAGCGCACGGACTACGGTCTGAGCGACGGTTACCAGCGCGACACATCGTTTGCCTGTGACAGCTACTCGGTCGGTCTGGGCGGTGCCTGGAACATCAACGAGAAGCTGCGCCTGAACGCTGGCTACTTCATCACACTCTATAGCGACTATACCAAGACGGCGGCCTATGGTCAGGAGACCTTCTCACGGACAAACAACGTCATCGGCCTGGGCATCGACTATAAGTTCTGAGACACGGTGAACAGGTTGAAGGGCATACTCGTCTGGCTCAGCCGCATCGGCCACTGCCGCGGCTTCGGCATCCAGTCGCCGACCGACTACTGGCTGGTGCGCTATGTCGTCAACGAGCATTGGCCCTACTACCAGTACGACCAACTCGGACAGACCGACGGCTGGCTGGCACGGAAGGTGGGCCGCCTGTGCTTCAGGCTGGCCAACTGGCGGCAGCCGTCGACGGCCATCTCTGCCGACTACCGCGACTACATTACGGCTGGCTGCAGACGGTGCCGGCTGACTGATGACGCGGAAACGGTAGAGAAGATCACGGGGTCGGTTCTACTGATCATTTTTCTGCGTTGAAAATTTGGATGTTCGAGAATAAGTTCGTATCATTGCATCGCAAAACATAAATATTGTAATGAATGGAGATAATTCTGAACGATTACCACAAGAAGGTGAATGCCGAAATGAGGAAGAGTATGGAATACTGGAAAGAGCATCCGCTTTCTCGCAACGAGTCCTTGAAGAGATTGAGACTCTTGCGGGAACAACGGCTTGCAAGTCTGTCCAATTGTTAAGACTCAAAAAGTGGGCACGCGAGCTGGGTTCAGAACGTCGTGAGACAGTTCGGTCTCTATCTATCGT
>CAMHNI010000089.1 GCA_946186505.1 uncultured Prevotellaceae bacterium | reverse complement strand
AAAATGTTTGAATAAGAGACGTTAAAACTATTGTCCTTTAACTCCCTTTAACTCCCTTTACTCCATTAACTCCCCAAAAAGTAGTACCTTTGCACCCGTGAAACAAAGAACGTTCATCATTCTGATGTTCGCCTGCTTTGTCATAATGTGGGCTTGTACGCCTTCGTCACTCCGCCGGGATAACAATAAGGAGGTGACGAAGGCTGTTGCTGATATAGCAATGCCCGACAGCAGTTCGGTACTGCCCGACGTGCTCATGGCCGACACAACACCCCTGTTTACCGAGGCACTGCCCGATGTCGTGAGCCAGGTGCAGCAAGCCATCGGCGACATCCCGGCTGACTCACTCGTTGCAAAGGCTGACTCGCTGGTGACAAAGGCTGAGACACTGGTGCTTGCGAATGACACGCTGGCCCAGCTGGCTGACACCATCGGCAAAAGGGTAAAGAAAGCCATTGCCAAAAACAAGGCTGACTCGACAGAGACAGCTCAGGTAATAGATAAAGTGGTGGAAGCCGCCGGTAGCGTTTCCGTACCCGATGTTCCGACATCAGCCTCGGCCTTAGACTCGCTGATAAAAAAGAGCGGTCTGGACGCTGCCGTCAAGATGAAGCGCGACACCACAACCATGGACTCGCTCGAACTGGCCATCTTCAAACATAACAAAGCGGTGGATGACTCGCTGACACTCGACAGTCTGAACCGCCAGAAGAAAAACGGCATCGACGCACCAGTGAAATACACCGCTAACGACTCGCTGACCTACGAGGCCGCCTCCGGACGTGCCCATCTGTATGGCGACTCACACGTAGAGTATCAGAACATGGACTTGAAGAGCGAGAAAATCTACATGGTGCTCGACAGTAGCCTGGTTCACGCTACAGGCATCAGGGACAGCGTGTCAGGGAAGCTTGACGGAACGCCCATATTCAAGATGGGCAGCGACACCTACGAGAGTGACACGATGGCCTTCAACTTCAAGACGAAAAAGGGTCTGATAACACAGGTATATACCCAGCAGGAGGACGGTTTCCTGACATCGGAACTGTCAAAGCGCGGCGGTAACGGTGAACTGTTCCTACAGCACGGGCGATACACGACGTGTGACGAGCCGCACCCCGACTTCTACATTGCTATGTCAAGGGCAAAAGTGCGTCCAGGCAAGGACGTCGTCTTTGGCCCTGCCTACCTCGTAGTATGTGACGTGCCGCTGCCGTTAGCCGTCCCCTACGGCTTCTTCCCCTTTACTAAAAGCTACTCCAGCGGATTCATCATGCCCACATACGGCGACGAGACCGAGCGAGGATTCTACCTGCGCGACGGCGGCTACTATTTTGCCGTGTCTGACAAGATGGACCTGAAGCTGATAGGTGAGATTTACACCAAGGGGTCGTGGGGACTGACCACCACCTCCAACTACCGCAAGCGCTACAAGTTCAGCGGCTCGTTCCTGGCCAGCTACCAGAACACCATCAACGGTGAGAAGAACATGCCCGACTATACGAAGCAGACCAGTTTCAAGGTGTCGTGGACCCACCGCCAGGATGCCAAGGCCAACCCCTACTCCAACCTGTCAGCCAGTGTCAACTTTGCCACCTCCAGCTATGAGCGCAACAACCTGACATCGATGTACAACCCTCAGTCGATGACACAATCGACACGCACGTCGTCAGTGGCTTACAGCACCGGGTTCTCCAGTCTGAACATGTCTATCTCGACATCCATGAACCTGTCACAGAACATGCGCGACTCCACTATCTCGCTGTCACTGCCACAGCTGTCGCTCACCATCTCGAAGTTCTACCCCTTCAGACGCAAGAAGATGGTCGGCAAGGAGCGCTGGTATGAGAAGATATCGATGAACTACAGCGGAAACTTCAGCAACTCCATCTCAACGAAGGAGGACAAGCTGCTGCACTCCGACTTCCAGCGGGACTGGAACAACAGCATGAAGCACAGCATACCCATCAGTGCCAGTTTCACCATCATGAACTACATCAACGTCACCCCGTCGTTCAACTTCAGCGACATCACCTCGTTCAAAAAGGCCCACAAATCATGGAACGAGACGACACAGAAGGAAGTGACAGACACGCTGACCGGTATCTACAACATCTACAACTGGAGTATGAACATGAGCATGTCAACGACGCTCTATGGCTTCTACATACCCTCAAGAAAGCTCTTCGGCAACAAAATTGACCGCATACGCCACGTGTTAAGCCCGTCGCTGTCCTTCAGCTTCGCACCTGACTTCAGTGCCAGCCGCTATGGCTACTACGACACGTATCAGAAAACAGACAAGGACGGTAATGTGTCGCTGGTAGAATATTCTCCCTACCGCATAGGAAGCGTCTCACCTCCGGGCAAGGGCAGGACGGGAAGCATAGCCCTCGCGTTGAGGAACAACCTTGAAATGAAAGTCCGAGACTCTAACGACTCACTGAAGAAAGTCAGCCTCATTGACGATTTCAGTGCCAACATGTCATACAACCTAGCTACCAAGATTCGTCCTTTGAGCGCCCTCAGCACCTCACTGCGTCTGAAACTGACCAAGAGCTACACGTTCAACCTGAGTGCCGTGTTCAGCAGCTATGTCTATGAAGCCGACTCCGTTGGTGCCACCCCCCATGAGAGCGAGACCGTGACCTACTGGGAGAAAGGCAAGATAGGCCGTTTCCAGGGTATGTCTCAAAATCTCTCCTATACACTAAGCAACGACAAGATTGCCAACCTGTTCAAGTGGCTGCGTGGCGAGAAAACAGAAAAGAAAAATGTCAAGGAGGACACCAAGGACGAGGACGAAGACGAGATAGACATTGACACGAACATTGACAAGGACATGGAGAAAGCCAAGCACGGTGCCAAGAAAGAGAACGCCGGAAAGGCCGAGACCGACGATGACGGCTACATGACCTTCAACGTACCCTGGTCCATCAGTTTCGGCTACGGTATCACCATGCGTGAGAACACCGACAAGTCGAAGTTCAATTACAACACCATGCGCTATCCCTACATGTTCACCCAGAACCTGAACGTCAGTGGCAACATACGTATCTCAGACGGCTGGAACATCTCATTCTCCAGCGGCTATGACTTCGAGAACAAGAAAATCTCCATGACCACCGCTTCGCTGAGCCGCGACCTGCATTGCTTCAGCATGTCGTGCTCAGTGGTACTTGCCCCGTACGCCAGCTACAACTTCTCGTTCCGCTGCAACGCCTCAACACTGACCGATGCATTGAAATACGACAAACGGTCAGGTTACTCGAACTCTGTACAGTGGTACTAAAGAATGGAGTAGGATAATGGCAGGGATTATTTCAGCAGCGCCGCCAGCGATTCACGTTCTCCAACGACCCAGATGATGTCGCCCTCCTCAAACTTACGCTTAGGCGACACTATCGAGAGGTTTTCCTTGCCTTCCTCCAATCCGACGACCATACAGCTGTAAAGGCTGCGGATGCCGCTTTCTTCCAGCGTCTTGCCGATGAAGGGACTGTCAGCACCAATAATCAGCTGACGCAGTCGCATCTCACGACTCTCCAGATCGGGATCCTCGCTGAGGACCTCAGTCTGCAAAGCCTGACCGAGCTTCGACAACTGCTCATCGCTGCCGATGACCTGCAGTCGGTCGCCAGGGAAAATGATGTAGTCACCGTCAGGAATGTTCAGCCGATGACCGCCTCGCAAAATGCTGCTGACATGGACACCGTACTTCCGGCCTAAGGAGAGCTGCTTGAGGTTCTGTCCCATCCACATCGAGTCTGAAGGCACGTCGAACTCAGCAATATGTATATCGCGATCCAGGAGCTTACCCTCGTAGAGCGGACGCTTCTTGCCGTGGACTTGTGCCTCGATTTCACGCGAACGGAGGTTGTTGATGAACAGGCGCTCCAGCACGATACTGCGGTGCTTGACCGTGCGCGATACGATGATAAGAGCCAATACGACTATGCCGAGCGTTATCATCACGGCGTTGCTGAACCGGCTCAGGTAGTTGCAGATGTAGAAGATGGCCGACAGGGCTATCATGACACGCACAAGGACGGTGAACAGCAAGGGCAGGCGGTTACGGTTAGACTCAGCCCACAAAGTCCTCCACTCCTCAGAACGGTTCTTCTTCATGACCATCGCCCGCAGGAAGGGTGCTATGCAGACAATTGTCAGCAGTCCCGTAATGGCATTGGCATACCAATGTAGCTCCCACCCTGGCAGAAGCCGCCGCATGAAGGGCAGCACAAAAGAGAACATAACAGCCACGGTAGCCGAGGTCAGGATACTATAGACCACTGTGTTGACCGTCATCTGTATCAACAGCCGCTTCCACTTGCTCTGCTCCGTGGTGTTCGGATGGCTCATCGACAGATGGTTGAGCATCCGTATGAGCCGCGACGGTAGCCGGTGCTCCAAGGCATTGTAAGCCGGTGTGGCAAGCCGTATCATGTAAGGTGTGAGAAAAGTGGTTATGACTGATACGGCCACCACGACCGGATAGAGGAAATCACTGATGACGCCGAGTGACAAACCCAGCGAAGCGATGATGAACGAGAACTCACCTATCTGAGCCATGGAGAAACCACAGCGCATGGCCGATTTCAGACTCTCGCCGCCCAGCATGAACGCCATCGAACCGAAGACGGCCTGACCGACAAGAATGGTAAGAACCAACACCCCTATAGGCAGGGCGTAAGCTATCAGTATCTGAGGATCGACCAGCATACCGACAGAGACAAAGAATACTGCCCCAAAAAGATTCTTCACCGGCTCGACCAGTTTCTCAATACGTTCTGCTTCGACAGTCTCAGCCAAGATACTACCCATGATAAAAGCACCAAAGGCTGACGAGAAGCCCACCTTGGTAGAGAACACGGCCATGGCACAACACAAGCCAAGAGATACGATAAGCAACACCTCGCTGTTGATAAGGTGACGGACAGAGCGCAGAAACAACGGAATGGCAAAAATGCCCACCACAAGCCACAATATCAGGAAGAAGCCAATCTTGACAACCGAGCCTAACATCTGGCCTCCGTCTGGACTTTGACCACTGGCAATGGCAGACAGCATGACCATCATCACAATGGCCAGAATGTCCTCCAATATCAGCACGGACATCACCAGCCCCGCAAACTGCTGCTGCCGCAGCCCCAGGTCATCGAAAGCTTTATATATAATAGTGGTGGACGACATGGCCAACATACCGCCAAGGAAAATGCAGTCCATCTGGCTCCACCCGAAGGAGTGCCCCACAAGGATGCCTAACATCGACATCGCGAAAATGACGGTAACGGTAGAGATGATGGGCGAAGCCCCCATCTTCAGGATTTTCTTGAACGAGAAGTCGAGACCCAAGGAGAACAAGAGGAACATGACCCCGATGTCAGCCCAGAGGTGGATGTTCTCCCGGTCAGCGACCGAGGCGGTATAGGGCATGTGTGGCGACACCAGGAAACCGGCCACGACATATCCCAGCACAAGCGGCTGCTTCAGGCGCTTGAAGACAAGGGTCACGACGCCTGCTACGACAAGCATCAAGGCCAAGTCCTGAATCATTGCGGGTAGTTCTGCCATACTCTTACCTCTTACCCATCAACTATCAATGATTGTAATCTGCCGTCAGCTCACAGATCTTGACAATAACCTGCATAGCTTTCTCCATGGACTGGATACTGACGAACTCGTAAGGGCCGTGGAAATTGACACCCCCGGCAAAGATATTGGGGCAAGGCAGCCCAAGGAACGAAAGCTGGGCACCGTCGGTGCCACCGCGTATGGGTTTCACCTTTGGAGCCACACCGACGGCCTGCATGGCATGAAGCACCAGGTCGATGACGTGCATCTGCGGGTCAATCTTCTCTTTCATGTTGTAGTACTGGTCCTTGACCTCAATGTCAACGGTTCCCTCGCCGTAATGCTCATTCATCTGCGCAGCGCAACGAACGATGAAATGCTTACGTTCTTCAAAGCGGTCGCGGTCGTGGTCACGGATGATGTAGCTCATACGCGCTTCTTCCACGTTCGACTGGACTGACAGCAGATGATAGAACCCCTGATAGCCGTCAGTGGTCTCGGGCGTCTCGTCTGGAGGCAGCATGGCGGCAAACTCAGTAGCCAGCCTGTTGGCGTTCACCATTTTCCCTTTAGCATAACCAGGGTGTACGCTGACTCCCCTGACAATCACCTTTGCCGAGGCTGCGTTGAAGTTCTCGAACTCCAGTTCGCCCACGTCACCTCCGTCCATCGTATATGCCCACTCGCAGCCGAAGCGTTCGACATCGAAATGATGGGCACCCATACCTATCTCCTCGTCGGGATTGAAGGCTACCCGTATCTTGCCGTGCTTGATTTCCGGATGCTGCTGTAGCCAGACCATAGCCTGCACAATCTCTGCAATACCCGCCTTGTCGTCAGCACCGAGCAGTGTTGTGCCGTCAGTGACGATAAGATCCTCGCCCACATGTTGTAACAGTTCTGGAAACCGTCTTGGCGAGGAAATGATTCCTTCAGACAAAAGAATGTCCGACCCGTCGTAGTTTCTGACAATCTGCGGCTTGACGCCGGCTCCAGAACAGTCGGGGCTGGTGTCATAGTGTGAGATAAAGCCGATGGTGGGCACGTCGTCACGGGTGTTGGCCTTCAGTGTGGCGTAGATGTACCCCTTGTCGTCCATCTCCACGTCATCCAGACCCTCGGTCTCCAGTTCACGCTTCAGGTATTCGGCAAAGATGAGCTGTTTCGGAGTACTGGGCACACTGTCGCTGTCTTCAGCCGACTGTGTGTCAAACTTGGTGTAATTCAGGAATCTTTCAGTAATGTCCATTGTCTGATTATTGGTTTTTCGATGCAAAGGTACGAAATTATTCTTAATTAATTGAACGTAATTCATATTTATTTTCTACCTTTGCACCTATGATTCCGACAAGCAAGACTATTCTCGCAATCGCAGCATTCCTCATGCCGGCATCGGCATCGTGGGCAGGCGGGGATTTGGAGTATAAGATTGAAGCACAGATGACAATCGGCCAGGGCGACAACAACCCGCTGTGGCTCAATGCCAACAAGTACGGCCTGAGTTCGGTGGACAAGGACAACGGCTACTTCCGGGCTGCACTGACCCGCCCCATAGCACAAGACTCGCTGAGGAAGTGGGGCATCGGCTACGGCGTTGACCTTGCGGCAGCGTATAACAACACCAGCAGTTTCATCGTTCAGCAAGCATATTTTGAGGGTCGCTGGCGCAAGGGCTTGCTCACCATAGGCAGCAAGCAGCAGCCGATGGAGATGAAGAACCAGGAGCTGAGCACCGGTTCGCAGGTGTTCGGCATCAACGCCCGTCCCGTCCCGCAGGTCAGGGTTGAACTGCCTGACTATATCGAAGTGCCCTACACCCGCCAATGGCTACAGTTCAAAGGTCATCTGGCCTACGGACGTTTCACGGATGACAGTTGGCAGAAGGACTTCACCAACCGTCAGCGCCACTATACCGAGGACGTGCTGTACCACGGCAAGGCTGGGTTCCTGAGACTGGCAAAGCCCGGCAGTCCCTTCTCGGCAGAGGCGGGTATTGAGATGGCCTGCCAGTTCGGCGGAAAGGCGTATGGCTTCGGAAAAGACGGTTTCGGCCGTAAGAACATCAATCCCGTAACGTTCAAGTCGTTCATGCGTGCCCTTATCCCCGGCGGCAACGACGGAGACGTTGAAGAGCCCGACAAACCCTACCAGGGAACAGAGGGCAACCATGTCGGTGCATGGTTGCTGAGACTGACCTACGACCAACCCACATGGGCGGTGAGCATCTATGGCGACCACTACTTCGAGGACATCTCAGCCATGTTCCTTTTGGACTACGACAACTATACGACAGGCAGCAAATGGATGGAGAAGCACGGCCACCGGTTCCTGCTCTACGACTTACGTGACATCCTCTTGGGAGCTGAACTGAAACTGAAGGACAACAGATGGCTCAACGATGCCGTCGTGGAATACATCTACACCAAGTACCAGAGCGGTCCGATATATTTTGACCATAAGATGTACCTGCCCGACCATATCGGCGGCCGAGACAACTACTATCAGCACTATCTCTACTCAGGATGGCAACATTGGGGACAGGTCATGGGTAATCCACTCTACCGCTCACCGCTCTACAACACCGATGGCGACATACAGACTCAGGACAACCGTTTCTATGCCTTCCACTTGGGACTGTCTGGCAACCCTCTGCCCAACCTTCATTACCGGCTGCTGTGTACAGTCCAGAAAGGCTTTGGCTCCTACAAACGCCCCTTCGATGACCCTCAGGGCAACGCCAGCCTGCTGGCAGAAGCCACCTACCGGGTGCCCGAACGCATGGCCAAAGGCTGGGGCATCAGGTTGGGCATCGGTCTGGACCGTGGCGAACTATTAGGCGACAATTTTGGCGTGCAGCTGACCATCACAAAAAGCGGAGCCTTCAGTTTCTGACGGTTCCGCTTCTGTTATGCATATTCTTTTCAGTTACTGATTGTCCAGTTCCTTCAGGTTCTCGGCAATCATCTCGTCGGTGACGGTGTAGTTCTGCAGGTCGCCCTTGATGAA
>CAMHNI010000088.1 GCA_946186505.1 uncultured Prevotellaceae bacterium | reverse complement strand
TAGGAGGCCGCCATCTTTCACGAAGCCCTGTTATCTGCAAAGATAGCAGGGCTTTCTTCGTTGTTGTTTGGGACGCTTTATGACATGAAGATGCAAACACAGTAGGTATCCTTAAGGTTGTTAGCCATTATACAACAAAATGTAATCTACAGATAACAATAAGTCAGAATAATAAGCGTTATTCACCCTTTTTGCTTTATAATTTCAAATTTGAAAGATTTTGAGACATCGGAATTTGGCGGTTATGGTAAAAGACTGTAACTTTGCACGCAAAATAGAATTTTTGATTTGTTTTAGTAGATTAGTTTTTAAGTAGTTTGTTTTTGAAAACGGGACGTCGTGATGATGTCTCGTTTTTTGGTTTACTTTTTTATTAATTCGTGTGTCTATTCGGATTTTTATTTGTACTTTTGCACGGTTATTATATCAATTAAGGAAAATCGTGAACGGCAGAGATGAATTACGAAGAGTTAATTGAGTCGCGGAACGGGGCAGCTATGGCCAAGGAGTCCATGTCTTTCGGCTTACTGTATAAGAAGATGACGGATGGTAAATATTCAAACGTCATTGACCTGAGGGAAGACTTGAGGGACAGTTTGGTTTTCTGTGAAGCGCTCTCGACGGAATGTGAGATGAACAAGCAGCTGGTCCATAAGAATCAGTTGCACTTCATGCTTGCCGCTGACAGTTCCGGGCTTTACGGCATGAAGGTAGAGCAGGGCAGTTTTCATACGTTTGCTCGTCTTTTGGAAGACAGTCCGGCTGTCGTTGCAGGGAAGAACTTCATCATCAATGTTATGAACAGTCTGTTGGACCTTACCTCTTTCCTGCACGACCAAGGTGTATTTCATATCTGCTATGCCCCTGGAAATGTGCTGACCCGTAAGGGTGACCACGTCCCGATGTTGCTTAATCATGGTTCGTTCTATAGGATGATGAATGACCAGGAAATGCTCTATGGTGACGATGTGGCGTTCATTGCTCCTGAAGTGTTGGAGGAGGGTACGTTTGACTCGCGTGCCGACATCTATTCACTCGGCAAGTTCATGGAGTATCTATACTGTCAGTCGGAAGTACCTTATGAGTTGAAAGGCGTTATAGAAAAGGCAACGAATCCTGATCCAGAGAAACGCTACCAGACACCAGAGGAAATGCGTAAGGCGATTGCTGACCGTCTGATTGTCCGCCGGTCGGTGGTGTCTCTTTTGGTAGCACTGTTTGTAGCGTTGCTGGTCTTTGGCGTTTACTTCTCGCTTGTCCCGGAGCGTGAGAACATTGAGTTCGTGAAGCCTGCTTCCGGAGACAATAACGAACGTTTGTATGATGACGATTACGATCCGTTGACGGAATTAGGTAATCCTGTTGACACGATGGTTGGGAAGATTGACGACCGGAAGATGAAGGAGTATCAGGCGAAGGCGGAGCAGATATTCCGTAAGCAGTTCACCCGTGAGGCAGACCGCATACTTTCCAAGATTTACAATGATGAGAGGATGGGGAAGACGGAGCGTAATTTCATGGCTACAAGTCAGATGACGATGCAGGAGTTGGTGAAGGCTCAGGTCAGGCTGGGCAACGATGCCGGTCTGAGTGAGTCACGCAGTCAGTTGATAGCAGGACAAATTATCGATCAGGTGACAGGGCGGTTGAAGTCGCAGATGCAGCAGCGTGAGAAGCAAAAAGAACAGGAAGAAAATGAAGAAACAAATCCAAAGAAACAATAGAAGACTATGAGATCAAGAACAGCAATCTGGTTTGAGTGTAAAATCCAGTATGAGAAGACGATGGAGGACGGCCTCCAGAAAAAAGTGACAGAGACTTATACCATTGATGCCCTCAGTTTTACAGAGGCCGAGCAGCGCATCATGGAAGAGATGTCGGCCTATATCAGTGGTGAGTTTGACATCAAGGATATTAAGATAGCTCCTTACAAGGAGATTTTCTTCAGCGACGAGGATTCTGCCGACCGATGGTACAAG
The DNA here is from genome assembly GCA_946186505.1 of uncultured Prevotellaceae bacterium. Lineage (GTDB taxonomy): Bacteria > Bacteroidota > Bacteroidia > Bacteroidales > Bacteroidaceae > Prevotella. The sequence goes on along the minus strand of CAMHNI010000088.1, from coordinate 6,663 downwards.
ACAAAACTACAGTTCATCACTATAGATGAGAAGACTGCCAAGGAGAAGCGTTCGAATGTGAACTACCTGGTGAATGCAGGAACGCTGAACGGTGCCGTGAAGAATATCGACGAGGTGATGGGTGGTACGATGATAGACTATGTCATTGCATCGGTTGCAGAGACGACGCTGATGGATGTCTTTGAATACAAGAAGAGTGAGCAGCAGGGCAATAAGCCTGAGTATGAGGAGTAGGCATCATGTACGACGTAAAGGGAAATTTACATAGGATACTTGATTCTTTGCCGCAGGGCGTCCGCCTCGTAGCCATTAGTAAGTACCATCCTAACGAATTCATTGAAGCAGCATACGCAGAGGGTCAGCGCGTATTCGGCGAGAGTCATGAGCAGGAGCTGAAACTGAAGCATGAGACTTTGCCGCAGGATATAGTCTGGCATTTCATCGGTCATCTGCAGACTAACAAGGTGAAGTACATCGCACCCTATATTGATATGGTGGAAGCGGTGGACTCTCTGAAGCTGTTGAAGGAAATCGACAAGCAGGCAGCAAAGTGTGGACGTGTCATAGACGTGCTGTTAGAGTTGCACATCGCAGAGGAAAGCACGAAATACGGACTGAGGTTAGACGAGTGCCGCCAGCTGTTAGAAGATGGCGAATGGCGTGGATTGGAACATGTGCGTATCTGTGGTCTGATGATGATGGCCTCTTTTACCGATGATCAAGAGCAGATACGTCGTGAGTTCACCGTGGCAGCAGACTTCTTTGACGAGGTGAAGTCTCGTTATTTTGCCGATGCCTCTTGGTTCTGCGAGCGTTCATGGGGCATGAGCGACGACTATGAGATAGCCGTCGCGTGTCGTTCGACGATGGTGCGCATCGGCACCAGCATCTTCGGTCCCCGAGTGTATTAAGTCAGAGAGTTCCCTTTGTTGAAGGCAATTGGTAGTGGTATATATCGCGGTGGACAGCCATCCGCAACGATCGTGCCAGAGCTTTGAATATGCCTTCAATCTTGTGGTGTTCGTTCTGTCCTTCTGCCTTGATGTTGAGGTTCATGCGTGCAGCATCACTAAGACTTTTGAAGAAATGGAGGAACATTTCGGTAGGCATCTCGCCTACCTTTTCGCGTTTGAACTCTGCATCCCAGACGAGCCACGGGCGGCCACCGAAATCGAGAGCAACCTGACACAGACAGTCATCCATGGGCAGAGAGTATCCATAGCGTTCTATGCCGCGCTTGTCGCCTAATGCCGTCAGCAGGCATTCTCCCAAAGCCAATGCTGTGTCCTCGATGGTATGGTGCTCGTCAACCTCCAAGTCACCGTTGGTATGTATTGTGAGGTCCATCATGCCATGCTTGCCAATTTGTTCGAGCATGTGATCGAAGAATCCCAAGCCAGTCTTGATGTCGCATTTGCCAGAGCCGTCGAGGTTCACCTTAATATATATGTCCGTCTCGCGGGTGGTGCGTCGTACCTCTGCAATTCGTTCTCCTGCAAACAGAATCTCGGCAATCTTGGACCATGTCATGCCGTCTTGTCCTAAGATGAGCGCCTTGCAGCCTATGTTGCGTGCTAATTGTGCATCCGTCTCCCTGTCGCCGATGACGTACGAGTTTTTGATGTCATACTTTGGGTCGTTCATGTATTTCTCAACCATTCCCGTTCCAGGCTTACGTGTGGGGGCATTGTCCTCGGGAAAGTGGCGGTCAATGAGTTGTTCGTCGAAAGTGATGCCTTCGTCCGCGAGGGCTTGGATGATGAAGTTGTGGACGGGCCAGAAAGTATCTTCAGGGAATGAGTCTGTTCCGAGACCGTCCTGATTGCTGACCATGACGAACTTGAAATCGAGGTTACGTCGTATGAAACCCAGATTCTGGAACATGCCTTCGGTGAAGCGCAGTTTGGCGAACGAGTCTATCTGCTCGTCCTCGGGTTCGCGGATAAGCGTCCCGTCGCGGTCAATAAAGAGTATTCGCTGACTTTTCATTTCTTTGTATTTCGTGTTGCTCAATAGTGCCTGCCATGTAATATAGCGGGAATAGGAGGGAGAGTATGACGTAGGCTTCGATGAAGCCAGACAGCGTGAAAACGAGGAAAGCAAGCCATCCCATATATGACGGCATTCCTAATGGGTCTCCCATCAGAATACCGGCTTGTGCCTGCATGTTGGCAATGAAGAGGACGATAGCCGGCAGGGTAATGACGGTCAGGATGACCAATGCAATCAATATGATGATAAAGACGATGACAAAAATAGTACTCCAGTAGCGTAGTCCCTGACGGTAGCCTTTGAACAGGATGTCAAACAGACGGGTGTCACGTGTGCTGAGGTAGCGCATGCTGGGATAGACCAGCGGCAGCAAGAGGCAGGCTGTTGCCAGCAACAGCAGCAGGCCGGTACCCATCATCGTGAGCGATTGTAAAGACAGACCTACACCGATGACGACTGTAGGGATGACAATGGCAATGCTGATAGCAACCATCCATATCAGGGCGATTCCTATCGTACGCATGAGCATTCGCCAGTCTGGAGTACTGATCCAGCGTGCAGGGTAAGGGATGGCTCCTTCTGAGCGGTGCCGGCTGAGCAGTGAAAATGCATAGGAAAGAAGGAGTAATAGCAGTATGTCCAGCAATAGCGAGATGCCTGTGAGTAAAAGTCCTTGAGTAAGCATCGGTGTTGCGCTACCCTGTGCAGCCTGTTGTATGCCGGCCAAAAGTTGTGGCATGGCCGAGATAATGGCATTTGTATAGAGGGCACTTACCAGTGCGCAGAGTAGTGCGGGTAGCCAAGTGAAGCGAAGGATGCGGCGGAAATTTCCGAGGTACAGTCGGAATCCGGTCAAGACGATGGCTCTGGCTGAGCGTATCTTCAAAAGGTGTTCTTCGTTGTTTTTCTCCATAAAAGGGTTTAAGTTGATTTCGTTAAGAGACTGGCCTTCAGGCCAGTCTCTCTTAATATTGAATGGATTTACTGAATCATCAGCCACCGAAGTTGTCGTACATAATCGACTCGGGATCGACACCTAAGGAGTCGAGCATGGAGACGACGGCCTTCGACATGGGGCCGGGACCACACATGTAGTACTCGATGTCCTCTGGAGCCTCGTGGTCCTTCAGGTAGGTGTTGAGCATCACCTGATGGACGAAGCCCGGGGTATATTTCACGCCAGCAGCATCGGCTGCGGGATCGGGACGGTCGAGGGCCAGGTGGAAGTGGAAGTTGGGATACTCCTTCTCCAAGCCCAGGAAGTCGTCGAGATAGAACACCTCGTTGAGGGCGCGGGCACCATAGAAGTAGTGCATCTCGCGGTCCTTGGTGTGCAGCGTCTTGGTCATGTGCATAATCTGTGCACGCAGCGGAGCCATACCGGCACCACCACCAACCCAAATCATCTCCTTCTTCGAGTCGAAGTGAGGATGGAAGTCGCCGAATGGACCGCTCATGATGACCTTGTCGCCAGGTTTCAGCGAGAAGATGTACGACGAGGCGATACCCGGGTTGACCTCCATGAAGCCGCTCTTGTCGGGCTTGAACGGCGGCGTTGCGATACGCACCGTCAGCATGAAGACGTCGCCCTCAGCAGGATAGTTGGCCATCGAGTAGGCACGGATGGTGTCCTCGGGGTTCTTACACTTCAGCGGGAACAGACCAAACTTCTCCCAGCTGGGCAGATACTCGTCACCAATGAGAGACTTGTCGAAGTCCTTATCGTAGTCGATGCAGTCGAACTTCGGAATCTTAATCTGGGCATACGAGCCGGGCAGGAAGTCCATGTGCTCGCCCGGAGGCAGCTGCACCTTGAACTCCTTGATGAACGTAGCCACGTTCTTGTTGCTGATAACGGTACACTCGTACTCCTTGACGCCAAGGATAGACTCATCAACATGGATCTTCAGGTCACCCTTCACCTTGCACTGGCAGCCGAGACGCCAGTGGTCCTTGATTTGCTTACGTGTGAAGTGAGGCTTTTCGGAGTCGAGGATCTCACCACCACCCTCTAATACCTGCACCTTACATTGTCCGCAAGAGGCCTTACCACCGCAGGCAGAAGGCAGGAAGATGCCGTTCTGGTTGAGCGTAGCCATCAGGTTGTTGCCCTGAGGAACATTGATGGTACGGTCGCCGTTAATCTCGATATTCACATTGCCCGAGGGCGAAAGATACTTCTTCGCTACGAGCAGGATAATCACCAGGAGGATGATCACCAGGAGGAAAACTCCTATACTATAAGAAATAAATTGTATCATATAAAGCCCACCCAAGCCCTCCCCAAGGGAGGGATGTTTAGTTACATATTGGGTGCTCCTTTTATTTGTTTGTTACATATTTTTATTACAACTTATCCCACCTGTTGTCTATTCAGACATCCCTCCCTTCGGGAGGGCTTGGGTGGGCTCTTAGATATTCAAACCACTGAAACACATCATTGCCATAGCCATGAGGCCGACAGTAATAAACACTATGCCGAGGCCCTGCAGGGGCTTGGGAACGTCTGAGTACTGCATCTTCTCGCGGATGGCACCCATGGCAACAATAGCCAGCGTCCAACCAAGACCGGAGCCGAAGCCATAGACCATAGCGTCCCAGATAGAGGTGATGGCCTGCGAGTTGGTAGGCTCCATGAGGATGCGCTGCTGCATGAAGAGAGAAGCACCCATGATGGCGCAGTTCACGGCAATCAGCGGCAGGAAGATACCCAGTGCGGCGTAGAGCGACGGCGAGTACTTCTCGACGGTCATCTCCACCAGCTGCACCATACCTGCGATGACAGCGATGAAGAGTATGAACGACAGGTAGCTCAGGTCTACACCCTCAGCGAGGCAGTCGGGGCCTAAGACCTTGGTCTGCAACAGATAGTTCACAGGGACGGTGACGGTGAGCACGAAGGTCACGGCCATACCCAGTCCTAATGAGGTCTTCACGGTCTTCGACACGGCAAGGTAGGAACACATGCCGAGGAAGAAGGCGAAAATCATATTGTCCACAAAGATGGACCTAAACAGTAATGATATTGCGTGTTCCATAACTTACTTCTCCTTATAAAAATATGCACGATGTACCCAAATCACACAGCCAACGAGAATCAGCGCCATTGCAGGCATCGTCATCATACCGTTGTTCACATAGCCGAAGTCGTAGCAGGCATCGGGGATTATCTGGAAGCCTAACAGCGAACCGCGTCCCAGCAGCTCACGCACGGCACCCACGATAACCAGGATCATGGCGTAGCCGAGACCGTTGCCCACACCGTCGAGGAACGATGGCCAGGGTTTGTTCTGCATGGCGAACGCCTCGAGACGTCCCATCAGGATACAGTTGGTGATAATCAGACCGACATACACAGAGAGCTGAACGCTGACGTCGTAGGCGAAAGCCTTCAGAATCTGAGATACAATAGTTACGAGAGCAGCCACAACCACCAGCTGCACCACGATACGGATGCGGTTAGGAATGGTGTTGCGGATAATCGAGATGATGACATTGGCAAAAGCCGTAATCACCGTCACGGCGAGACCCATCACGATGGCAGGCTTCAGCTGCGAAGTGACGGCCAGTGCCGAGCAGATACCCAGTACCTGTCCGAGTATCGGGTGGTCGAGGTTCAACGGGTTAGTGAAAACCTCTTTATTTTGTTTACTGAATAGTGCCATAGTTTACTCCTCCTTAGCTTTAGTTTCAGTTTCTGATGAACAGCAGTCCTTGGACTTGCTTTCCTGACAGCAATCGGGTTTTCCTGCCTTGCACTTATCGCAGGACTTGCCGTGATGACAGCTATCAGCCTGCTCCTTGCAGCAGTCGTCGGACTTGCCTTGCTGACAGCAGTCGGCCTTCTCAGTCTTACAGCAGGGTGCTGCGGCAGACTGCTTGAAAACGTTCTTCAGACCGTCCTTCAGCATAGCATCCACACCATTAGAGGTCAGCGTGGCACCCGTCACACAGTCAACCTGCGTTGAGGGGTCGTCCACCTTCTTCACGACGGAGAGCAAGACGCTGCCGTCGTCACCATAAATTTTCTTGCCAATGAACTTCTCCTGCCACTCCTGTGAGTCCTTGATTTCGGCACCAAGACCGGCAGTCTCGCTCTCATGGTTGAAGTAGGCGCCATAGACAGTACCGTCACCCTTGATGGCAACATAGCCGCTGATGCCGCCCCAGAGTCCCATACCCTTCAGGCTTGCAACCTGGATGTTCTGGCCGTCAATAACGCATTGATAAACTTTCTGACCGTCGATTTCGCTCTCTTCCTTCACCACCTCAGCATACTTGGCTTCGGCCTCTGCGCCGTCAAGGTCGCGGATGTTGAGTGAATAAAGAATCTGTTTCTTCACGTCGAGGGCAACGTTAGCGTCCTGCATCGGCTTCAGCGCCTGATAGACGAATGCCAGCAGGAAGGCCACGATGACCACCAGAATCGCACTATATATAATAATGTACGAATTCGAATTAGTATTCAGTTTCATTTGGTACCTCCTCTCTTTAAGCGTTTCGAGATATTGCGCTCCACGATGAAATGGTCGATGGTGGGAGCAAACATATTACCAAAGAAGATGGCCAGCATCATACCCTCAGGATAACCGGCGTTCATCACACGGATAATGATAGCCATAGCACCGATGAGGAAACCGTAGATGTACTGTCCTGTAGTGGTGCGGCAAG
>CAMHNI010000087.1 GCA_946186505.1 uncultured Prevotellaceae bacterium | reverse complement strand
ACTGACTTTAGCAGAGTTTAACAGATTAACGCCTCCTAAGAATCCCAAGTATAATCAGCAGATAGCCTGCGAGGCATAGCATCGGGGCGATGACAATTCTGCGGGTTGAGAAGATGGCTGGGTTGAAAGATTGTTCGGTACCACTTGAACCAGACATCAGGATATAGCCTGAGACAATCAGGATGCATGCAATGATGATGATTCGTTTTCCGGTTAAGCCAGCCAGTATCAATGCAACGCCACACTCTGACCATAGGTCTGAGAATTGTTTGGCTTTATTGATATTGTTTGTTGTAGTGTTCATATTGCTTGATGTATTGATTAATAAATTCGGTTCTTTCAAATTGTTCTGCTACGACAAGTGCCTGCTCCATGGTCTGCATCCATGTGTAGCGGTTATAAAGAGATCCGGCACGACGCGAGAATTTGATGGTGTTTATCCAAGAGAGCCATTCGTCAGAACGGCGCAGCAGGCTGCTGACAATCTCATCACCCTGTTCAGGCTGGCGTGCCATATAATAGCAACGGGCCATCGACAATGCGTATTCTGTATAGGGCACGTTCTCCTGCGGCATTTCCTTCTGCCACTTATGACATACATTCACGGCTCGTTTCAAGTCACCCCGCTGGAGAAGCGAGTCGATAAGCACGCCCATGATGAGCTGATGAGTATGGGCCATACGCTTGACATCTTCATCCACATAGATTCCTTTTGTGCTCAGACCGCCATAACGGAAGCGGTGCATGATGTTGTCGTAAAGCCTCTCCACGTCAATCCTCTGATTCGTAGCCGTAGGAGAGATGCGATAGGCAAGTCCTTCGAGTACCAAATGGTCGCGGAGACAGGACAGATTGTCTGAACCAGAACTGATGGAGGTGTATATAGGACGGCTCCAATCGCCATGAGACAGCATCTCCAGCACCATCAGGTCACTTTTGTACAGAACGCGTTTATCCTTTAGTGAGACTGTCATTTTGCCTTTATCGGACGTGATGGTGACAGAGTCCGTTGGGATGCACTGCATGTCTTCCTGTTCATTGAGTACCCAGTGGCTGATGATATTCTTCAGTTCGAAAGGTTCCTCGCCCAACAGTTCCTTGGCCTTATCAGGGCTTTGTTCCATGAAGGTTAATATCTCCTGCTTTAGTTCTGGACGTATAGGCACATACTCCCTCCTGCCCTCCTGATAGTCATTGTGCTGCCAACTGATGGGAAGTGCCGGAGAGTCGTATGCCGGACGCTTCATCTGGTCGATATACCAGTCGGTTTGCAGGTATTCCATATTAACGACGCGCGTATCGGTGCGCACACCTTCCACCTCATGGTTATACCAAAGCGGGAATGTGTCGTTATCGCCGTTGGTCAGGATGATGGGATGTCCCTCTCGCTGCATGCTGTTAAGGTAGTTGGCACCGAAGTCACGACAGGTATAACGGCCTGAGCGGTCATGGTCATCCCACGTCTGGCTTGCCATCTGGATGGGAACCAGCAGGCATGCTATAGCAGAAAGAATAGCCAAGGCGGTAGCATATTTTGCACTTTTCACTCTTACCTTTTCACTTATCATTCCCACTCCCATGCCTATCCAGATGGCAAAGGCATAGAACGAACCAGCGTAGGCATAGTCACGTTCACGCGGTTGGAGCGGTGTCTGGTTCAGATAGACCACGATGGCAAGTCCCGTCATCAGGAACAGCAGCATGACAACCAGGAACTGCTGTTTACCTTCGCGTCCCTTGCGCCATTGCCATAACATGCCCACCAGTCCGAGCAGCAGCGGTAATCCATAGAACACGTTACGCCCTTTGTTCTCTTTCAGGTCTGACGGCAGCTTCGACGTGTCGCAACCTAACAGCCAGTCGTCTATCCATTGGAAACCTGTAATCCAGTTGCCGTGTTCCACTTCTCCGTGCCCCTGAATGTTGTTCTGTCGCCCCACGAAGTTCCACAGGAAATAACGCCAGTACATGAAGTTCACCTGATAAGAAAGGAAGAAGCGCAGATTCTCTGCAGCAGTGGGTACGCCGTCCTTTTTCTCGACGTTTCCGAGCCAGTCCTCGTAGGCCTTGGCATGTCGTGAGGAGTGCATCCGGGGGAAGTACATATTATTCTTGTACACATAATCAATATCATGGCGCACCACTTCGTATTCCTGCTTCGTGGAATCGGCCACAGGGCGATAGACGGCTTGACCTTCCTTCTGTCTCGGCACCAGGTACTCTCCTTCTGCCACGCGGTCTATTTCGCTGCAATACGCAGGACCATAGAACAGCGGCGTCTTGCCATATTGCTCGCGGTTCAGATAGCTGCCCAAAGAAAAGATGTTATCAGGCGCATTCTCACACATCGGCGTTTGGGCATTGGCCCTAATAAAGATAACACCATAGCTACTGTAGCCGATGAGCATCATCAGCAGGCAGGCCAACGATAGCTTGACTATCCTTTGCTTCACTTTATAGTATGCAATGACGATTGTTCCTGTCAGCAGCAGGATGTAGCAAATGAGGCCAGTGTTGTAAGGGCATCCCAGCACATTGGTAAACAGCAGTTCAAGCCATCCGCCAACCTTTACCACACCAGGAATAAGCCCAAAGAGGATGACACCCACCAGCAAGCCGCCAGCGATGAGTGCCTTCAGCATCCCCATCCATGTAACCCGTCTCGTCCGACGGAAATAGACCACAAACGACATGGCGGGCAGGCAGAGCAGACAAAGTAGATGGACACCGATGGACAATCCTGTGATATAGGCAATCAGGACAATCCATCGAGTACTGCCGGGCTTATCCATCTCGCTCTCCCATTTCAGAATCAGCCAGAACATCAAGGCGGTCAGGAAACTGGAGAAGGCATAGACTTCTGCCTCGACTGCCGAGAACCAGAACGTGTCGCTGAAGGTGTAGGCCAATGCGCCAACCATGCCGCATGCCTCAATAGTGATGACCTGCGAAATGCTCATCTCCCTATCACTGATAGTGCAAATCAGTTTCCGGGCAAGGTGAGTCACCGTGAGAAACAGGAAGAATATGCAGCCCGCACTCAGCAGTGCCGACAGGAGATTGACCATCAGCGCCACATGAGACGGATCACTGGCCAGCTGTGAGAACAGGTTGGCGGCTAACATAAAGACTGGTGCGCCAGGCGGGTGACCAATCTCCAACTTATAGCCACACGCAATGAATTCAGGACAATCCCACAGACTGGCCGTTGGCTCTACAGTCAGTCCATAGACAATAGCGGCAATGGCAAAGACAAGCCACGCCATGCAAGTGTTGAGTTTCTTAAATGTTTCTTGTTGCATAATGCTTTGCACGTTTCATTAAACGGCTGCAAAGCTAACAACAATTATGTAAACATACAGCAAAAACTGTCTGACATTTATCTGACAATTGTCTGACAGGAACCTATCTATCTGATAGTCAGACCGTATGACTTTCCCCTGTCTGACTCGATTTTAAGGTCGGAATGTTCTTCTATGATGGGCTTCAGGCGACGGATGAGGGTGTAAAGCGTCTCGCTGGCATCGGGTTTCTTGGGCCAGAGGGCATCGCAAATCTCTGCTTTCGACAGCTGATGCGAGGGTGACTGCCACAGCATCACCATCAGTTGCTGCTGCATCGGGGTAAGCTTTACTTCGCAGCCTTTGGCATTGACGAACCGCCCATCTTGCAGGGTTAAGCCGCCGTAAAGTCCTAATGCTGACAGCCGCCTATGCTGATACAGGCAGAACAGGCTCCACAGCAGCACTATCGACCATAGAATCATCGAAGGACGCTGGTCAGAGAGTGAGAGAATCGTGGCTGTCGATACTTGCGGACGTGGACGGAATCCTTTCTTGGTGTCAACCGCCAAAACAGCATTTCCTCTCAACCCCTCTATTTGCAGATGACTGTTGAACACCTGAATCGTATCAGCACTGATCACGTCCGACTGCTGTTCATCCAAGGCCTTGGCCAATGCCTGGTTCACATCCTCAGTCACCAACTTCTCCGTTGTCTTATAACTCGTCAGGCTCACCATACTCGAAGCGATTATCAGTGCAAAGAGCACCACTACTGCATATTGTTGTTTCATAACTATTTGCATTATTTCATTTTTGAGTTTTCTGGATAGTAAATTGGATAGTAAAGCGAGTGAGATGGTCTTCTGGGTCTGTAAGCAGATTGAAGGTGCAGTGATGAGAAGTAAGGATGTCGCGAATGAGCAGAAGACCGAGACCTTGGCCTTGGGGCTTGGTAGAGAAAAACGGAGTGAAGAGATTCTTCGCTATAGCCGGCGGGATGCCATGACCATTGTCGGTGATGGTGAGCGTAGCTGGCGTGGTGACTTCAAGGATGACAAGTCCTTGTGTCGTTCCGATACTCTCTACAGCATTCTTGACGATGTTGATGAGCACCTGCTGGAAAAGGACGGTATCAAGATGAACGGGTACTGCTTCGTCGGTCAAACGGAAGTCAATATGGACGTGCGCCTGCGTACACAGGTTTTCGAGGAAGGGGCGACAGGCTTCCACCTCCTCGCTGAGGTCGCAGAGTTGCAGTTGCGGTTGCGGAATCTTTACTACTTCGGCAAAGCGGGAGACAAAGGACGAGAGGGCGGTGAGCCGCTCGGCTTCGTCGCCAGTGAGACTGCCTATGATGCCCGCCACGCTGTTGTTCACCTCGTGGGCAATCATACGAATGACACGCTCGTAGGCGGCTTTCTCGGCAAGGCGTATTTCTGAGGTCAGTGACTCAATGAGGAAGAAAGGATGCTGGAAGCCTCGGTCAGGAAAACTGAGGTGGCTGATGCGGAAGAGTTGCGGGCCGCCAGGAATGCGCACGGTGGTCGTCTCGCCAAGAGGCAGTGCTTGGATGGTTTCCTCGATACTTGGCGACAGCATCTCACGGGCTGCGGGATTCATGGAAGTTGTGTTGCCGTCGAGGTCACACTGGATGACACCCATCGGCGAAGCATCGATAAGCAGGTTGAGGAAAGTGTATTGTTCTTCGAGCCTGAGGTGCTCGCTGCGTAGACGACCCAGCAGGTCGTTGAACGTGCGGACGATGATGTCGGTCTCGTGTTGTCCCGAAGGAGCGAGGCGCGTCGTCAGGTCGAGTTCCCGCACCAGTTCCATGCCGCCAATCAGTGTGTCGTATGGTCGGATGGTCTTGCGGTAGAAGTACCAGAGGTAGAACAATATCAGGACTACAAAGCCCTCGGTGACGTAGAACAATGTGGGGTGACTGCGGAACGTAGCGAAGAGTGCTACGCCGGCCAACAGGACAATGCCTACTGCAAGGAGGAGGAAATAATGCTTCAGTTTCATAGTCCGTGCTTTTCTATTTTGCGGTACAGGGCACCACGGCTGATGCCTAATTCCTTAGCGACAAGAGAGAGGTTGCCGTTGTGCTTGGCAATGCAGGCTGCAATGGCGTTGCGCTCCATGGAGTCGAGGGTGGCGGGTTCTGTGCCTATCGGTTTCCCCGACGGAATATCCTTGGACAAGAGTGCGAAGTCGGCGGCAGTGAGCTGACTGGCGGCGGGATCTTTCATCAGCAGAGCCCTCTCAACCAGATTCTTCAGTTCTCGGATATTACCAAGGAACGGAAGTGTCTGGAGATAGCCGATGGCCTCTGTCGAGACGGTGACAGGCGGGAGGCCGTTTGCCTCACAAGCCATCCGAAGGAAGTGATTAACCAATAGCGGTATGTCCTCACGGCGGTCACGCAGAGGCGGCAGATGGAGGTTGATGATATTGATGCGGTAGAACAGATCCTCGCGGAAGGTCTTTTCCTCGACCATCACGCGAAGGTCGGCATTGGTGGCGCATACCACACGGACATCCGTTCGGCGTGTCTGACTGTCGCCCAGCACCTCGTAGGTCTGGTCTTGCAGCACCCGCAAAAGTTTCACTTGGCTGGCCAACGACAGTTCGCCAATCTCGTCGAGGAAGATGGTGCCGCCCTTGGCCAGTTCGAAACGGCCTATACGGTCGGCCTTGGCATCAGTAAACGAGCCTTTCTTGTGGCCGAACATCTCGCTCTCGAACAGCGACGTGGAGATGCCGCCGAGGTTCACCTTCACAAACGGCCCGTTAGCCCGTTGGCTCTGTCGGTGGATGGCCTCTGCGATGAGTTCCTTGCCCGTACCGCTCTCACCAGTAATCAAGACGGGCGCATTGGTAGGGGCAACGCGGGCCACGGTAGCGAGAATGCCAGAGAGGGATGTGCCGACAATGGGTGAACTTTGGATTGGCTGAGTCGCAGGACTTGCATTGTTTATCTTGATGGCCGTCTCTATCCTGTCTAACAGCACGCCATTGTCCCACGGCTTGGTGATGAAGTCGAAGGCGCCGGCCCGCATCCCCTGCACGGCCAGGTCGATGCTGCCCCAGGCCGTCATCAGGATACAAGGCACCTCGGGGCGGAACACCTTTACCTGCTTCAGCAGTGTCAGTCCTTCCTCGCCGTCAGTAGCCCTTGTGTAATTCATATCCATCAGCACCAGCTCCACCGCCGGAGTGTTGCGGACAATCTGCATCGCCTCCTTCGGCCCCTCGGCCAGGGTCACTTCATACTCGTTGCGCTCCAGTATGAGCTTCAGCGAGAGCCGGATGTTTTTATCGTCATCAACTACGAGAATCATTATGGATATACTTATATTCTATAAAAGCGGTACCATGTATGCTGGTAGCATGATGGTTTCCTGATCCTTTGCGAAGTCCTTGGTATACACCATATATCGCCACAATATCCTGGACGAATAAATACGACAGAACTCATCAAGCGAAGTATGTGACTTACTGCTCGACGACTTTACCTCTATAGGACAAATCTTTGCTCCACGAGACAGCAGAAAATCGGTCTCATAGTAGTGCTTCTCATCGCGTGGCCAAGTATGGTAGAAGAGTTCATTCCCTGCAGCCACCAGCATCTGGGCAACAAGATTTTCATAGACATAGCCCAGATTGGCAGGTAGTTTGTCTGCCAAAAGCTTCTCGTAAATGATATTCTCTGTAAAGCTCTTGTCCCAAAAAGCCAGCGTGATAAACAGTCCCGTGTCACAAACGAACATCTTGAATTGGTCTTTGTTTTTCGTAAGCCCCATACCCACTTGTGGATCGTTCACGTGATAGCACATGTTTACCGTCTTGCTGTCTTCAAGAGCCTTTAAAAGTTCCGTCATTTTCTCATCATCCACCCTACCTACAGCCGCGTAGGGCACATATCGTATGGCATTTCGGCTTAGCTGTCCGGGGATGGAACGGAACATGACCGATGCTCGCCCTGAAGGGTCTATCTTCAGGAAGTCGTCCTCATAAAGTTTGAGTATGCGACGCTTCACTTGATCAACTTTACTGAAGTTATTGGTGTCAAGGTAGGCATTGACGGCCTGCGGCATACCACCTACCAGCATATATAGCCGTAGGTTGCGCGCCATTTCTCTATGGGCCGGTCCAAGGGCATGCTGCTGCTCCCAAAACTTGCGTAGCAGTGGAACCGTTGCTTCGTCGCCCAATGCCCATCGGAATTCCTCAAAATCCATCGGATTCATCTGTATTCTATCCTCTTCGCTGGGTATCGTGATGCCTTCGGTATTTTTCTTGATGCTGATTAGAGAACCTGTTTCGATATAGTCGTAACGACCGTCTTCCACCAGATATTTGATGGCCTGGCGTGCCATCGGACACTTCTGTACCTCGTCGAAAATGATGACAGATTTTCGTGGCTTCAATGTTACATGATATGCCGTCTGGAGATACAGGAACAGGTAGTCCAAATCCATCAGGTCGTTGAACAAATCCTTGATAGCCTTCGATGCCTTGTTGAAGTCTATCAGCAAGTATGACTCATATTCGTTCTTGGCAAAGGTTTCCACGATGGTCGACTTGCCGACACGTCGTGCACCTTCAACAAGCAATGCACTCTTACCGTCCGATTCCTGTTTCCAGTTCAGCAATTGAGTGTAAATCTTTCTTTTGAACAGTCTTTCTTCCATAAAACTATTTGTTTATGGCTGCAAAGATAGCAAAATTATTCAATCCCCACAAATATATTTCAATAAAATATGCTAATCCCCACAGAATATTCTCTCAAGAACCATCTATTCCCCACAAATTTATTTTCCGATGATTTTCATGTCTCAATCGATGTTTAATGCTTTCTTGATAATCGGCTCCAGTTCCTCGGCATCTGTAGAGGTGGAGAGGATGGTGCCGTCGCGGTCGATGAGGTACATGGCACCTCCTGCATTGCCAGCTCCGTTCTTGCGCCACACACCGTTCTCGTCGTTCAGTTCCAACAGGCTCTGCCAAGGATAGCCGTCCTTCTTCGCTGATTTTTCCATCGCTTGGCGATTACGTTCACGGGCGATGGCAATGACGGTGAAGCCTTTGTCCTTGTATTTCTCATAGACGGGAATCATGGCAATGCTGTGGCGACGGCAGGGACCGCACCACGATGCCCAGAGGTCGATGAGGGCTACCTTGCCTTGGATGAGGGTGGAAATTGGAACGAGTTGGCCGTCAGTATTGCGCACCATGTAGTCG
The DNA here is from genome assembly GCA_946186505.1 of uncultured Prevotellaceae bacterium. Taxonomy (GTDB): domain Bacteria; phylum Bacteroidota; class Bacteroidia; order Bacteroidales; family Bacteroidaceae; genus Prevotella. Next base: position 157 of record CAMHNI010000087.1, on the reverse strand, counting down.
ATATAGGGTTTACCTGGTTGTAGACGGTAGGCCGTCTCGGCGGTGGCAATCTGGTCGTGAATGGGGTGGCCGGGGTAGTAATTGTTGAGCTTGTCGTGATAGAGCGTCAGGTATGGCTCAAACTGCGACTTGTCGAAGTTCACATAGTTGTCTGCAT
>CAMHNI010000086.1 GCA_946186505.1 uncultured Prevotellaceae bacterium | reverse complement strand
TACTGCAATGCAATGCGGGAGAGTAGGAGGCCGCCATCTTTCACGAAGCCCTGTTCCACAATCGTGGAGCGGGGCTTTCTTGTGTTCAGCCATTACCAGACTTTTCGCGGCGGTCTTTGCAGGAATGCGGCGGGCCGGGCGGCTTCCCCTTGGCCCTCAGGGTAGTGTAGTGTGTCCCCTCCTCATGGCCCCCCTTAACAGGGGGCCTATAGAGGGAGGGTACACTACCCTGGGGCCCCGGGGGGACGGCTGCCGCGAGGAGCAGCAACGCAGTTGCAAATATACAACACCGGCCAAGCCCGATGTCCAGTTAAGGCCGTTTGTGACAGGGGAATTATGAAAATATAACATATTTAACCTTCTTATACACGAAAAATGGCGAAAACAGCCTCAAAATGCTTTTATAGGATGATACCTGAACGTCCAAGAATTTTGTAGCGGATGGAGGCTCTAAACGGTTCGAATGGAGGCTCTAAACGTGTTGTTTGGCGGCTCCATTCACTTTGTATGGTGCTGCCTGGATTCGAACCTGAACTGACACCTGGAGGTAAGGCGGCAGTTTACAGGCAAAAGGCGGGGATATGAGCAAAACCCGCCGCCTTTTGCGACAAATTTGGGTGGGGGTTCCGGAAAATGTCGCAAAAAAGTAGGGGTTGTCGCATATACTCCGATAGAAAAACACGCAAAAATTTGGAAACAGTTATCAATTGTCATAACTTTGTAACTTCAGAAGTAAATAGTCTAAGTTAAACAATAAATTAAAAAGCTTATGGAAATAAAAAGAATTGTACACTTTCCTATTGGCAGACTCCGATGAAGAGGCTGCCGCTATCTATCGGGTGCATGCCTGCGAGGGATGATGTGCTCAATAGAAGACGAAAGAAATAATGCTGAAAATTTGGTGGTTTAAAGGGAAATCACTATATTTCCTCTATAAAAGTTTAGACCACCCCTCTCTTTTCCGTTTACAACCGCCATTTCGGTTCACAAATACATACGATTGCCTTGCCAGTGCCTTTCAGACATTGGCAAATGTTTATCAGTTATCAATTTCCTCTTCGGGCTTGGCTATCCCCGACAGTTGTCCTAAGCCGCCTAAAGCATTAGCATGTTTGCAGACTGGCTGTTGGCACTACAAATATAATTACCTTACAGTAGGCGGTATATCATGGTCTACCCTTGTGGGGTATCCGATGATTCATCTTTGGTGTCGTCTGCCTGTGCCAGCCTGTCGGAGTACTGCACCCCTTTGGCCAGTAGATTCCAGATGACGACGAGCAGTTTTCTTGCAATGGCAACCTGCACCTTGAGGCGTCCTTTCTTCCTGACGGTGACCATCCTGTAGCTGAAGCTGCTGAAGAAGCAGTCCTTCGTGCGGCTTGCCGCCCATGCGCATTCAATGAGCAGCTTCCTGAGATACTTATTTCCGTGGGTGATCCTGCGTGACTTGATTTTTCCGTTGCTGCCGTCGTTTCTCGGCTTGAGTCCTGCCCATGCTACAAGGGTGCGTGCCGTGAGGAACATCTTCATGTCGGCGCCGATCTCTGCAATAATCTGTGTGGCCGACTGGGCGCTGATGCCTGGTATCTCTTCTATTCTTTTAAGCTCCTCTGGATACAATTCCTCGCACATCTCCCTCATCTTCGACAGGCATTCCTGCTTGTGCCGCCTGAGCAGGTCAAGTTCCTCCCTGTACTGGCGGAGCAGGTCGCTGTCGACATCCGTCACTACACCGGTAAGGGCCGCCTTGATGGTGTCCCTGCCGTGCTTGTTGATGGTCCGCCTGTGTATCTTCCCAGTCAGCAGCTCTGGGTCGGTGGTTCCTTCGGATAGCAGCTCCACCACCTCGCGGTAGCCCTTCGTGTCGACGTTCGACACGTAGTTGCTGATGCGGATGTTGCACCGCTGAAGCGCAGCGTCCATCTTGTTCTGGACATAGACAGCCTGTTTGTTCAGGTCGAACAGGCGACGGTTGTACTGGCGGAGCTGCTGGACGGCAAGCGGAGGCACGAAGCTGCCGCGGATGAGTCCTTTCTGCAAGCACGTGGCAATCCACTCGGCGTCCTTCACGTCGCTCTTGCGGCCCGGCAGCTGCTTGATGGAAAGCGGATTCACAAGATAAAGCTTGAAGTCACTCTCAAGGATGCGCCAGATGGGCATCCAGTACACGGCGGTGCTCTCCATAGCCACCTCGCCGACACCAAGCTCGACCAGCCTGTCGCGGAAAGAATCCAGCTCAACTGTTAAAACTCCTGTCTTAAACTCAATTTCCTCGCCATTTTCGCCGAGAATGCACACAAAAGCATTATCTTTGTGCACGTCAAGACCACATACTCTCTTCATAGTCGTGATATTTTTAGTGATACATAAAGGAATAAATAATAAAAACACCATAAAGATACTAAAAATATGGTGACGGAGGTCACTTCCACAACGGAAAAGAGAGGGGGTGGTCTTTACTTTTTTATCATAACTGTTGTATAATCCAAAAATTTTATGTAAGTTTGCAGACAAATAACCAAGAACACAAAACATAAAATTAAGATGAGAGATATGGTTAATATACAGAAACAGTGGTGGGCAGCCCTGCTGCTTGCCATTATCGCATTTGCCGTGCCGGCGGCGGTACAGGCCGATGACGGTGATTTCGACTCGCCTAAGATTGCGTTTACGTGGTATCAGAAAGGGCAGGGATGCATGCACCTGAAGCTGATGACGACCAACGCCAGTCCCTATCGCACGTTGCACTCAGCCACTTACGGCGTAATTGGCAAAGACGGCAAAAAGACGCCCGTGTTTCAAATTGCCGAGTATAACAGTGATAATAGCGGGTATGTGATATCGCATTTCACGAACTATCTGTCTGGTTCGTTGTTGTACCTGACCAATGATACCTACTGGAAGCCGCTCTGCTTTATCTATGAAGGCGCTCTGCAGGAGCATCACCACACCCGCAATGGAAAGGACAACGGCTACGCAGAGTTGGACTGGTACTATCCGACCAGCTTTGCCGGTCAGTCGTTAACGTTCTATGTGGATGCCACCCTTTGGAAGAGTGGTGGTTCAACGTCAACCTACCAGAAGGAAATCGGCACGATGGACTTCGACGAGATAACGCTGGACACCTACGACGCCTTCCCGGCCACTGATGCCAGCGAGTCGGGCATGCTGAAGATACCGTTTGTGTCGAACCGTGAAATGAAATCTGTTCAGGTGAGCTATACCGACGAGTTCGGCAGGCGGAAGACGCTTGACCGTGTGACCCTCGATAAAGGCATGTACTCTGGTTTTATCACCATTCCGGCTACCGACGTCCATAAGGACATGACGATTACGGCCAACGTCATCTCGGGCAAGCCGAATGAGGGTGACGTGCCCAACGCCGACTGGCCTAAGGAGTTGACGGGCGACGTCTCCATCACGCTTGACAAGGTGCCGATGATTCACGCCCCGCGCCTGCTGACTGCCAATGTGCAGACGGACTCTGCCTGCAACGCCTCGGTGCTGCTGAAGTGGCAGATAGCCAACCAGGACTTCGACGACGCCCTTGACGGCGAAATGTTCCTTGTGCAACGCTCGATGACGGGCCGCCTTGAGGATTTCGTTGACATAGGCTCGGTGGAGTTCGACAATAATGAGACCGACTATGAGTATGAGGACGAAACTTTCATCAGTTCACTGACGCCAGAGCTGATAGATGCCAAGGCCGGCATACCTTTGGTGCGCTACCGCGTGGTGCGCGCTTCATCGAGAGAACTGTGGGCGATGGACCACAATCCGGCGGTAGCATACGTCATGCCTCGGCTGAAGCCATTAGTGCTGGTGAAGCCAAAGAACGTGAGGGCCGACTGGAGCGACGAGGAGAACCGCAAGGTGAAACTGACGTGGTCGTATACGAAGGACGAAATAGAATATGATGCGCCGGATTTTAAAGGTGGAGACTGCTATTTCGTGTGGGACGACCGCGCCGAGATGCGTGTGGTGACTCTGATGTACAACCGCGACGGTGGTCTTGTGGACAGCCTGGCGCACGTACTGACTCCAGCTGAGCGCACAAGCAGGGAGCTGGAGCTGACGCTGAACCGGTCGTGCGTCAGCTACGACGTGCGCATCGTCGTAGACGGTAAGACGTCGCCTATCGGTAAGGCCACGGGCGACCTGCTTGTCCTCATCAATAGTCAGGACGACTGGAACCGCTTTGCCAAACGTGTAAACAACGGTGAAACCACACTGAATGCCATCTTAGACGGTTTTAGGCCCCGAATCACCAATTTAGACCAAACGGTAGGCGTTACCAGCAGCCCCTACCGTGGCATATTCCTCGGCAACAACGAAGAACTCACTACGAATTTGAATGCAACGGACTACACCGTCGGCCCGTTCCGCGCGCTTGGCCACGGTGCCGTGATAGCATTCGGAATATTCAACACGACCATCTCGACGACCAGGCAATTCGCTTCCGGCGTGGCGGGCCGCATCGTTGATGGCGGCACAGCGTTTATAGAGAACTGCATAGTGAACTTGGACTTCCGTGCAACTATCGGCGGCGATGGCAGTCATGGCAGTCTGGTGGCCCTGCTTGACAAGAACGAGAGCCTCTTTGCAAGCAATGTCTTGGTGAACGGCAGCTGGTCTGGTTCCAACACGACGAACTGTGGCGGCTTGGTGGGCTTTGCTCGCGGCACAGCCTTTGTCATGGCCGACCGTGTCTACTTCGGCGTAGAGCCCACTTCCACCAGTTCATCGTTTACGTTGGTGCGCACCCCCGTCGCCGGTGAGACGAACGTCGTTATCCGCGACTGCTGCTACAAAACAGCCTTCGGCAAGGAGCAAGGTACGCAGGCTAATGACATTCCTTCGACCTGGGGATGGGCATTGAATGTTCCCGTTCAAGGATACATCTTCTGCCCGGATATCTTGTCTTGGCGGGAAGCGAGCGCCACGCTGCCTGCCGACAAGTTCTACTACGAGAACCACGGCCAGGTGCTGAAGAATTCGCTGAGAGTTCAGCCCCTGCGCAGCTCGGCCCTGCTGACGTGGGAAACCGACGGTGGAGCCGTTGACTACTTCGAGGTGTATCGCGTCAAGACCGACGACCCCAACCCCGAGAACTGGGAGCGCATAGCCACGCAGCTCATCGACACGCAGTATGAGGACCAGAATACGTCGCCCGTCCACACCTACAGATACTTTGTGCAGTCAGCCAACGACTGCGAGGGCACGAGCTACGTGCCGACCGCCGTCGTGGAGGGTGGCTGCTTCCAGACATGTACCGTTGAGGGCTACGTCAGGTTTCCCGACGGCACTGGCATTTTCGACCAACCGGTCAATATCACCGAGGACCGCGAAAACGGTAAGACCTACAAAGCCACGACCGACGCTAATGGCCACTTCATCATGAACGGCCTGCCCTATTGGGATGGTGGCGTGGGCGTCTACCGCGTTTCTCCCGGCGTTCCCGGCTATAATGGCATGCAGTCCATCAGCTTCGGTACGGAACCGGGTCAGAACTATATCAGCGGCGTAGAGTTTGAGGTGACCTCCAACGTGAAGTTCTCAGGCTACGTTCAGTACAACGGCACGAGCATTCCCGTGCAGGGTGTTCACTTCCTGGTTGACGGCACCGAGGTGCACACGGCCGCCGGACCCGTTGAGAGCGACCATGAGGGCAAGTTCGCTTTCCGTATGCTGCCCGGTGAACACAGAATTCAGGCCGTGAAGGACGGCCATGATTTCTACGACGGCGGCTGGTACTATGCCGACGAGCAGAACAAGGCCGATCCGAGGTACGACTTCCAGACCGACAAGGCCGGCATCTACTTCTACGACGACACCCGCGTGAAGCTCATCGGCCGCGTTGCCGGCGGCAATGTGCAGGCCGGACTGCCGCTCGACAACTCGCTGGGCCGCAACAACCTGGGCGACGACCTGGAGATGGTCTTCACGCTGGAGGGCGACAACGTGTCGCGGCTGGTCTGGGACATCCTCGACCGCACTAAGAAGGTGACAGACTCCGTCTATGTACACAACAGCCACGACAAGAAGTTCAAGTACCAGACGCAGGTCCACACCACGGAGCACCGCATGGTGGTGAAGCCCGACGTACATACCGGCGAGTTTGTGGTGTATCTGCCGCCCGTGAAGTGGAAGATTCAGCAGATTACGGCCAAGGGCTACCCGACGCTGTTCCAGGAGGGCACGATCAACGACGTGATAGACCTCACGGACTCGCTGACGTGGCACAGCAACGTGCTGAAGGGCGAATGGCGGAACGCCAACGGCGACCCGGTGCGCGAGGTGACTGAGGTGTATCAGGCCAAGTACAGCCGCATCTACCGCTCGCCGGTCATCCTCGACCGTCAGCAGATGGGCTACGAGAGTTTCAACTACTTTGGCGACCGCTACTATACGGCCAAGAATCTGCAGGGTGAGAAGGTGAAGGTGCCGCTCTGCTATCCCGTCGATGAGAAGTCGACGGAGGTGAAGTACACCTTCGGCTATCCCGTCTTCAACATCGAGCGGCAGTACCCTGTGAAGATTTCGGCCGTCGAGAAGTACTACTATAATAACAACACGAAGAGCGATACCGTCGACATTATCAAGCTCTCGGGCGGCGTGGTGACCATCCGCAACAGCATGGTGAGCGCCACCCACCGCGACACCGTACACCTGGACAAGCAGGGCGAGCGTATCTATATGCTTGAGGCTAAGCAGACACCCTACAGCCTGACCGGCAAGGACGCCCTGCAGCTCGTCACCATGACGCTCGAACTCGACGGCACACACTTTGAGGCCGACCCCTTGCGCGCGTATGTATTAAATACGTATGTCATGCCAGGAGCCAAGGATATTCTGAGCATCGACAAACCCGAACTTGTCGACATTCTGCGCGACCCGCCCGGTGGCGGCTCGTCGGCCAAGCTGAGCCGGGGCTCGACGCTGAAGTACGGCTATACGTTCGACTGGTCGGCTGCCGGCGGCCTTACGCTGGGATTTGCCTTTGGTTCGAAGGTCAATCAGTATGTAGGTGTCGTGGCTCTTGCCGCAGAGTCGGGTCTCATCAATAATGGCGAATCCGACTTCGCGTTCGACGTCGACCTGATGTTCTCAGCTTCAGGCAAACAGGCATACAGTTACACCATGACGGCCAACAGCGACATCTCCACCAGTTCAGCCAACACCATGGTCGGTGCCAACGCCGATGTCTACATCGGCACGGAGACCAGCTACGTCGTGACGCCGGCGCTGGCCATCCGAGCCATCGACAGTACGATGTGGAAGCAGCTGGAGGGAGCCCGTGAGGCCGGAGCCCTTATCGAGATAGCCACTGGCTTCGACGAGAATGGCGATACGCTCCATCTGGTGCGCGACGAGGTGCTCTCCATCGGTCCCAAGATCAAGTCTACTTTCATGCACTCGCAGGCCTACATCCTGGGTCAGCTGATCCCGAATCTGGAGCAGGAGTGTAAGTCGCTGCTGTTTACCGGCAGCAAGGATGAAGCCCAGGCCGTGGCCGATTCCACGGGCAAAGTGGTCTACTGGTCGCTCCGCAAACCTACCGACGACAACTACGGCGTGGTCAACACGACGAAGTCGGTGGAGAAGGGCGACGACTCTTGGACGTACTTCTACAATACGACCATCGACAAGGCTCAGGAGGGTATCAACTACATGATTATACTCCCCAAGGGCTATCAGGGTGGGCGTGAGGATCGCATCAGCGAGTTCAGCCAGAGCGCATTATGGTGGGCTGAGATGGTAGCCCGCAACGAGAAGGAGAAGCTGGAAGCCACGACGCTGGTGAAGAACTTCGACATCGACGGCGGTGCCCCGCTGTCCTATAGCGAGGACTTCAGTGCCGACATCTCCTATACGTCACAGGTACACTACTTCTGGGAGAGCACGCCATCAAACGTCATCGCCAGCAGTATCAAGTGGTTGGCTAAAACAATTGGTGAAGCAATGGGATATGGTGGTAAAGGCGTAGGCCCAGCAAACAACAACAAAAATGATGTCAAGGAAGGTAATATAAACTGGGCCGGCTACTCGTTCAAATTCAGCATAACGCCGCAAGTCTCCTATAACTTCAACACGCCCTACAGCACTGACAAGAAGTTCAACCGCAAGGAGAGCTTCAACATCAGCATGGACAAGAAGAGCCATCTCGTCGTAGATGTCTATGCCGTGAAGAACCAGTTCAATGACGGCAGCGAAGGCACTTTTGAAGTGTTCTCGAACAAGAACTTCTACAAGGCCTTCGACAAGGTGGACGACGAGGTGACACATGACATCGCGAGCTATCCCGATGTAGGCAAGGTGAGCAAGAGCGACCTGACATACGCCCGCGGTTTCGTCTACCGCACACGCGGCGGTGCCACCGCACGTCCGTGGGAAGGTGAGCGCAAGACGAATTTCTACCGCCCGGGGACGCTGCTCGACGAGCGCACGAAGAAGATCGAGAACCCCACAATCAAGCTCGACAAGCAGAGCGTCAGCGGTGTACCCTTCGACGAACCAGCCCGCTTCAAGGTCTACCTGACCAACGAGAGCGAGCAGCCCGAGGCCATCGGTGGCATGCTGCAGTTCTTCTACCTCTACCTCGACGACACGTCGAACCCGAAGGGTGCGAAGCTGATGATGGACGGTATGCCGCTGTCGCGTGGCGGCACGATGGTCATGGTGACGCCCGGCAGCGTGACTGAAAAGACGCTGGAGGTGTGGCCCGGCGAGGACTTCGACTACGAGAACCTGAGGATAGGTATCGTCTCGCTTGAGGACATTGACATGTGGAGGGAGATTGAGTTCTCGGTACATTTCCTGCAGGGAGCCGGTCCCGTGGAAATCTCGACGCCCGGCGACAAGTGGATCATGAACACTGACGCCGCCTACGACAAGCAGCGCGGCTGGCACATGCCCGTCATTATCAGCGGCTTCAACAAGAACCAGAAGAACTTCGACCACATCGAGTTCCAGTACA
>CAMHNI010000085.1 GCA_946186505.1 uncultured Prevotellaceae bacterium | reverse complement strand
AAACCTGTATTGATATTAAGAGTATAAACTGTCAACCTAAATCAGTACACTTCATTGGTTTCTTTGAGCCAGTCGAAGAACCGCTTCACCGACTCTTTTTGATATGCGGGAACTCATACAGAGGCCATCTTTTCCTTACTCTTCGCTGGCTGTGCTTCCGAACTCTTCTTTTTCGTACTGCGATAGACGATATCCTTCTGCTCTTTCTCGTCGTAATAAGGCATGTGTTCAAAAAAGATCCAGCGTCCGCAAGTACAGATTTCCTCTGGCTTGTAGTGGTTGTACGAACTCATCTCGTCGTTCATCGCATCTTTCTTCGATACGGCGTTCAGAGCCTTTACCACCTGCTCGTAATCTTTGTCAGAGGGCGTAATCACATCGTAGCCGTGTTCCTCAACCTGACGGTAGAACTCCTTCAGGCTCCTGTCTTGCAGACGATGTTGCGGAAGGGTCTCTACGTAGCTGTAGATGACCTTTCCACCCTCCTTGCAGACCGTGTAGAAGGTCACGTACTTGTCGAGTCTTCGATGCTTCATACTGGATGCAAAATTACACATTTTTCTGTAATGTAGCTACAGAAATGAGGAAAAAGTGTCTAAAACGTGCAAATCCGGTCAATAATCATTAAAGTGAGAAAGAAATTGAGCATATTGTTCCGTTAGGACATGTCGCTGTTGTGACGGGCAGGCGGTGCAGCATACTGCCATGAGTGCAACAGGTTCTTATAGCGTAGGTCAGGGGATAGCATAGAAGCAAGTCGTGTCGTGCGTTCATCTACGGAACATTGTCAGTCGCTTTCTGCGGCTTGTCCCAGAAACGATGGATGTGCATATCATGCTCTTCCATCGAGACCGACGACGTTTCGTGAAAAGATGTACCCGCGACTCAACGGATTCTAAATGCCATCCCCTTACGCAAGAACCGCAGTCATAGCACTATGCTGCACCTTCAGAAGTCCGTCTCGGCGCGACAATAGTTGTTGTAGTTATCTATATGAGAAATAAACAGGTTTAGTATCGCCTTGGCTGCTTGTAATGCACCTCGTAGATCTTATCAAAATACTTGTCCCAATTGCTTTCGCCTTGGCCAATCTTGAAACCATAGAACTTGGTGCCGGTGGCCTGATAGTCCTTGAACCGCTTCATAAGGTCTTCTGTGGTTCTGGGAATCAGGAAGTCGGTTATCCAAAGGACATCGGCATTCATGTATCTGTCTTCACCGTTGTCCAGCAGATAGAACGTCAGGTTCAGCATCTTCTGCGCATCAGTTCCTCCGCCAAGGAAAGGGAAATAGCCCTTCTCGAAGTTCTCTGCATCCTCCTGTCGCAGGCCCATTCGTTCCATGGAGCGTTTCTTGCGCCTTGAACGAAGTTCTATCGGACGCACTCCGACGGAGAAGTCTATCAGGAAGCAGTCGCGGTTAAGCCGATCGGCTGTTTCCTCCAGTTTCGATAGCAGCGAGGCTTCTATCCTTTGGGGAACACCATACATACTGGCAGAGCTGTCGACGCAGACAATCATCGGGCCGCGACGGGATGCACGCTCAGAGCGTAGCCGCCGTGAGGGTTTGCTGATTTCCGACTTGTAGCGGAACACCTGCAAACGGCTGGTGAGATATTTGCGGAGAAACACCCCTTCGAGTTCAGCATCGGAGTATTGTGCCAGTTCGAAGGGCATCAGGGCATTGAGGTCACGCCCGATGGTGACACCCTCGATGTCGCTGCCGGAAGAGTGCTCCAGCCGATGGCTCACGCCTGTCTGAACGGTCAGCCGTGCGCGTCCTTCCTCGTCGGGCAATCTGCCCATCCGTTTGGCCACGTCGCCGATTTCAGGGTAGCGGTTCTGAATCTGCACGATGCTAAGATGCTTCTCGAATTCCGATTCCGTCCACGAGCCGTCCATCATCTCCCATGCCTGAAGCAGCTGTTCCTCGGTGGCACCGTCGCTGCGCATACGGTTTTCAAGCTGGCTCAGCATCTGCTCGAAGTGGCCGGGTATGCCGCCACCTTTCGACTCCACCTTCTTCGATGCCTGCTGGCGTGCTTTCTCGTCGAGCGCCCCTTGCCATTCGCGTTTCAGCCGTTCCCAGTTCTCAGGCCGTTGCCAGCCGTTGTTCTTGAAACGACGCTTCATAAAGTCGAGGTCGAACTCATCCTCCTTGTATTTTTCGCCCAGCTGCTGAAGGAGCGACTGCCATGTGTCCTGCTTCTTCTGCATCGACCATTCCATCATCTTCTCCATCTGTGTCTGTTCACCGATAGCCATTTGGTTGATGAACTTCTGGTCGTGCAGACATTCAAGTACGAATCGTCCGACAACCTCGTAAAACACCTTCCCTGCCAATCGGCTGCTCAGCACCCGCGACTGGATGAGCGGGTCTTTCATCAGTCGTTGGAGATACAGGAGGATAGGGTCGTAGTTGATGGCGCGAGGGAAGTCCATCTGCACATTGGTCTCAAACTCGAACACGTCGCCATTGGTGACAAAGCGTTCGAGCATCGTCAAATAGTCAGTCGGTGAAAACCTCGCCACATCCATAAGCAACTATCACTCCTCCAGCTTCTCCATGTCCTGCCTGGTGTGGGCAATTTCCGTGAACAGGTTCTTGACGAACTCGTCCACCTCCTTCTTGTCGGTCTCCGACACGAAGATATTGCCGTGAATAGCGTCAGTCCGTTGGCGAATCTGCGTGCTCAGTTGCTCCAGCTCCTCGTAGAAGTCACGCCCTGATACGCTGCCTTTCTTGGTTGGTAGCGTCTGCTGTTCCCCACGTCCGAGCGTCTCGATATAGAACCGCACACCGTTGATATAGATGCACTCCTCGTCGCGTGTCAGATAGACTGAGCTGGCACCCCGTGGCATATCGCTGCCGTCATACGTCCTGATGATGCTGCGCTGCGGATTGTCCGGGTCTTTGTAGATGATACCCGCCTGCCCCGCATTCTCGCGGCTCGCCTGTCTCATGTTCTGGTAGTCGGCCACCAAGACGTAGGTATTACCCGTGTCGTGGTCGAGCAGGTGGTAGTAATAGTTGTCGTATATCTTCTTGTTCGTGTCGAAGAGCTGCATATTCTGACGGGCACGGTTCGTGGCACGGTGCTGGCGACTCACACGGATGTCGTTCTCCAGGTTCTTCCGAAGGCTGGCGAACTGCATCGTCAGGTCGTTATACAAGGCACGGATGACCATGGCTCTGATACCCTCGCACTCCTCCGGCTCCTGCCACAAACAGTTATAGACGGGTAGCAGGTCATCAGCCGTCACCTCTGTTCTATCATGAACGAAAGCCGACGTGCGCAGCAGACGGACAATCTTCTTCCATCGGCGGTCGCTTACATAGACGTTGTGCCGCTCGTCGTTCTGGGCGATGGTTACGCTACCCAGTGACTTGCGGATGACGTTGATGATGCGCAGCACTTCCTCCGAGACAGCCACCGTGTCGATAACCTTGTTCCACCGGCAGTATTCCTCGTCTGAAATCTGTAGCCCGTCAGCTACCTCAATATCCCCGTCGGCAGTATTGTCGAGTAGCATGGCATTAAAGCTCTTTACGTCCTTGATGTTGCCGCACTCTATGCGGATGATGAAGCGATCCCACAGCGCCTCCAAGCCCTCGCCCTGTGTAGGCAGCTCATTGCTGGCTGCCAACAATAGTTTCAGAGGCAGATGAACTTCTGTGTCGCCATTGCGGAACAGCTTCTCGTTGATGACCGTCAGCAGCGTGTTCTGTATGGCAGGCCCGGCCTTCCATATCTCGTCGAGAAACACCACGTCAGCCGTCGGCAGATAGCCCTCCGTGTTACGCTCGTATTTGTCCGCGTCCTTCAGTTTGCTGATGCTCACGGGGCCGAATATCTCGTCGGGTGTGCTGAAACGCGACATCAGATACTCGAACGACCGTGCATCCTTGAATGCCAGCTTCAGCCTTCGTGCCACCATCGACTTGGCCACACCCGGCGGGCCGAGCAATATCACGCTCTCACCGGCCAGCGCTGCCATCAGCGAGAGCGAAAGCTCCGTCTCTTTCTCGTAGATGCCCTTGTTGATAGTCCCCAATAGGCTCAGAATTCTATCTTTCATTGTTCTGTACCATAGCTTTTAATCCTTAAAGTTCCAAAATCCTGTGCCGGTCTCAGGGTCAAATTTCCTTCCGATAGCACCACCGATAGTAGGACGCAGTTCAATTTCGGCAGTATATAGAACGGTTGTGGCTTTCAGATGCCCACCTGCCATTCCATGCTGACCGTCCTGGTACCCTCCCACGATATTATCAACATCGCGGGTCCCTCCCTTGAAAGAGAACAAGGCATGAGTATGATGGAAGAGTTTTCCGTCATCGTCTCTTACGACATTGCCGTTGAGTGATACCAGTTCCAGCATCCCCTCTAACTGTTCAGTCTCAAAGCTGCCAGTCATTCCCGAACTTTGTTCGCCTACCCGTAGCCTTTCAGGGATGAACACCTGCAGCTCTGCACTCTGACAGCCGCCGATTCCAGAGAAAACGGCTGAAGGTATGGATTCCTTTTCGCAGATTTCGAGGAGGTTACTGATAATCTCGTCACCTCGATCCATACGGATATAGTAGTTATCGCCTATCTTTCTGTATTCCATCTTAATAATTTGTAAAGTTGGATGCAAAGATACGAATAATAAAGGGAAAATGAGTACCTTTGCCCTCTGATTTAATAAGAATTGTGATATGGACTACCTGCCGAAAGATCCTGCCATACTGGTTTCGAGCGTCAACATGCTTCTGAGAGACGAAGAGTTTGACACTCTGGAATCGTTGTGCTATAACTTCGGCACAGAGCCGAAAGAGATAAAGAATTACCTGTTCGGTTACGGATTCGTGTACAGCGAGAAGCAGAAGCAGTTCCGCCCGATAGGATATGACTCAGTAACAAGATGATAACAAAAGATAGTATCGAGACCGCCTACAGTTTCCTGCATCAGAAGCAGCGCATCTATATTCATTCTACGCTCGACTGGCAGAAGGATGACATAGAGTTGGCCATTTCTGACTATGCCAATGACATGAGCCAGGAACTGTATGATGCCATCAGTGGCGGCAGGGCTGATTTTCTCCTTGACCACAAACGGTTTCAGGAGGACATTACCAAGGCCGTCGAGATACTTGAAAAGATGCTATAGCGATTATGGAGAATTTTGAAGAGCCGCTCGGCGACGAAAGGAGACGCTTGCTAGAGCAAGAATTGAGAAAAGACCTGCATCAGTTTCTGCTGAGCATGAAGGAGGTGGACGAACGGATGCCGGAGTGTCCTGACGTGGAGGAGAAATGGGAAGAGATAGCAAAGACCTACATCCCTGACGGCATCCGCGAGTTTCAGGACTTCCCGTCGGCCTCGCTTGGTTGGATGATGTATATCGGCATGGCCGTAGCGAAGATGTGGGACACGGAGTGGGAAATCTATTCGAAGATAGAAGACCTCTATGCCTATATACGCGATAAGCGGGGCTACGATGCGTTGGACGAATATATCCGCGAGGAGGTGCTGTTGCTGAAGGGTGTGGACTATACCGTTCTGGAGAAGGTGACTGGCGAGTGTGCTTCGCGGGTCTATAATGCCCTGATGCACCAGCGTCTTGAACCTGGAACTAAGGAGGCCTTCAACGGCTACGTCGCCTGCCTGCACCAGCTATACCTCTTTGGAGCAGCCATGCAGTTGAAGCGTATGGGCTATCACATGACGAAGATGAACTGAGAAAATGCAGATTATACTCGCATCAGCCAAAATTATGAACGACAGGGTGAAGTTGATTCCTGACATCAGCCTGTCAATGCCCCGATTTCAGAATGAGGCAGAGGGTTTCGCAAGGGAAATGGCCCAGTATTCTGCTGAGACGATTGCCGAGATGCTGGGCTGCAGCCAGCAGATTGCCGCTCAGAACATGTTGCGGTATATGCGCTTCTTCGATGATGCCGCGAAGCTGCCAGCCATTCTTGCCTATCATGGTCAGGCTTATAAGCATCTCAAGGCTGAGTCTCTGACTGTCGATGACCTTAATGTCGCGCAAGGTAAGTTATGGATTACTTCATTTCTCTATGGTCTGCTCCGGCCTTTGGATGCTATTCTCCCATATCGGATGGAGGGTCATGTAGAACTACCGAGCGGAGAGGGTCTGAATATGTTCGGTTTCTGGAAGAGCCGTCTGACAGACATCCTGATTGATGCCGTGAAGGCCGATGACGGCATATTGGTTCATCTTGCTACAGAGGAATACCAGCACCTGTTTGACTGGCAACGTGTCCGCAAGGAAGTACGGATCGTTCAGCCTTTGTTCTATGTTCGAAAGGGTAACGACCTGAAGATGCAGGCTGTTTGGGCAAAGACATGCCGTGGTGCCATGACCAGATTCATCATTGAGAACCGCATTGACAAGCCTGAAGATCTCTGCGCATTCAGTTATGAAGGCTTTTCATACGAGCCGAAGCTTGGGGAGCCCGATTATCCACATTTTATTAAAAATTAGTTGTATGAGAAAGATATTAATAGACGCGCATACGCATACGGTAGCATCTGGGCATGCCTACAGCAGTCTGCAGGAGATGGCGAAGGCCGCTGCCGACAAGGGATTGGAGGTATTAGGAATCACCGAACATGGGCCAAGTGTACCAGGCACTTGTCCGACGCTGTATTTCAAGAATATGTTCGTGGTGCCTCGGCGGATGTACGGCATACGGTTGCTAATGGGATGCGAGATCAATATCCTTGATACGAAAGGAAGCCTTGACCTGACTGATGAACAGATAGGCTGGCTCGACATTGCCATAGCTGGCGTTCATGCGGCATGGTATCAGGCTGGCACGAAAGAGGAGAATACACAAGGGCTGGTGAATGTCATCAAGAATCCGAAGATTCACATCATCAGCCATCCAGGCGATGGCTCTTGCGAACTCGATTTCGAGCCATTGGTGTTGGCAGCCAAGGAGGCTCATACGCTATTGGAGGTGAACAATCATTCACTGGCTCCACAGCGCAAGAAGACAGTGGCACGAGATAATAATCTGGAGATCTTGCGTTTGTGTAAGAAGTACGAGGTGCCTACGATTCTTGGCAGCGATGCACATATCTCGTTCCAGATAGCCGACTACGAACGGCTCTATCCGTTGCTGAAAGAGACAGATTTCCCTGACGAGCTGGTTATGAACTACTGGCCTGACAAGTTCTTAGCGTTGCTAAGCGACAAAGGTCGATGACTTCGATTATCTGGGGATTCAGAATCAGTCATTATTCTGATGCTGTCTTACCAACTCTATTGCTTCTTTACCTGTCAGGTGCTCGATGTCAAAGCGGATGGCCAGCATACGAGACAGTCCGCTTTCAATCTCTTTCTGCAGGGCTTCCTCCTGATTCGGATTGTAACGGTTGCCAAGCATACGTGCCACTTCCAACTTCTCTTGCTCATCCTCGATGATATGGATCCTGCCGAAAGCAATCACGCTACGAAAGAAAGTGGTATACTTCTCCGGCTGAACATCATCCTTCTCGATGACACAGAAAGATGCCTTATCGCACTTGCGGATGGCATCAACCTTATGGCCAGTCAAAGCACTATGGAAGTATAGCTTCCCATCATGATAGACATAGCTGATAGGAACGGCATACGGATAATCATTATCACCCAGCAAAGCCAGAGTTCCTGCCGTAGCTTTCTCCAAAATGGCAATGCTCTCTTCTTCTGCAAGCTGCTGGCGCTTGCGTCTCATCTCTCTGAATTCCATATATCATATATTTAATGGCTGCAAATTTACTAATTTTCTTGCAGAATAAGGATGCTGGAGGGGAAAATCCTACTAAGGTTTAGGAGTTTCACCCCTCCACTTTAGGATTTATCCTTTGCAAATCAGCAGGAAAATGCCGTACTTTGCACCGTGAACAAGAAACAAAATGTCAAACTCTAAAGTATAGGAGATAAAGATATGAAGAAGATGATGATCCTGGCAGTGATGATGGTCATGACTATCTCTGCCAACGCAATGAGCTATAACGCAGCAAAGAACGAGGCCCTCTTCCTCTCTGACAAGATGGCTTACGAGCTCAACCTCACCGCTGCACAGTATGAGGCAGTCTATGAGATCAATCTCGACTACCTGATGAGTCTGAACGGACACGGTGATGTCTTCGGCAACTGGTGGGATCGCCGTAACGCAGACCTCCGCTATGTCCTGAACAGCTGGCAGTTCGACAAGTATGTGGCACTCTCCCACTTCTATCGTCCTGTGGCTTGGAAGTCTGGAAGCTGGACATTCGCAGTGTACTCTCACTACAACAGAGGCCATTTCTACAATGACCGTCCAACGGTGTTCGTGACCTACAAGGGTGGAAACAACCATCGTGATGTCCGCTTCTATGCAGACCGCAAGGTGACAAAGCCCGCTGTACATCATGCACCAGCACCTGCTCCGCATCACCCAAAGGCTCCTGTGAAAGTTGACAAGCGTCACGGTATTACAAACCACACCTTGGCAAACAACACACCACGCCATGGCCATAGCAATGCAGGTCACTTTGGACGCAGATAAAGAGTACGTTTTGCCTCTACATATGCCTTTCAAAAAGGACACGGGGAATTCTCAGAAATGGGAGTTCCCTTTTTACATGTAAAACACGAACTTTGTTCCCTTCGAGCCTACACCATCATAGTCTGCTGGTACAGGGAACTGGTTGATAAGCATGTCAACCTCTTCTTCCTCTAGGCATTTTGTAATCTCCAGTTCAATAACCGTCCGTCGCTCATTATAGCTTAGATTCCAGATGCACTCACCCAGAACGGCATTCACCACCGTTCTAATCTCGTCCTGAGTGCGCCAGATCGTATCGAAGTCAGTCATAGTATTCTATTTGCAACTCCTGGCTGACATCAAACTCACGATCATCATCATAGAAATAAACCAATCGGAGACCACGATAAACAGATGGAACTTTCAGGATTCCCAGCAGATGCCACTTTGGTATTCCGAAATCATAAGATGAGCGGTCAAGGATAAT
>CAMHNI010000084.1 GCA_946186505.1 uncultured Prevotellaceae bacterium | reverse complement strand
CCTGCTTGAAGTAGTTGTGTACGGCTTGTGCTGCCGCAGCCATCGACTCCAGGAAACCGTCCTGGTCATCGCTCATCCATCGTGTGGTGCTGCGTCCGGCGGAGTGGATGTAGAGTTTGCCGCTGCTTGATGCCATGCCGATGGACTGATTCTTCAGCACGCCACCAAATCCACCCATAGCGTGACCCTTGAAGTGGGCCAGGTTGACCATCAGGTCGTAGTTTTGCAGGTGCGAGCCTACGATGTCGTGCTTGATGTGGCGCGTGTCGGTTACTGCTAAGTTCATCTCGCCCTTTTCGTCCATGATGTCAACGGTGGCGATGTCGTTGAAACCGCGCTCGGCTATCACACGGCGATGCGCCGCCGTATTTCCGCGACTGCCGCCATAGGCTGTGTTGCACTCCACGATGTTGGCGTTAAGCTTCTGCACCAGGTTCTTGATGAACTCAGGACGGAGATAGTTGGTGCGGCTCGACTCGCCAGTGGAGATCTTCACAGCCACACGCTTGCCTTCTGCCGACACGCCCAACGCTTCGTAAATACTCACTAGCGACTCTGGGGTGATCTCTTTGGTGAAATACACCTTGCTGCCTGTGCCGTCGTTGGTGGTTTCGGTCGTGCCCTCCACCTCTGCCTCGGGATGACTGTTTGCACAGGCAGATAGCGTGATGATGCTGACCAATGCCAGCGATATGATTTTCTTCATACTATATCAGCGATTACCTTCAGTCCATTTCTGCAGTTCAGCCTTTGAAGCGCGATTCAAGAGTTTCCCTTCTTTCCAGTTGAGCTTGGGGTATGCGGCCTTCAGTTCGGCACACGCTTTCTTGATGCTGCTGCCTCCTGATGTCGCAAAGGGGATGATGGTCTTACCCTGAAAATCGTAACCCTCCATAAAGGTGTTGATAATCGTGGGACAGGTGTACCACCAAATAGGAAAACCTACATACACCACATCATAATCCTTCATGTTCTGGAGTTTGGCGGTGATAGCTGGACGCGAATGCTTATCCTGCATCTCCACCGACGAACGGCTCTGCTTGTCATTCCAGTCAAGGTCAGCATCGGTATATGGCTTCTCAGGCTTGATTTCATGCAGGTCGGCTCCTGCCACTTCAGCCAACTGCTGGGCAACGCCCTTGGTCGTGCCCGATGCCGAGAAATAGGCTACTAACACTTTCTGTTCCATACTTGTCTCTGTTTTCTTTTGTGAGCAGGCACTTAGACTGATAGCCAGCAGTGCCGTGAGCATCATGATTATTTTCTTCATAGTCACTCCTTATTTTATTGTTTCGCCATACGCTTTACCCATCTTCACGCAGTCGCCAATGATGTCGCCTGTGCGCAGATACTTATAGGTGGGCATCTCGAAGAGCACGGGCTTCAGTTTCGTATAGTCGGGCTTGCCTTTTTCATCGAGCTTTTCCTCTTCTACATAGGTGTTGAGCACGGTGCAGATGTAATTCTTGAACCCGTCTATCTCGTAGGTGTCGATGACCTCGCACTCCATCACCAGCGGCGACTGCTCGATGACGGGCATGCCAGCCTCGCCCAGATGGTAAGTGAAGATGGCCGACTTGTCGGTCTTGGCTCCGCTGACAGTGCCTGTATAGTCGGCGGCAGAGACAAATGCCTCGTCGATGATGTTGATGGAGAGCCGTTTCGTTTCATCGATGGCCTTTACGCTATGATGCGACGAGTGTACGCTCAACAAGAGCTTCGAGTGGCTGACGATGCCGACATGCGCAACGAGCAACCAGTTTACCTTTCCCTCTTCTCCGACAGTTCCTACGACTGTGGCTGGCGTGGGATAGAGTGCCAGTTTCTGTCCGATGTTCTGTTTCATATTTGTTTCTTATCTTTGTTTGTTGAATATAAGTTTCATTGTCTCTGGGTCGAGCGGTTGCATGGTGGGCAGCTTCAGGCTCTTCACCATGTGGAGCGTACCCTGCTTGTACTTCTGGAAATGGTCGGTCTTGATGTGACTCTGATAGGCTTCCTCGCAGGCATAGATTTCGAGGATGCGAATCTGCGTGGAGTCCTCGGCACTCTGCATGGGAAAGAGGCAGATGACTCCCGGCTCGCGCTCTACACTCTGTCTGTCCACTTCGTTGGCAAACTTCAGATACTCCCGCAGATGCTCCGGATAGACTTCGATTTCAGCCAGTCGCACAATCATTGTCTCGTGTTTGATGGGGGATGTAAATTCCTCGTCGGTCACTTTCTTCAGTTGCACGGCATGTTCCTCGCCTGGAACGAGGTCGCTGACGGTCATACACTCGCAGTCGCTCCATGGCGTGGCACCATTCCAATGGCGCACGTTAGGAGCCGTGGTCACCACATCGCCCTTGCGAAGCAGTTGCTTGGGCTTGCCCTCTTCCTGATAGTAAGCCTCGCCGCTCAATACCATCAATACCTGAGTGGCATTCGGATGATAGTGCCACGAATTGCGGCTGCCACGCTCAAAGAGGAAATTGGTGGTCATCTGATGTTCGCTACGGCTCAGCACAGAGATATGTACCTTGCCTGTATTGAACTCGGCTGGAGCCGTGAACTTCGTCGGGAAAATCGTCTCTTGTGCCACAGCCGTAACGGATAGCACAAGAGCGAACATAATGTGGAATAGCTTCCGTTTCATTACCTTTTATTTTACAATTCGTTTCTCGCCATTTACGATATAGATGCCCTTGTTTGGTTCTTTCACTTTCTGACCATTGAGGGAATAGATTGCATCGTCACTTATATCTCCCTGCTTCACAATGTGGATGCCTGAGGTCTGCTGATACGCTGTGATGCCGTCGATCCATGTGCGGATGGCCGTGCGATCGAAAGAGGAATAGGTGACATCGAGACCTTTGAGGATAACGCTCTCGGGAGCCAATTTGGCAATGGCACTGATAGTCTGGCCGAAGCGTCCGCCACCCATCGAGCAGAAGGGCACAATGGTCTTGCCGCTGAAGTCGTCATGTTTCAGGAATGAGCGGACGGGAGCAGGGATGGATGCCCACCAGTTGCAGTAGCCCAAGAGGATGACGTCGTAGTCGACCAAGTTGGGCACGTAGGCCTTCAGTTCGGGCACGGCCTGATTGCGATACTCCGTGAGTGCCTCGGCATAGAGCCCCTGCGAGTTGTAGGTGGCCGAATAAGGAGTGGATCGCTCGATGCGGAAGATGTCGTAGCCCGTCATTTCGTGGATAATCTGTGCCAGCCCGTCGGTGTTGCCAGTCTGCGAGAAATAGGCGATGAGCACCTTGCCGCCGGGATTTTTGGCCTTGGCTGTGCTGATGCTCTTCCGCTCGCCCGAAGCCGTAGCGGCACTGCGCACCACACGGAAGCCTGTGGCATAGAGCGGAACGTCGGCAGGAAATGCACTCCGATAGGCCGAGCGGATATGCTTGGGGAAATCGTTCCAGCCACCGCCACGCACCACCTTGTATCGGCCTTCCTCTGGATTCGTACCGTATTCGGCATACCAGTCCCACGTCCACTCAGCCACGTTGCCGTGCATGTTGTGCAGTCCGTAGGCATTGGCTGGATATTCCGTGACCGCCACCGTGTGTTGCAAGTAGCCGTTCACCCAGTGCCCGCTGGCATCGTTGTTGTAGCCGTAGGCATTATAGCAGTTGGCATCCGAGTCGTGAACATAGTCGCCAAAGCTGAACGGTGTCTGCTTTCCGCCACGGGCCGCATACTCCCATTCAGCCTCCGCGGGCAGACGATAGCCGTTGGCATCGAGTCGCCATGTGACGGTGGTGCCATTTATAGTGTAACAGGGTGTCAGCCCCTCGCGCTGACTGAGCGCATTGCAGTAGGCGATGGCATCATACCACGTCACGTTCTCTACGGGCAAGTTGCTGCCCTTGCGCTCGCTGGGATTATTGCCCATCACCGAATCATACTCTTGTTGCGACACTTCTGTGGCCGACATCAGGAAGTCCTGCACCGTCACCTCGTGTCGTGTCTCGTCGGCATCGCGTTCTGCTTCAGAGGTGGTGCTTCCCATCTGGAACGTACCGCCTTTGATGAGCACCATCCCATCGGACTGTGCATCAACTGTACAAGCCGACATTGCCACCATCGCAGCAATTACCATTACCTGCTTTTTCATCTTACAATCTTCTTACCATTCTTGATATAGATACCCTTTTGTGGCTCCTGTGCCAGCAGTCGTCCGTTAAGGTCATAGATGCGGGCGGGGGCAGTCTCGATGTTCCGTGTCTCATTGATGGCCGTCCCAGTATTGTAGCTGACGGCAGTCAACCAGTTCTGTATCAGCGATGCCCGACGAGAGTGATTGGAGTGGTTAATCCAAAGATTCTCACTAAAGTACTTACCGTCAGGAACCAGTCGCTTGCAGTCGGCGACTACTCCGCTGATGCCACTGCTGGCACTCGACACAATCAGACCGATGTTCTTGCCTGCCATCTGCCCTCCATAGTTGAAGAGGTAGGTCTGCATTGGAGCCGCCATCTGACTCCACCAAAGGGGCGTAACGATAATGATAGTTTCATAGTCACTTAGCGATGTGGTCACTGGGTCAATGGCAGGATAACTGCTCGCATCGTTAGGAGCAGCCTTGATTGCATTGAGCAGTTGCGTGCCCAGGGCATAGCCGTTGGCCTCGTACTTCAGTCCCTTCTCTGCAGGCTGTATCTCCAGCACGTCAGCCTCTATCTGACTGGTCAGCGTGGTCACTATCTCCCGGCATTTGTTCGTGTAGCTGTAGTACACTACAAGCGTTTTGCCCAATGATCCTGTTGTTTGTGCATTCACTTCCCCTGCCTCGTCACTGCTGCAGGCGACGGCCAGCAGGCTAACGACCGTCAGCAGCATTCTGTTCAGAAATGTTCTCTTCATACTCTTATCGTTTGATGTTTTATTCTTGGCTGCAAAGGTACACCTTTTCTATTATACGCCGCTTATACAGATTCCTGCTTTTCTTACCAAGATTACGGTTTCTGCGTTTATACGCATTGTAATTGCGGAATTTTATGTAATTTTGCAGCAAAAATCTGACGATTATGGCAAACGAAAACTTTATTCTGGTCGATAGCGTGGATGTGTACAACAAGACATTCGGACTGGATACACTGCACCCGCTGGTGTCGGTTGTGGATTTAAGCAAGGCGACAAAGACGCTGCGCCGTGCACGGATGCATTACGGAGTGTATGCGCTCTTCCTGAAACATGGTGAGGGATGCTCCCTGCACTACGGACGACAGAAGTACGACTATCAGGAAGGCACGGTGGTGAGTTTTGCCCCTGGGCAGGTGGTGGACATCGAATTCTCAGATGATGACCCCGCACCCGAAGCCCTCGGACTGCTGTTCCACCCTGATCTGATTTACGGCACACCGCTGGCCGAACGAATCCGCCGCTACACCTTCTTCGAATACAGCGAGCGCGAGGCCCTGCACCTCTCGTCGGCAGAGCAGGCCATAGTCACTGCCATCCTGGTACAGATCGCACAGAAGTTGGAGCATCCCGTTGACAAGCACTCGCAAGGGCTCATCGTGGATGCCATCGGCCTGTTGCTCGACTACTGCATGCGCTACTATGACCGCCAGTTCATTACCCGTCATCGTGTGAACAGTGACATCCTCACACGCTTCGAGCAGTATCTGAGGGAATACTTTGTCAATGGTCATCCTGAACGAAACGGACTGCCTACCGTTAGTTATTTTGCCGACAAGGCTTGCCTTTCGCCCAGTTACTTCGGCGACCTCATCAAGCGCGAGACGGGCATCACCGCCCAGCGATATATACAGAACAAGGTCATCGACCTATCGAAGCAGTACGTCCTTGACCCATCACTCTCGGTCAATCAAGTGGCCTACCGTCTCGGTTTCCAATACCCCCAGCACTTTACCCGCATGTTCAAGAAGATGGTGGGTGTCACACCGAGTGAGTACAGACAGTAGTATCTCAGTAATCTATCAAATAACAAAAAGAACTATGCAAGGAAACTTTTCTTATCAGAACCCAACGAAACTGTACTTCGGCGAGGATGCGCTGAAGTTTCTGAGTGATGAACTGAAACAGTACGGCCCCACCGTGCAACTCTGCTATGGCGGCGGCAGCATCAAACGCAACGGCATCTATGATGCCGTGGTAAATGCATTGAAGGAGACTGGCAAGACCATCGTCGAGGATGCAGGTGTGATGCCCAACCCAACGGTGGAGAAGCTCTACGAGGGTACCCGAATGGCGCGTGAGAATAACGTTGATTTGATTCTCGCCGTAGGTGGTGGTTCGACTATCGACTATGCCAAGGGCGTAAGCTGCTCGGCATGGTGCGACGAAGACCCGTGGCAGAAGTACTATATGGAGCAGCAGGAGGCAACGTGTCGCGTGATTCCCGTGGGCGCCGTGCTGACAATGGTGGGCACAGGCTCTGAGATGAACGGCGGAAGCGTCATCACCAACCGCGCCATCGGCATGAAGATTGGCAAGGTATTCGGCTCGTACGCCTACCCGAAGTTCACGGTACTCAACCCCACCTTTACTTTCACCGTGCCGCAGTATCAGATGGTGGCAGGCTTCTTCGACATCATGAGCCACATCATGGAGCAATATTTCTCTGGCACGGACGACAATACTAGCGACTATCTGGCCGAGGGACTGATGCGCTCGCTCATCCATTCTAGCCGCATTGCCGTGAAAAATCCGAAGGACTACGAGGCCCGCTCGAACATCATGTGGACGGCGACGTGGGCACTGAACACGCTCATCGGACAGGGTAAGACGCAGGACTGGATGGTACACATGATAGGCCAGGCCATCGGTGCACATACCGATGCCACCCACGGCATGACGCTTGCCGCCGTCTCGATACCTTACTATAAATTCGTATCGCAGTTTGGCGTGAAGAAGTTCGCCCGCTTTGCCGAGAGCGTTTGGAATATTCGCCCTGAAGGCAAAACCGACGAGCAGCTGGCCGCAGAGGGCATCGGTGCCTTGGAAGCATGGATGAAGGAAATCGGTGTTGTGATGCATGCTGCCGAACTGGGTGTGACGAACGACAACATCGAGGCCATTGCCGATAGTACCATCATCTTCGATGCCGGCTACCACAAACTGACACGCGATGAAGTGATACAGATTCTTAAAGAGAGCATGTAATACACAACTTTCTGTTTCACCTTTCTTCTTGACAAAAAAATCCGAGATAACTCCATCACATTTTGAGTTAACTTCGGTAATATCGAAAGAAAACTCGCCGAAATGCAAAAATTCTGCAAATCGGCGAGTTTCCTTCCGTGTTTCTGAATAACAACTCTTTATCAATCAATTAGCGTATATTCATTCTTGGCTTCCTCATCAGTCGCTTCAGGTTCCTTTATCCAGCCACCACGATAATCAGCAATGGGCGCTATCTGTAGCGGATGACGGTCTGGAATCTCGTAAGTCAGCCCCTGCTGATGCAGCTCGTCGAGGAACGTATCAAGATATACATCGGTTGCAAAACGCTGCATGAAACTGATGCTGAAAACACCTGCGGCAGCACTTACTTCCACTACAATCATATAGGCAGAGTCGGTCTCTGTGCGCATCTCCCTGATATATTGTTCGGCAGCACCAAGACCAGCCTTCCCTACATAGCTGAACATGCACGAACCGTACTGCTGGCTCAGTTGGTTTGTTGGAGCAAAGGCCTGATAGCGGGCTTGAAGCGTGGGCAGTTGTTCCACCCTTTCCATCCGGTCTTGGGTCTGCCAGAAATAGTCTTGCAGGTTGTCTGGATAAGTCTGCTCGGCTATCATCTTGCGGAAAGCTGCTATCTGAGTATCAAAGTCCGCCTGCTGCATATCTTGCCCCAGTGGCAGGAACAGTCCGCCTACTTGTGAATGGTGTGCCGCAGTGGTTCCGAGTGTCTTTCTCAAATCAACTGCTACTGTAACGGTTGGTGCCAGAGGCGCACTCTCTGGATGCAGACGGGCGATGGCTCTTGCCAGAAGCAGGGTTAGGAAAGAAGTAGGCGTGGCACCGCATGCCCGCACACGCTTCATCATCTGCTCCTCAGAGATGCGTATCTGTACCACTTCTTTCTTATCAGCAAGGGGTACGATGGCATCGGTGGCCAGATTGATAACCTTAGGACGTTCAGGCAGCTGCTGCGGGTGGATGCTCGTTGGTCTTGGCAGTGTGGCAGGATCAGTCCATTCTGCCTCGTCGATGATGTCACCTGCCACCCAGACTCCTGCAGGGTCTAACTCACTATCGTAGCGTCGCCGGCAGTATTCATAGAGCAATGTCTTGAGGATGCGATAGGCGGCAGTCCCGTCGATGAGCGCATGAAAGAAATCCAATGCCACGCAATCGTCCCACCATGAAAAAGCCATCAGATGTTCGTTGGCTTCTTCACTGCACAAGCATACCGGCTGACGACTGTCCGTGACTTTCCAAGGCCGTGGATTGTCGTGATAGACATAGTGCTCGCTGCCGTCAGCATCGCGTTCGACACCAAGTTTGACACACAGGTAAGGGTATCTCGTCTGTGCTGCTGCAACTGCTTCTTCGAACAGATGCCTATCCACATCATCTTTCATCTGCAGAATGATGCGCACTGTCATAGGGTACTCGTCATCGGCCCTATTCAAGTAAAAACGCTCAATATATAATCTTTTCATCTGTCGGTTTGGATTTGTCAAAGTCTATTTACTCTGTTTGAACAGCCAGTCGCGAACTGCGGCAATCTTATATCCATAGTCGAAGGATGCCATGTGCTCCATGCCCTTGCCCGATTCGGGGAGTACGCTTCCTGCCTCCCAACGGATGAAGTTGATATTGCCGTCACGGGCAATCAGTTTTTCTGCCAACTTCTCTTGTTCCGCAGACGGCAATTTTGCACTCCAAGATGCAGAGTCAACCCTTGCATTATTCTCCTTCAGCACCTTCGCCAGGTCTCTCATGCCGCCGGAAGCCTTCTGGTCGCCACCAGCCACGATGTAGAAGAAATGCTTCTTGCCAAAGTCCTGCATCTTCGAGGTGTCCCACTGGCTGCTGACGAAGAGTGAGGCTGCAAAAAGATCGGGATAGGCGATGTTGAAGTAGAACGACATCATGCCACCCATTGACTGTCCTGTGGTGTATAGT
>CAMHNI010000083.1 GCA_946186505.1 uncultured Prevotellaceae bacterium | reverse complement strand
CCGCCGCAAATTAACATAAAAACGTCAGAGTTAACTTAACACCCTAGGACGGTTCCCATGATCATTTTTCGTCCTAACAATTTGGCAGTTTAAGGACAAGAAAAGTATGCTTACTCTCCTGAATTGAAGACAAATTAGTAGTAATTGTTTCATAATTCCCTATATCCCGCAGCACTTTAGTTCAACGTTCTCTAAAAGTCCCTGTGCAACAGAAAGTTGTCATTAGTTCGACCATATCAGATATTTCACTTGCTTTAGTGCTGAAAAACAAAAGCAACTGAAATTCATCAATAACATGGCAAAGGTAAGCATAAATTTTGATAAAACCACCATTTTTGTGAAAAAAGTGTGGAAATCATTAGAATAACAACACTGGATGTTTGGCAGCTTCCGGCTTTTTTTGTATCTTTGTCCCCAAATTGCCAATAATTATCAACGCAAATGAAGAAACTAATAATGACGGCCTTTGCGGCCACTACCTGCATGATGACAATGAATGCACAGCCCAAACTGTCGGCCACGAACATCGACGAGGTGCTCCAGGCCATGACTCTGGAAGAGAAAGCCAAACTGCTGGTTGGCGGGTCAAACAACTTCTTCGGCGATCAGGCTGCCGTAGGCGGCGAGGCCGACCTCGTGGCAGGAGCGGCTGGAACGTCGCCAGCCATTCCGCGCTTGGGCATCCCTGCAACGGTGCTGACGGATGGTCCCGCCGGCGTACGCATCGACCCCACCCGCAAGGGTACCACCCAGACGTATTACGCCACGGGGTTCCCCATCGGCACCTGCCTGGCTTCAACGTGGAACACGGAGCTGGTAGGTAAGGTGGGCGAGGCCATTGGTAACGAGACCAAGGAGTACCGCTGCGACGTCATCCTCGGCCCGGGCATGAACCTGCACCGCAGCCCGCTCTGTGGCCGCAACTTCGAGTACTACTCGGAAGACCCGTTTGTGACGGGAAAGATTGCAGCCGCCTACATCAACGGCGTGCAGAGTCAGGGGGCTGGCGTCTCGGCCAAGCACTTCGCCGTGAACTCGCAGGAGACCGAGCGCACGAGCGTTGACGAGCGAGTGAGCCAGCGGGCACTCCGCGAACTCTACCTGCGCGGCTTCGAGATTGCCGTCCGCGAGAGTCAGCCCTGGACCATCATGTCGTCGTACAACAAGATAAACGGACAGTTCTCGATGGGCAACCGCGACCTGCTGACGAGCATCCTGCGTGACGACTGGGGCTACAAGGGTATTGTGATGACCGACTGGATAGGCATCCGCAAGGGACTGGAGACCATCACAGAGGTGCAGGCAGGCAACGACCTGATGGAACCTGGCCAGCCCGCACAGGTGAAGGAGATTGTCGAGGGTGTGAAGAGCGGCAAGCTCTCGATGGCCGATGTTGACCGCAACGTGCGCCGTATGCTGGAGTATATCGTGAAGACGCCGAGCTTCCACCAGTATCCAGCCACCAACAAGCCCGACTTGAAGGCACACGCCGCCATCACCCGCCAGACGGCTTGCGAGGGCATCGTACTGCTGAAGAACAACGGATGCCTGCCTTGGAAAGGTTCGATTAAGACGGTTTCATTGTTCGGCGAGAACAGCTACAACTTCCTTTCCGGCGGTGTGGGCTCCGGCTGCGTACATACGCCCTACGTGGTCGATATGGTGGAGGGTTTGAAGAACGCCGACATCAAGTCTTCGGAGGTCTTGACCGACATCTACCGTAAGTATATCGACTATGCAAAGGTAAAATTCCAAGTGGAGCGCCATCCTGCCAAGTGGTTCCAGACAGAGGCGATGGGTCCGCAGAAGTATCCCGAGATTGGCATCAACGCCATCGCCATCGACAAGGAGGTGAGGGGTGCCGATGCCGCCATCATCACCATCGGTCGTCAGGCCGGTGAGGGCATCGACCGCGACCTGGAAACGGAGTTCAACCTTATTCCTGAAGAGCGTCAGATGATCATCGACGTCTGTCAGGCTTTCCACGCTGCCGGCAAGCCCGTGGTGGTCATCATCAACAGCGGCTCGGTCATTGAGACGGCCTCCTGGAAGAGCTATCCCGACGCCATCATCTGCGCCTGGCAGCCCGGCGAGGAGGGCGGCAACTCGGTGGCCGACATCATAACGGGTAAGGTGAATCCATCAGGAAAACTCACGATGACGTGGCCCCTTGCCGCCACCGACCATCCTTCGACGAAGAACTTCCCCGGCATGGTCGATTTCTACAGCTACCAGGTGATGCGGTCGGGCGGCAGGGAGATGCCCAACTACGACTACACCAACCACGATGAGGACATCTACGTGGGCTACCGCTATTTCGACACCTTCAATAAAGATGTGTCCTACCCCTTCGGCTTCGGCCTCAGCTACACCACGTTTGCCTACAGCAAGCCTGCCGTCAAAGTGAGCGGCGATTTCCTCTCCGTCACCGTCACCGTCAAGAACACCGGCTCCGTCAGCGGGAAGGAGATTGCTCAGGTCTATGTCACCGCCCCCAATGGTCAGTTGGAAAAGCCCGCCCAGGAGCTGAAGGCCTTTGCCAAGACGCGCGAGCTGCAGCCCGGCGAGAGCCAGACGCTGACGATGCAGATTCCCGTCCGCATGCTCGCCTCCTTCGATGAGCAAGGCTCGCAGTGGCTCACCGAGGCTGGCAACTATACTTTCAAGATTGGCTCAAGCAGCCGCGACATCCGCTGTACTGCTACTGCCAAGGTCGGAAAATATACCGAGAAGGTGAGCAACGCCCTCGCCCCTAAGGCTAAGCTGAACCTGATGAAACAGTAAACAAAGAAGGATGATATGAAAATACTACAAAGCTCTGCTTTCCGCGCCATTTGTGCCATTGCCATCGGCGTGCTGCTGATCAAGTTTCCCGACAACACGGTGAAGGGTATCACTGTGGCTATCGGCGTGTTGTTCCTTGTCTCAGGACTTATTTCGTGTGTCACTTACTTCTGGTCGAAACGCAACGTCAGCGAGTACAAAATCTACGATGCCGAGGGTAACCTTGTGGCTGGCGAACAACCGACGTTCCCCATCGTAGGCATTGGCAGCGCTATCCTCGGCCTCATCTTAGCACTCACGCCGACGGCTTTCGTCTCGGCACTGATGTACGTTATCGGGGCCATATTGATCTTAGGCGCCATCAATCAGTATATGAACCTCATCAACGGACGCCGCTATGGCCGTGTGTCGTTTTGGTACTGGATAATGCCGACGCTCATCATGCTGACAGGCATCTATGTGCTGGTGAAGCCCATGACTCCACTGTCGATGGCCATGTTGATTCTCGGATGGTGTACGCTGGTCTATGGTGTGGTGGAACTTGTCAACGCGCTGAAATTCTACCGTGACAAGAAGAACTGGCAGCAGTTGCATGAGCAACAGCAGCCTCAGCTCGACACCTTTGAGGAAATCAAGGACGAAGAAGCCTAAACGCCCGTTACGATGCCCTGAATATAGGTCTTCAAGATATGTATGCCGGTCCTGTTGTCCCCTCCCCAGGGGATGATGAGATCGGCAAATTTCTTGGTCGGCTCGATGAACTGTTCGTGCATGGGCTTGAGCACTTTCTCATAGCGGTCGAGCACCATGTCAACGGTGCGGCCACGCTCGACAACATCACGGCGGATATTGCGAATGAGGCGCACGTCGTCATCAG
The DNA here is from genome assembly GCA_946186505.1 of uncultured Prevotellaceae bacterium. Taxonomy (GTDB): domain Bacteria; phylum Bacteroidota; class Bacteroidia; order Bacteroidales; family Bacteroidaceae; genus Prevotella. The sequence goes on along the minus strand of CAMHNI010000083.1, from coordinate 5,459 downwards.
TATCGACAAAAATCTTCAAGTCCATCATGTCGCGCAGCTTCTTATAGTGCAGTGCCATGATTCCCTCAATGATGATGACCGGCTTTGGCTCCACATGAATGGTCTCTTTCTGGCGGTTGCTCTCTATATAAGAGTAGGTGGGCTGCTCAACGGCCTCGCCGTTCTTCAGCATCTTGATGTGCTCGGTCAGCAGTTTCCAGTCAAAGGCATCAGGATGGTCGAAGTTGATAGCCTGACGTTCTTCAGGCGTCAGTCCGGTGGTATCGTTGTAATACGAGTCGAGAGGGATGACTGCGGCACAATGGGGAGGCAGTGCCTTTGAAATTCTTTTCACGACGGTGGTCTTGCCTGAGCCTGTGCCACCTGCAATTCCGATGATGGTCATAATAGTTTTAGGTATTTAAAAACATTCATATAAGTTTCAGCTTTCTTCTCCACCGTCATGGGATAGGCCCGTGACGACGATGGCATACGGTATAGACGGCACTCACGACCGTCAATACTGAAAACGGCATACTCCCCTACCCTCGGTGCCTCAATACCGAACTGACGACAGGCTACGGTAGTGGCCAGCTGGCCTGCAGTAACCACTGCCACACATAACGGCAGATGCCTGAGCATGGCCGTGAGGTCGGTCTCTTCCACAATCTCGAGATCCTTGTCCGATGCCGTGTTCTTCGTGCGGACGACACGGGTGGCCGTGTCGAACATCGCAATACCCTGTTCAAGCAAGAACGCCGTGATGCCGTCGAGGTCATAGGTTTTCTGCTGCTGACGGACGAAGTGCTGCTTGTCGCCGAAAAAGCAAAGTCCGAAAATGCGCCACATGTCGTTGGTGAAGTTCGGATAGTAGAACTTCATGCACCAGCGCTTAGGAGCCGGCGGAAATGTTCCGAGCATCAGCAGACGGGCATTAGCGGGCAGGAACGGTTCAAAGGGATGGGTCTCTGTTTCCACCTTATTTATAGTTTCAGGCCACAAAGATACTAAATAATGCTGACTTGCCAAAGCTTTTTTGAATGATTATCGCAGATAAAACCTTGAATGTGGCACTTTTCCGCACAAAATGCAAAATAATTGCTGGAAAATTTGGCTGAGTGCGGAAATCTTTGTAATTTTGCAGCCCGAAATTATCATTAACAAGTAATAAAGAGTAAAAATGAAGAAAGGAATTCATCCAGAAAACTATCGCCCCGTCGTGTTCCGTGACATGTCCAACGGCGATATGTTCCTTACGAAATCTACGGCAAAGACCAATGACACAGTGGAGTTCGAAGGTGAAACTTACCCAGTGGTAAAAGTCGAAATCTCAAGCACCTCTCACCCGTTCTATACTGGTAAGAGCAAGCTCGTTGACACGGCCGGTCGCGTCGATAAGTTCATGAGCCGCTACGGTAAGGCTGCGAAGAAATAAGATATTTCACACTGAACGTAAAACCATAAGAAGTGCGTCAAGGTAGTTGCATATACCTCGGCGCACTTCTTTTTTTGTGAAATTTCTGTAAATCCTTTGGCCGTGACAAGGAAAATTCATAAATTTGTAGCTGAATTCTCAAATTCATTATAACATAACAAGAAATGAAAACAGTTTATGATTTCTCTGTCAAGGACAGAAAAGGTAAGGACGTATCACTCAAAGAGTATGCTAACGAAGTGTTGCTGATTGTCAACACGGCTACTAAATGTGGTTTCACTCCCCAATACGACGAGCTGGAGGCACTTTACAAGAAGTACCACGCCGAGGGCTTCGAGATTCTCGATTTCCCCTGCAACCAGTTTGGCCAACAGGCTCCCGGCACTGACGAGAGCATCCATGAATTCTGCAAGCTGAACTTCGGCACTGAGTTCCCCCGTTTTAAGAAAATCAAGGTTAACGGCGACGATGCCGACCCGCTGTATAAATTCCTGCAGGAGCAGAAAGGCTTTGCCGGATGGGACATGGAACACCCCATTGCACACATTTTGGACGACATGCTGTCAAAGACCGACCCCGACTATAAGCAGAAGCCCGATATCAAGTGGAACTTCACCAAGTTCCTCATCAACAAGAAAGGACAAGTAGTCGCCCGCTTCGAGCCTACAGAAAAGATCGAAAACATCGCGGCACAAATAGATGAACTTTTGAAGTGATGGAACATACCAAATGTTTGATTATAGGCAGCGGACCCGCAGGGTACACCGCTGCCATCTATGCTTCACGGGCCAACCTCAGTCCTGTTGAGTACTGCGGCATGCAGCCCGGCGGCCAGCTGACGCAGACGACCGAAGTGGAGAATTTCCCCGGCTACCCCCAGGGCGTAGATGGGAACCAGATGATGATGGACCTGCGCGAGCAGGCCGAACGTTTCGGCACAGACATCCGTGACGGTGAAATCACAAAGGTAGATTTTTCGAAAGCGCCCTACCTCTGCACAGCCGATGACGGCACTGAAATTGAGGCCGACACGGTCATCATAGCCACGGGAGCCTCGGCCAAGTACCTGGGTCTGGACGACGAGCGTAAGTACAACGGCCAGGGTGTATCGGCCTGCGCCACCTGCGACGGTTTCTTCTACCGCAAGAAGACCGTTGCCGTGGTCGGCGGCGGCGACACGGCCTGCGAGGATGCCCTCTACCTGTCAGGACTGGCCAAGCAGGTCTATCTCATTGTGCGCAAGCCCTACCTCCGTGCCTCGCAGGTCATGCAGCAGCGTGTCCGCGAGCGCGAGAACATCCAGATACTGTTTGAACACAACACCATCGGCCTGTTCGGTGAGAACGGTGTTGAGGGGGCACACCTTGTGAAACGCCGCGGCGAGGCCGACGAAGAGCTGGTAGATATCCAGATTGACGGTTTCTTCCTCGCCATCGGCCACAAGCCCAATACCGACATCTTCCGTGAGTGGTTAGACACCGACGAGGTGGGCTACCTGAAGAAAATCGACGGCACGCCACGCACCAAGATTCCCGGCATCTTCGTTGCCGGCGACTGTGCCGACCCTGTCTATCGCCAGGCCGTCTCTGCTGCGGGTACGGGCTGTCAGGCCGCTATCGAGGCCGAGCGTTTCCTGCTGAACCGATAATATTTGACACCTTTATTTTATACAACTTCGATAACCTAAAATAACTACGTATGAAAAAGAAGAGAATCCAGTTCAGCCTCGTCTATCGCGACATGTGGCAGTCGAGCGGCAAGTTCCAGCCGCGCAAAGACCAGTTGGAGCGCATTGCGCCCATCATCATCGACATGGGCTGCTTCAGCCGCGTAGAAACCAACGGCGGTGCCTTTGAGCAGGTGAACCTCATGGCAGGCGAGAACCCCAATGCAGCCGTCCGGGCTTTCTGCAAACCGTTCAATGAGGTGGGCATCAAGACCCACATGCTCGACCGCGGTCTGAACGCCCTGCGCATGTACCCCGTACCCGACGACGTGCGCGAGCTGATGTACAAGGTGAAGCACGCCCAGGGCGTCGATATTCCCCGCATCTTCTGCGGTCTGAACGACACACGCAATATCATTCCCAGCATCAAGTGGGCCAAGGCCGCAGGTATGACGCCGCAAGCTACGCTCTGCATCACCACGAGTCCTGTGCACACCGTGGAGTACTACTCTAAGATTGCCGACGAGGTGATTGCCGCCGGAGCCGAGGAAATCTGTCTGAAGGACATGGCCGGCATCGGACAGCCCGCCATGCTCGGTGCGCTGACCAAGAGCATCAAGACGAAGCACCCCGACATCATCATACAGTACCACGGACACTCAGGTCCGGGACTGTCGATGGCCTCGATACTCGAAGTATGTAACAACGGTGCCGACATCATCGACACTGCCATCGAGCCACTGAGCTGGGGCAAGGTACACCCAGACATCATCAGCGTGCAGTCGATGCTGAAGAACGAGGGCTTCGAGGTGGCCGACCTGAACATGAATGCCTATATGCAGGCACGTACCTTGACGCAGGAGTTCATCGACGACTGGCTGGGCTACTTCATCAATCCCGCCAACAAGCACATGTCGAGCCTGCTGCTGGGCTGCGGACTGCCTGGCGGCATGATGGGTTCGATGATGGCCGACCTGGGACCCATCCAGAAGATGATCAACAAGCTGCGCGCTGCCAAGGGTGAGACGGAGCTGACGATGGACGACATGCTGGTGAAGCTGTTCAACGAGGTCGAGTATGTATGGCCGAAGGTGGGCTATCCCCCACTGGTGACACCGTTCTCACAGTACACCAAGAACATCGCCCTGATGAACCTCCTGACAATGGAGCAGGGCAAGGGACGCTACGTGATGATGGACGATGCCATCTGGGGCATGATCCTCGGCAAGAGCGGCAAGGTGCCCGGCGAGATTGCACCAGAGCTCATTGAGCTGGCTAAGGCTCAGAACCGTGAGTTTACCGACGCTGACCCGCACACCCTGATTCCCAACGCCCTCGAAGGCTTCAAGAAGGAGATGGACGAGAACGGCTGGGACTACGGTCAGGACAACGAAGAGCTGTTCGAGCTGGCCATGCACCCCGAGCAGTACCGTCCGTTCAAGAGCGGTCAGGCCAAGAAGCAGCTGCTGGCCGACATCCAGAAAGCCAAGGACGCCAAGCTTGGCGGCGGCAAGAAGATTTCGCAGGAGGAAATCGATGCCCTGAAGCATGCCAAGGCCGACGCCGTGAAGTCACCGCTGGCCGGACAGCTCATCTGGAGCTTCGGCGGAGAGGGCGTTCCCGCTGCCTGCATCGAGCCGTTCATCGGCCAGACGTACAAGGTGGGCGACATCTTCTGCTACCTGCAGACAAAGTGGGGCGAAATCGTTGAGATTCCTGCCGCTATGGGTGGCAAACTCGTTGACATCAGCGTGAAGCCAGGCCAGCAAATCCGTCAGGGCGACACCATTGCTTGGATTGAGCGTCAGCTCTAATCCCCCAAATTGCCCAATTTGCCCATTAAGATGAACTATCAGGCAATCATTGACAAATACTACCCGGAGGACGGCGACCTGCGGCGGCTGCTTATGAAGCACTCGCGACAGGTCGCCGACCGCTGTCTGCTGATTTGCAACCGGCACCCAGAACTGCATATCGACCGCGAGTTCATCGAGGAGGCGGCCATGCTACATGACATCGGCATCCGCTGGTGCTCGGCCCCCAGCATCTACTGCAACGGCAGCGAGCCATACCTGCGTCACGGGCCGATAGGGGCCGAAGTGCTGCGCCGCGAGGGCTGGGAACGCCACGCCCGCGTGGCCGAGCGCCATACGGGGACAGGACTACCAGGTCTGGAACCCGAGTACATCGAGGAGCAGCTGGTATGCTACGCCGACAAGTTTTACTCGAAGTCGCGCCCCGACCACGTGCTGACAGTCCTCGAAGCGGCCCAGAGTTTGGAGAAATTCGGCCATGAGGGGGTGGAAAAGTTCTTGGGATGGGCAAAAATGTTTGAATAAGAGACGTTAAAACTATTGTCCTTTAACTCCCTTTAACTCC
>CAMHNI010000082.1 GCA_946186505.1 uncultured Prevotellaceae bacterium | reverse complement strand
CGCAGAGACATACACCTTATCCCACCCGAGAAGGTGATACTCCATCCTGCTGATAGAGTCCTGCTGTCAGTATCAGCAGTGAGCTGAAAGTGATAGCAGGACACTACCAGCTGGAGCATGGGCGATGACACATACCTGACTGCTTGGAGAAGCACGGCTGGGCATCTACGGCGAGCTTCGAGCCTTCAGCTGTGGTTCTCAATCTGTCAGGCATCAGTCATCATTATGCCCATGCGGTGGAGCATCATCCTTCTCCCCCACCCTTCTTTTCACAGGTCTCTTTTTACTTGACTTCTACCATGAAAATGCTTGCGGACTTTAACAAAGGTTCTTTTATTGCTCATGTTAACGTCCATCCCTTCCCATTCTTACATCTATCATACAGCCCCCTTATTGACGCTTTTTTCTTGCAAAGGTAGGTCGAACCCAGGCAATGGTCAAGTACCGTGTACTATTTGGTAACATATTTTTCAGCAGCCTTCGTAGATTGCGCACAATCTATGTATTCCGAAAAATATGTCAGCAAATTCCTTGCCCTATGCCCTTTGATGGTTCGGCCTGTTAAGTAGGCAAGAAAAAGGCTATAAGGCGACCGATTGTCGATGCTAAAAAAAAGTTCAGGTCGGACACATGATACTTGAACAAAATAAAAAGGCTTCAGGTTCACTCATGCCGATAAATTTTTGCAAACACTCAGACCGTAGGCGGCGGGATATAAACAGCCAGTACAGAAATGGCTTTCATAGGCTTCTTTGACAACGACGACTTCATCATCAACTACGACGCTCCCCTGTTCGAGTGCCGGCGTAAGATCAAGGCATACAAGCGAAAGGACAAGCGTAACGAGATTTGGAGGTAAATATCAACAAACAAGTAATACAACTATGGCAACAGTTAGAACAAAACAAGACATCGACCACTGTTGGGAAGTGGCAAACGAGGCTTACAAGCAACTCTTCTGGTCAATCGACATGATGACTTTCCTGAGTTGGGGAGTATCCAAGAAATGCTACGCTTTTTACCATAATATGCCCACACTGATTCTCAGGGTCAGCGGGATGGTTCATAAGGGCTGGGTGTATGTTTCCCTGGATGAAGCAAGCGACGCATATATCATCACACTTCTCAATATCAGACGAGAGGTGAAGAAAACCATGAGCGATATTTATTGTGACTCACTTGGCAGTGTTATTGATGAACTCGTGGAAAAGCCTGCAGACATGAATGACAAGGTATATCACCAGAAAGCAATACGCGATTCACAGGAAAAATTCAACAGAGTATAAACAACTTATGGCAGGGATGTCCTCGCAGATGTCCCTGCCACATAAAGACTTATTATTATGAAACAGAAAACCTACAGATTTCTCAACAGGCTGGTAGATAAGATTACCAGCAAAGACTGCCCCAACAACGACTACTTTGAATACTACGGCCACAAAGTCACCTTGCAGTCTGGCACCCATGATTTCGTAGATGTGACCATTTCAGACATGGACAACCGTAATCAGATTACCTTCTCCTTCGATTTCTGGACGAAAGAACTATGCTTCGATGGCTACAACAATTACGATGAAAGGGACAGCATCGTCAAGGCCTTCCGCTCTATTTACAGGAATATCTCTATCACAGATGAGCCTTGGGAAGAAGATGAAAAGTTCTATCTACCCATGCTCGATAATGAGGAATACGACCAAGAGACCGTTCGCAGTGAGTACGAAACCCTGCTTTCAAGGAAAGTAGCATAACACAATACAACTATGATACAGAAAGAAAACAATCAAGCACAAGAGTTTGTGCGTATCTCAGAACTTTGTTTTGTTTACGCAAAAGCAAAATGGATGCGAACCTTTAAGGCATTTGACTTAGACGGTTTCTTCCCCGGAAGATTGATTTACGCATCGATGATACGTGACAACGACGAGAACAGAGAGAAACTTCAGCAACTGGCAGATCGTAACGCCTATGCCTGCCTGCAACTACAACTGAGGAAAGGCGACAACGTGGTATTTGAAACAAGACTGACAGCATAAGAGATTGCTAAAAAATTGGCGGTGTAACTTCCTATCAATGGTTGTTGCACCGCCAGTTTTATTATTCATACTTCATTTGATAGCTATCATCTTTTCCTGCCTCTCTTCTACTTTCATTTGGCGCTCGAAGTTCTCCTGAATCGATCGCTGCTGATCGTCGTACTTGCGGAGAACAGCATTGGCAAGGGTATTCAGAGGAAGTACACCCTGATAGTAGGCATCAACGGCATCTTCATTGAGCGTGATGACAGAAGGGATGTTATCGATGGTGGCCACAAGGGTATTGCCCTTCATGACGGGCTGAGAGATACGGAGGTCGAGCGGTTCATCATCGTACTTGCGATACTGTCGGATAGGTTGGGGCTTCACCCCGTCACGATTCTCCAGTGCTTCATGGCCAGCCTTATTCAGAAGATTGGCACCTCCAAGGCCCACCAACATCATCTTTAGGAGCGGATTCTTAACGAACATGCCCGCAAAGATGGCTGCTATCGGCATCATGTTATCGCCAAACTTCAGGTTACGCGACTTGCCTGTGAACATACCTACAAGCATGTCCGGCAGCATGGCTAACACATAACCGAGGTTCTTGCCGACATCGCCAAAGCCATTCAGTCCGAGAGAATCGAAAATTCCTCCCCAGCCTGATACAGAAAAGTTCCCATTTTGTGGCGCATACTGTTGCTGCAAGGGCTGGGCGGCAGGCTGCACATTTTGAGAAATGTCACGTTTCTGTTCCGATTCTTTGGTAACCTCCTGATTATCAAAATGCTCACGAATGGCGAAGTGCATTTCACCTGCACGACGTAAATCGGCAGCATAATCAGGTATTTCAGGCAATTTAGTAACGCCAAGACCTAACTTCGGCTTCAGTTCCTTCGCATCAAAAAGCGACGCAGAATGATGCACTATCTTCTTTCCCAACTGGCTATCGGTAGCTTTAACTACCTCGCTGGAATAGGGATTTACACCCCTCGTCTCTTTGCGAGCCTCCGACAGTACATCCACATCGGAACTAAACAGTGCAGCACTCACCATCTGACTGACATCCATCTGCTGCCCCGATTTTCCCATCAAGGCATCACCAGCTAAACCAAGCCCCAAGTCAACCGCCACAAATTTGGACAGTCCGGCAAAAGAACTCACGCCTGTAACAGGCAGCGTCAGGGTCAAATCCGTCAGCGAACCGAGGGCTTTACCTGCTCCTTTCTCCAATAGTCCTGGATCATACCGCTCCACTATTTTCTTGTCGATATACTGCTGCAGTTCGGTAGTCGGCGCACTGACAAACGACAACAACGACGAGCGACGGGCTTCGTCGAGAATATAATCCACAGAGCCTTTGATAGGCGTCTTCTCCACCTCATAGTCCACCATTCGCATCGTCAGCCGATGGTTGACATACGCCATTGCAAGATCACCACCCAGCTTCTCTGAGAGCTGCTTATACCGCACCTCGCCCACCTGAGCGACTGCCGCCGTGCGCCAAGCCTTTGCCAGCACCTCGATGTCGTGGCTCAGCTGCTTGTCCCGCGCCATCTCGGCACCCAGCTTCTCGATGTCCTTGGCAGGAACGTTCAGCGTCACACTCGTAGCATAGTCCTCCGATGGAGCCAAGGCATTCGTCAGGCCAAAGCCCGTAGAGCGCCCCGACACCACGGCAGCGTTTCGACTGTCAATATAGAAGTCCAGCCGCTTCGTCAGGTGCTTATCGAAATATTTGTCGATACAATACTCCGCATCTATGAAATTCTGTAAATCCATACATATAGATATTATAGGCCCAGCAACTGTTGTCGCGTCTGCTCGATGGCCTTGTGATAGACACTCATCTGTTTGGGCCAGAAACGGGTGAGCCAGGAATCCTTTGAGATCTGGTCACTGATAAAAGCTATAGCCAGCTTACGGGTTATCTCAATAGCCGGCTCACCCTTCTCACGCCCATTAAACCAGGCCTTCGTCCAGCAACGGTTGCCCTCTGAATCGAAATACACCGAGGCAATCCGTCCCACATCGAAGCTCTTCACATCGACCTGAAGGCCAGCCAACGGGTCTATCACATAGCCGTCGGCTGCTGCCTGCTCACGAAGTTTTTTTTTACGTCGTCACCCCACGTCGAGAGATAGGTATCATGACGCAGGGCCATGTAGTTCAGGAAATCACCTATCAGCAGGTTCTGCACCTTCGATGCCAGTGGCGCACCCCGACTGCTCAGTCCCAGCGGATTCCCATAGTTGGGAATCGTCTCGAAGAAGTAACTGCGGTCTGCCGACTGTGCGAAGATGTTCCTGAGCGACTGTTCCATCCTTGCAGGAGGAACATAGCGCCCCAAGCGGATGTCGTTCATATACACAGGCAGCCAACGGAGCATCATCTGCAGCAGTTCCTCCTGATCTGCGTCGTAGTCCGTCTGCACCTTCACACCCATGTTGGCCAGCCGATAGTGTCCTTTAATGCCCATCGCCTCCAGCTGGGCAATGTTGCCGTAAATCATCGCCAGAAACTCCATCGGGTCAAGTACCTGACCCTCACAGTTCACCTCGAAATGCAGGAAGTTTCCACTCCTGGCAATCTGCTGTCCGGCGGTGACGGGCATACCGTAGGTGAGATACGCCTCACTCACATGGCCGTACTTCACCTCAAACTTGCCATACTTGGTGATGATATAGTTCTCGTGGACGGCATCCGTTCCGACGCCCACCACCGTACCTGTCGCCAAAGCAAACAATGGCAGGTCGTGGGCAGCAAAGTCCACACCCCTATGGTGAAAACGCTCGCCTGTCATGGGATGCGTCTGCTCACCAAAGCCCAGGCTCACCTGTACCTCTTCCTCCTCACTCGCCTCGAAAGGCATCATGAATCCGCTTGCGGACTCCAATAATATATCTTTTGTGTTCATCCTCTTCCTCTTCTTATAGTATATTCATTCTCCTCACTTTCATTCTGGGCCAATTGCGGCTGATAATGCTGCTGCACAGGCTGTTCAACAGGCTGCACCTGATAGCCCTGACTATACGGTATCTGTTGCTGGGGTATTATCGTCTGCTGCATCCGCATGTTTTTCATGGCTAAAGAGCCAAGGAACAGCGAAGCGATCTTTCCCATCCAACCGAAGTTGCCGAACATCAGAAATGCTGCCGGTATCAGGGCTGCCAAGCTCATGCCAGAACCGCCATTCCAGAAGCTGTTGGCCAACTGTCCGATGCTGTTAAACGGGTTTAGTGCAGAAAACAATCCCCCACCCTGCTGTGGCATGATGGCCTGCTGCTGGTAGCCCTGCACCATCTGGCCAGCACCCTGATAGGCATTCTGCAATCCCTGTCCGGCAGCATGGATTCCGTTCTCTACCGTATCAACGGCATTGCCTGCCGCATGAGTGAAATGGTCGTAGGTCCCCTCGCCTACCACGCCATCCACCACATTCTCGCCAATCGACTTGTCGGCACCATCGGCACCAAAGGCGAGACCTTTCAGTCCACCTGTGACACCATTCTCCTTCAAGCCTTTCGACGCATCATCACCCAAGGCTACCTCAGTAGCCTGTTCCAAAAGCGACTCGTCATTAACGAAATACTTCCAACCTGCAACAGATCCTGCCGACAGTCCCAAGAACGTCTTGGGGTTATGGCCTGCGAATCGTACTACTCGCCCGCCCATGTTCAATGCTGTACTCCAACCTCCCATATCTATAACGGATTATATTCTACAATTAGTCGTGCTCTGTAACAGTTGGTCTTTGGTGCCTTATGTCGGCTACCATCGGCCATCGAGAAGAGCCATGCCTGGTTCATCTTGTTCTGTTCCACCTCCGTACTGGTCCAATACCAACAACCTGCATTCTCAGGACTGCGATTCACAGGTGTCCCACCACATCGTTCGATGATGGGGTTCACGATCGTAAGTGTACTATAGAGCAATCCCAACTCAGCCACACTCGGCACATAGTCACTCTGGAAGAACCAGTGATGACGGAAGGCCAACAAGCCCAACGGCGACGTATAGTAGTTTCGTGGATCTGCCTTGTTGTCCTTCACCACCAAGCTGTCTCTGTCGAGATGCGTTGTCTGGAGTGCCACCGTATTGACATAACCGTCATACTCCGTCTCACTGCCACTGGTTTTCTGGTCAAAACTCAGCGTATCGGCAAAGGCCACTGGCGCAATCTCATCGAGCAGCACAGCCAATGCCTGATGCTTGTCTGTCTTTTCAGCAAACACCACCGCCACTGGCGTATGAACGTCACTATTGAAAACCGAAGGACTCACTATCTGACCATCCGAACAGAGGATGTAACCTGGATGGATGTCGAGGTCTATCGGCTCATGTTCATCGCACGATGTCAACACCATCGACAATGCCATCATTATTATTAAAGATAAATTCTTCATATTTCTTCTTTATTAAATATTAAATAGATAAATTCTTTATTTACAGGACTATAAAGGTAGTTTTAAGCCAACGGAACCGCCCGTTCTCCAACTCAGACCTGACCCGATGATTACATCTTCCTTCACCTGAAAGAACAGTTCCCAGCCACCCTTCAGGGCATAGGTGTGTTCATATCCGAGATGTACACCGCCTACGAAGTCATGCAAGTCTGAGCCGCCACTGGCACCTATCCTGACATTTCCATGATGGTTACGCCCACGATTCACACATGGCTTATAGACAATGCCCAGATGCCAGGAGTTATAGTTATGCCAGAAACTCTTCTTTGTCACATGCCCCGCATTGGGGTCATCGTCATACTGAAGATAGCCCGTTGCGAAATACTCCCAGGCATTATGATACTTGCTGCCATGCTCGTATGCAATGGTCGCATCCAGCCCTTTCTCATACAAAGCTCCCACCCCAAACATCAGATGGTTGCTATTCGTCTGTGCATTGGCAACAAGACCTATCGAGGCCACTGCCAAACATAACATCATTCTCTTCATCATAGCTAATCTTCAATTAAAAGGGAACTGTCAAACGCATCAGCACTCAAGATATCCTCATAGTCTATCGTCATCGAGATAGTTCGACCACTTATCTGTTTCTCACTCAGTTCGATGGTCAGCACCTTGTCATTAGGGAATGTCATCTTCTTCAGCACCGCCACATTCCTATAACCTCGTTGGAACGACATACTCCTATCGAGTAACAATGTTGGTTCCAGCATCAGATCCTGAACGTTCGTAGCCTTCTGCTGCTTCTTGTCACAGAGTTTAAAGCGTAGTTCATCGATGTCGAAGCGTAGGTTAGTCTTGTTCTCCACACTGAAGTCGATAAAGAAGTATTCCCCCACTGCATAGACATTGTTCAGTCGCATCGTTGCATGGTGCTTATTGGTCCTGGTACTGTGATACTTCGCCGGACTATTCCAGATACGACGGGCATAGCGTACCATATCCTGTGTACTCATACTCACGGCAGGGTTATGGAAAGCATTACGCTCATCCATCTGTACCTCCTTGTCTGAAACGGCTTCCTCCAGTCTGGTAGTATAAATCAGTGCATACTGAGAACGGTAACGTTCTGTCACAACTGTCACAATAGCCAGCACGGCTCCATCCTCATGGCCACCTTCCTTCGGCTTCACTCGGATGACATTCTCAATGGGTTTGTCACCCACCACCTTGTCGGTACTGATGTCCACCAGTCGGATGGGTTCTGATGCCGTTATCACTGTGGTGACGTTCTCATTCACCGTCAACTGCTCCATCTCGTTGTAAGTCTGCTGGGCTGAAGCACTCAAAGCAGACGCGGCGCAGAGAAAAAACGCGCCCAATTTGGTTCTCGAAATTCTTTTCATGATGAATATTGTCAAAATTTTTTATTTCTTAAACATCTTTAACATTTCCATAACAACTAACGCTTGCGTTGTTGTTTGGAATTGACCAAGAACACTTGTGTTCCGTACTTCAGGCGGACACGGTTCTTCTTAATGGCCTTACTGATGGCATTAGAGGTCTTCTGATAGGCATTCTGCAAAGCCTGACCTGCCCACTGACTGACAGAAGTACCGCCACTGGTCTGGTTCAGGTTCATATTACCCTGCATAGCTGTACTACCAATATCCTTCGCTGTTTCACGGAACTGACTGGCAGGAACATAAAGACCTTCCTGACCATCCGTTACATCGTAAATAGACAGTCCTATCTTCAGGATCTCATCACCTACAAGCACACTCTGTACCTTACCCTTAACACGCTGCTGACCGAATCCGCTCATCGTAGCATACAGATAACTGCCTTTGGGCAACTGTGTGCCATTGATGTCGATGGCATCCAATAGGCGTAGACGTACACGACTACCCTCTACGGCTTTTACCTCTTCATCGATGATAGCCCTTATCAGGTTCGAGTTGGGCGCATTCTCGCTCAGTGTATTGAAATACTCCGATTCATCCTTCGATACCTTCGTCACGATATTGTTCTGGGCATCATCATCGAGTTCACGCACGGCATTGGGTGCTTCATCTGCTACATCCCTTGCCGCTTTCGCACCCTTGGAAATAATACTATCCTGGGCATCTGCCACAGCACCTATAGCTGCTGCACCTTGCGCACGGACATTATTTAAGTCACGGTCGAGTTCTGCCATCATGCCCTGACGACGCATCGCCAATGCCTTGGCACGCTCTTCGTCTGTCATTGGCACCACATAATCGTCGCTACTCATGCTCTCACCCTTCTTGGCTGACTGTGCAATACGGTTATTTAAGTCCTGAAGGTTCTTGATTCTTGCCTGCTCCTGGGCCTGTGCATCCAACAGACGCAACTCCTCCTCAGAATACTTCGACTCAAAATCTTCCTTCTTATTCACGGTGTCCTGATTCTCCGTAAAGTCCTGCACGGCACTGCGGTCAGTAATCTCACCAAACGCATCGCGCATGTTCTTTCGCTTACTGCCAATATCCTTAGATACGTTGGCTGATGGCAACTGAGCATTCAGATACTCGGTCGTCTGCAGGTTGGCGTCTTTCTTATCCTCTATCTCTACATCGAATACCTCCATGAAGAGATAGGGTATCACCAGCGACCCGATATAAACCAATGTCGGAATGACGTACTTCGGTTGTTTGAAATTAATCTTCTTCATATCTTCACTTTACTTTGTTTACTACTATGTGGTGACCTTTCGACTGCATCGCACTGTCAACACGCTCGATGGCTGTCGCCTTTATCTGCCCCTGATGTTGCATGACATCCATCAGATAGAACACGTTCATCATAAAGCACACCATCACGAATCCGAACACGATAGCCAGAAATGCCATCTTATGTTCCTGACCGACCTCCTGCAGCCGTTTAGCTCCCCAGCTGATGCCGCACTTGTCGGCAAACCTTTTGCCTGCTTCCACCTCGCGCTCATAACGCTCCTTATACTTCGGATCGTTCTTGTCCGGCATCGGCTCTCCTACTATCAATCTCTTCCA
>CAMHNI010000081.1 GCA_946186505.1 uncultured Prevotellaceae bacterium | reverse complement strand
AAATTTTTCGGCAATTATTTTCCAAAAAAAGAGAAGATTTTCGAGTTTGTTTACATTTTAGTGGCTTTTACAATGAAAATGCTGAATTCGTAGAGCATCCAGATGGGGAAAGAGACGACAAAAAGTGTGAACACATCGGTGGTAGGAGTTATGATAGCCGCCAATATGAGAATAGCCACAATAGCATGTCGGCGATAAACACTCATCATCGTTCCACTGATGATTCCCATCCTCCCCATAAGCCAACAGACGACCGGCAATTCGAAAACAACGCCCATCATGAAGCTCATGGCAATCAACGTGTCTATATAGGAATTAAGAGTCAGCATGTTGGCGACATCAGTACTCACCTGATAAGTGCCAAGGAAGCGGACGGTCAGAGGGAAGATCAAGAAATAGTTTAGGAGGTTGCCGATGAGAAACATGACGTATGCCGCCCCAACCATCAAAATGGCATAGCGTCGTTCATGTTCATACAGCCCCGGAGAAATGAAACGAAACAGCTCATATATAATATAAGGTGAAGCTGCCAGCAAGCCCGTGAACATGGCAGTACGCATATGGACCATGAACTGCTCGGTCAGTCCTGTGTTGATGAGCTGTATGGAAAAGTCAGGCACTCCCAGCAGTTTATAAGAAACGAAGTCACTATTCCTCGGTGCCAAGACGATGCCAAACAATTGGTCTTTCAATAGAAAAGCGATGACGGTCAGCCCCACTACAGCAAGCAGTATCCTGATAAGTCGTGCCCGCAACTCGTCAAGATGCTCCCAGAAAGTAGCATACTCCGATGAATCACTCATCGGATTTCTTTTCTACGTCGTCACTGATTTCCTTCATTCCCTCCTTGAAGCTCTTGACGCCCTTGCCAAGTCCCTTCATCAGTTCAGGAATCTTCTTTCCGCCAAAGAGCAGTAGAACGATGAGTGCTATGACCAGCACCTCCTGCATACCAAGTCCAAGCATAAGAATATTATTCATAAACCTCTTCTATATCATTGAAATCCTCAACACTATCTTCCGAATACAAACACGGATTATAGCCCTCATCCAAATCGAACACAGCATCCTCATCATAGCCTAACTGAGCATCTGCATAAACTTTCTTCATGTAAAGAGCAAAGACCGGCAAAGCCATAGCGGCACCCTGTCCGTATTGCATATTATCGAAGTGGATGTCGCGGTCATCGCCGCCCACCCAGCACCCAGAGACAAGCGTCGGCGTGATGCCCATAAACCATGCATCACTGTTATTGTTGGTCGTCCCCGTCTTGCCAGCCATTTGTCCTTTCAAGTCATACTTGTAGCGCAGTCTTGTGGCTGTACCTCCATCAACGACAGCTTGCAGCATATACAACATCTTATTGGCAGACTCCTCACTGATGACCTCATTCATACGGGGCTGGAACTGTGCCACGACATTGCCGTCACTATCCTCTATTTTAGTGACAAACATCTGAGCGGCACGAATACCATGATTGGCGAAAGCCGTATAGGCACTGACCATCTCGCCGACCGTTATCTCACAAGGGCCGAGGCACAGGGCCATCGATGGATGAATCTCAGGGTTGTTGATGCCATACTCATTCAGCAGTCGCACGAAAGCGTCAGGATTGAGTTTGCTCATCAGATAAGCCGATATCCAGTTGTTGGACTGCTGTAAGCCCCACTTCAGTGTCACCATCTGGCCATAGCGAGCATGGCTGCCGTTGCGCGGTGTCCAGGGTTTGCCCCCCACGATATAAGTCTGCTGCACATTCGGCGCAACGTCACAGGGTGACGAGCCGTTCTCCATCGCCAGTGAATAGAGGAAGGGCTTGATGGTAGATCCCACCTGGCGGCGTCCGTCCATCACCATATCGTAAGCGAAATGCGTAAAGTCCAATCCTCCGACGTATGCTTTGACATGGCCGTTTCTTGGGTCCATGCTGACAAATCCCGTCCGCAAGAACGACTTCAGATAACGGATAGAGTCAAGAGGAGTCATCAATGTATCCACTTCACCATGATAAGTAAAGATAGACATCTGCGTCTTCGTGCGGAACGACTTGTCAATATCGGCATCCGAAGCCCCAGCCTCTTTCAGAACCCTATAACGTTCACTCTGACGAATGGAGCGCATCAGGATTTTCTGCACTTCTGATGAAGACAGTTTGTTTGAGAACGGTGCCGTAGATTTTTTCCTATTCTCATTGTTGAATGCCGGCTGTAAGAATTTTACCACGTGTTCATAGCAGGCCTGTTCTGCATATTTCTGCATCCGTGAGTCAATGGTCGTGAAGACCTTCAGTCCGTCAGTATAGATATTGTAGTTCGAACCATCCTTCTTTATGTTCTTATTGCACCATCCATACAGCGGGTCGTTAACCCAATTCAGGCTGTCAATATGGAACTTCACCCCACCCCACGAGGGATAATTGCTTCGCACAGGTTTCTTTGCCATCATATATCGGCGCAGGAAGTCCCGGAAATACACGGCGATGCCGTCCTTGTGGTCAGCCACATGGAAGTTTAGCTTCAGAGGCTCTGCCTGATACTGCTTGCACTGCTCGTCCGTCAGATAGCCAGCCTTCACCATTTGCGACAGTACCACGTTGCGCCTGTCACGGCTGCGGTCAGCATAACGTACCGGATTATAGAGGGACGGGTTCTTGCACATGCCGACAAGAGTGGCCGCCTCGGTGACGGTAAGGTCGATCGGCTCCTTGCCGAAATAGGTATTCGATGCCACCTTGATGCCCACAGCATTATGTAGGAAGTCAAACTTGTTGAGATACATCGTCAGGATTTCATCCTTTGTATAGCTCCGCTCGAGTTTTACGGCAATCACCCATTCGATGGGTTTCTGCAGCACACGCTCTATGGTAGTGTGTGCCGGTTTCTCCGTGAACAGCTGCTTGGCCAGCTGCTGCGTGATGGTCGAACCTCCACCGGCAGACTTCTGCCCCATCAGTCCACGTTTGACGATAGCGCGTCCCAAGGCGTAGAAGTCGATACCCGAGTGTTCATAGAAGCGCACGTCCTCGGTAGCCACCAGAGCCTGCACGAGCGAGGCAGGCAACTTGGTGTAGTCAATCATTACCCGGTTGCCCTTCTCCGAGCTCCATGTTCCCATGATTTTGCCATCGGCAGAATAGACCTGAGTGGCATAGCGGTTGATAGGGTTCTGTAGATCCTCTATCGGAGGCATATAGCCCATCCATCCCTCACTGATGGCATAGAAGGCGAAAGCCGTCGTCACGACGCCAGCAATGAGCAGTGCCCATAAGAAACGAACGAAAAACTTTCTCATATTCCTGATTTTGCCTGCAAAAATACAAAATTATCTGAAATTATCGCACGAAATCGGGAAATAATGTGTAATTTTGCCCCATCAATTACAAAAAGGAACGATGGAAAAGCATAATTTTGTTACCATTGCCGGTCTCACCCGGGAAAAGATTCTCTATATGATAGAGATGGCACAGGAGTTTGAAAGGCATCCAAACAGGGAGCTGTTGAAAGGTAAAGTCGTCGCTACGCTCTTCTTTGAGCCATCTACGCGCACCCGTCTCTCCTTCGAAACCGCCGCCAACCGTCTCGGTGCCCGTGTCATCGGTTTTGCTGACCCTAAGATTACTAGTGGAACGAAGGGCGAGACGCTGAAGGACACCATCCTCATGGTATCTAACTATGCCGATGTCATCGTCATGCGACACTACATAGAAGGTGCCGCCCAGTACGCCTCCGAAGTAGCCCCCGTTCCTATTGTCAATGCCGGTGACGGTGCGCACCAGCACCCTTCACAGTGCATGCTCGACCTTTACAGCATCTATAAGACACAGGGGACACTGGAGAACCTTAATATATATATGGTTGGCGACCTGAAGTATGGGCGTACCGTCCACTCGCTGCTCATGGCCATGCGCCACTTCAACCCCACATTCCATTTTGTGGCTCCCAAGGAGCTGGCCATGCCGAAGGAGTACAAGCTCTACTGTGAGGAGCACGGCATCAAGTATCAGGAGCACACCGCCTTCAACGAGAAGATCATCCAGGATGCCGACATACTCTACATGACACGCGTACAGAAGGAACGCTTCAGCGACCTCATGGAATACGAGCGTGTGAAGAATGTCTATATTCTGAACAACGACATGTTGCGGCTGGCCAAGCCGAACATGAAGATACTCCATCCCCTGCCCCGCGTCAACGAGATAGCCTACGAGGTGGATGACAACCCCCATGCCTACTATATCCAGCAAGCCGGCAACGGACTCTTCGCCCGCGAGGCCATCTTCTGCGACGTACTCGGCATCACGCTCGACGAAGTAAAGAAGGATAAGACCATCATCAAGTAAAGACTACGAATTTCACGGATTATGAACAAGAAAGAACGCTTGGTTGCCGCCATTGAGCACGGCACCGTCATTGACCATATACCCGCCGACAAGACCTATCAGGTAGCTAGTCTCTTAGGACTTTTCGACCTGAAGACGCCTGTCACCATCGGCTTCAACTACCCATCCCAGAAAGTAGGCAACAAGGGCATCATCAAGGTTAGCAACAAGTTTTTCACTGATGACGAGATTTCCCGTCTCTCCGTCGTTGCCCCAAAGGTTATCCTCAACATCATCCGCGACTATGAGGTTGTGGAGAAGAAGACCGTTGAGACGCCTGAAGAGATTCGCGGCATCGTGAAGTGTAACAACCCGAAGTGCATCACCAACAATGAACCGATGGCCACCCACTTCCACGTTTCCAACGGCATATTGACCTGCCACTACTGTGAGAAGGAACAGGACATCAACAAAGTAGAACTTTGTTAGAAGTGAGAAGTGATAAGTGATAAGTGATAAGTGATAAGTGATAAGTGATAAGTGATAAGTGATAAATTATGAAAAGTGAGATACCCGTACTGCTGCTGACAGGATATTTAGGCAGCGGAAAAACAACATTGCTGAACCGGATACTGACGAACAAGCGCGGCATCAAGTTTGCCGTTATCGTCAACGACATCGGCGAGGTGAATATCGATGCAGACCTCATACAGCAGGGTGGCATCGTCAACCAGCAGGACGACAGTCTGGTTGCCTTGCAAAATGGCTGCATCTGCTGCACGCTGAAGATGGACCTCGTCAACCAGTTGCAGGACATCATCCAGATGCAGCGCTTCGACTATATCGTCATCGAGGCAAGCGGCATCTGCGAGCCTGGCCCCATAGCCCAGACCATCTGTTCCATCCCCTCGATGGTGCCCGACCAGGAGTGCATGCCCAGGCTTGACGCTATTGTCACCGTTGTTGACGCCCTGCGTATGAAGGACGAGTTCGGCAGCGGTCTCAGCCTGACGCGCCCCGACATCGACGAGGAGGATATTGAGAACTTAGTCATCCAACAGATAGAGTTCTGCAACATCGTCCTGCTCAACAAGGCCGACGAGGTCAGCGACGAAGACAGGGGCCGCATCCGCCAGATTATCCGCACCCTGCAGCCGAAGGCCGCAATCATCGACACGAACTACGGTGACGTAGATCTCGACAAGATTATCAACACCCGCATGTTCGATTTCGACGATGTTGCCACCTCCGCCACCTGGATTCAGGAAGTGGAGCGCCACGATGACGACGACGACGACGATGACGACCATCATCATCACGACGATGACCACCATCATCACCATCACCACCATCACCACCACGACGAGGGCGAAGCCGAGGAGTACGGTATCGGCACCTACGTCTATTACGCTCGCCGCCCCTTCGAACTGGGACTGTTTGACGAGTTCGTGGCCCGTAAGTGGCCGAAGGGCATCATCCGCGCCAAGGGCATCTGCTGGTTCAAGGACGAGCCCGAAATCTGCTATGTCTTCGAGCAGGCAGGCCGTCAGGTCAGCTTGCGCAACGCCGGCCAGTGGTACGCCACCATGCCTAAGAAAGAGCTTCAGCAGCTGATGGAGCAGCAGCCCGGCCTGCGCCGCGACTGGGACGACCAGTATGGCGACCGCATGCAGAAGCTCGTCTTCATTGGCCAGCACTTGGACAAGGAACTCATTGCCCGTGAACTTGACTTCTGTCTGACCTAACAAACCATTATTATCAACATGATGAAGAAACTATTAATTTCTTTGGCAGTCATCGGGACATCCATGACTGCGCTTGCCCAGAAAAAACTGGTGCTCTATTACTCAGAGACAGGAACGACCAAGACCGTGGCCCTTGAGTTGCAGAAGCAGACGGGTGCTGACATCGAGAGCATTGAGGCTGTAAAACCCTACACAGGCAATTTCCAGGAGACCATGCAACGCGGACAGCGCGAGATGCAGAGCGGCCAACTGCCAGAACTCAAGCCCCTCCAATCTAAGATTGCCGACTACGACATTATCTTCCTCGGCTACCCTATCTGGTTCGGCACCTATGCTACGCCGATAGCCACCCTTGTCAAAGACAACGACTTCGCCGGCAAGGCTATCGTCCCGTTCTGCACCTTCGGCAGTGGCGGTCTGAACACCTCGTCCGACGCCTTGGTTAAGGCACTGCCCAAAGCCAAGATCCAGACGGGCTACGGTGTGCGTACAGCAAGAGTGGCAGCGGCAGAAAAGGAGCTCGACCGCTTCCTGAAGGAAAACGGCTACAAGAAGGGAACCGTTGAGAAACTGCCCCCCTACTCTGCCCAGCAGCCTGTGACCGATGCCGACAAGTCCGTCTTCGATGCAGCCTGCTCAAGCTACCAGTTTCCCCTCGGAACACCGATAACAGTTGGCAAGCGCCAAACCTCCACCAGCACCGACTATAAGTTCACCGTCAACAGTCGCGGCATGGACGGCAAGGAGTCCACCTCTATCATCTATGTGACGGTGGGCAACGAGCAAGGAGCCAAGCCCGAGTTTACCGAAGTAGTCCGTTAGGCCCCAAAAGTCGAAAAAAAAGTAGAAAAACATACGGAAGTCAGAAAAAAGTCGTACCTTTGCAAGCCGTTAAGGATATGAATCCAAATAATAACCCCTATAGACAACGAAATGAAAAGAGACAACCAGATCTTCGAGTTGATTGAGAAAGAGCATCAGCGCCAGTTGAAGGGCATCGAGCTGATTGCCAGTGAGAACTTTGTGAGCGACCAGGTCATGGAGGCTATGGGCTCCTACCTGACCAACAAATACGCCGAGGGTTATCCTGGCCATCGCTACTACGGCGGCTGTCAGGTCGTCGATGAAGTAGAGCAGCTGGCCATCGACCGCGTCTGCAAACTGTTTGGTGCCGAGTACGCCAACGTACAGCCCCACTCTGGAGCACAGGCTAACGCAGCCGTCCTGCTGGCTGTCCTGAAGCCCGGCGACACCTTCATGGGCCTGAACCTCGATCACGGCGGCCACCTCTCTCACGGTTCGCTGGTCAACACCTCAGGCATTCTCTACAAGCCCGTGGGCTACAACCTGAACAAGGAGACGGGCCGCGTTGACTACGACGAAATGGAGCGCCTGGCTCTGGAGCACAAGCCCAAGCTGATTATCGGCGGTGGCTCGGCCTACAGCCGTGAGTGGGACTACAAGCGCATGCGTGAGATTGCCGACAAAGTGGGCGCACTGCTCATGATCGATATGGCTCACCCCGCCGGTCTCATCGCTGCCGGTCTGCTGGAGAACCCCGTCAAGTGGGCACACATCGTCACCTCTACCACCCACAAGACCCTGCGCGGTCCGCGTGGCGGTATCATCCTGCTGGGCAAGGACTTCGACAATCCCTGGGGCTACACCACCCCGAAGGGCGTCGTGAAGAAGATGTCTCAGTTGCTGAACTCTGCCGTCTTCCCCGGACAGCAGGGCGGTCCGCTGGAGCACGTCATCGCTGCCAAGGCCGTTGCCTTCGGCGAGGCTCTGCAGCCCGAGTTCAAGGCGTGGGCCACACAAGTTCAGAAGAACGCCAAGGTGCTGGCCGATGAGCTTGTGAAGCGTGGCTTCGGCATTGTCAGCGGCGGCACCGACAACCACTCTATGCTGGTTGACCTCCGTTCTAAGTATCCCGAACTGACGGGTAAGGTTGCCGAGAACGCCCTCGTAGCTGCCGACATCACGGTGAACAAGAACATGGTGCCGTTCGACTCCCGCAGCGCCTTCCAGACCTCGGGCATCCGCCTCGGTACTCCCGCCATCACTACCCGCGGTGCCAAGGAGGACCTCATGGTGAAGATTGCAGCCTGGATAGAGGAAGTGCTCAACGACCCCGAGAACGAGCAGGTCATCAGCAAGGTGCGCGCCGAGGTCAACGAGACGATGAAGAGCTATCCTCTCTTCGCCTATTGATTCCTCTCTCCGCCTATTGATTTCAACAAGACATTTTACAAAAGGCTCCCACCCCGTCAGGTGAGAGTCTTTTTTATTCATTTCAACGTCAGCCGTAGCGGCTGCGCTATTCCTCGCAGATACCATTCTATGCGTGACTTCCACTCCTGCTCCGTTCGCACATCGTAGCGGGCCCAGGCCGAACCGAAATAATAGGTGTAGGGTTTCAGGTCCCAGTCGTCGGCGACGCAGAGCACATGGTTGTCCTGCTTCTTGGCGGTCACGCTGCCGTTGGGGAAGAGGACGGCCACGTAGAGCGGTGCCTGATGGACGTTAGGCTGGTCGGTGGGGTCGGTATAGCTGACGTAGTTCTCACCCAGCACGTAGGACTCGCGGTCGTCAGGCTGCAGTACGACACCTGAACAGAATTTGACCGACTTAGCAGGAACAGCCTGAGCCATCTGGCTGGAAAGATTGGCAACGCCCTCGTACCACACCTCCATCTTGCAGAAGTTCGACCCCTTATCGAGCGTGATGAGGCGGTTCTCAACAATACGTACGCCGCAGACCGTTCGCGGACTCTGCCTCAGACGGACAGCAAAACGCAGCGGGCCCTCATCAAGCACCTCATAGCTGGCGAAGCAGTAGGGCATGACCAGCGAGTCGCCTACCATCAGAGCCGGCGCTCCACACCCTAACGACGCTCCCACACGGTAGGGGTCGAGACCGCGCCCGTGGTCGTAGTGGTAGGAGATGAGGCGATAGAGCGAGTCGCGCACGTGCCAGTTGTTGCGGTAGATGGAGTCGATGCGTGGAATGGTCACCACATCCTCGATGTAGTAGCGGTCGTCAACCACCAGTTCGGGCGTGTTCTTCGTCCACACGTCGATGCCGTAGGAGCGTTCATGTGTCCGCTCCAGCGCAGGGCCATAGACGCGGTAGGCCCCGCGGTCGTTCTCCCAGGCGAAGTCGTCCTTGCGCTCCGGGTGGATGGCACCGTGACAGACCGTCGGGAACTGCGGGTGCGTGCCCTTCGACAGGGTGAAGCGTGCCACCCCACCCTTGCGGACAGCCGCCTCGATAATCAGCTTGCCGTCGAACGTCGTCTGGAAGGGCACGTCGAGCCCGGCGGCATCACGGACGCGCAGGCTGTCGGCAACCGTCCCCAGACGCTGCAGCACACTGTCAAGGGGTATTTCCACAATCTGTTCACGATACTCTGCCGAGGGATTGGCAACTTCGAGCGTCAGCTTCTGCGCCCCTGCGGGGCTAAATAATACTGAAAAAAGAAGAAATAAAAAAGACCTCGTTCTCATCTTCTCTTTATTAATTACACTTTATTCTTTATTCTTTGTTCTTTATTCTTTGTTCTTTGTTCTTTAGGTGCGAAGCACCGTCCCTTTGTTCTTTAGGTGCGAAGCACCG
>CAMHNI010000080.1 GCA_946186505.1 uncultured Prevotellaceae bacterium | reverse complement strand
ATCAGGTTGTCGAGAATCTGGGCAGCACGTCCCAGTTCGCTCCAGGCATTCTCGTCGCCACCAGCACCGTGCAGCAGATAGAGCACGGGATACTTACCGCCCTTGTTATAACCAGGCGGGGTGTAGATGGTCATGCGACGCTGCATCTTCAGCGTGGGACTCGGGTACCACACCTTCGAGAGGTTGCCGTGGGGCACTTCGTTCACGCGGTACAGGTCGCCCTTGTCGCCCTTCTCGTTGCTGACAATAAAGATGTTGGTGAACGACACGATGTCGCGGTTGACGTAGATGTTGGCCGGGTCTTTCACGCCCGTCATACCGTCGATGTTGAAGGTGTAGCTGTACATCTCAGGCGCCAGCTTATCGGTGGTGTAGCTCCACACGCCGTTCTTGCCCTCGACGAGCTGGGCCACGCCCGGGGCATCGTAGGTGCCGTAGCCTTCTATCTTCATCTTCTGCGTTGGCAGGAAGTCGCCGGTCACCTCGACCTTGACGGCCTTGGGGGCATAGAGGTTGAATGTCACGGTGCCGTCGTCGTTGACGACGGGCGACTGCACGCTGGTACTGTTGAACAGCTTCTCCTGTGCCGAGGCTCCGAGGCAAACCATTGCCAGAGCCATCATAATCATTGACTTTCTCATACTTGTTATTTCTTGCTTCTGTAGAATTTTTCGAGTGTGCGGTAGGCATTCTCCTTCTCGGGGGAAGCGACTTCCTTCGACTCCACGTCGATAATCATCACGGGTGCGGCATCGAGGTTGTCCTTGGTGATGGACGTCCATTGAGGCAGATCCTTGCCGTTAGGATTGCCGGTCTTGCAGAAGTTGGCGTAGTACGTCAGGAACAGCTTCGAGATGGCGTAGTCCTCGTCCTGCCAGTCGTAGTACTCGTTGGTGTCGAGGTTTCCCATAGCATACTCGATGTCGGCGGAGTGGACGGCACCGGGGGCAATGGCGGGCTGCCAACCTGAGGCCTTCTCCTCTTCGGTCTTCTCACGCACACCACCGGCAAGGCCACCCGTCTTGTCGCCCATCTTCTCGGAAACCTGTGGACGCGGGTGCATGTAGTGGTAGCGGTAGACGGGCAGGCCGGTCTTGGCGTGATAGTCGCAGGCCTTCCACGTGGGGAAGCCCGTGAAGAGGTCGGAGACAAGGTTGAAGCCTTTCTGAGTCATGACGTCTCTGTCGGTCGTGATACCGTATGCCTCAATGATTTCGTCGGTCATGTCGCCAAACTGACCTTTCAGGGCATTCTTGAAGTTTTGCAGGGTGGGAGTTTGCCCTTGGAGCGCCTGCATGGGGTGGGCTTCGAGGGAGTTCCAACCAGCAAGTAGCGGCACCTGCGCCTGCTCACCACGCTCGAACACGGCATCAGCACTCTCGCTCATGAAGTAGCCGTCGAGCACAACGTTGGCCATACCCTTGGGAGGCAGCATTTTTTGTAATGAGTCAGCGTTGATGGCCATCGCATCGGCCAGGCTGGCAATGCCTGCCTCTTTCAGAAGGGCGGCACCTGCAGCATCGGCATCGGCCTGCGAGGTGGGCAGATAGGGCAATACCTCTGCACCCGACGAGAGCATGGCTCCGGCAATCAGGTTCTTGGAGAGAGGCGAGCACATCAGGAGCGAAACGCTGAACGAGCCTGCCGACTCGCCCACGATGGTGATGCGGTTGGGATCGCCGCCAAAGGCTGCAATGTTCTCCTTCACCCAATTGATGGCAGCCACCTGGTCGAGGAAGCCGTAGTTGCCGCTTCCCTCATGGTCGGATGCCGCTGTTAGTTCCGGGTGGGCAAAGAAGCCGAACACACCCTCACGATAGTTGGCCGTCACACCGATGACGCCCTCCTTGGCAATGGAGGAACCGTCGTAGCGGGGCTCGCTGCCAGAACCGGCCATCAGTCCACCGCCATTGAAATAGATGAGCACGGGCAGAGCGTCGGATGCGCTCTTTGCCGTCGTCCAGATGTTCAGGTAGAGACAGTCCTCGCTGCGGCCTGGGCCTCGGAACTGCATGTCGCCGAAGATGTCGAGCTGCATGGGGTCATTGCCGAACGCCTTAGCCTCGCGTATGCCCTCCCAGGCCTGAACGGGCTGTGGCGCCTTCCAGCGGAGCTCGCCAACAGGAGCCTGGGCGAACGGCACGCCCAGGAACTTCTTCACGCCGTCTTCTTCGAAGCCCTCAAGTATGCCATACTGGGTTTTCACCTGGAGAGTGACTTCATCTCCCTTCTGTGTGCAAGCACCCAGGCAGCACAATGCAGCCAGGGCCATCATCAAATTAGTCTTTCTCATATATGTGGTCGTTTTTTATCTTTTCAATAGGTTAAGCTTCACATTGGGTTTCATCACGTTGTGTACCTTCTGGCTCCAGGCCTTCACCTTAGCGGTGGTTTTGGCTTCCACGTCGTTGGCCGACGAGCAGATCATGAAGGTATAGACGCCGGCGTCGGTCTTCCAGGCTGATGCCTTCTCGTTGAACGAGGCGAGGTCTTGTACGGCGAGTTTCATGGTGACGGTTTCGCTCTCGCCGGGCTGTAGCAGGCGGGTCTTGGCGTAGTTGCGCAGCTCCTTCTCGGGCTTGTTCAGTTTCTTGCTGTTGGGGGCGGCGACGAAGAGTTCCACGACGTTGCGGCCGGCACGGTTGCCGGTGTTTTTGACATCGACTTTGACGATGATGGCATCACCGTTTACCGAACAAGACAGGTTGTCGTAGGCGAAGGTGGTGTAGCTCAGACCGAAGCCGAAGGGGTAGGCTACAGGTTTGCCAAAGGAGTCGAAGTAGCGGTAGCCCACGTAGATGTCCTCCTCGTAGTTGGTGTAGTCGATGTTGGGCTGCGGCTCGCGCTTCTTGTCGTCGTCTTTGTTGCGGCCCCACATAAACATAGCTCCCAGCGTCTTGTCATCGACATTGGCGGG
This sequence comes from uncultured Prevotellaceae bacterium, assembly GCA_946186505.1. GTDB lineage: Bacteria > Bacteroidota > Bacteroidia > Bacteroidales > Bacteroidaceae > Prevotella. Next base: position 7,035 of record CAMHNI010000080.1, on the reverse strand, counting down.
GAAGTTCTTGTCGGCGTAGGCATCGCCGTACTTCAGCTGGAAGGTCATTGGCAGCTTGCCGCTGGGGTTCACCTTGCCGCTCAGCACGTCGGCAACGCTGAAGCCACTCTCCTGACCGCCCTGCCACGTGCAGACGAGGGCATCGACCTGATCCTGCCACGAGGCGACGTCGATGGGGCTGCAGATGTCGAGTAGCGCGACGACCTTTTTGCTCTTGGCGTGATAAGCCTCGCTGACGGCCTTGATGAGTTGCTTCTCGCCCTCCTTCAGGTAGAAGTCGCTCTCAGGACGGTCGGCGGCCTCGCCACTCTTGCGACCCAGCGAGATGATAGCCACGTCGCTACCTTCGATGGCAGCGTTCAGTTCGTCAGCCGTGAACTGCTTCTCCTCGGCACGTGCCGGCGGCTGCAGGGAGAACTGCGGACGGCCTTCAGGGAACAGGCGCTTCTCTTCGTCGGCGATATGCTTGGTGTAAGTGCCGATGAGTGGTTTATAGACCTCGTAGCCAGCCGTGCGCATTCCCTCAATGAGCGATACGGTATAATGACCTACAGAAGTTCCTCCGAAGCCGGAGCCGCCCGAAATCCAGTCATAGGACGTACAGCCGAATAATGCCACTTTCTTGCCTGTCAACGGCAGGATACCATTATTGCGTAGCAATACGATACCATCGGCACCCACCTCGCGAACCACCTGGGCGTGCGCTTTCAGGTTCTCTGCTGGACACACAGGCGCAGACCATTTCTCATTGCTCATTCCTAATTTCTCATTTTTGAAGTTATGAGTCTTAACGACATATTCCAGGATGCGCTTCACGTTGGCGTTCAGTACATCGACGGAGAGCTGCCCACTCTTGACGGCAGCCAGAATGTCCTGAAACTGCTTGTCGTTACCCGGCTGCAGCATATCGTTGCCGGCCTGCATGGCGGCTACGGCATTGTCGCCACCGCCCCAGTCGCTGACGTACATACCCTTCCAGCCCCACTCGTCGCGTACGATGGTGGTCAGCAACTCGTGGTTCTGTACGGCGTATGGTCCGTTTAGTTTGTTATATGAGGTCATAATGGTCCAGGGGTCACTCTCCTTCACCATAATCTCGAAAGCCTTCAGGTATATCTCACGGAGTGCGCGTTGCGACACTTGCGAGATGTTGTTGCTGCGGTTCGTCTCCTGGTTGTTGGCAACGAAGTGTTTCGGACAGGCCGCTGTTCCCTCGCTCTGCACGCCGCGCACGTAGCCGGCAGCGATGGTGCCTGAGAGGTACGGGTCTTCCGAGTAGTACTCGTGATTACGCCCGCACAGCGGATTGCGAATCAGGTTCATCGCAGGCGACAGAATCCAGTCGAGCCCGAACTCGCGTACCTCGTTGCCGATGCCCTGGCCAACCTTGAAGGCTGCTTCACGATCCCATGTGGAGGCAAGCGTCATCGAAGCTACGAAGTCGGTGGGGTAGTAGTCGTTGTGGTCCCATGCACGATGGTCCTGCATGCGCAGTCCCTGCTGAGAGTCGGCGCAATAGGTCTCAGGAATGCCTAAACGGGCGATGCCGAAGGTGCTGCCTGCGGTTCCTGGGAATTTGGCATCATCGTTGAAGTGCATGCCACAGCCTAATACCAGGTGGCACTTCTCCTCAAGCGTCATCGCTTTCACCACCTCGTCGATGTTTTTGGTACTCAGTGTCGTCTGTGCAAAGCCTACTGTGCATATCGCTACAGCGAACATCGTTGTTATCAATTTCTTCTTCATATATAGGTATTTAGTTGTAATTATGAAACTTGTATAATTATTACCTGCGCAGCAGGTTCATCAGCGTCTGGGGTTTCATCACGTCGTGAGCCTTGGTCTGGAACGACATCTTCGACATCACCTCTTCCTGATTGATAGTGTTCTTAGTTACTTGGTCGGCAGAATTACAGCCCACGAGAAGGACAGCCATACCGAGGGCGAAAAACAACATAAATTTCCTCATTATTCTCGTTTTAGATTAATAGATGCTGCAAAGATACAAAAATAACACGAGAATGCAATAGGATGGCTTGTTTTTCTTTTCCTTTCCGCGTGCATGGAGCGGAATCAATGGCATAATATGCCTATTCAGGCAACAGGTGATTACCTGTTGCCTGAAAAAGGATACGTCTGTAGTTGCCTACTTATTCACATGGTTGCCGTGAGGAAGGTGGCGTTACCAAATATGTAAAGGACATTTTCGCAGGCTGGCACCAGGATGGTCTCTCCTTGTCGGATGTGGATACCGTTGATGTTGGCCTCACCCCACAGGCACACGACGATGACGAAGGAGTCGCAGCGGAAATCGACCTGCTGTGCCATCTGAACCACCACGCGGTGAACGACGAAATAAGGACAGTTGATAAGCTGGCTTGTCGGTTTTGTCGAGTCATACGACGTGCGGTATTCCGGCCATATCTGGTAGTCGATGGCATCCTTCGCCTGCTCGATGTGCAGTTCACGTGGATTGCCGTGGGCATCTTTCCGCCCGAAATCATAGACGCGGTAGGTAATATCGCTCGTCTGCTGAATTTCTGCCAGGAAGTTCCCTGCTCCAATGGCATGCAGACGCCCCGCAGGCAGGAAGTACAGATCGCCCTCGTGAGCCTCATGGGTGGCAATGACATCCTGCATGGGTGAATGGCCGTTCAAGGGCTCTGCAGTAGCCAGTTGCTCGTATTCCTCTGGTGTGATGCTCTTCGACAGACCTGCATAGATTTTTGAGCCCACATCGCTCTTGATGACATACCACATCTCTGTTTTGCCGGCACAGCCGTGACGCTCCATGGCCAGTTTGTCGTCGGGGTGTACCTGTACGCTCAGGTCCTGGCGTGAGTCGATGAACTTGACCAGTAGCGGAAACTTGTTGCCGAACTTCTTATACACCTTGTTGCCGACGAGCAGGCCTTTGTATTTGTCGATAAGTTCGGTCAGCGTCAGTCCTTCGTCAACGTCATCCACCAGTCCGCGATTGACGGCTACACTCTCGTGGCCGCTCACCCCGCTGATTTCCCAGCTTTCGCCGATATTAGGCTGTGCGGTATAAATGCCTTTGAACGGTGCTATCTGATAGCCTCCCCAGATGGTGGTCTTCAGATATGGTGCAAACTTATAAGGTTTCATGATTCTGCTGGCGCTTGTTTTTCTCGATGAGCTTTTTTATCGTCTCTACGCTGGCACTGGTGGTCAACCCGTCTTCAGGCGTGTTCATGCAATAGTCTGTGAGCCGGTCGATGGTCGAGACAGCCACATGCAGACGGGTGTCGGCAGATGCGTAGTAAATCAACACCCTTCCGTCCTCGTCGGCAATCCACCCATTTGAGAACGCCACGTTCATGACATCGCCCAAATACTCGTCGCATTCGGGAACTAGGAAATAACCGCCAGGCCGGGCGATGACCTGGGTGGGATTGTCGAGAGCGGTCATATACATATATAATACGTAGCGCAGACCATCGGCAGTGGCACGTACGCCATGGGCCAGATGTAGCCAACCCTTGGGAGTCTTGATAGGATGGGGACCCTCACCGTTCTTCACCTCAGTGATGGTGTGGTAGTGGCGGGCATTGATAATCCTCTCTTCCGTCACTTCCGCGTGGGTGATGTCATCTACGAGTGCCCAGCCGATGCCGCCGCCAGAGCCAGTGTCGATGAAGCCGTCCTGTGGACGGGTGTAGAAAGCGTACTTGCCATCAACAAATTCCGGATGGAGCACCACGTTGCGTTGCTGACTCTTTGCTTTCAGGTCAGGCAGTCGCTCCCAGGTCTTCAGATCTTTCGTGCGGGCGATACCGGCTGTAGCTGTCGCTGCCGAGAGGTTACCAGGCTGGGTGTCGTCATGACGCTCGGCACAGAACACACCGTAGATCCAGCCGTCCTCGTGGCGGGTTACGCGCATGTCGTAGATATTCGTCGCCGGGATAATATCGTCGGGCATAGTCACAGGCTCCTCCCAGAAACGGAAGTTGTCAATGCCGTTCGGGCTTTCTGCCACGGCAAAGAAGCTCTTACGGTCGGCACCCTCCACACGGCACACCAACAGGTAGCGGCCATCCAGTTTGATGGCTCCGGCATTCAGCACCGCATTCATCATGATGCGTTGCATTAGGAATGGGTTGTCCTGTTCCGAGAAGTCATACTTCCATTCAAGTGGCGTATGTTCGGCCGTCAGCACGGGGTAGCGGTACTTCTCATAGATGCCGTTCTGTGAAAAACGGAATGTACCCACATGGTTAGTCCCAGCTGTTACCGGTTCGTTCTTGCGCGTCAGCAGTTCTTCGTGCTGTTGGCGTAGTACCTTTGCTTTCTGTTCAAATGTAGCCATTGTCGTATATCTTTTCCAGTCAGTTGTTTATATATGAAAACTGCTGCAAAGGTACATGGATTCGGCCAAAGTGGTGTGCACTTTCTTTACCGATGCTGACACTTTGTTAAATAATAGCACCATTTCTCTCCAATTCCGTATCGAGGCGTGAAAAAAAACGCGCCGTGATTTTTTTGGGGGGCAAATTGCTGCCACTCTGCCATACGGCCTTCTAACGTAATGATTAAGTAGTAGTTACACCAGTGGCAGCATTGTGGCAGATGGCAGCAACGACTGCTATAGTGTTTCTGTTGTCGTTTGACCTTGTGTGTGCTAACTTTAGTTCATCATGTGTTTTCAGATTGTCTCCTACTATCAAAACAGCGTTTTCTACGTTAGAAAACGCTGTTTTCGACCAAGTAAAAGCTCTTGTTTCTTCGTCTTTCGTTCGATTATATCGTCAATATCTGCCAGAGAGGATACTAAAGTCATCGCAAAATCCCTCAAAAAATGGGCTATTATCATTAAAAATTTGCCCATATTTCAAATTTACTGCCACTTACCAAGTTACTGCCACAATAATCAACCCATTGATTTACAAAAGGAAAAATGCATTAGTGGCAGCATTGGAGCAAATTATACGAAATTCATCATGCGCGATGAATCCATCCTCAGATTCCAGCCCCTGTCGGTCTATGACCTCTCAGGCCGTTTCATGACTCATCATCAAATGCAAAGGTACACATAATATATGAGACGACAAGACATTTGAGGAATTTTTCATCCTTCCTTCTTTTGTTTCGTGATTTTGTGCTATCTTTGCAGCTGAAAGCTGCGAAACTGCTCACGCTCGGCAATCGATACAAGCATCATTGCACTCGCTTAATCGCAGTTTTGCACACATAATTCATAATAGAACAGTCCTATGGCAAAGAAGAATGAGATTATCGTCAAAGATGTAGCTATCAAGACTATGTCAAAGATGGTATAGACTATATAAGCATCACGGATATAGCCAGACAAAAAATGTCGCAGACCCCAATGGAGTAATAGCGAACTGGATGCGTAACCGCAATACCGTGGAATTTCTTGGTATATGGGAGACGCTTCACAACCCCAATTTTACCCCCTCGAATTCGAGGGGTTTAGGAAAGAGGCAGGTTTGAATGCTTTCACGCTTTCACCTACTCGTTGGATTGAAGCCACAAATGCTATTGGGATTGTTTCGCAAGCGGGACGCTATGGAGGAACCTTTGCCCAGGTAAAAGTACCTGATGCAGCAATACCGTCACTCTTGAATTCTCCTGACCATCTGCCTACGATAGGGCTACTGCTGTCTCTGCCTGGATTGCCATATTTCTGGCCCGCGTTGACGTTAAGCGATTCAAAGGTGGACATCGTCTCAAAGCTAACCATTCTTTTTGAAAGAGCCAAATCTATTCATCTCTTTTTTCCTCTGAGCTTGCTCAACGCTTTTAAGCAGATTGCGGCATCTTATATGGCACCTGCCAGAAAGGTACGTATTAGGCTATGTCCTATTACCCAATATCTGTGACGTATCGTACACATTGGGTACACTCACATGAGTTTTCTCAACTCCTCTGGTTCAGGAAGTATACCTTGGTATTCCTTGGGTAACTCTGAAGACGTGCGATAGGTTGCTACACCCATTGGCTTGTTGATGTCTCGGAATGCGAACTCCACCGTTTTTGAATCTCTGTCCTTGCAGAGAATAATTCCGATGGAAGGATTCTCATGAGGTAGTTTCACATACTCGTCAAGTGCTGACAGATAGAAATTCAACTTCCCTGCATACTCTGGCTTGAACTCACCCCGTTTCAATTCGATCGCGATTAGTGCCTGAAGGCGGCGATTGAAGAACAGCAAATCTATGAAATACTCTTTTTCGGATACAACAAGACGATACTGATTACCCATAAACGAGAAATCACTACCCAATGCCATGATGAAGTTCTTGATATTGTGAACAATCTGCTGCTCTATTACACGCTCATCCGTCTCGTCGGGATCCTCAATGTTCACAAAGTCGAGCAGATATTCGTCCTTGAACGAGCGTAATGCCTTACTGCGCAAATCCACATTTGCAATGGTTTTTGCAAAGTTATTGGGCATGTTGCCACGCTTTCCAAACAAATCGTCCTTCATATAATATTTCAACTTGTCGCCATTCCAAAATCCAGTGGCACAATTCACGATATAGAACAATCGTTGCTCTACATCCTTCTTTTGGGCCAGTATCTCATAATGGTTCGTAAAACCAACGGCAAGAAAGGCATCTAATGTCTCTGGAGGTAATTCGTCCGTTGTCAATGGACGAATTTCGATATGTCCTTTGTCGCCTACAGGAATGATGCTGTTTTGTAAATCGTCCGCTGACAATGGACGATTCTCGAACATGCTGCACCATGCCTCGTAGAAGATGCGCATACGTTTGATGCTGGTCTCAGAAAAACCTCTTAGCCCAGGCAGTTCCTGTTGCAGCAATTCTGAGATGGTACCAATAGCATTGCTACCCCATCTTGCTGCTCTGCTTTGGGCGGAAATATACCCGCCAATAGCATAGTAAAGAGCCAACACTTCCTTGTTTACTAACCGTGCTGCACGATAGCGACTTTCCAATATCGCTTCCTTGATAGCCTTTACTGCCTCAGCATACGTCGCTGTTATTTGTTTCTGTTCCATATTAATCGTTTGCAAAGTTAATG
>CAMHNI010000079.1 GCA_946186505.1 uncultured Prevotellaceae bacterium | reverse complement strand
GCAGCACCCCTGCGATGAAGAATCCCAGCAACAGGTAGGGAGCCATCTCGCAGACCACGTTCAGAAGCGATGTGAAGAAACTCTGTATATCCATCGGCTGCAAAGGTACAACAAATAATTCGCAACTCGGTTGCAAACAGATAGAGTTTTTTCTGAGAATACAAATTTAATGCTTATATTTGTATCTATTTTTGTGGATTACTCTGTTCATGTTTACGTTCGTCGTGGTGTAAGAACATTATTACAGCCCAAGTAGCGAAGGCGAGGACAATGATGTCGATGATAATCATTCTCAGCATAATCTTAATCCTTTATCCAAGTTTAATATCGATATCTGTATGGTGATAATGCGCATGAACATCACTCAACTTCTATGTTGTTATGACGGACCAACCACTTCACGAAGAAGAAACCAACAACAAACTCTAAGGCTATGATAAGCCAACAATAAATACTTTCCATGTCTATTTATATTATAATTCGGATGCAAAGGTACGCCGAATCATGGAAAGCCGAAAGCGTTGGCTATGGGAAGTGAAGAAAGCGGCAATCCACAGAAAACGGATTGCTGCTATCGGATTTCTCGATAGCAGTTAAGGCTTGCTATTATAATACCTGACAAACAATGCGACACCAGAGAAGGCAATCACGAATTCAAGGGCTACGATGACAATGTACTGCATAATGCTGATAGTTTTTATTGATTCACAATTCTGGTGCAAATATACGGATTATCCGCTAAAGGCTGACGGCTCGGTTATTGGTTGTTCCGAAAGGCGCTATCGAAAAAAACAATAAACGATTTTCCAGCTTAGTTGCAAGCTTATTCCAAAATTATTCGTACCTTTGCACCCGTAATACAGAAATGTGTTGCCCGCGAAGGTGCACTTAGCTGTGCTTAATTGGGAATGTGAGTGAGAATCTCCGACTGTCCCGCAGCAGTGAACTCCGTTATGGCTCCTAAGCATAAACGCCATTGAACTTCGTTCGATGACGTTCACGCTCTGCAAAGCTCGAATGTATTCGGCTTTGCTCTCGCTAAATCACGCCATTGCCCGTTTGGGTGAGAAGGCGCTTGGGAGTGGAGGAAAGTCTGAAGACCAGCCTTTGTCGGTAAAATGCCGAACGACCCTCGATGTAAGGGCGAAGAGGTGCAAGTTCTCTTTTTATTGGCTCAGCGCAGCAATGCGCACATACGTGTATTATTATATAAGTTCAACGGACGGAACAGCGAGCACCATCCGAGTTCACTCGAAGATGGTCGAGTCGTGACGGACGAAGACAAAGCCAACGGGAGACCCAGTCGTGAGACAGCATCTCCCATTTTAAACAAAAAGATAATGAAATCGACAATAGTAATCTACGGACACGAGTCCGAACTGACCAAGGCTGATGCCAAGCGCATTGCCTTTTTCCTTGGAGCGCAGACAACCTGTACTCGCCACATTGGTGAGGCCCTCATGAATGGTGTTGAGAATATCGTGCTCTGTCTTCCCTCAATCAACGCTGAGGGAGCAGAAAGAGAATGGCAGGAATTCATCGACACCTTCCACAGCATGAATCTGAAAGGAAAATGCTTGGCCATCTATGTACCATCTGATAGTCTTACTTCAGAGAGGCTTAATAATCTTAAGTATGTGCTCTACCAACGAAATGTAAAACACATTATCAACCCGCTTTTCGGTATACAACATTATTCTATTGACAACTGGATTAGCGCAATATCTCCCAACCTATAATACATACAAAGTATGGAACTTCGCCAACTGAAATATTTCCTCCGTGTGGCTGAGACGCTTAACTTCTCCGTAGCGGCCCGCGAATTGTTTATCACGCAGAGTACGCTCTCTCAGCAGATCCTGAACCTGGAGCACGAACTCGACCAACAGCTCTTCGAGCGCAATAGCCATGAGGTGCTGCTCACCGAGGCTGGACAGATGCTGGTGCCGCTGGCCCGCGAGTGTATCTACGATGCCGACACACTACTGCAGCGCGTACAAGAGCTGAAGCAGATGCTGACAGGCGAGCTGAACATCGGCGTTACCTTCTCGTTCAGCAGTATGATTGCCGAGACGATGGCCGACTTCCTCAAGAAGTACCCCAAGGTGAAACTCAACGTCTGCTACGCCTCGATGACAGATCTTATCAATAAACTCCAACGCCATGAGCTCGATCTCGTACTGGCCTTCAAACCCACCGAGCAGAATGCCCACATCGAGAGCCTCGAGTTGTTCGACAATCGTCTTGCCGCTATCGTCAGCGACCATCACTCGTTGGCACAGAAAAAGAGCGTCACGCTACAGGAACTGGAGAAGTATTGCCTTGTCCTTCCCGCCATCGGCATGCAGGCCCGCAACGCTTTCGAGCAACTCATCGCCGATACCGATTGCCATTTTCGAATAAAGGCCGAGATTAGTTATGTCAGTCTGCTATTCAAGCTCGTCCACCAGACCTGCTACGTCACCATCCTTGCCGAATCGACTGTTGTCAATGAGCCCGGCCTCCGCGCTATCCCCATCGATGCCCCCTCAAACCACATGCAAGGTTGCATCCTCACCTTGAAAGATGCCTATCAAAAGCCCTCTGCCCGCGAGTTTATCCAGATGCTCAGCCAATCAACTGCCATCCTTCACAATACCACGCTGGCGGATATGTAAGTAACGTTTGCAAATTATGGTTTTACTCCTAAAATCGTGGCATACGTAGGTTTCTTACGGTGGATTTCCGTCTGGGTGAAACCTGCTTCGTCGAGCAGTTTTTTCAGATCCTCCGGCGAATAGGCTGTCATGCCTTCAACTACGCTTGTCCACTTGGAATCGCTGTCTACCACTTCTACTAAAATGGCGAACTTACCGCCAGACTTCAGTACACGGCGCACCTCTTGCAGGCAATTAGGCAGATTGGGCCAGAAATAAACGGTCTCTACAGCCGTTACGAGGTTGAACTTCCCATCCTCGTAAGGTAGTTTCTCGGCTGACCCCAGAGTGACAAATACCTGTTTGTCGAGCACCTCTGCATTCACCTTTTTGGCCTTCGCCACACTCTCCTCAGAGATGTCGATGCCATAAACCTGCGCATCCTGACTCCGTTTCAGCAATCTGCGAATAGTAAAACCTCCGCCACAGCCCACATCAAGCATCGTCCATCCGTCTTGGACATTCACAAGCTTCAATCCCCAGTTCGTCAGCGGGGCATGTGTATAATTCATGAAACTCAGCATTACACGTCCGAGTGCTCCCTTTGGCCGTGCACACTGACTGAAAAATGATTTCAAAATGTTTGCCATAATCGTTTATATTAACCTAGTTTTTTACCAGATTTCATTTTTGCAGCAGCAATGCGGATTCCAATATAGCCCACTGCAAGGGTAAGGACAATAACCAGGAGAAGAGCCCAGATAGACGAGAGTGTCCTGAGTCCATCAGCATAATCGGCCCCAATCTCTTCGGCAGCGCCCTGATAATACCATTCTGAGGCAGTCCATAGTTTCATAAGCCACACGATGATGCCCAGAGGCAGAACGGGATAGGCCAACAGGATGCTACGTTTATGGGTATTACCTATTGCCTGGCGCACCACATCAGACGCGATGCCGACTGCCACCATCAGGAGGGACTGTGTGACATCAATCTCGCCCATCACCAACAGGACGACGGCGAGGACCAGTGCAAACAGCGTGGCTACGCCGAATCGCTGCCACCTCGACGCAGCCCACAGATAAGAGGGAGCACCAAGCACGGCTGCAAGAACGGGGAAAACCACAATCCAACACCAGGGGCTCAGGAAACCCAGGAAGGCGCAGGCAAAAGACGTTACGGCATAGAGGATGGCACATCCGAGGATGCCTAGATAATTGTTGTTTGATTTATCCATAATGTATGTCAATTAAATTAAAAACTATATTTCAATTTGACCCAGAGCTCTGAGTTTTTCTTATAGACGGCGAACATGCCACTGTCGGCGTGAAAAAAGTCGTAGCCGAGGATAGCGTGCAGCTGGTCGTTGAGGGCGTAGTCGGCACTCAGGCGATTAAACACACCGCCGTTGGTCACGTCGATGTAGGCGAAGGTCTGCAGCGCCAACGTGTTGTGCAGCAGGTCCTTCGAGATACGGAGGGTTGATAGACCTGTATTCTTTGCAGAGCAAAGCGGCAAAGCCGAGCGTCGATGTTCTCCCCACGCGACGTATTTATGAGAATACTGAGCCGAGAGCGTCCAGTCGTTACCAGCATACCAATCTAAACCTATCAGGGCATTCGTTGATGCGGCGCGTGCGCCTCCAGTCTGCAACTCGTCCAGGTACTCCGCCACCTCACCTCGCACCACGAACTTACCCACGGGCACAGACATATCAGCTCCCAGCATCGACATGCGGCGATACTCCCCCTGGCCATTGCACATCACAGGCTGCTTGTTCCAAGTATGCAAGGCTGAGAATGAAAAGTCAATGCCGCTAAGGAAGACCGATAATCGACCACCATACTCCATATTATAGAATTTGTGTGCTGGTTCATCGCTAATAGGAACAGGCCCTACAGACCAAGGGTTCTTATCGTCGGTAGGTAGTTCGAAGAAGGAGCAGACAGGGATAGCAACAGCCTCCAGACACCATTTCTCGCGTGAGTAGCGCAAGCGCAGGCCGCCCACAGGGATTCGGATATCGTCGTAATCTTGCGCCAAGAACTCCGTGTAGTCCATCGGTGAGATGATATCCGTGAGTCTCCATCTTCCTTGCCAATCTGGTCGTAGTCCCACGTCAGGAATCCCGTGCCCTTCACGTCACCTGGATAGGTAAAGAACATCATCTTCTTCGTGTCCTTCCCCTCGTCCATCGCCCACGACGTCACCTTGCGCTGTCGCGTGCTACCGTTTTTTTTCTTGAGCGTCAGCTCCATCTCACCGTAGCGTGTATCACCGTCTGGGCGGTCCTTTACTTTTTGAATCACATCACGACCCGTCAACTGTTGGGCGCTCATCTCACTCGCTGCCAACATACAAGCAGCCAAAAACAAAACAATCTTTTTCATCGTATAATGTTTAATTTTTAGTGTTTAATGTCTTTCTCCTTTCCAAATACTTTGCACTTGCTCACCAAAATCGGCGTCACGAGCAGGTCAGCGGCGAGAGCTGACAGGATGCCGATGATAGCCATAAGGCCGAAGTTGATACACATCGTGCAGGCTGACGTACAGAAACTGGCGAACACCGCCGACGTGATAATACTGGTGATGACGATAGCCACGCCCACCACGCGGAACGTCCTACGGATGGCACTCTGATAGTGCTGCGTGCGGTCGAACTCCAGCTTCGAGTGATTGATGAAATGGATGGTGTCGTCCACGGCCATACCCAGCATCATGGGCAATAGCGTAGCCGTCATCATGTCGAGTGGCACACCCATCCAGCCCATATAACCGCCCACGAATATAGCGGGCATCATATTTGGTATCAGACCGATGAGTCCCACGCGGATGCTCTGGAAGGCAATCATAAGGATGACGCCGATGATGAGGATGGAGATGACGAACGAGAGCATCTGGCCACGCACCAGGTACTGCATCATGGTGACGTATTGCGGGATGTTTCCAACCGTCGTTATCTTCGCACCAGGGAACAGTGCTTCTGCATCTGCCTGAATTTGCGCCATCTCACGCTCTACTCGAGCCGAATTAAAGTCGGATATCTCAACCATTAGGCGCAGACGACGGTAATCGTAGTCCACCCAGTATTCCGACTCCGTGCCGCCAGCATTTTCGTATAGCAAAATCTCCTGCGCCACCTCTTCCTCCGTATCAGGCACACGATAGCAGGCCGTATCGCCGTCGTTAAGCGTCTGGTTCAGGTCCTTCAGAACGTCAAGAATCGAGGTGGTGCGCTTGGTGAGGTCATATTTAATTACCTTCTGCTGCAACTCATCCAGTCGCCGCAGGTTCTTTGGCTCCTTGGCTTCATCGTCGTTAGGCAGTTCCACAATGAGGTCATAGGAATAGAGAGAACCGAGTTCAGAACGTCCCACGTCCATCACCTCTTTTACGTAGGGCACATCCTCGCCCATCGTGCGCTCGATGTCGAAGGCCGCCTCAATTTTCCACAGACCGATACATAGCAGAATACATACCACCAGAAACGACCAACCAATCTTCTTCGGATTCCTCAACACCACGTCGCTCAGCTTTACCATCGCCGCAGTCCATCGTGTGTCGCTCTCTTCCGTAAAGCCCTCGATGGGACGCTTATTCTTTCCAAACGACAGCAGCACGGGCGAGATAATCAGCGACGTTAAAAGCACAAATAGTACACTCATGGAGCTGATGACACCAACACAATGCATGGGACGGATGGGAATGACGAGAAACGACAAGAGCGACACCAGCGTGGTGAAGCCACAGAAGAACACCGACCAACCGATCTCCTTCATTGTTTCTATGATAGCCTTGCGACGTTCACCGTGTATGCGCATCCTTCCTCTGAAATACGAGAAGATGTGGATGTTGTAAGCGATGGCGACGGCAAAGGCCAGGATGGTGGGAATCATCAGCACCGTAGAGTCGACGTACATCTGCGTCCAGCCTGCGATGCCGTAGGTGATAAAAAGTCCACCCACAACGGAGATAATCGGCGCCAGCACACCACGCAGCGAGCGCGTCATGCAGAGCATCACCACCATACAGATCAGCGTGGCAATCATCATCAGGCGTCCCATCTCCTTACCTATATATTCTGTCTTGCAGTTGGTGACATAAGGCATGCCTGTGCCTTTGGGATGCAGCGAGGCATATTCAGGTTTCTTGATGATGCGCTCTACCTCCTGACCTGTGATGATATCGGGAGCCACCGTGCCCTGCTGCTTCCATACACTATCTTTTGGGAACTGACGCAGCTTCACCATGATCCACGAGAGGTCGCCCTTCTGAGAAATCAGTTTCCTTGCCACGTGTGGCTTACTATAGGCTCGTGCCTTGATGCTATCCATCGCAGCCGAGCCCTCAGCAGGAATCTCGTCTGGCACTATCTGCTCGATAGTCATACCCTCATCGCTGCCCACCATAAATTCGATATCCGTCAACGACGTCACCTTGTCGGCATACGACAGACTGTCCAGCAGTTCGTTGGAAAGAGTTCGCAGCGTGGTCAGGTTCTCCTTCGTAAAGTGGTCATCACATTGCGTCAGCACGCCAACGTAATAGTCGTTGCCAAAGTGTGACTTAAACTCATCAGTCATCACCAGCATCGGATCGTCCTCAATGAAATAGTCGTCGAACGACGTCTCCTTCACCATGCGCTTCATGCCTATGACCGACACGATAATCACCAATGCGAAGATGCCTAAGGTTATCCATCGCATCTTCAGCAGTTGCCCCGCAAATCGCGCGAACAACTCGTTAATCTTTTCAATCTTCATACCTTATTATATATTTTGTCTTCAAAAACGAACAATGTTCCAATTTGTTCATAAAAAAAAGAAGACCCGCATTGTTGCGAGTCCTCTCTATCTCTGATGCCGAAGCATTCCTATGTATTCTTAACCTTTTCATCTGTTTTATAATTTCGGCTGCAAAGGTACGGCGAAAAGATGATACCTGCAATACCTAAAAGTGACTATTTTGTATTCATCAGCGCGCGCCAACCTGTAAACTCAAACTGAATGTAATCCTCGATGGCACGCTTGATCTCATTGGCAGGCAGGTCGTGCTTGATGACCTCTGAGATGAAAGCGAACATCCACACCATGTGGATGTGATAAGTGAATGGTGTGTGGATACTGCTGAACCCAGGGTACTTGCGCTTGAACTCATCCATAAACTCCAAGACCAATTGCGTACATTCCTCAGTATACTTGTCGATATAGTTTTCGAGTGATGAACCCTGCGATTGATAGAGCAGCAGTTTGAGCTCGTCACGATGATTGTTGATAAGTCGCATGTACGACTGCACGTGGTCGGCCATCATCCCGTCGCCTTCACCACGGGCATAGCGCACAAACTGGTCCTGGTCGCTCACGTTGTGGTGCTCGTGCATCATCTGTTCCAACTCCGTGATGAGCGGTCCCACGATATGACGGAACAATTCATCCTTGCTTTTGAAATAGTTGTAGATATTACTCACACCGATGCCCGCCCCCGCCGCAATGTCGCGCATGGAGGTCTTGGCATAGCCATTTTTCAGAAACACCCGCTTGGCTATCTCTACAATCTGTTCGTGCGTATAGTCCTTTTTTATCTGCATATTCCGACTGTAAAGGTACTTACTCCTTCACAGAACCTACGATATCATCGATGGTGGCTACGGTATGGCCGTCGCGGTGGCGGAACAGGTTCAGGATGTCGCGCACGGTCTTCTCCTCTTCCACCTGCTCGTCAATGAACTGGTCTACGAAATTGATGCTTGCACGGTCATGCTCTTCATCAGCCACATCGGCCAACTCGTTGATTTTTTCCGTCACCCACATCTCGTGCTTCAGCGTGTACTCAAAGATACTCTTCGGATCATTGTAGTCTTGTTCGGGCGCGTCGATGGCAGTCACCACGGCCTCACCACCTCGGTCTAATACAAAATTGGCCATCTTCAAGGCATGTTCCTTCTCCTCATTCGAGTGGTCAAACATCCAGGCGGCAAAGCCATTCCAGCCCTCTTTGCGGAACCAGAAGGCCATTTGGAGATAGAGGTTCGATGAATACAGCTCGGCTGTAATCTGTGCGTTAAACGCATCCTGCATTTTCTTTGAAATGTTCATAATCGTAGTCTTTTATTTAATGAATAATAATCAGTTGCAAAGATACGAAGGATTTGTGAAAAATGCGAAGATTTTGACATAAATCTTACAATAGATGGCTGACCATCACAGCCAGCCATCTCATTAAACTAAACAAATACTTTATGCGCTCGACCTTTGGTCGCTTGCATACCTGCAAGAATTTTATACCTGTGATTACAATTCTTGCGTCCCGTTGGTAGCAAGCGACTATAAGTCGAGCGCAGGAGAGATGGCGGCGATCCAAGCTTCGATGCGAGTGTCGGTTTTGTCATCCTCGTTGATGTCGTCGAGGGGCAAGCCGACGAATTTTCCGTCAATGACGGCCTCGGAGTCATCGAAGGTATAGTCATCGGTCTCTACACTGCCAATGAACTTGGCACCACTATTCTTAATGCCGTTGTAGAGTTCGCCCATGCCACCTACGAACGTGTCACTATATGATGAGCAGTCGCCGCATCCGAAGAGGGCGATGGTCTTGCCACTGAGGTCGGCACCTTGGAGTGTCTTCAGTCCGTCGTACCAGTCATCTTGCAATTCGCCTGCGCCCCATGTCGAAGTACCGAGGATCAGGTTTTGGTTAGCGGCCACGATGTCAGCTGTCAAGTCCTGTACGTTCAGGGCCTCGCAGCCCAGTTTCGAGGCAATCTTCTCTGCGATGGCCTCGCAGGTTCCTGTCGAGGAACCATAGATTACAATTGTTGCGTTCATTTTATGATTTATTCAAAAGAAGTTATTAATTCTTGCGTCCCTCTGGTAGCAAGCCAGCAGAGCTGGAGCGTCTGTTGATGCATTTCCCCTCACATTTTCCGTTGCACTCGCTTTTACATCCGTTTTTGCGCTTACAGTACCGTTCGCATTGTGCGCAGAGGTCATAGCCGAGCATAGCTCCGAGGATGAAATCTTCTTCGGGTGTGAGCTGGTTCAGCGGACGGGTGACGATGAGCCGGATGGCCTCCAAACACTCACGCCGCCCGAAATACACGTTCAGGTTCTGCTGACCTGCAGGCTGCAACAGGTATGGAATACCTTGGCTCTCCAGTCGCTGAATGGCCAGTTCACTGTACCTCTTGTTGCAGGTGAACAGCACCATGTGGCGCACACCTTTATGCAACTCGTAGATGTGATTCATCAGTACCTTCATCTCTGTGGGAATCGCTGTCGTCGTTCTTGCCTTGCAAGCGACTTTGGGTCGGTTACTCATTTTTATCGTTCTTGATTTCGGCTGCAAAGGTACGGCAAATAAATAAGCTGCGCAATACCTAAAACGCGGTGTTTTAAGCATTGCGCACCTGCAAAGTCCTGCAAAAGCAGGTTAATCAGAAGTAGGTATTTAGTGGAAATCATCATTTTTGAGGATTTCACAGGTCGAGAATAATGTGTACCTTTGCACCCCGAAAAAAATTGTAACTAAATTAATAAAAGATGAAGAAGATTTTTACACTCTTATTTGTCCTTGCGGCATTCGTTTCCAACTCAATGGCCCAGCATGGCGCTATGAAATTTGCCGGTAAGGCATCGTTTACTGTAATGACAACTACTGTCAATGTTGAGAGCG
>CAMHNI010000078.1 GCA_946186505.1 uncultured Prevotellaceae bacterium | reverse complement strand
AAACCGAATATCAGAATTTATGTAAAACTGCCACTTTTTAAAGTGGGCTCAATAATGGACTTTAACGAAGGCGCTTTTATCTACATCAACAAGCCGTACCGTATGTCGTCATTCGGTGCGCTGGCTCATATCCGCTATCTTATCTCGAAGAAGATGCACGTCAAGCGGATAAAGACCGGCCATGCCGGAACTCTCGACCCGCTGGCCACAGGTGTACTCATCCTCTGTACGGGCAAGGCTACGAAACAGATAGAGACACTGCAGCTGCACGACAAGGAATATACGGCCACGCTGCAACTCGGGGCTACGACGCCCTCGTTCGACCGTGAACATACTGTCGATATGACATACCCCACACGCCACATTACCCGCGAACTCATCCTCAGTGTGCTCGCCGGTTTTGTCGGCGACATTCAGCAGGTTCCTCCCGCCTACTCGGCAGTCATGGTCGATGGCCACCGTGCCTACAAACTTGCCCGTAAGGGCAGCGAGGTGGAGTTGAAGGCAAAGCCCGTCCGCATAGACGAGTTGGAACTGACCTCCTTTGACCCTCAGACGATGCAGATGAGCATCCGTGTGGTCTGTGGCAAGGGCACTTATATCCGCTCCTTGGCTCGCGACATTGGCTACGCATTGGGCAGTGGTGCCTTTCTGACGGCTCTCTGCCGCACTCGTCTCGGCGATGTCCGCATTGAAGACTGCCAAACGTTTGAGAGTTTCCCCCAGTGGCTGGACCAGGTCGTCTTAACGAAATAACGAAAATAATATATAGATGAAGCTATCACAATTCAAATTCAGACTGCCGGAAGAGCAGATTGCACTGTACCCGCCACACCGTACCTTCAAGAACGAGGACGGCACCGTAGAGCGCGTCTATAGTCGTGACCAATCGCGATTGATGGTCATCCATCGTAGGCGACAGGCCATTGAGATGTACAAGAAGGATGCCGACGGTAACGATACCGACCAGTTTCTGACCTTCCGCAACCTTGTAGATTACTTCGATGAGGGCGACACCTTTGTCTTTAACGACACAAAGGTTTTTCCTGCGCGCCTCTTCGGTACAAAGGAAAAGACCGATGCCCAGATAGAGGTGTTCCTGCTTCGTGAACTAAATCAGGAACTGCGCCTGTGGGACGTGCTGGTGGAACCGGCCCGCAAAATACGAATCGGCAACAAACTCTTCTTTGAGGAGGAAGGACCAATGGTGGCTGAGGTCATCGACAACACCACCAGTCGTGGACGTACACTGCGTTTCCTCTACGACTGCGACCATGAGGAATTCAAGCGCGAGCTGTTCGGTCTTGGTTCGGCACCGTTGCCAAGATACATTGTTGACAGACGTCCTACGGAGCCTGAGGACACAGAGAACTTCCAGACGATTTTCGCCCGCAACGAGGGTGCCGTGACAGCACCTGCCACTGGTCTTCACTTCAGCCGTGAACTGATGAAGATGATGGAGATTCGGGGCTTCAATGTCGCTTTCCTCACCGTCCACTGCGGACTTGGCTGCTTTGATTCCATTGAGGTGGAAGATCTCACGAAGCATAAGATGAGTTCTGAGCAGATGATTATCACCAACGACTGTTGCGAGCGGGTGAATAGTGCCAAACAGGCAGGCCACCGCATCTGTACGGTCGGAGTCAGCACCACACGTGCCGCCGAGACGGCCGTAGGTACCGACGGTATGCTGAAGCCTTTCGATGGCTGGACCAACAAGTTCATCTTCCCGCCCTACGACTTCGGTCTCGCCAACGCGATGATAGCCAACTTCTATCATCCTGAGTCCACCATGATGATGCTTACGGCAGCTTTTGGAGGCTACGAGATTGTCTATGAGGCTTACGAGCAGGCCGTGAAGAACGGCTATCAGTTCGGGTGCTATGGCGACGCCGTGCTGATACTCGACGACTGATGAACAGTGAAAGGCAAGGAAACACATACGGTATATCTCGGCCTGGGGTCGAACCTGGGCGACCGGCAGTCAACCATTGAGCAGGCCATAAAGCTTATTGGCATGTATGTGGGCATGGTTTCCAGACGCTCGTCGCTCATCGAGACCGAACCGTGGGGTTTCGATTCTGAGAACCGTTTCCTCAATGGTGTCGTGTGCTGTGAGACGATGCTCGCTCCTCGTGAAGTGTTGAGCAAGACGCAAAGGATTGAGCGGGAGCTGGGCCGAAAGAAGAAAACCTCTTCTGCCAGGGCTTACAGAGACCGCCCCATCGACATTGATATCCTGCTCTACGACGACCTGAAGATAGATGAACCAGACCTAAAAATCCCGCACCCACTGATGTGGGAGCGGGATTTCGTGATGATTCCCCTGCGGGAAATCATGGATTAGGAGTTTTTCCCGCCTTTCGGCATTTTTTTCTCGCCTTTTTCTTCGCCGACTGACATTATTTTATTAATTTTGCAGGCGTTACTTATAAACAACTACTAAAAACAACTAGCAATCGATTATGAAAAGGACATTTGCAACAGCTATCTTTGCTGTCCTGACCCTTCTGGCCGGGGCACAGAATCCGTACAAGCAATACACCGAAAGACTGCCCTTCCCCATGCCTGAGGTGGCTGCTCCCGTTATTCCTGACTATACTGTTAGTCTCAAAGACTTCGGTGCCGTGGGTACAGGCGATGTCCTCTGCACCGAGGCTTTCAGCAAGGCCATTGACCTGTTGACAAGCAAGGGGGGCGGCCACCTTGTGGTGCCACGCGGTGTCTGGCTCACGGGACCTGTCGTACTGAAATCAAACATCGACCTGCACCTTGAGGCCGGCGCCGTCATACAGTTTGCTGCAGACGAGAACCTGTATCCCCTCATCCAGACTTCGTTCGAAGGACTCGACACCCGTCGCTGTCAGTCACCGCTGAGTGCCAATGGTGCTACCAACATCTCGGTGACGGGTCATGGGGTTATCGACGGCAACGGCCAATATTGGCGACCGGTGAAGCGGAGCAAGGTGACCGACGGCCAGTGGAAGGAAATCATGGAACGTCCCGGCGGTCGCGAGATGAAGAAGGGCTACTGGGTGCCCTCCGAGGGCTATGAGCGGGGTGAGAGCGGAGCTAACATGAACGTTCCCTCTGCCAGGACTGAAGAGGACTGGCAGGCCATGAAACGTTTCCTCCGCCCTGTCATGGTAGGTCTCGTCGGTTGCAAGAACGTGCTGCTGAAGGACGTCATCTTCCAGAACTCCCCAGCCTGGAACATCCATCCGCTGATGTGCGAGAATGTCATTATAGATAATGTACTCGCGCGTAATCCGGCTTACGCCCAGAATGGCGATGCATTAGACCTGGAGTCGTGTACGAATGCACTGATAGTCAATTCGAAGTTTGATGCCGGTGACGACGGTATCTGCATCAAGAGTGGCAAGGATGCCGACGGACGTCGGCGGGGTGTGCCTTGCTCCAACGTTGTGGTTGACGGCTGTACAGTCTTTGCCGGACACGGCGGGTTCGTTGTGGGCAGTGAGATGAGTGGCGGTGTGAAAAACATTATGGTACGTCAGTGCCAGTTTCTCGGTACCGACGTGGGACTGCGCTTCAAATCTACCCGAGGTCGCGGCGGCATTGTGGAGAATATCTTCATCGACGGCATCTCTATGACCGACATCAAGACCTACGCACTGACCTTCAATATGTACTACGGCGGCAAGTCTGTGGCCGAGGTACTTGCAGAGGGTGGGGGACAGCCCGAAGTGACCAAGGTTTCGGTCACTGAAGAGACGCCCATATTCCGCAACATTGACATCCGCAATGTCATCTGCGTCAATGCCGGTTTCGCCATGGAGTTCAATGGTCTGCCTGAGATGCCTATCGACCGCATCAGTCTGCACAACATTGACATTTCTGCACGTCATGACGCCATCTTCCAGCATTGCAAGAACATTACGCGTGACAATGTCAATATCCGGCTGACGGAATGAGGGCTAACCCTCATTCCGCTTTTCCAATTTTCCTGATGGGCTTCTCCACGGCCGCTGTGTCACTGCCGTCGCCGCGAGTCTGACGCGACCAGTAGTCATATCCCCAGTGGTAGTTGTTCCAGTTAGGCGAGTCAATGTGGCGGAGCCTGAACTCCACTTCGTTGTCACCGTCCACGATGTAACCGGTGAAGTAATTGTCTGACAGACTGTAGTCTGCAATGAGCAACGTCGTACGCTCTTCCACGAAATATACCTCAATATCACGGTTGATAACCCTCCATTCTATGTGGTTGGCTACGTAGTCCCAAGGTGCTCCCGAATAGTAGTCCACCCAGTAGCCTGTACCTTTCGACCAGTGGAACGGATCGCCCTCGAACGTTACCTCCGTTGACGTGGCATAGTAGTCACGTCCATCATAGTATGTATAGACATACATCTTACCCTGCCAAGTTCCTTCTAAGGACAAGGCTATCTGCACATCTTCATCGCAAGAGGTCAGTACTGCTGACATCAGCAAGACGGCGAGTGTATATAACATTCCTATCTTTTTCTTCATCATGATGATAGTAATTAAGTGAATAAAACAGCAATATTGGCGCAAAGATAGCATATTTTTTTCAAACTGCCAAACGGTAAAGCCATAAAAAGCGTAGGAATTTCCCTATCCAGAAAAAGTCGCCTCCTGTTAGATTAACAAAGAGGTATCTCCCTCATAGAGCTGATAGTACCGGCCCCGCCTTGCTATCAGCTCTTCATGTGTACCCTGTTCTATGATGTGGCCGTGGTCGAGAACAATGATCTGGTCGGCATTGCGGACGGTCGATAGGCGGTGGGCAATAACGAAGGTGGTGCGACCACGCATGATGCTGTCCATACCGCGCTGTACCAACTGCTCTGTGCGGGTATCAATGCTGCTGGTAGCCTCGTCGAGAATGAGCACTGGTGGGTCGGCCACGGCGGCGCGGGCAATGGCTAAGAGCTGGCGCTCACCTTGCGACAGATTGCCTCCATCGCCTTGAAGCACGGTCTGGTAACCGTTCGACAAGCGGCGGATGAAGTCGTGGGCACCTACCAGCTGGGCGGCCCGTATGCAGTCGTCGTCCGTGGCGTCAAGCCGTCCGTAGCGAATGTTGTCGATGACGGTGCCGGTAAAAAGATGCGTCTCCTGCAGCACGATGCTCATCGAACGGCGCAGGGAATCCTTGCGAATGTCCTTCACGGGAATGCCGTCGTAGAGTATCTGACCACAACTAGTGTCGTAGAAGCGGTTGATGAGGTTGATGATGGTGGTCTTGCCGGCACCAGTACCACCCACGAAAGCTATCTTCTGACCTGGCTGCGTGTTAATATCGATGTCGAAGAGCACCTGTTTTTCCGGTACGTAGCCGAAATCCACATCAGTAAAATCGACATCGCCCTTCGGATTGTCCAGCTCTTTCGTTCCCTCGTCGATTTCCGGCTCAGCATCCATCAGTCCGAAGGCGCGCTCAGCACCAACAGCGGCATTAAGCACAGAGTTGATCTGCTGCGAAACGTGAGTGATGGGCTGCGTAAAGCTCTTGTTCAGCGTGAGGAAGGCTACTATCGTACCAAGTGACAAGCTATAGGTGAAAAGTGAGAAGTTGCCCAAGGCCAGGGTTGCACCGACAACGGCGATGAGCACAAAACCGAGGTTCGACAGGTTGCCGTTGACTGGCATCACGATATTGGCAATGCGGTTAGCGCTGCATGCCGACGAGCGCAGTTGCTCATTGATGGCCTCGAAATCGTTGATGGCCTGCTCCTCGCGACAGAACACCTTTACTACTTTCTGTCCCGTCATCATCTCCTCGATAAAGCCGTTGACGCGGCCGAGACTCTCCTGCTGGGTGCGGAAGTAGTTGCGCGAGAGCTTGCCAAGCTTCGTAGTTGTGAACATCATAACAGCGGCAATCACACAGCTGACCAAGGTCAGCGGCACGCTGAGCACAATCATCGAGGCAAAAGTGACGCCGATGGTGATGACGGAATTGAACACCTGCGCCAAAGCCGTTGAAATCATCTGGCGCAGCGAGTCGACATCGTTGGTATAGACCGACATGATGTCGCCATGCTGCCGCTGGTCGAAATAGCTGATGGGCAGCCGTTCCATACGCTCGAATATCTGCTTTCGCAGTTTCAACTGCGTACCCTGCGACACGTTGATCATCAGACGGTTGTAGAGGTAGGAACAGACGACGCCGAGCAGCAGGATAAGGCCAAGCTTGAACAGGGCGGAGGCAAGAGACCCTGAAGACCCTCCCCCTTGCCCCTCCCTGTGAGGGAGGGGAGCAATTACCTCGCTCGCCGGCTTTGTCTGGTCTTGGAGTATCTCCTCCCCTCCATCAACAGGGAGGGGTTGGGAGTGGATCTCTTCTGTCAGCGGCACGATATAGTCGTCAATCAAGGTGCGCGTGAAGAGCGTCGAGGTAAGCGTCGTGATGGAGGTGACAACGATGCAAACCAGTACCACGCCGATGCTGAACTTATAGTCGCTGAGCACCAGGCGCGCCATGCGCCAGATGATGTTGCGCGTGTTACGGTCAATTTTCTGAATGCCGCCCTGATTCTGGGCATGCGGTCCACGTGGTCCTCCGAAGTTAGGCTGTCTCATGCTGCACCTCCTTTCTGGTCGAAGTCGCCGCGGTCTGCTGTCTGTATGTCGTAGATTTCCTTATACAGCTCATTGGTCTTCAGCAGTTGCTCGTGCGTGTCATAGCCAGTGACCACACCATTGTCCATCACGAGGATGCGGTCGCAGCGTTCGACGCTCGATATGCGCTGGGCAATGATAATCTTCGTCATCTCCGGCAGCTCCTCGCGGAAAGCGCGCTGAATCTTGGCATCGGTGGCCGTATCGCAGGCCGAGGTGGAGTCGTCGAGCACCAACACCTTCGGTCGTTTCAGCAGGGCACGGGCAATGCAGAGTCGCTGCTTCTGTCCGCCGCTGACGTTGGTGCCGCCCTGTTCGATGCGGGAGTCATAGCCGTCGGCCATCTGGTCGATAAACTCATCAGCACAAGCCAAACGACACGCCTCCCTACACTCCTCCAGTGTGGCGCTGGGTTTCCCCCAACGCAGGTTGTCGAGCACCGTCCCTGAAAAGAGCGTGTTCTTCTGCAGCACGACAGCCACCTCATTGCGCAGCGTGGCCAGGTCGTACTCCTTGACATTACGCCCGCCGACCAGTACTTCACCCTGCCCCACGTCGTAGAGCCGCGAGATAAGGTTCACCAGCGTCGACTTACCCGAACCCGTACCGCCGATAACGCCGATGGTCTGACCGCTGCCAATATCAAAACTGACGTTGTAAAGGGCCGAACGGCGATGGGGAGACCCTCCCCCAGCCCCTCCCTGTTTAGGGAGGGGGGCAATTACCTTGCCCGCAGATTTTTTCTCGCCTTGGAGAAGCTCCTCCCCTCCCTCCACAGGGAGGGGCTGGGGGTGGGTCTTATAATCAAACCTCACTTTGCGGAACTCGACGCTACCATTGGCTACCTCATATACGGGGTTCTCCGGATTCACGATATCGGGTTGCTCCTCGATGACCTCACTGACGCGCTTCGCCGAGGCGGCGCTCTGCGTCAGCATGACGAAAATCATCGATAGCATCATCAGCGACTGCAGGATGCTCATCACATAGGTAAACAGCGACGTTAGCTCGCCCGTGGTCAACGTGCCGCCAACGACAAACTGGGCACCCCACCACGAGAGGGCGATGATGCAGCCATAGACCACGATGTTCATCACGGGATGGTTCAGCGCCATGAGGCTCTCCGCGCGTACATATAACTTATAGAGTCCCTCGGCGGCCTTCGCGAACTTCTTGTTCTCGTAGTCCTCACGCACGAAAGCCTTCACCACGCGGATGGCCTGGATATTCTCCTGCACGCTCTGGTTCAGTTCGTCGTACTTCACGAAGACCTGCTGGAAGAGCCGCGCTACCCGCGAGATGATGTTGTACAAAGAAAAACTGAGAATGACCATCGCCACGATGAAGATGAAGGACAGCCGCGCGTCGATGACCAGACACATGACGATGCTCAGTACCAGGCGGAACGGGGCACGGACGGTGATGCGCAGTATCTGCTGGTAGGCATTCTGCAGGCTCGACACATCAGTCGTCATGCGCGTCACCAGTCCTGAGGTGGAATACTTGTCAATATCCGAGAAGGCGAAGCGCTGGATATTGCGGTACATGGCCCGCCGCAGATTGGCTGCAAAGCCCGTAGCCGCATAGGCCACCGAACGGCCAGCCAGTATGCCGAAGCCCAACGACAGAAACGCCATGCCTATCATCACCGCGCCGTAGAGGTAGACATTCTCCATGCTCCCCGCGTTGATGCCCTTGTCGATGAGCGAGGCCGTGACATAGGGTATCAGCACGTCCATCACCACTTCCAACGCCGTCCAAACGGGCGTCAGCAGCGATGCCTTCCAGTACTGGCCAATCTGCTTATAAAGTGTCTTTATCATCTGTAAACCGTATAATGTCCGCCGTCGCTCTGACAGTACTTGCGGACCAGTTGCTGAATGAATTCGGCATTCTGGCGCACGCGCTGTTCGTCGCCGTCATAGCCGTTGATAAGCACCATCAGATGGGTGGTCTCGAGCGTCATCTTCGTACGCTCGTTGTCGCTGGTGGGCGTCCCTACCCCACCCACGGCATCGCGGTAGACGGGCAGTCCGGCAATATTGAGCATCCCCCGACCGATGCCCTCGTAAGGCTCGCCCTCGCGGCCCACGCCGAGCGTCAGCGTGTCGCCCACGAACTTGTCAGCATCGAAGCCGCCGATGCTGTAGCCAAAGGCTATCGAGGCTAGGTTCACCAAATCCACCAGCGTGTCTATCTGGTAGAGTTCCTTTCCCTGCAGCATGCGGCGAATGAGTTGTTCAGAGGCCGGACGGTAACGCGAAGGGTCCTTGCCGCAGGCCTTGTACACCCGCCGCGTGGCGGCAATGCCCGACAGTTCCTTCAGCGACTCGGTGGTCAGTTCCCTGCGGAACCGCTCCTCCAGTTCGTGTATCTCCTCCCACAACTCGGCGCAGTAAGGTGTGTTCACCACCTGTGCCTCGACGGCTGCGCCCACGAATCCCGGGCAAACCTGTTCTATTTCGTCTGATACAATTATTCTCATGTCTTTGCTTCTATTGAGTCAAACCGATGCAAAGATACAAAATAATAACGGATTATCTGTCTCTTTTTGCGATGATTAACGCAGCAGAAATAAAATAAAAATACTTTTTTTCAAAAAAAAGGAGAAAAATTTTGGTAGTTCCGAAAAAAGTAGTACCTTTGCACCCGCAAATCGGAAATTTGCATGGCTATTGGGGTATGGTGTAATGGTAACACTGCAGATTCTGGTCCTGCCTTTCCTGGTTCGAGTCCGGGTACCCCAACAGGTAATACTTCCGAAATCCCATTTAACAAAGGGGTTTCGGATTTTTCTTTTCCATAATCTCCGGCAATTCCCCGAAACACAAATTTCTATTATCAGTTTCATCGGTCTCCTCTATTGACGTTATGTCAATCTACCCATGTTGTTTACAAAAACACGCTGACAACCTGTCCGGCCTGCGAGGCTGAGGCACCAGCATACCGAAAACGGCCAGTAACAATTCTATCACTTTTTTCATTCGCATGCAAAGGTACGAATAAAAACAATCTGCACACCTGTTTTTTGTGTGAACAACTAAGAAAACAGAGGATTTCTACTTAATAAACCTTAAAAACTAAAGGAATTAGTTGGATGCAACTAAAACTTTTAGTTACTTTGCGGTCGGATACAGATGCTGACGCAACGTTAACGAAAACGTCAACGAGGACGTCAACGAAAACGAGAACATCAAAACGAAAACGATGAAACGACTAACCACGAAAGAAAAGGAAATCATGGAGCTGTACTGGCAGCACGGCCCGATGTTCGTCAAGGAACTCTTGGAGTACTACGACGAGCCGCGGCCCCACTTCAATACGCTGTCGACGACGGTGCGCATACTCGAGAAGAAGGGGTTCCTGGATCATAAGCAGTTCGGAACGTCCTACCAGTATTTCCCCACCATCAGCGAACGCGACTATGGGCGCTCGAGCCTGACGGGCATCATCAAGAACTACTTCGATGATTCGTACCTGAGCGCCGTCTCGAGCTTCGTGAAGGAGGAGAAGATTTCCGTGGAAGAGCTGAAAGAGTTGATTGAACAGATTGAAAACCATAAAAAGGAATGATGGAGTTTCTGATATACGACCTGAAGGTAGCGGTGCTGGTAGCAGTGTTCTACATGTTCTACCGCCTGCTGCTGAGCCACGAGACGTTCCACCGCGTGAACCGCATGGTGTTGCTCGGTACGGCTGTCGCATCGTTCGTGCTGCCGCTGTGTGTCATCACGCTGCACAAGACGGTGGTCGTGAGCGGTGGTAGCGGAGTGGTCACGTTCGACGGACTCGGCGTGGCTGAGTTGGCCGAGCCGCAGACGCCCCTCTGGCAGACACTGGCTGTTGCCGCGTTCTTCGCAGGACTGGCCGTCACGCTGGGTCACACCCTCGTAGGCATCCTGAAAGTCTGGAGGCTCATCAGCCGCAGCGAGCGCCACGCGCAGACTGACGGTACCGTCCTCTGCGTCACCGACAGCGACGTGTCGCCCTTCAGCTTCTGCCGTTATATCGTACTCTCACGTAGCGACTACGAGGCACAGGATGCCTCCGTGCTCGCCCATGAACGGGGCCACATCAGCCAGCACCACTCGCTGGACGTGCTCCTCGTTGATACGCTCACCGCCCTGCAATGGTTCAACCCCGCTATGTGGATGCTGCGCCAGGATCTGCGCGCCATCCACGAGTACGAGGCCGA
>CAMHNI010000077.1 GCA_946186505.1 uncultured Prevotellaceae bacterium | reverse complement strand
TGCTCGCCCGAGAACCAGAGGTCACCACGGCTGTCGGCATACCATCGGTCGATGGTAGGCTGGGCGGCACTTGTCCTGACGGGGTACGGCACCAGACGGTGCTCCTGTTCGTCGTAGTAGCCGAAAAATCCCCGTTCGGTGCCCACCCAAACAGTGCCGTAGCGGTCTTCATGCACTAATTGGCGTGTACACTGGTGCAGGGTGGGCATTGCGCCTAAAAAAGCTATTTGCTGCATCTGCCCGTCGGCAGTACCAAACAGCACTTCGCCACGGGTGGTCAGTGCCCAGATGCGCTGGCGGCTGTCGATGCCGATTTCATTGATTGTTCCGTCGCTGCCGCCGAGCAGTCGCGACTGCTGGCTTTTAGTGTCGTAGACAAACAGGCCGGCATCGGTGGATTCCACCAAATACCGGTTTCCGACAGTTTCCAGTCCCCTCACTCCACCAATATGTTCGGGTAGGTTTCTCATCGGCGTTATGGTCTTGCCGTCGTAGGTGCCGAAGCGGCCGTCCTTGGTGGCCAGAAACACCTGTTGCCCCAGTTGCCTGACAAACGTGTAGGGTATTGAACTCTTCTGCTCCGTGCCTACGATGGCCGTCCCACCGTCGGTACACAGCCACTCGCGCCCTTCGTCATCTAGTTCGACACCGTAGACCGTCTTTCCCGGCAGCTTTCCGTTCTCGCGGCTGAATATGAGGATGGACTCAGCGTTCAGTCCCCGCCGTTCGTCAATGCAGATGCAAGGACCTTCCTCGCCACGGCTAAACAGCCATGCATGGCCGCTTGGCAGGGAAGCTATACGCTGGCAGACAAACGCCTTACCCAATAATTTGTCAATGATTGCCGACACATTGAGAAAACGGCATGTACTACGGTCGAAGAGAAACACCTGACGGTCGTAGGTCAGGCACCAGATGCTGCCGTTGCTTTCCGACGGCGTGATCTTCAGCATCCGGTTTGTGGTCAGGGTGCGCTCATGCCCTGTGTGGTCGTTGAAAGTAGTGAATGAATAGCCGTCGTAACAGTTCAGCCCGTTCCATGACGAGAACCACATCAGCTGGTCCCGCGTCTGCTCCATGCTCGATATGACATTTGACGCCAGTCCGTCCCTCAGGCTGAATCTGCGGACGCTGCAAAAAGGTTGGGCAACGGCGACACCTGTGAGTGCTATGGCCAGTAGTATGATAAGTAGAATTCTTTTCATAACGACTTGTTCAGTTTGCATGCAAAGATACAACAATTTTGCTAAAACGTCAGCTTTTGGACGGGGATATTTTATCAGAATGGGTGGAATAATTGCCAAAGAAACGAATTGGCATAAAGATTACCCTTTCGGATAAGCAATAGTGCCTACCTTTGCAGCAAACTTAAAAACCAAAGCGACATGAAACAATCAACATTATTGCATCGCATGGCCTTGGCCATCGGAATGATTACGGCCCTCGCCACAGGAGCGAAGGCCGCAACGGTAGATATTCCTACCAAGACAGGAACCTACATTTCCTGGAGTAACGCCACGGGCACAGGCTTCCAAGTGGAAAACAATGGTGCCAACGTGGGTAGCACGGGAAAGAGCACCAGCCTGAGTTTTACCATAAAAAATACGCAACAGCAGGACTACCTGCTCACCTTCAAGACCGGCACCAAGAGCGCTGCCAAGATGAAGGTGACGCTTACAGGAGCCTCGGGGCAGGAAGTATTGAGCTGCAATGTGGACATCGAGAACACCAACAGCTGGACTCCCAGTATCGTACATAACTACATGTTGAAACAGCTGCCCGAGGGAGCCTACACCCTGAGGTTTGCCGTCACGCAGGCCAGCAGCTATGCCGGCAACTGGGGCGACCTGGCTTTCTACACCCTCGATGGCGTGCCTGCCATTCCCGGCAGCATCGACCTGACTGTGGGAAGCTACGGCGGAGGCATGGTGAACGAGGGTGAAAACGCCGGTTACATCAAGGATGGTGCTGCGGCGAGCTACAACGTGCGCTGCCAGCAGGCTGGAGTCTACACGCTCAAGCTTGACCTGGCACGCTACGGCACAGGCGGCTCACTCGACATCAGCGTGAAGGATGCTGAGACAGGACATGTAGAGGCCACCGCCCAGCACGTCATTACCGGCAACGCCCCTGGCAGCTACACGGCCAACGCCATCGTGCTGCAGGGTGAGCTGGAAGAGGGGCTGAAGACTCTCACCCTACGGTTTACCGGCGGCTCGGGCTACATCTGCAACTATCGCAACCTGCAAATGGACTACTATGCCGCCCGTCTGGCCACTATCCGCGGTATCAGCATTAGCGGGCAAACGGTCACCAACGGCGACGATACCGACTGGCTCTGCAATCTGCCCGCTGAGTATGCACCTGCGGAGACCTCCTTCAGCGTCAGCCATGCCAACGGCACTGTGACAGCCACTGCTACCGATGCAGCCGGACAGTCCGTCGGCATAACGGCACTGGATGATGGTTCCTTCTCGCTGCCTACGCCGCAACAGGGACAGGCGGTCGTCGTCAATCTGCACATCACCCCCGACAGCGAAGCGGGGGCCGCAGCGTCACGCCAGGACTACACGCTGCGTATCTTCCGCATCGGTGAAATCTCGCTCACCCGCCTTACTATCGACGGCGTGGATGCCGACGTCGTTGCTGCCCTGAACGAGGCTACCCACGAGGCTACCTTCACGGGCAGCATCTATACCAGCATGCCCACGGTGGAAGCCCGACTCATAGACGGCTCTACCGTGCAGGGGCAGGGACGGATTGAGGGTAACAGCGTCGTCTATGTCATCAGTGCCAAGATGGGCAGCCAGACACGCAACTACCAACTCACGGTCGAGGGCATACATATCTATAATAAGGTGGAGGGCGACGAGACCGTTAGCTTGAAGTACACTGGTGCCGGCGTCAAAAAGGGCGGTTGGACGGATGGGCTCTACTCGCTTTCGAACGTCGGCGACGGATGGGAGAACAGCAGCTTCAAGATGGGCGAGGGCACCTATACCCTCAGTGTGCCCACCGACGTACAGGTGAAACAGGTAGTGCTGAAGGACTTCAACGCAAACTACAACGGCGGACAGCTGACCGACTGCAGCAGTAACGGAGCCACCGTGTGGATTCCCACGAAGCACGATTACCAGGAACCCGATGCTACAATGTACGACCTCATCATCAACCTGGAAAACCATCGGCCCGGACAGCCTGTCAGCTTCACGCTGAAGGGTGGTGGCCAGCCGGTGGCCTGGTTCCAGCTTACCATAGGGAAAGTGGCCGTAACCACTGAGCCTGTGCTGAAGAGCATTAGCGCCACAGCCACCGACCACAGGAACCACTGCGTGGTGGAGCTGGCTTTCGACCGCGAGATGCAGGATGCAGTGGCCACCATCGGCGGACAGACCATCACTGCCCGGGGTGGACAGTCGGTACTGAGTTTCCCCGTGTGGAACATGGCTTATAACAGCCGAAACACCTTCCGTCTGGCCGCCGGAGCTGCCAAAGACAACTACGGCAATGCCAACACCGAAGACATTACACTCGACATCATCGTAGGCAGCAAACCCGTCGTCGGGAAGGCTACTTACGACTATATAGTAAGCACCGTGGATGAATGGAAGCAGGCACTGAGTGCCGTCAACAGTACAAATGGTAATGCTTCGGCCCGGCGTCGCGTTATCTTTGTCCGCAACGGTGACTATGACTTCGGTGCCGCCGAGCAGACTGTCAAGGCCTACAACGTGAGCATCGTCGGCGAGAGCCGCGACGGTGTGGTGCTCCATGGCAATCGTGATGGCATCAGTAACCCAGTCCTCAATCTGGGCAACACTGGGGGTATCTATCTGCAGGATCTGACTGTGCGTAACGACAAGGACTTCGGACGTACTCGCTCCGGCGTGGGCGTGGCCATTAGTGGCGGCCGCCGTGTGGTGATGAAGAACGTGGCCATGCAGAGCCAGCAGGACACGCAGGTCACCGGCGAGAGCGGCTACTACGTGGGCTGCAAGATCTATGGAGCCGTGGACTATATCTGCGGCGGGGGCGACCACTTCTACGACAGTTGCGAACTGATTATGACCAACCCCGGCCCAATTACCGCTCCGGCCACCAGCCCACTTCTCCGCTGGGGTTATGTGTTCCAGCACTGCACGGTGAATGCCTATCCGGGCTTTAACGCCGATAATAACTACGACTTAGGGCGTCCCTGGCAGAACGAGCCACGTGCCTATTTCCTGAATACGACGATGAATGTCAGACCCAGTGAAGCCGGGTGGCGCTCGATGAGTACGTTGAAGACTCACTTCTATGAGTATAACTCCACCGATAAGAATGGAAATAAAATTGACCTGAGCAAACGTCAGAATTCGCCCACCAGTACCAACAAATATACGCCAGTACTCAGCGACGAGGAGGCTTCGCACTTTACTGTCGAGAACGTTTTAGGCGGCTCCGACAGTTGGCTACCCACCGAGGAGACTGTTACCACAGCAGCACCGCAGGTCAGCGTCAACGGCACAACACTCTCATGGCCTGAGGTGGAGGATGCCCGCTGCTACGTCATCATGCGTGACGGTCAGTATGTGACTAATCAAACTACTACTACATATAATGCTGATGAGGCAGGATGCTACACCGTACGCTCCTGCAACCTGAATGGCGGCATGGGCGGCGAGAGCCAACCCCTCAACGTTCAACATTCAACGTCCAACGTAAGGGAGAAGACTCCCGCCTTCCCTGGCGCCGAGGGCTATGGACGCTATGTGACGGGCGGCCGGGGCGGGCAGGTGTACCACGTGACCAACCTGAACGACTCGGGTAAAGGCTCCCTGAGGTGGGCCTGTGAGCAGAGCGGCACGCGCACCATTGTCTTCGATGTCAGCGGCACCATCCACCTGAAGTCGCAACTGAAACTGCGCAACGGCAATGTCACCATCGCGGGACAGACGGCTCCCGGCGACGGCATCTGCGTGGCAGACTGGGACTTTACGATTGCCGCTCCGAACGTCATCATACGTTACCTGCGATTCCGCCCCGGAGAGACTTCGCAGGGTGAGCCTGACGGCCTGAGCGGCATGGACGGACGAAACGTCATCATCGACCACTGTTCCATCAGCTGGTCAGTGGACGAGTGCTGCTCGGTCTATGGCAACGAGCACATGACCGTGCAGTGGTGCATCGTCAGCCAGAGCCTGCGCAACTCGACCCATGCCAAGAGTGCCCACGGCTACGGCGGCAACTGGGGCGGCAAAGGAGCCACCTACCACCACAACCTCGTGGCACACCACGACTCGCGCACACCCCGCTTCGGCAACCGCCCGACGTTTGTGCAGCAGGACACCACCGACTACCGCTGCAACGTCATCTATAATTGGGCGGGAAATGGCTGCTACGGCGGCGAGGGCATGAAGGTGAATATGGTGAACAACTATTATAAGCCCGGTCCTGCCACCGACGGACGGGCTTCAGGCAGCCGAAAGCCGCTGGCCTATCGCATCTGTGGCTTGGGGGTCACCTCGAAGGAAGGCGACGGCAGCTACCACATCTGGGGCAAATACTTTGTCGACGGCAACGAGAACCCCGACTATCCCGCCCTGAAGACGCAAAACTGGGAGATGGGCATCTACCCCCAAATCTCCACCGACAACTGGGGCTATACCGCCACGACCAAGGACACCATGCGGCTACGTGAGCCTCTCCCTTTCATTCACGTTACTACACATACGCCTCAACTGGCCTACGAACGGGTGCTTCAGTACGCCGGAGCCTCGCTCCGCCGTGATGCCCTCGACGAGGTGATTGTCAGCGACACACGCCAGCGCAAGGCCACCTATACCGGCGACACGAGCAAGGGCGACTGGCCGGGCATTATCGATTCGCCTTTCGACATAAAGCCAGCCGGAGCTGCCGATGACTGGAGCCCCTGGCCGGAACTGACCGCAACTGCTGCACAGAAGGACACCGACGGCGACGGCATGCCCGACGAGTGGGAGACGACCAACGGCCTGAATCCCAACGACAAGGCTGACGGCACTCTGCGCAACGATGAGGGATACACCAATCTGGAACTATACTTGAACGCCATCGTGGCCCATATCACCAAAGCCCAGAACGAGGGCGGCACACCTGAGGGCTACATAGAGTATGCCACCGAGGAGGATGTGACGGGAGCCATCAACATTCCCTGCGATGAACTGAACCCTGAAAAGGCAGAAATCATCATCGATCAGAGCGGTAAGCGGGCCGCCAAGGTGCTGGCTGGCTCGTTCGACAGTTTCAGCCATGGCGACGAGGCCGTCTTCTTGCTGA
Organism: uncultured Prevotellaceae bacterium; assembly: GCA_946186505.1. Classification (GTDB taxonomy): domain Bacteria; phylum Bacteroidota; class Bacteroidia; order Bacteroidales; family Bacteroidaceae; genus Prevotella. The sequence goes on along the minus strand of CAMHNI010000077.1, from coordinate 5,023 downwards.
ACTGCAAGGAACAGGGTGTCTATACCATCAGCCTCGATGCCGCCACTATCCGCAGCGACTTCAAGCTGAAACTGCTGCTGACTGATGTCCACACAGGGCGCATAGAAGCCAGCAAGACACTCAGCATCAGTAACACCAGCGACTGGCAGAAGTATAAGACCTATACACTCTACACCGAAGAAATGACCGAAGGCACGAAGCGCCTGACGATGACGTGGCAGAGTGCAGCGGGCCAATACACCGGCAACGTTAAGAACATCGCTGTCACCCTCAGTCAGTCTACGGGGATTCCCCAATCCACAATGCATCATGTACAATCAATAACCTACGACCTGCAAGGTCGCCAAGTCTCGGCATTAAAGAAAGGATTATATATAAAGAACGGTAAGAAAATTATCATCAGATAATCGATGAACGCTAAAAGTATATGCTTCAGCGCAGCACTGCTGTTGACTACCAACTTGGCAGCACAGCAGCTGCCCTACCAAAACCCCGACCTGACAGCTGCAGAGCGGGCAGAAGACCTGTTGGGACGATTGACACTTGAAGAGAAAACCCGGCTGATGCGTAACGGGTCGCCCGCCATCCCACGCTTAGGCATTCCCGCCTTCGACTGGTGGAGTGAGGCTCTGCATGGCGTAGGACGCAACGGTATCAGTACCACCTTCCCCTCGTGCATCGGCATGGCCTGCTCGTTCGACGACGACCTTATTGAGCGCATCTTCACTGCTGTCAGCGACGAGGCCCGTGCCAAGAACACCATAGCCCGCCAAGAGGGTAAAGTCGGCAAGTACAGATGCCTGTCGTTCTGGACGCCTACCATCAACATCTTCCGTGACCCCCGATGGGGACGCGGCCAGGAGAGCTACGGCGAAGACCCCTTCATGAACGGTCAGATGGGACTCCGTGTGGTACGCGGCCTGCAAGGGGCTGGAGGTAAGTACTACAAGCTCCTGGCCTGTGCCAAGCACTTCGCCGTACACAGCGGCCCCGAGAAACTTCGTCACTCGATGAATATCGAGGAACTTTCGCCCCGTGACCTGTGGGAAACCTATCTGCCGGCCTTCAAGACGCTCGTGCAGCAGGGTGGTGTCAAGGAGGTGATGTGTGCCTACCAGCGCTTCGACGGAGATCCCTGTTGCGGGTCGAACCGCCTGTTGCAGCAGATACTCCGCAACGAGTGGGGATTCCAGGGATTGGTGGTCAGCGACTGCGGAGCCATCGGTGACTTCTGGCAACCCAACCGTCATGGCGTGTCGCCCGACCAGCCTGCCGCTTCGGCAAAAGCCGTACTCAGCGGAACCGATGTAGAATGCGGTGCCCATTATGGCAGCCTGCCGGAGGCTGTGCGCCGTGGTGACATCTCCGAGGAACAAATAAACGTCAGCGTGCGCCGACTACTGAAAGGACGCTTCGAACTGGGCGACATGGACCCCGATTCTATTGTGCCGTGGACGCAGATTCCATCCTCTGTCATCGCCTGTGAGGAGCATAAGCAATTGGCCCGCCAGATGGCCCGTGAACAGATGGTGCTACTTAAGAACAACGGCATCCTGCCTTTAAAATCTGAAAAGACAAAAACAGCTCACTCTTCAATTATGGTGATGGGACCCAACGCCGCCGACTCCACCATGCTCTGGGGAATCTACTTTGGCATGCCCTCACACACGGTAACACCATTGGAGGGCATCCGTGCAAAGATAGGCGATGTGCCTTACCTGACGGCCTGTGGCATCACTGGCATGACCGTCAAGGAAATGGCCGTCGGCAAGGCTGTTGAGGCCGCTGACGGCAGCACCACGTTGCAGATGGTGGAGAAAGGCAAGAAAACCTATACTATCGCTGAAATACTCGATGCCACCCGCCAGTCGGATACCGTCATCTTCGTTGGAGGCATCTCACCTAACTTGGAGCGAGAGCAGACCAGCGCTAAGGACATCGGCTTCGACGGCGGCGACCGTACCACCATTGAGCTGCCCCAGGTACAACGCAACATCCTGAAAGCACTACACGAGGCCGGTAAGCGGGTGGTCTTCGTCAATTGTAGTGGTTCGGCAGTCGCACTGGTGCCCGAGATGGAGACCTGTGATGCCATTGTCCAGGCCTGGTATGCCGGCGAACAGGGTGGCCATGCCTTGGCCGACGTCCTCTTCGGCGACTACAACCCTTCAGGCAAACTGGCCGTCACATTCTACCGTGACGACTCACAACTGCCCCCGTTCGAGGACTACTCCATGAAGAACCGTACCTACCGCTACTTCCGTGGCGAGCCGCTCTTCCCCTTCGGCTACGGACTGAGCTACACGACATTTGAAATGCACAATGCCCATTGCACCAAGCAAAAGGACGGCAGCGTGATGGTATCGGTTGAAGTGGCGAATACGGGACAACGCGATGGCATTGAAACGGTACAAGTCTACATGCGTCGCCCTGCCGATGAGGAAGGCCCCATTAAGTCACTCCGAGGCTATGCCCGTGTCGATCTGAAGGCTGGTGAGCGGAAGGCGGTTAATATTGTCCTGCCCCGTGAACGTTTCGAAAATTGGGATGCGGTAACACAAACCATACGCGTGGTTCCCGGTCACTACGAACTCTTAGTAGGCTCAAGCAGTGCCGACAACAACCTGCAACGGTTAGATATCTTCATCGACAATTGAAGAAGTAAAATGAACCTTGCTCTTGCGAAATATAAATTTTAAAGTGCCTACACTGCCTACACTAAGCCGTAACTGTCTGTCCATCAGTCATTGCCTTAGTGTAGGCAATTTGATTTAGTGTAGGCAATGGCCTTCTCAGCGACTGTTTTCTCTATATTTTGGAAAGAAATTGGGGGAAATGATGGATAATGATTCTGATTCCTCGACAACGATGACAAGAGGGGTTAAATCAATCATCATTTCCCATAATTTCTTTCCCAAAACACCGAGAAGGCAGTGTTGGAATGATAATACATATAATCATTTCAAATTTCAGTTGTCACTTATCACTTTTTGGCTGTTTATTTCTGTATTCCAGATGATTATATAGTGATAACCAATATTTCTGCTTATCACTTCTTATCACTTTCACATACCCGGCGGGTAGAGGGTCGGAAGGCGGCGGGTAGAGGGTCGGAAGGTGGCGGGTAGAGGGTCGGAAGGTGGCGGGTAGAGGGTCGGAAGGTGGCGGGTATCAGTTGAATTCTCGAGAGAATTTGGAAGAAAGGATGCTGTTTAGGAATGGTAAGTGATAAGAAGTGATAAGCTAATAAGGCGTTATCACTTGATAATCCAATGATTTCCAGCTAGAAAAACAGGAAAAGTGATAAGTGATAACCAAATTGAAAATTTCTCAGAAGTTGTCTGCCCTGTAATGGCACCATGCTGAGTGTCTATTTCCATTTTGGAAACAACCACATTTTTGTCAAGTTCCCCTTCCAACCTATTTAACGTGAGTTCGACGTAAGCTTTAGGCAATGAGTCTGCTTTTGTCAATTATTTCAATGTTCATGGAGGGTTTCTTCGGCAGCAGGTTGTAGGCAATAAGTCCTGCGAAGAGGTTGGTTGCGAAATTGTCAATAGAGCGGTACCTCAAGAGTATGTTTTTTCAACTCAGGGGCAAAATAATTGCAGAATTCGTCGAGAATACAGAAAATTTCTATTAAATTTGCAGTTGTCATGGGAATGGGTATTTGTTGTAACTGTTTGATTTTCACCTGTAAAGTTACTAAAAATATTCCATTCCTACAACTTTTTTGACACTTTTCTTACGTCGAACTCACGTTTTGATAAGGTTTTCAGGGATAATTGTGTCTTTATGAATGGTGGTGGTGTCGAGGATGTGAGATCACGGGGTCGGTTCTAGTGATCATTTTGTTAACTTCTGAACTACTCCAAACGAAACGCCCGTCAGCCGGGACAGCTGTCTAACTCCAGCTCCAAAGTAGAGAGCGTATCTTAACACAAAAGGGCCGGTTCCTTTTGTGTAAAAAAACGAAATCAAGAGCGAATATGAACGGAATGTCGAACCCTTTAGACGGCGGTCGCCCTCCGCCTGTGTGAACAGGCTCCATGACCCCTCACGAGCCTGCCGGAGAGCCAGAACAGCCTCCATGACCCCTCACGGAGCCTGCCGGAGAGCCAGAACAGCCTCCAAGACCCCTCACGGAAGGCAAAATCGGAGAGATAGAAACAAGGATGGTCGGCCTACGGCCTCAAAAATATAAAAAAATTAACTACGTTGACTTTTGTCACGACTCGGCCATCTTCGAGCAAGCTCGGATGGCGCTCGCTGCTCCAAAAGTTGAAATCAAAAAATTATAAAAGGAGTGCCCTTACGGGCAGAAATCCAACAAATCTGAACAAATCTTTCAAATATTCTGTTAGATTTGGTAAGATTTGAAAGATTTCTCTCCGAAGGAGACTAAAAATAAAATTCTTATAATTCCCAAAATCCGCAGAAGTTTTTTAATGCGTAATATTGGGACATGAACCCAATGGATTGCCCTCATGACCACAGTAAGTAATAATGTTTTACAAGACGTCGCACTTGGGCGCACAATTCCCCTTTCCCCAAAATCGCTTTGGCGGCTTGAATGTCCCACGAAGGTGTTTTTCCTATCCGTAAGCCCAGATGAGGTCGTATGGCTTGCCTGAATAGACGTTGAGTGCATTTTGCCTTGCAGTCCTAATCCACTTGGCCGGCACGGCGATGAATCGGAACAGGAAGCTCTTGACCCTGTCCGTTGCTTCCACCCCGAAAAGGCACATGAGCGGCAGCGAGACGATGTACTGGTAGAAGTTTGCAGCCATGGCGGTTAGGAGTAGGAACACGGTGTTCTGGTTCATGAATGACTTAGGCTGAGGTCTTCCATGCAGTCGCCGCCACAGCAGAAAACGGAGAAGACTGCCCGTATTATCTCGCGCTTTGATAGCCTATCAGCTTACTGCGAAGCCCCAGGTGGGAGTCGATTACAGAGGACAGAATAGAGTCAAATTTGTCCAAGACGAAAAATATTCCGCCAAAAGCGCTGATTTTCTCAGAT
>CAMHNI010000076.1 GCA_946186505.1 uncultured Prevotellaceae bacterium | reverse complement strand
TAGTGCAAAAGCAAACAATTTTAATATGCCTTACTTTTTAAAGTGGGCTCAATTACTAATATTTTATAGTTCTTCCCAATGCATGGAATATGCTGCAAGCTGTTTGATGGGTATTTGCAGTTCTGTAGCTATCATGCGCCAGTCTTTGATGGCGGCACGTACCCCCTCAATAATCTCTGAAGCTTCCTGTCTTTCGAGCATATAGTTCTCGCTTGCGGAGAGCAGGGCATTGATGTCCGACTGTTCCGTATATGAGTCGATGAGCAGGCATTGGTGTGACTTTGCTCCAGGGTTGATGTCGTAGGCGGGTGATAGCGTCCAGCCTTTTGGAGTAAGCAGGAAACCATGATTGCGGAAGTGGTCATCGGTGTTGCCGAACATAACGTTGAAAGCCACTCTGCGATAGAGTTCCCTGAGATTCTGCCGTACATCTGTGCAGCTGTGCAGAATGAAATCTACGATGTCCAAATAACCATTGCCTGTGCTGCTATCGGCCCCATCATCAAGGCCAAGCAATGACATTGCCGAAGCGAAATGAATGCGACGGCCATCCTTTGTCCTGTCAAAGCGTTCGGAGAGCAGCAGGTCGCGGTCTTTGGAAATCCTGATGGTGCGTGTCTTTGCCACATGGATGCCTGCCTTGGCTGCGAGATGATGCGAGAAGTGCTCAATGAGTTCTGTGTTCTCCAAATCCTTTTTTGACGGGAACTTGGCCACATACAGTGTACCATCAGTATCGACAACATTAGCCTTAGGACGAGCGCCACCGAGTGAGGTTCCTGGGTCAATCAACTGGTCAAGCCAACGTTGTTCCGGCAATTCATTTCGTTCTTCCGCCAACTCAATCTCATGGCACGCATCGCATAGGGCGCGAAGGCTTTCAATGGGAGGAACAAGATATTTATCACTTGCGTTAATATAGCCATCGCTGTCTTCCTCTTTGTAACGTATGCCTCCCATACGGGTGAAGTCTTCAATGCCAATAAGATAGTCGTAATTGGTGAGCATACGTGTCGGCCTTCCTTCCGACTGGGCCGTCAGTCGCTCCCTGCGGTCAAGCAGCAAACGACCCCAACGGTCGGGGAAGGAATCCTTGACGAATCCGAATACATTGTCATGACCGCGAGGATGCTGCAACGAAGGAACATTCATCAGGTCACCGCTCAGCAGAATGCCACCATGTTGTTTCAGCCACTGGCGCGAATACTCAAAGACAAAATGGTCCTTGCCGCGAACGTGTTCGTAGCCCAGTATTCCTATCTCCTGTGGTGTAGAGAGGAAGTCAAAATCAGCGTAAACCGTTATTCTCTTCATCGCCTAAGTAATTCTGCATCCTGAAGCTGTCTGCCAAGAGCATCGTCGGCAGCCAATAGGGTGATATCGTTTTCCAGATTAAGTGCAAAGAGTACGCGAGCATAAATCCCCATGGAGACCGTCGGGTCACCATGTTCCACTTTAGAGACGGTCAGTCGTGTCACCGTCGCCCTGTCTGCTATGTCCTGCATGGACAGATGCCTGCGCTTGCGGGCCAACATGATTTGCTCGCCCATGATCTTTAGGTTCTGGCTCAATGCCCTTGGCATCGTCTTGCCAAATGTATTCTTACCCATAATTGTACCTTATTGGGTGCAAAAATAAGAAATAATGTTTAATATAACAAACATTTTGAGAAAAATCTGCATACCATACTACTATAAATCCTAATTTTTCCCAAAACTTCCTGCAAAGTAGGCAATAATTCGTTATTTCTTGCTACTTTTGCAACAAAAGTTGCGAGAATGGGCTGCATCTCAGCAAAAAGCAAGCTATATTGCGTTCGATTTGCACCATCCTTGCAATCAGATTTAAGTGAATTTATGCCAATAGAGCGAAACAAGGCAGATGGCTATCGTGAGAAGGCTTACGAGGGCGACACCAAGGCGATGAATAACCTCGGTGTCTGCTACGAGCGTGGCACTGGCGTAAAGGTCTGCCTTGAACTTGCCTTTGAATGGTATATGAAGGCAGCGGAATTGGGCGATGTCTATGGCTGTTTCAACGTCGGCGAGTGCTACTATCACGGAAAAGGCGTGGAGCAGGATGCGGTAAAGGCATTCGAGTGGTACATGAAAGCTGCCGATAAAGGGGATATGCAGTCGCAGGTTAATGTCGCCAATGCCTACTATCTCGGCGATGGCACAGTGCTGGATCATACGAAAGCCTTCTTGTGGTATCGTGAAGCAGCTTTTCAAGGTCATGTCCAGAGCCAGAAAAACTGCGGCGCGGCCTATTGGAACGGCGACGGTGTTGAGAAAGATCTGTCGGAGTGCGTTTTTTGGTATGAGCTGGCTGCCAACGGCGGTGATGCCCAGGCACAGTTTGCTACAGGCTGGTTTCTGATGACTGGCACAGGCGTACCGAAGGATGAGCGCAAAGGGTTAAAGTGGATTCACAAGGCTACCTTCCAAGGCTATCAGCCAGCAATAGACTATTGTATGGAACACGGATATAAGTGGTATTAAACTATCGAATGATGAAACTGAAGAAACGAAAAATCAAATATTCAGCAATATTCCTTCTCTGCTGGTTTGCCATCCTGGTATTCCTCGTGGATAGAGTTTTGAAATTCCAGACATTGGTTGACTATTTCGGCTCGTATGCTTTGGTAGAGGTTGCGTTGCTGCTATTGGTTATCCTTCCTACGTTAGCAATTTACAAGTTTACAAAAGAACATAAAACAGAATCGAAATGAAAGTATTATTATTAAACGGCAGTGCCAACAAGAATGGCAACACTTTTACTGCACTATCGGAGATTGCACGTCAATTGGAGAAGAATGGTGTAGAGTCGGAAATCATGCAGCTGGGCAACAAGCCCGTTCGTGGCTGTATAGCCTGCGGACAGTGTCAGGCGAAGCAATTAGGGCATTGTGTCTTTGATGACGACATCTGCAACCGTATCGTTGAAAAGCTCAATGAGGCCGATGCGCTCATCGTGGGTTCGCCTGTCTATTATGGTCAGCCCAACGGAGCAGTGATGGCAGTGTTGCAACGTGCCTTCTTCTCAGGTGCTAACGTACAGAACAAGCCTGCAGCAGCAGTGGCCGTGTGCCGTCGTGGTGGTGCTTCGGCAGCCTATCAGACGCTGAACATCATGTTCGAGATGATGAACATGCCCATAGTGACCTCACAATACTGGAACATCGCCTATGGACGGACACCTGGAGAAGTGGCACAGGACACAGAGGGAATGCAGACCATGCGCACGCTGGCCGACAACATGGCTTGGTTGCTGAAGAAGATTCACGCCAATGGTAATCCCGATTACCCTGAACGCGAAGAGTGGCTAGGCATGAACTTTATCAGATGAATCAGAAACAAATGAAAATACAAGAATTTCGAGATTACATGGCATCGGGCAAACCCGTCGTTGGCGGTGGTGATGTCCACATGATGTTTCATCAGCTGTCGCAGGAGGCACTGAAGATAACAGCAGAGATTAACGGCAAGTACCATACTCCAGAGCAGTTGCACGATTTGCTGGAACAGCTTTGGGGGCGTGAGGTACCCAAGACGGTAGGAATGTTTCCTCCGTTCCATACCGACTGTGGCAAGAACACCATCGTTGGTGAACGGGTCTTCATCAACATGGGTTGTAAGTTCCAAGACCAAGGTGGCATCACCATCGACGAGGGTGCACTCATAGGTCACAACGTCGTGCTGGCAACCATCAATCACGACCTTGACCCGGCCAACCGTCAGAGCATGAGTTATGCACCAATTCACATCGGCAAGAATGTCTGGATTGGAGCCAATGCCACCGTTCTTGCTGGAGTAACCATCGGCGATGGAGCCGTAGTAGCTGCTGGTGCAGTAGTGACAAAGGACGTTGAACCGAATACCATTGTTGGTGGCGTTCCAGCCAAAGTGATAAAAAAGATAGAGATAAAAGACAGATAAATCGGAATTTATCAGTAAAGATGGAGAAGATACTGAAGGTTCACCACGTCAACGACTACGCCCGATACATCGGGGCACCGGAGTTGCACCCGCTCGTCTCGGTGATTCACTACGACGAGTTGGAGCACTGTCGCCATTCGCTGAACAACTATGATGTTTATGCGATGTTCATCGGCGACGAGGAACTGGAGGACTTGTCGTATGGGCAACTGCAATACGACCTTCACCGCCATGCGCTGATGTGCGTGGCGCCCGGGCAGATTGGCGGCAAGGCTGACACGGGCGAGGAAATCCAGACTAAGGGCTGGGCACTGCTCTTCGACACCGAACTGCAGCGTAACTCAGAACTTGGGCATCGCATGGCCGACTATCATTTCTTCTCCTACAGTACCAGCGAGGCCCTGCTGATGTCGCCCAGTCAGCGGCAAAGCATTGTTACACTGCTGGAACAGATTCGCACAGAACTCCGGCAGGAAGAGGATGCCCACACGCTGCGCATCGTGACCTCGCTGATAGAGCAGGTGCTGGAACTCGTCAGTCGCTACTATGCGCTACAGCTCTCCACATCGGCCACGACGACAAACTCCGATCTCTTACCGCGTTTCGAGCGTCTGTTGCAGAGATACTATGACGACGGTTTGCAGCGCAGTCTTGGACTGCCCTCGGTGAAATACTGTGCCCAGCAGTTATTCCTTTCACCCAACTACTTTGGCGACCTTATCCGTGAGTTGACAGGCGACTCACCCACCTCCTACATCCGCCGTTTCATCATGCAGCGTGCCCAGTCGCTCCTGATTAGCGGGGCCACCATCACTGAAACCGCAGAACAACTGGGCTTCGACTATCCGCAACACTTCACCCGCCAGTTCAAGAAGCACTACGGCATTACACCTTCTGAATTTACGAGGAAGTGAAACAAGGCATGGAGTTAGGCATTATGAAAAAACATCCGTGTCACCTCTGCGATGACACGGATGTATTTCCCAAATCCAATCTTTTTACCCTAGTTTATAAATCCAAATTCTTTTATTTCAATGTCTCACCATATACTTTGCCTATCTTCACGCAGTCGCCGATGATGTCGCCTGTGCGCAGGTATTTGTATGTAGGCATTTCAAAAAGTACGGGCTTCAGTTTCGAGTAGTCGGGCTTGCCCTTCTCGTCAAGTTTGTCCTCATCGACATAGGTGTTGAGGATGGTGCAGATGTAGTTCTTGAAGCCGTCAATCTCGTAGGTGTCTATCACCTCACATTCCATCACCAGTGGCGACTGTTCGATAATGGGCATACCAGCCTCGCCCAGATGGTAAGGGAACAGGGCCGACTTATCAGTCTTGGCTCCGCTCACCGTTCCCGTGTAGTCGGCAGCGGCCAGGAATGTCTCGTCGATGATGTTGATGGATAGTTTATCCTGCTCGTCTATGGCCTTTACGCTGTGGTGCGATGAATGTACGCTCAGCAGCAGTTTCGAGTGGCTGACGATGCCGATGTGTGCCACCAACAGCCAGTTTACCTTTCCTCCGTCTCCGACAGTTCCTACAACTGTGGCTGGTGTGGGATAGAGTGCCAGTTTCTTTCCAATGTTCTGTTTCATATTGATGTTATTTCGTGAATTTCTTTCCGTCCTTAATGACGATGCCTTTGTGGCCGGCAGAGGCGGGAGTACCATTCAGCGTATATGAACGCGATTCAGTACCTGCGGTGTTCCGGCTCTCGTTGCTTATATTGCTGATGTCTGTCGCATCTGAGGTGAGCGAGAGGGTGACGGTGATGTTGCTCTCTCCTGCTTTCAGGAATGTGCGTAGCTGGCTTTCCGACAGACCATCAATCTTGCCCAAACGGGTGTAGCTCCATGAGTTAGAGCCATAGAACAGGCAGATGTTGCTGCCGTTGTAGAGAACGACATCTCCCGGCTGTGCCGTCATCTGCTGGTTGCTCGTAGGGAGCGAGAAACCAAGCGGTCCCCATATCTCGAAGCCGCCACTGGAGTTAAGCGTAACTGTGACAGCACCGTTCTGTAGCCGTTCCACGAGTTCCTGCGTTGCCGCATTATTGGCAAGGGTTATGCTCTGAGTCTGTCCTGCGATGGTAATATACATTTTAGTCATTGTCTGTGCATTGACTTCGTTATTCCCATTCTCGCTGCATGCAACGAATACGAAGAGAGTTACAACGAGAAAACATTTTCTGAATAAGGTTTGCATTATGCTTGCTGACTTTCTACAATTACTAATAGTTCACTCCATCGTGTGTTCCCAACCGCCACGGGTGTCAATGCCGGTGGCATCGGCAAGTTGTTCCAAGCGGGCGACCTCCTCGTCTGCCAGCACAATCTTGGCGGCTTCGGCAGCCTCGACAACGTGGCGCTCCTTGGTGGCTCCGATGATGGGCAGTGTGCCCTTGGCGATGGCCCAGGCAATGCCTATCTGCGAACAGCTGGCGCCATATTTCTGCCCGATGGCGGTCATCTCGCTGGTCAGTGCTTCCAACTGCGGCAGCACGGGGTTGTACTTCTGTCCGCGATCACTCTCTGCAGGTAGCGGATTCTCCTTGTTATATTTGCCGGACAGGGCTCCCTGCTCCAGAACCATGTAGGCCCAGAACTCGATGCCCTGCTCCTTGCAATAATCCAGCACACCGCCTTTCTCACTCGAACGGTAGAGCAGCGAGAAGTGGTTCTGCACGGCAGAGACCTTGAAACCAGCCTCGCCCAGTATTTCGTTAGCCCGACGAATCTCCTTGATGTTGTGGTTAGACACACCCACACGCTTCACCTTGCCCGACTGGAGCAGGGGAATCAGTCCCGGCGTCCAACGCTCCACGTCCATAGGATTGTGAATCCAGTAGATGTCGATGTAGTCGCAGCCCATGCGCTCAATGGATGCCAAGGCCATCTTTTCCACCGAGTTTTCGAATATCTCAGCAATCTGCGGCGTGAACTTCGTGGAAATCTGCACATCCGCACGGTTGTAAGCCTGTGCCAGCGAACCAAGAATCTTCTCCGACTCGCCCATGCCGTAGGCCGTGGCCGTGTCCCAGAGATTCAGTCCAGCTTTCATGGCCGTATCGAATACGGGCTTCAGGTTCTCCACGTCGGTCTTACTGCCGAATACCTTGTCTCCTCCAAATGCTCCTGCGCCCCAAGCCCAGGTGCCTAATGCAATCTTTGTCATAATTCTCTGTTGCTTTTAATTTGATGGTACAAAGGTACGGCGAATTCCGGATAGTCCACCTAAACGATTTACTGATAAATCAACCACTTTTACGGATTCTCACTTTTTTTTCGTCTCTCTGCAGCCCAAGTAAATTCCAATTTATCAAATCACATGAACATAGAAGACTATCGTGAGTATTGCCTGTCATTAAGCACAGATATTGAAGAGAAACTACCGTTCCAAAAGTTTAAGAGTGGCGAAGGAGTGTTGGTGTTCTACGTCATGGGCCACATGTTTTCGTTCTTCGACTGCAATGATTTCTCCGTCATCTCACTTAAATGCCAGCCGGAGCGGATTGAGGACTTGAAGGCGCAACATGAGTGTATCGGTAATCCATACAATGAATCGCCCAAGCATTGGATAGGTGTCAATCCCAACACGGTTCCCGATGAACTGCTGAAGGAGCTTACCAGAAACTCCTACGAGATAGTAAAGGCGAAATATAGAAAAGTCAAGAAGTAAGTGGTTATGGAAGTCGGACAAGAACTGATATTGCACAAGAAGACATTCCTGCAGCTGACTACTGATGAGCTGTACGAACTACTGAGAGTGCGTAGCGAGGTGTTCGTGGTGGAACAGAACTGCGTCTATCAGGACCAGGACGACGATGACCAGCAGGCCATCCATCTGTGGCTGACGCTGGGTGATAGGATTGTGGCTTTAGCCCGTGTGTGTCCTGCAAGAACTCACATGCAGGAAATCTCCATCGGAAGGGTTATCACCACCGTTCGAGACAAGGGCTACGGCAAGCAAATTATGCTTCATGCCATCGATGCTGCCAAAGAGTGTTTCGGTGCCACACACATAGACATCGAGGCACAGGAGTATGCCAAGGGGTTCTATGAGAGTGAGGGATTCAAACAATCGTCCGACACCTTCATGCTCGACGGCATTCTACATATCAAGATGACCTGGAAGAAATGAATGATGTGCTACAATGCAACTTTTCACCACGCTCTCACGTCTAACAGGTAGAAAACTTTTAAAGTAAACGACAATGATACTATCAACAACCCCACAGATTGAAGGTCACACCATCCGCGAATATAAGGGTATTGTGACAGGTGAAACCATTATTGGTGCCAACATGTTCAAAGATCTCTTTGCAGGCATCCGCGACATCGTAGGCGGTCGAGCTGGCGCTTACGAGAAGGTGCTTTCCGAAGCCAAGGACACCTCCATGCAGGAGATGATACAACGTGCTCAGGCTCTTGGAGCCAATGCCATCGTAGGCATTGACATCGACTATGAGACTGTCGGAGCCAATGGCTCAATGCTCATGGTAGCCACCAGCGGAACGGCTGTTGTCATCTAAATCAGATCAATGAAGACGTTAGGAAACATCATCTGGGTCATATTCGGAGGCTTGCACATAGCCTTGGAGTATTTCATCGCAGGACTGATACTGATGATCACCATCATCGGCATCCCCTTCGGCTTGCAGAGCCTGAAACTGGGTATGCTGGCCATCTGGCCATTCGGTACGAAAGTGAAATGGCGGGAGTCGCAACCTGGCTGCCTAAGCATCTTCATGAATGTGCTGTGGTTCTTCGTTGGCGGCATCTGGATATGGCTCACCCACATCTTCTACGGTCTCATATTTTGCATCACCATCATTGGCATTCCGTTTGGAAAGATGCACTTTAGGCTGGCAAAGCTGGCCCTTTCACCTTTTGGGAAAGAATTAGGTTAAATACCGACTCTATATAAGTTCCATAAACTTCTGCATGGCCTTGCGGATATACATGTCTTTGGGATAGAGCCAAACGACAGGCATTGGAAGGGCAGCTTCACGGAGGGGAACGGCACAGAGCCCCTCCTCACCATGGGTGATGCTGTCAACAAGTATGGCTACCCATCGCCCTGTGCGTACCAGATGGAGCAGCGTGTGGATCTCGTTGATTTCCAACTTGGGCTGCAACTCTATTCCTTTCTTGTTTGTCAGACTGTCAAACATTCTTCGGGCATTCATACCACGGGCTGGCGTACAGATATTATAGTCGGCCAACTGGCGTAGTGAGACAGTAGCCTGCTGAGCCAATGGATTCTGATCAGAAACGATGGCACAAAGGTGATAGGTCTTTACTGGCTGTTCCGTAAGCAGATCATCTTTCTCCATCATTTCGAAAGTCAGTGCAAAATCCACCTTTCGTTCCCTGACGGCCTCTATCAGCTCGTCTTGCTTCAAGAACATTACCTCAAGATGAATTTCCGGGTATTGCTCGGAGAAACGGGCGATGGCATCAGTAATCAGTGCAGACAGGCCGAAGGTCGTGCCTATGCACAGACGTCCTGTTTTAAGATCCTCTATATCCTTGATGCGCTGCACGCCATAGTCTGCATCAGCCACCGTCTGACGGGCGTATGGCAGAAAGTCACGACCTGTTTCCGTCAGAAATACCCGCTTGCCGATACGCTCAAAGAGTTGCACGCCCAATTCTGTCTCCAGTTGCTTGATTTGTTGCGAGAGTGTGCTCTGAGTGATGAAGCACTGCCGGGCTGCCTCCGTGAAGTTCAGCGTGTCGGCACTCGTAATGAAGTATTTCAGCTGTCTCAGTTCCATAATCGGTTTTACCAATGATAATCATATAAATAATCCTTGGTGCAAATATACAAACTTTCCGTGAATTGTCGTATATTTGCAGCGAAAAAAATTAAAGTTGAAGTAAAATATGAGAAAAATGAAGAAACAAGTACTGATGATTGCGATTGCAACTGTCGCACTATTCGCTGCCTGTCAGCAGAATAAGGGCGAACAGGCTGCAAGCAAAAGTGAGACTAAGCCTACTTGGGCGAAGATTGAGCCGCAAGACATTGAGAATCCAATCCATCTCTTTGCTGAGCGTCATGTTGCTATTGCTACAGGTCAGGGCGATTCAGTCAATGCCATGACGGTGTCGCACGGTAGTATTGGCCAACTTTGGCATCGCCCTGTCGTCAGCATCTATATCTCCAGCAGCCGCTACACCCATGAACTGTTGATGAACAACGAGTATTTCACAGTCAACGCCTTCCCTGAAGGATGTGACAGTGTGCTACAGTATCTTGGCACCCATAGCGGACGTGAGGGTGACAAACTGTCTGCTGCGGGATTGACACTGGAGCGAACGGGACTCGGCAATCCTACCTTCCGCGAAGCTAATCTTGTCATCGAATGCCGTAAGATCTATGCAGAGCCTTTCGTGCGTGAACGTCTTGACAGCACGGCTCTATCCATGCTGTCAAATGGTACAGGCATGCACACCATGTTCGTTGGTGAGATTGTCAATGTAATGGAAAGGAAATAGGTAGTAAAATGCAGAACACCCAATACCGATACATTGCCAGTTGCGTCTTTACGAGGGACTACCCGGAACTGAGTCTGCGCATACAGGACTATCTGAAGGAGCGTTTCGGGATGGAGATAATCCGCTGCTGTGCCGAGAAATACAAAGTGCGGCAGTTTGAGGAAGTCATGGCACCATCCGTTTGCGAACGCTGGAAAGCCACGCCTCACTATATCCCCTTCGAGCCGGGCACGACGATGATTTCCATCTGCCACAACTGCACTGCTGTTTTTCAGGAGAGCCATCCTGAAGTCAAAGTTCTTTCGCTTTGGGAGTTCATCTTGCAGTACGATGCCGATTTCAACTATCCAGACTATGGCAGCGAGCGGATGACCATACAGGATTGCTGGCGACAGTACGACAACCGCGCCGAACAGGATGCCGTGCGTGACCTGATGCGACGGATGAACATAGAGGTCGTGGAGATAGCCGAGAACCACGAGCATACCCGTTTCTGTGGTACTTCGCTCTATCGTCCTGCACCGCCACGAAACCTGAAGATGGCTCCCCGTCGCTTCGTTGAGGATGCCGAGGGCATGTTTGTCCCACATACGGAGGAAGAGCAACAGAGACTAATGGAGGACCATTGCCGACAGTACCAGACAGAGCGTGTCGTGGCCTACTGCCATTATTGCACGGAGGGTTTGCGCATGGCAGGGCAACCTCACTATCACATAGCCGAACTACTATTTCCCCAAAAGCCAAAATGATATGACCCAGTTTGATGAAATAATAGCCAATCGCCGGAGCATCCGCCATTTCGATGCCACACGGCCTGTAGAGAAAGCAGAAATAGAGCAGATGATAGCCGCTGCCATCGAGGCTCCGTCGTGGAAGAACAGC
>CAMHNI010000075.1 GCA_946186505.1 uncultured Prevotellaceae bacterium | reverse complement strand
GTCATGTCGATCCAGATGTCTTTTTTCTCAATTTTTATTTTACCCATAATTGTCTAAGGAATTAAAAGGTAAAACAAATTATGCCTCGTGGTGGTTAGAGTCGTAAGTAGCAGCGATAGTGTAACCAACCTCGTCGAGGGCAAACGTCAGCTTGTCGATCTTGTTAGAGAAGAAGTTATAGACAACGGTAGCAACCCAAGATGTCAAGATACCCGAAGCCGTGTTCACAAGGGCCTCAGAGATACCAGCCGACAGAGCCATAGAGTCAGCACCACCACCGGCAGACAGAGCCTGGAACGATCCGATCATACCGAGCACAGTACCGAACAGAGCGGTCAGGGTACCCAGAGATACAATAGTAGCAATCATCGGGAGGTTCATCGTCAGGGTAGGCATCTCCAGCTGAGTAGCCTCTTCGTGAGCCTGCTGGATCTTTGCAATCTTCTGAGACTTCTTCAGGGTGTCGTCCTTCTCAACGGTCTCGTACATGTTGATGGAAGCCAGCACAACGTTGGCCACAGAACCTTGCATCTTGTTGCACAGCTGCTTAGCCTCGTCGAACTTCTGGTCCTTGATGGCAGCCTTCACCTGAGCAGTGAACTTAGCCAGGTTGATCTTGCCGGAAGCAGACTTGATAGCAAAGAAACGCTCTACGCCGAGCACGATGACGGTAAGCAACAGGGTGATGATCAGACCGACCACGAAACCGCCCTTATACACGGTACCCATCAGGTCTGCGGGATGGCCGCTGCGGTCGCCGCCCTGGAAGTGGCTGGGATCACCGAGCACGAAGAAATAGAAGCAATAAGCTAAGATACAGCAGATAACCAGAATAATCCATGCATCCTTAACGCCTTTGAAGCCCGATGATTTTTTGGCTGGGGCTGCAGCCTTTGTTGTTGTTGCCATAATTTTAATTTTAATTTTTAGTTATTAAATTAATTTGTATATAAATATCCCTTTTAGTGTAAATCACCCGCAAAGATAGTAATTTATGGCGGATAACGAACCGAATTAGCAACTTTTAACTCATTTTTTTTGTTTTAACGCAGTTTGCCCAGCACCTCCTTGATTCGGCGCATGGCTTCCACGATGTTCTCGTCACTTGTTGCGTAACTCATGCGGAAGCATGCAGGGTCGCCGAAGGCATCGCCGCCGACGGTGGCCACATGGCCTTCCTCCAACAGGTACATCGCCAGGTCGGTGCTGTTGCCGATGGTGGTGCCTTTGGGCGTTGTCTTGCCGTAGAAACTACTGCATTTGGGGAACAGGTAAAATGCACCCTCGGGCACGTTCACCTCCAAGCCGGGGATGTCCTTTGCAAGTTTCACGATGAGGTCTCGCCGGCGTTCGAAGGCCTGACGCATATCCTCCACAGGTTGCTGGTCACTGATATAGGCAAACTCGGCGGCTTTCTGGCTGACAGAACAGGGGCCGCTGGTGTATTGTCCCTGCAGTTTGTTGCAGCCCTTGACAATCCATTCCGGGGCAGCGATGTAGCCGATGCGCCAGCCGGTCATGGCGTATGCCTTCGACACGCCGTTGACGATGATGGCTCGTTCCTTCATGCCGGGGAACTGGGCGATGGACTCATGGCGGCCCACATAGTTGATATGCTCATAGATCTCGTCGGCCAGCACAAAGAGGTCCTCGTGACTCAGGATGACATCGGCCAAGGCTTTCAGCTCCACCTTATTATATACGCTGCCCGTCGGGTTGCTGGGCGAGCAGAGAATAATCATGCGGGTCTTCGGCGTGATGGCGGCTTCCAACTGCTCGGCAGTCATCTTGAAGTTCTGTTCGAAACCGGCCTCCACGATGACGGGTTCGCCGCCGGCCAACTTCACCATCTGAGGATAGCTGACCCAGTAGGGTGCAGGAATGATGACCTCCTCGCCAGGGTTCACCAAGGCCATGACGGTGTTGCATACGCTTTGCTTGGCACCGTTTGACACTAGTATCTCGTTGATGGTATAGTCCAATTGGTTCTCATTCTTCAGCTTGGCCACAATGGCTTTCCGCAGCTCGGGGTAGCCAGGGACGGGCGAATAGCGAGAATAGTTGTCGTCGATAGCCTGCTTGGCTGCCTGTTTGATGGCGTCAGGGGTGTTGAAGTCGGGTTCTCCGACGCTCATATTGATAACATCAATGCCTTGAGCCTTCATTTCAGAACTCTTTTGCGACATGGCCAAGGTGGCCGATGGAGCAAGTCTTTGCAAGCGGTTTGATAGTTGTGCCATACGTTTTCGTTGCATTTATATTGATTTCAACGTGCAAAGGTAAGCAATTATTTTGGGAAAACGAAAAAAAACCGTCATTTTTTTATTTCTCCTCATCTGAAGGGGGGTAGGGAAGACGGGTGCATGTGAATGTGCATAAGCGGAATCTTTACTGGGCATTCCTATTTGCTGAGTTGTCTGACGTATTTAACGGGGGCTCCGCTACTTTTGAGGACATCGGCAAATGACTGTGGGCTGATGGTGACGGGACCATGCATAAACTCCGGGATGTTATAACTCCTTAGGAACTGCCGATGATAGTCGGGGTCGGCACATGGCAGCTCGAATGGCTTGGCGGCATGTCCGTTCTTGTCAATGTGGGCAATGAATGGCCGTGTGTAGTTGCCGTCGTTGCGGCGGCTGCTGAACACCACCCAACGTCCGCTGCTGGACCATGAGTGATAGCTCTCGGCGTTAGGGGAGTTCATCTCTTTCATCTCACGTGCCTCTCCGGTCTTCAGGTCAATCATCCAGAGGTCGGCATCGCGGTGCCAGATGTGGAACACGCCGTACTTGCCAAGGGCGAACATCAGGTAGCGGCCGTCGGGCGAGACGCGTGGCAGCGTAGCACTCATATCGAGGCTGTCAGCAGCAAAGACAAGTTCGCGGGGACCGAACTCAAGACTCTCGGGGTTGAAACTCTTTTTGTAGATGTTGTATTTCACTTCACGGAAGCGCTGGATGAGTTCCAGTCCGGGGTCTATGGAATCACGGAACTCGAAGTGGGCACTACAGTAGTAGAGTGTTTTCCCGTCGGGTGCCCAGAAGGGGAACACCTCAAACTCCGTCGGGTCGTTCTCGATGTTCGTCACTTCGTTCTTCTTCACGTCGTAGGCTATCAAGTCGCTCTGTGTGTCGTACACCTCGATCTTGTCGGAGTTGGTGATGTGGAAGGTCTGCACCGTGTTGTTGGTAGAATAGACAATGAGGGGTAGCCAGGGATGCCACGTGGGATAGACGCCCGCAGAAAGGATAGAGTCTGACGTCATGTTGATTTTCCTGACTTTCCCATCGTAGGCGATGACGGTGCCGCCCTGGTGCTGACGGGCATGGAACTGCATGCGGTCGGGGTTGTACTGCTGGTAGTTATGGCAGTTGATGCACTGTCCTTTCGCCGTTTCCATACAGAGCATGTTGTCATAGATGACGCTCTCGTCGTAGTTCTCCAGGCACCGCTGGCTGATGGTCAGATCCTTGTAGGTAACGTATGACGGCGCTATGAGGCGGTAGCTGATGTAGGGGTCGATAGAGTCGGGTGACACGTAGATGTCGAAGGGTTTGAAACGTGTCCACTGGTCCCCGGCCTGCATATACACCTCCACCTTGATGGCCTTCCCCTTGGCGCTCCCTAAGAGCCTCTTCCAGTCATCGCCATCGGGCTGTACCTTGGTTCCACCGACAATCACCTCTGTCTCGCCTGCCGTCAGTCTGGCCACTATGCCGTCAGCCTTGCCGTCGGCTTCAAAGGTCAGTGGTGCGATGTTGACGGGTATGGTAACGTTGGTGTAGTCGGGATAGATATGTGGCAGTTCTGCCGACTCGGTGAACGTCCGGGGTATTTTGTGTCCGCAGGCAGCCAGCATCATTGCTGCGCCCATGACGATGAGCAGTCTCTTCATAGGTCAATAATAGGTGATGTCCTTCAGGAAGAAGAATTCAAAATAGTAGGTGTTGCCGTAATTCTGGTAGAGATAGTCCCTCAGTTGCTTGGAGGGCCTACCCTGCGACTGCTCCATCATTCCCATGAAGTTGTGGAAGTTGTCCTTGACACGTTGTTCGAGAGGCAGTTGCTCGACGAAGTCCTGTTGCTGGAGGTTGCCGAACAGGTAGGCTGCCTCCTGGAAGATGCGGGGGACAGGGTCGTTGGGATGCAGGTCGAGGTAGTGTTCAAAACGTGCCCAGAAGTCATCAGGATTGCGGGTCCATAGCGTGGCAAGGACGGCTTGCTCCTGGAAGTAGGGGTCATCGGAGTCTGTCTTTGACAGCATGGTCATCAGGTTCTTCTCCACATAGGAGTTGCCTTCGCTCTGGATATCGCTGTAGTGCATCATGTGGAGGATGGGCCCCGTCTCGGGGTCGTTACCTGCGATGTCGGGATTGTCAAGCAGCTTTTCCACATGGTCGGCCCAGTCGCCATAGAACAGTGTGTTGCGGAGCAGGTTCAGGAATTTCCTGGCTGCCTGTGGCTCTTTGCTGAGCAAGGCGGTCCTGGCCATGTATTGCAGCAGTTCCTCACTCCAGCCAATCTGCACACCCTCCTCCATGCACAGCCGGTGGCACTCGTTCATGACGCCGTACTGGTAGTAGATCATCCTGCCCGCCACGTTGAACATGAAAATCGGCTGCGGGCTGTTGCTGCGCTTAGAGCCTTTGCGGAAGTTGTACATCTCATCACACTGTCGTCCCAGACGGCTGAGTGCCAGGTTATGCATCATGACGATAGCGCGAGTCGGTTCACAGTCCTGTTTTCTGCCTTCCTCTATCACTCCTTCCCAATCGGTGCGCTCGATGCAGCGCTGCATCCTCAGCTCGTGGTGGAAATTGTCGTCCTTGTACCAGAAATGCCATACGCCGGCGGCAAGGCCAACCAGCAGCACTGTCTGTATTGCCCATCGCATGACGGGCTTCTTCTTCCTGTCCTCCTCGGGCCAGCTGTTGCGGAACATGGCGGCGAAAGCTAAGAAACAGGTCCCCAGCACGTAGTAGGGAATCATGAAGACGGGATAACGCTCCTTGACGGAAAAGTCGGGTAGGGCGGTCTGGTAGATGTACAGGATGTTCGTCTGGTGATAAACAAAACGGTAGCAGAACAGGGGGACGGCCAGTATGGTCAGCAGTGCGACGGCGGAGAGCACGCTGTTCTGTGTGCGGTTCTTGCCGAGCCGCCATGCCATGACGCCCATCAGCAGTGTGGCAGCCAGGGCATAGACACCCGCCAGCGGGTAGCCGACAGCAGTGACGAGCACCATATAGCCTGTCCGTAGCCACAGCTTCTCCGGCAGTTTGCGGAACGCCCATAGCAGGGCGGTGGCGACCGTTGTCCCGATGGTGGCCACGAAGAAGTAGCCCCGCAGTTGCAGGGTATAGATCCAGTAGCCCAGGTCCATGTTGGCTGTCAGCAGGATGGCTACCGGTATCAGCGCCATGACACTCCACCTGTCAGGTATGCAGAAGGTGCGCTTGACGAGCCACATCAGCAGCAGCCACCAGGCGCACAGCATGAGAATACCCATCCAAGGGTAGTAGAAAAACTGCGTGAAGAAGGACCCTAAGTATGAGAGCATGCCTCCCGGTACGCCCGTCTGCTGCCTGAAGAACAGCGAGGTATAGAGGAACAGGTCCTGCTGCTGGGCCTTCCAGAGCAGGTCCGGCTCTATGATTATCAGGGCCATGGCAATGACTGTCAGTGCCCCCATCCATAATGCTATCGGTTTGACTTTGTCCATCACAGATGCAACGTATGCCCCATGCGCTCTTGCTTGGTCTTCAGGTAGCGGTAGTCGTACTGGTTGGGCGTGATTTCAATAGGTACGTTCTCCACGATTTCAAGTCCGTAGGCCTCTAATCCCACGCGCTTGGTGGGGTTGTTGGTCATGAGTCGCATCTTGTGGATGCCTAAGAAGCGGAGCATCTGGGCACCGCAGCCGTAGTCGCGCTCATCGGGCTTGAAGCCCAGGTGGACGTTTGCTTCAACGGTGTCAAGACCTTCCTCCTGCAGTTTGTAGGCAGCAATCTTGTTCATCAGACCTATGCCTCGGCCTTCCTGTTGCATATAGATAACCACGCCCTTACCCTCGCTCTCAATCATCTCAAGCGACTTGTGCAGCTGCTCACCGCAGTCGCAACGCATGGAACCGAGGATGTCGCCTGTGGCACATGACGAGTGGACACGCACCAGCACCGGCTCGTTCTCTGCCCACTCACCCTTGATGAGCGCCATGTGCTCCAGTCCGTTGCTTTTCTGACGGAAGGGTATGAGCTGGAAGTGGCCATAGCGGGTTGGCATGTCAACGCGGTTGCCAACCTCTATGAGCGACTCCTTGCGCAGCCGGTAGGCTATGAGATCCTTGATACTGATGATTTTCAGTCCGTGCTCCTGTGCAAACTCCTGTAGCTCGGGCAGACGGGCCATCGAACCGTCGTCGTTCATAATCTCCATCAGTGCGCCGGCGGGGTAGAGTCCTGCCAATTTGCACAGATCGACGGCGGCTTCGGTATGGCCGGAACGGCGCAAGACACCGTTGTCCTGGGCGTAAAGGGGGTTGATGTGGCCGGGACGGCCAAAGGTCTGCGGTGTCGAGGACGGGTCTGCCAGTGCCTGGATGGTGGCGGCCCGGTCATGGGCCGACACACCGGTGGTGCAGCCTTCCAGCTTATCGACGGTGACGGTAAACGGCGTACCGAGTACCGAAGTGTTCTCTTGTACCTGGTGTGGCAGGTCCAGCTCGACGCTGCGGCTGATGGTGATGGGCGCACAGAGTACGCCACGTGCATATTTCAGCATGAAGTTCACCATCTCCGGCGTTATCTTCTCTGCTGCACAGATCAGGTCGCCCTCGTTCTCACGGTCCTCATCATCGACCACGATGACAAACTTGCCTTCGCGGAAATCAGCTACCGCCTCGTCTATGGTGTTCAGTTTGACTATTTCGCTCATATATATAATAGGTAAACATTATTATAATAGGTCTGTCACGGCCGGATGTTGAGCGGTTGACAGTTCAAGGGCACGCGGGATGATGCGGTCGCTGGTCTGGCGGATGACGCGCAGGTCTTTGTAGAGGCGCAGACGGAAGCGCAGCATGCGGATGTAGAAGAACAGGCCCAAGGGCAGTATCAGTCCGGTCACGATGTTCATCCACTTGCGGCGGAAAGGCCGTGTGTGGGCGTGCGTGGCAATGATGGGATAGTTGTTCAGCTCCGTCAGTATCAGCTTGTCCCTGGTATAGCTCAGGTCCTCGATGGCCGTCTCAAGAGCCGTGTTGATCTTCTCAATCTCCTGGTCGTCGCCGGCATGGAAGAACACTTTGAAGGGGTTGGGCCAGCGCAGCAGCCTGTGCTCCTCGCTATAGGTCCCAATTTCAAGGGATACATTCAACAGCAGGTCAACATCGATGTCATACTTCGGATCTTCGATAATGACCTCCTTGCGGGTGATGTTGCGCTTCATGCGCAAACCAAGAATCTGGCGGAGCATCTCCTTGTATAGGTCGATGTTGAAGACCACCGAGTCGTTGTTGGCCTTATAGGTGAAGAATGCGGCCACGGGAGCTAGTGCCATGGTGGAAATCAGCTTGCCGAACCACACTGTCCATTCGTCAACACGTGCCATCCTCATGCCGGAGTTCTCGAAAATATAGTAGATGATGAACACCAGGACAGAGATGATGACAGGCACGCCCATGCCGCCTTTTCGGATGATGGCACCCAACGGGGCACCGATGAAGAAGAAGATGATGCACGAAAAAGCGACCGTGAAGCGGTTGATGATCTCCATCCGGTGCATGCGCTCGCGCTTGTTCAGGTCGAAGGAATAGTCGCTTTTCATGCTGAGGTCAAACACCTCCGACTGCGCCCTTTCCATGGCCGACTGCGTCACGCGCCGCTTCTTGTCTGCCGACAGCTTGGCGTAGAGTGTGTCGAAGTTTACCTTGCCGGAAGCCGCCTGGGCGTAGGCCTTCAGGGAGTCTTTCTTGTCAAGGTGGGGGATGTTGAACGTCCTGTACCGTGCTTCCCGCTCAAACTTCCTGCCGATGGAGTCGTTGAAGATGATGATGGAGTCGAGGTCGGTCAGGATGCGGTCGAGGCTCTTGGAACGGGCATCGGCGGCAATGCCTGTCTCGTCTGCCAGGTTGAAGTCGCTGTCAAAGTCCAGTACAATGCGTTTGTTGGTGAACGTCTCGCGCCGGTAGGGCACATTGGCCGAACCGCCAAGTTCCTGCGACTGCATGTTCTCAAACCACTCTCCGTTGTAGAGGGTCAGCAGCAGGTGTTTCTTCTCCTCGGTGGTCTGCATCATGCCGGAGTCTGCCAGGATAATGGCCTGGTCTTCATAGCTGTTGGTACGGCGGTAGATCATGATGCCGTAGAGCATGCCCGTCTGGAGGTTTTTCTTCTGGACGTAGAGGTTGGCGTTGGGGATGCCGTCATAGAAGACACCCTCGGGTATCTCCACCTCGGGACTTTTCTGCTTCACTGAAAGCAGCAACTGGTAGAACGACTTGTCTGCATTGGGACCCACCACATCCTGAAAGTAAAACGAGATGCCTGCAATCATGAACACGATGACTATCAGGGAGCGTGAAGCCTGCAGCAGTGAGATGCCCGCCGCCTTGATGGCCGTCAGTTCAGAACTCTCTCCCAGGTTGCCGAACACAATCAGTGAGGACAGCAGGATGGCCAGCGGGAAAGCTTGCGGCATCAGCATCAGTCCCATATACCAGAAGAACTGGGCCATAATCTCTAACGACAGACCCTTGCCTATCAGCTCGTTGACATATCGCCACAGGAACTGCATCATCAGCACAAACTGGCAGATGAAAAAAGCACCCACAAACAGTTGCAGGAACTGCTTGGCCATGAATATGTCTAATTTCTTGATGCGAAACATTCGCTATTTTGCAATTTTGGCTGCAAAATTACTACAAAAATGTCAGACTACGGCATTTTTGATTTTTAATTTTCAACTTTTTAATTGTTTAGAGACCGCTGAACTGATGCAACCGCTCCATGTTACCGTCCCAGAGGTCATGAAGGTCGTCAAGGTCTTCGGGCAGGGCGTAGTCTTCGACGTAGAGGCATAGCTCGTCGGTCAGTTCACTGCGCCCGATACGCATCTCCCAGTAAGCCACGGGGTCGTCCTCATCTACCCAGCGCAGCTTGATATGGCTGTTCTTCTGGCGTTCCAGAATCTTGGCCTCTAAGGTGTGGTGGTCGGTCCACACCTCGCCCCATGTCAGGGCAATGACATCGTCACCAACCTCCTCTACATGGTCAGCCAGCCATCGCTCAAGTCCGTGTGCGGTACTAATCTGCTCCCAGACAATGTTAGGAGACTTTGTCGCCAAGGGATACTCTATGTAGAGCTTTTGCTTCATCGTATTCATATTAGCGCGGTTAGTATTACTTGTTTCTTGGGGCAAAATTACAACTTTTTAGCGGAATCTGAAAATATTTTCCATGGAAATTTTGTTAATTCAAAAAATAATATTACCTTTGCACCCGCAAAACTAAAAGATGGCGGGATAGCTCAGCTGGTTAGAGCGCATGATTCATAATCATGAGGTCGCCGGTTCAATCCCGGCTCCCGCTACTAAGATGCAGCAGGAAAGGCAGTTTCGGAAAAACACGTAACTGCCTTTTTTCATTTCTACGAATTAAGGTTGACAATAACACTTATACCATCATAATGAAAGAATTAGCATTAAAGTACGGATGCAATCCGAACCAGAAACCTTCACGCATCTTCATGCAGGAAGGGGAGTTGCCCATTGAAGTCATTAACGGTCGGCCAGGCTACATCAACTTCCTTGATGCGCTGAACGCCTGGCAGCTGGTGAAGGAACTGAAAGCGGCCACGGGGCTGCCCGCCGCCGCCTCGTTCAAGCACGTGTCGCCTGCAGGTGCTGCCGTCGGCCTGCCGCTGACGGACACGCTGAAGAAAATCTATTTCGTCGATGACATCAACGGTCTGGACGAGTCACCCATTGCCTGCGCCTACGCACGTGCCCGCGGTGCCGACCGCATGTCGTCATACGGCGACTTCGTTGCACTGTCCGACACCTGTGATGCCACGACGGCCCTGCTGCTGAAACGTGAGGTGAGCGACGGCGTCATTGCTCCCGACTATACCCCCGAGGCTATTGAGATACTGAAAGACAAGCGCAAGGGGACGTACAATGTCATCAAGATAGATCCGGCGTACAAGCCCGCTCCTGTGGAGACCAAGCAGTGCTTCGGCGTGACCTTCGAGCAGGGACGCAATGAGATCAAGCTGGACGACCCCGCCTTGTTTGAGAACATCCCGACACAGAATAAGACCTTCACGCCGGAGGCTAAGCGTGACCTCATCATCGCCCTTATCACGCTGAAATATACACAGTCGAACAGCGTATGCTACGTCAAGGACGGACAGGCCATCGGCATCGGCGCCGGACAGCAGAGTCGCATCCATTGCACCCGCTTAGCCGGCAACAAGGCCGACATCTGGTGGTTGCGCCAGCACCCGAAGGTGATGGCACTGCCCTTCAAGGAGGGCATCCGCCGTGCCGACCGCGACAACACTATCGATGTCTATATCTCTGAGGACGAGCACGACGACGTGCTGCGCGACGGTGCCTGGCAGCAGTTCTTCACCCGTCAGCCCGAGGTGCTGACGTTGGCCGAGAAGAAAGAGTGGATTGCCCGCAACACGAAGGTTGCCCTCGGCTCGGATGCCTTCTTCCCCTTTGGCGACAATATCGAGCGTGCCCACAAGAGCGGCGTGGAGTTCATTGCTCAGGCCGGCGGCTCGGTTCGTGACGACCATGTCATCATGACTTGCGACAAGTACGGCATCGCCATGACGTTCACAGGCGTACGTTTGTTCCATCATTAATGGCATCGGACTACAGGACTTAAGGACTTTATTTCTGCATCGGACTTCACGGACTAACACGGACTGTTTCTAGCATCGGACTTCACGGACTATCACGGACGAAAGAAATATCGGACTTCACGGACTATCACGGACGAAAGAAATGTCCGTTTCGTCCGTATTAGTCCGTTGCCAAATAAAAAGTCCTTGAGTCCTGTAGTCCGATGCCAAAGAAGAAAAGTCCGTTCCGTCCGTTAAGTCCGGTGCCAAAGAAGAAAAGTCCGTTCCGTCCGTTAAGTCCGGTGCAAAAAATATTGTATTATGACAGGAGAAGACGATTTCCAAAAGATTCTGGAGAGTGGCATCAGCTTCGGTCGGGGTGGCGAACGACGCGACCCTAACGAGGGGAAGGTGAAGACCAAGGCCAAGAAAAAGAAGTATGTAACCGGCGCACACGGCAGCGGCTCGGCCAGACAAAAGGCAAAGTACCGCGAGCAGCGTGCCAACCGCAAGCACAAGTAACATAGTCCGACATCCACATGGTGAGTTTTTTAGCATCGGACTACAGGACTTTAGGACTTTAAGCTGGTGTTTTTTGGCATCGGGCTACAGGACTTAAGGACTTTATTTCTGCATCGGACTTCACGGACTAACACGGACTGTTTCTAGCATTTCTGCATCGGACTTCACGGACTA
>CAMHNI010000074.1 GCA_946186505.1 uncultured Prevotellaceae bacterium | reverse complement strand
TCCTTGCGCTTACCCTGTGGCATGTAGGCATCGCGCACAGCCTGAAGTCCACAGTTGATGGCATTGTAACGCTCCAGCCAAGTGGTGTAGCTATGCGCCGAGCCGCCCTCCAGCGTGATACGCTCAATATTGCCCTTCAGAACGGAGAGCTTCGACTCTATCTTCCCCCGCTCCACCTGCCAGGCAATGTCTGTCAAGCCCGGTGTACGGTCGGCAATGTTCTTGGCTTCCACACGCATACGCTCCGTCAAGGCTGAATCGAGAGCTTCGGCATGGGGAACCTCCTGATAGAGCGTGAGGTTCATCTGACTGCGGAAGAACTGCTTGTTGGTCATCATGGCTCCGTTGCGGTAGTTCTTGTGCAGCACATCGTAATACCAGTCGGGTGTGAAACTGCCCGCACCTGTCTCACCAATGGTAAACTGGTTCATCACCGACTCATCATGATTATAGGTCACTGACTGAGCCATCACAGAGAGCGGCAGCATCGCCGCCAATAACAAAACATGATAATATAATCTCTTCATATCGGTAGCTAATAATTCACTTTAATACCCGACTTCCTCCGCCACCCGTTTCCACCGCGAAAAGGCATCGTTGGCCATCTCACGGATGGTTTTCGACATATAGAGCGTCCGTTTGAAGTAGTTCAGGCGGATGGTGACGTAGCGCGAGACGACATAATAGGTGTGGTCGATGCAATGGCGGATGTTGTCAAGCGACTCATTGATCTGCCCCAACACCGTAAGCAGGCCCTCAGTCGTAATTTGTCGCGCACCAACAGCGTACTGCGCCAGTTCATAGAGGCTGTTCGTCAGCTCACGCCCGTCAACCAGCACCTGATTGACGGCACGATCACAGGCATTGATGATGATGGTGTCAGACGAGACGATATTGCCCCGCAACGTCAGCTGGGTAGTGAACCGCTCCAGTAAGTCCTTTAACTGCGTAATACGGTCAGAGACATCATCGTAGGTGTTCTTGACGTTCAGTACCGTCACACCGCCATTGTAGATGACATCGATAATGTCGAAGCATTTGGTGTATTTGTCGAGCTTCACGTTCAGCGAGTCGTAATCCACATTGGCCTCACTGGAATACTGGTGCAGCAGTTCATTGGCCTGCTCCACACCGCTACGGGCCATCAGTACACTGCGGATGCGCTTGTGGTCGTCTATCAGGGCTTCTACAGACAGGAAGTCGAAACTGTACTGTGCCCGCACCATCGTCGGCACGAGCATCAGCAACATCAGGAATATCTTTTCAATCTTCATCATCTTCTACGATATAATCACCACGGGCCACAGCAGAAGCGACATTACGCCAATGCCGGAAACTGCGGCCACCGATGCGGATGCGGTCTGTACCACTGAGCACGGTTATACCCAGCTGTTGCTTCAGGTAGTCGAGCATGGTCTCGCGGCTGCGCATGAACTTCTCAATGAGTATGAGTTGAGCATAGATTTTCGAGAGACGGTAGTCCACGTCACGCGCAATATTCAGACGGTCACACGTCCATAAGAGATGGATGGCATCTTCATCACCCTCCGACTCAGCCGGATTACTATAGGCGTAATTGGCTTCGACAGTACAACCTGGATGGTCATTCATGATTTCATGCAACCTCTGGTTTACCAAATCGGCTTTCTCTGCATCGCTCAACTCAGGATCCAGCTCCATCATATCCACAATCTGCGAACTGGAATAGTTGGCGGTCAGCGTCCAATGTACGGCAAGGATGGCACGGTGGTAACGGATGCCGAGGAAATGGCTCTCACCACGCTCCTTGGAGAGGTCTGCCTGAAACGTCACCTCGCCACTGATATTCGGAACATTTCCATGACGAATGAAGCTCCAACCCTGCCATGAACCCGCATCCGTCCACATGATATTGTAAGCTGTCTCTATCTCGTGCATCACGGCAGGAATACGGTAGGTGCCATCGCGCTCATCGGCAAAGTCATCTATTAACTCCCTCTTTGCATTCTGGTACTGGCTCAACTTCGACTGCGCATTGCTCAACTCTGCTTTCAATTGGTTAATCTTCGTACGGTTGGCATTATACTGCGCCCGAAGGGATGCTGCTTCTTCAACACTCGCATGACTGATCTGTGCCAACAGGTTGTCATTCTCCACTTCAAGTGCATGAATCTGTTCCTGCAGACGGGTTACCTCGCTACCCCATGTACTAATGCCCTCGTCCAACTCTGATGTGTCGGCACCGCCTGAGAGCGTTGTCTCCATAGCATAGCGCTTGGAATCTTCGTCGAGGGCATGGCGCTGATTGCCGTTTTCCTTCCATGAGAAATTTCCTTCACCAAGTTTAGCCTGGTCGTGGCACTCCATGGTAAAGCTGACCGTTGAGCAGCCACGCATCCTTACCTCGTCAGCAGCCTGATAATAGTTCTTGCGATCCTTCCCGATTCGATAGACACGCCCCTCCTCGTTGTCGTTAAGCTCAGCAAGTTTTGCATTGAACTTCGCTTGCATGGCCTGTTCTGCATCGTACTGCGAGTCAAAGGTTTCCTCGTACACTTCCTCATAGACATTCCAAGTCTTATACACATCAATGTAATGTGCGTAGGAAAAGGCCGTCGTTCGACCTGACTTCGATTTATAGATACGCGAGGATGACATATAGTTATAGAAGTCATAGTGATACTTCGAATCACTGCTATTGAGTTCCTGGCACCGTGCACGGCTCCATCCTGCATAGCTTTCAGAGTTTCGCAGGGAGTTCTCGTAGTCGGCAGCAGTGTACTGATAGTTGGCATCTGACGTACCAACACGATACCACTCACCACCATACATGATGCTCTCACTGTCTGTAGGTGGAGCATAACTGCACACCTGCTCACTACCTGAATCACGCCAGTAGATATACCATCGCTGGGTATAATAGCGACCCTGCATCTCCTGAAGGTAGTCGCTGATATAAGAAGTTATGTTATAGCCGTCAAGCGTAAAGAGGTTGGCCACACCAGTACTGTCCGTCGAGAGAATCTGCTGCATCACCAGATCCTTGATGTTCGAAGGATCAGAAAGCGTCTCATACATATCCTTGAAGTCATGATAAAGCTGGAGTATTTCGCCGGGCCTTGAATGAAAGACACCCCCTACCCTGCTGGCATTCGTCCAGACACTATCAAGCACGGCTCCACCACCAGAGACAATTGCCCCACCAGCTGTCATGAGTCCTTCCAAGTCCTCTTCCAGATCTTCCTTCGTCAAACCATCACCGAAGTCAGCCAGATGATCCCACACGGCAGTCCAGTCCACCTCACCAAGTTTGGTAAGGTCGAACAGTCCTTTCAGATTATCGTTGATGGCCAGGAAAGCGACGTCCTGAAACGACACTTTCCCGTTGGCCACCACTGTCTCGAAGGTCATACAAAGCTGTTTCACCTGCTCACAGGTGCGAAACAAATATGGTCCCCAATAGATGGCCTTCTCTGGGTTCCTGACAGCAAGTGCTGCCACATCCAGAATCTTTGGCATTATCTGAGCACTGACCATCGTATAGATACGCTTATAATAGAAGTTCTCCTCGGCATCACCGAAGAGTCCGGCATTCTGAAGAGCCTTCCTGTCGAGCCACTTCGATGCAAAGATACCTGCTGTAGAAACCTCCGCATTGGTATAATGGTCGAGAATCTTCTGCACGTCCTCGTCGTTCATCATCTCTGTAGCCGTCTCTGCAGCATAAGCAGCAGTCATAGCAGCCGTGGTCTTCAGGTCGATATTAACACTGTACCATCCCCCTGCAAAGAGGGGGACGGTCAGCATCTGGAAGAATATAATGAAAAATGAAACCTTACGCATGTATCATCTGTTTTTTAGGTGGCAGGTTCAAAACCTTACCCTGTTTATTTACAAGTTGTGCAAACTCCAGCGACTTACCGATACCACTACGTTCCCAATCGCGCACAAAGGCCTCGATAGCCTGCTGATGGTTACAATTCAGCTCTCGCCGATAGAGTTTCAAAGCTTCTTTCTCAGCCTTCTCCGTCGTATAGCTCATATAGCATTCTCGCGGTTCCTCGATGCCAAAGACATCACCCTCAGTGCCTCGTTTGATAAAGACCTCCTTGAACGGCGAACGGCCTACCTTGTTGTCAAGACGGTTAATCGTGAAGATCTTCTTGCAGTCGATATCCGTCAGGGCCAGTGTGGCCTTGATGTCATCGAACTTATCCTTGAACTTGCTCTGGTCGAGCAGCATGAACACGTCGGAGTTGTTGATGATGGCCTCCTTGACGATAGGAGAAGAGGTGATATCCTGAATCTCCTGTGTCACCACACCCACCATTGCCCAATGCTTTCGGGCCGTCTTATACAGGTACTTGATGTACTCTGCCATAACTGGGGTGGCGATGGCCTTCCATGCTTCCTCAATGACCAGGCACTTGCGCACCTTGTTCTTGATACGCATCTTCTGGGTGAACACGTCCATGATGATGAGCACGATGATGGGGAACAGCACAGGGTCGTCCTTCACCTTGTCTATCTCAAAGACGATAAACTGTTCATCGAACAGTGAACCGTCCATGTCATTGTTCAGGGTATATTCCAATGCACCGCCACGATAGAACGGCTTCAGGATAGCTGCAAAGTCATTGATCGGGAACTGGATGCTGTCCTCATGGATAATCTGAGGAATACGCTGACGGGCAAACTCGTAATAGCTGTTGAACGACAGTTCCCGGACCCGTAAGCTCTTGCGCTGCTGCTCACGCTTGGCAATCTCGCGCTCGATCTTTTCCAAGAACTTGCCCTCGACAATCTCAGGAGTCAGTCGCTGCAACTGGTTCCGGGCAGCATTCTTCTCTCCCTCCGTACTGGCTGCGTCATCAACCACGGCCTGCAACTTCTCAGAGAGTCGGCTGTTACGCTCATACTTCGCACGCTCTTCTTCCGTTACGTCGTAGGAGCCAGTACCGTTGCGCGCCTGCAGCTCTTCCTCGTATTTCTCATACTCGCCATTGCTCTTGGCTGCAATCACCAGCGTCTGATGGAGTTCTTTCTTCTCTTCCTCGGAGAAACCCTCGAAGGGAGTAAAAAACTCACGATAATACTCGATGATGGTTCGCTCAATGATATACTGCTCAATCTTCGTGGGCTGTTGACTGCCCTTGAAGATGAGAAATATCAGCGACATCAGGAAGTTCTTCTTCTCACCGAAGTTCTGGAGGTACTCCGTCTCAGTCACCTTGAAGGGATTCATGGAGATGGGCTTTTCCTTGCTATAAGAGATATATGTTCCACCGAAATAGCTGCACAGTCCCTCATAACTGTCACCTGTATCGACAATCACCACATCGGTATTCTGCTCGTAATACTGGCGCACGACTGTGTTCATGAAGAACGACTTACCGCTACCAGACGGGCCAAGAACAAAGAAGTTCGAGTTGTTGGTGTACTTTATCTTTCCTTCCTTACCTGTGGTGTCGATAGGCATCGGCACACCCTGACGGTCAGTATAGTAACACTTCACGGGCGTATCGTCACCATGCGTCTGACGCTCCTTGTACATCAGGCACAAGGCAGCATCCGAAAGTGTCAGGAAACGGTCGTAGTCCTGACTGAGACGATATACATTGCCAGGGAACGAGGCCACAAAGAGTTCAAGCTGGTTGTAGGCACGTTTCGAGATATGGATGCCCTGACGGCTGAAGATATTCTCCAGATGGTTGGTCACCTTCTGCATATCTTTCTGGGCATCCATCGCCACAATGAGGTTATAGTGGGCATAGACGAGCTGTTTTCCCTCTCGTGCTATCACCTCCTGCACCTGCTTGATGTCCTCGACGGCCATCTGGTTTGATGGATTGGGAATGCTCGCATGACGGTTCTTCTTCTTGTCGAGCAATGCCAGCTCACGCTTCTGATTGGGCAGGAAGATGACCTGGTTATAGACAACCGTGTCCACATCGGGGATATGGTCTATCTCGCTCATCAGGTCAACGGGCATCACGGCATTGTTCACTGTCATATCGACGTAAGGACGCAGCACACCGGGCAGTCCGACGGAATCGACATCCAGCAGACTGTAGACCTTGCACTGGCGAGTGCCCATGTGAATGGCTTCGCTGTCCACCTTGAAGTTGGTCATCGAGAAATGGGCATCGCGGAAGTTCAGGGCAAAGAAGCGGTCGGCATACTCGCGGGCCTGTTGCACGTTCAGGAACTCGGCACTCTTGATGCCGCCATCGTGCAGCTGGTCGGCCACCTTGCGGATCTTGACCAGGAAGTCGCGCCACTTGCTATTGTCATAGCTCAGCAACGCACTTTTCTTGCTTTCCTGCGTGATGACCAGATACGTGCATCCCTCAATATAGGGACGGCCATTGAAGAAGCGGAAATAGGCATTGGAGAGGAACTTGCCGCTGTCGCTGACTTGCAGGGCGCGACCGTCGAAGCTCTTCCTCACAAACACGTCCTGCTTATGTAGCGCATAGCCCTCGCCAAGTGTCTGGACTACCGCCGTCATCAGGTTCGTGAAGTCATAGTAACAGTCCGTGTCGGCACTGTACTTCTGTACGGGGTTCTCCATCTTCAGGATGGCCGAATACTCGCCCGTCTTGGTGTACAGAACCCCTACCCCATCCACATCTTCTATCGAGAAATAAATGTCCTTGAACGTATTGGCACGCTTGCCGCCGGTGCCAAAGGCATAGACGCTGACGGCCATTCCGGCAAGGAACAAAATAAAACCTAAGATTACTATTAATGTCATTCTGTTATTCTCTGTTTATATTCCTCCTTTCACTCCGTGTCCGCCTATGTCTGAGAGATACTAAAACTCCCTCGTCCGACGCAACACGAACACACCTTTCTCCTCATTCTTGGAGTGCAGACCCTTCCGCTGTTTCAGGAATGTCATCACACCGCCAAAGGCGAGGACAGCCGTACACAAAATCAGGGCAGCGACGAAGCCGATGGCCACATAGCCGACGATGAACGCGACGATGGCACCGCCAGCCGTTCCCGCAGCCCAGTAGATGTAGCGTCCCTGAAAACCCAAGAATTCAAGAGGCCGCTGAAGCCCCTTGAAAACTTGGTAATCAAGATGTTCTGCACCAGTCATCATTCACCACCGATGCCGAAGAACAGAGGCAGAGCCTGGGCTGCTGCAATCAGGAAGATGCAAGCACCCACGAGCATCATGATGCTCTTCTTGACATCCTGCTCCTCGTTGTTCATCTTGATGTACACACTGATAGCACCCACTACGGCTACGACACCAGCGATGGCATAGCACAGCTTCACGGCCACAGGCACGTACTTCGCAATCTCCGTGGTCACGGTTCCAAGAGCCGTAGTACCGGCGGAATAATCGCCAGCAGAGTTCTGAGCGAACGTTACACTTACCATGCAGAGCATTGCCAGCACCATTCCAAAACGGGGTGACTTCACTGCTTTCTCACACATGCCGACGGCTCCATTCAGGATGCCAGAAACGGCCTTACTAAACTTACTTTTCTTCATTTTTGTGTTGGTTGATTAATTTAGTTTTTATGATAAAAATGTATTGTCTAATCGAATGGGGAGAATCCCGACGAGCCGAAGTGATAGCCGAAGAACGCCGGCAGCACAATCGTTGCGCCTATCAGGAACATCACGGCTCCAAGCATCATTAGCACGGCCTTGGTGAAACCGCCCTCGCCTGCCTGCAACTTGATATAGATGACTGTTGCATTGTAGATGGCCAGCAGAGCTGCAACGGCATAGAGCAAGCCTACGACATAGCCCATAGTCAGCACCACCTCGTCAGTCATCTCGGCGAGTGCCTGAGCCGTCAGCGAGTAGTTCGTACCGCCATTGCTGATTGTCACTAAGAACAACTTCGTCATGCCCATCGTCTCACTTTCTGTTGTTTGCCTTCATAGTTCGGTACATCTGCATCGGCTTGTCCATCGGCTGACTGGAGGCAATATGATACTCCCTGCTGTCAAACTCTTCTTGGTACTTCGGACGAGCCACTATCATCTTCTCCTGGACTGATTCCTTCAGCTCCTCGAACTGATGCACACTGGCCTCACTCTCCTGGTTCAATAGATCCTCGTCATCAGGATTATCCTCTACCGGTTGCTCTTCCTGGGCCACATCGTCATCATCACCCTGCTGCATCTGCTGACTTTGAGCAGCGTTATCAGAACTGTCAGAATTGTCTAAGTCGCCCTGAGTGTCATCATCGCCATTCCTAACGACAAAGCCTTCCGCTGTTTCATCGATGACAGTCGACTTCTCCTCTCCGGCATCGGCGGTGTTGAACTCCTCGACGTCCTCTTTCTTCTTATCTTTCTTTCCATGTAGATCGAAGGCTATCGTCACACCCATGTAGAGGATGTAAAGGCCTGTCACTACCATTGCATAAATTGTAAATGCTCCCATGTCTGTTTAGTTTTACGGCTGCAAAATAACAGCTTTCCGAGGACATAGGATGCCTGAGAAAATTTCCTATCATGACTTAACACTTCATGATTGAAATCTTCGCAAAAGGCACAAAAAAAAGCGATACAACCGCCCGTCACAGGTAGTTGTATCGCCCCTTGTCTTACAGATTGCTAAGACTTCGGTTATCCTTTTTTTATTAATCTTTTAAACCGTATGAAAACTAATATCTACTATTTATATTATATATATGTCTTCACTTCACCAATCCCTTACATAGCAGCTCAGAGAAGGTTTTCATCTCGTATGCCAATCGATAGATTCGCTTGCTAGGTCTGCTATGCTTTAGGAAGTCCAGAAAATGGTCGAAGATCTTCGGGTCTTCGTAATACTCCCACAACAAGTCGTAACGGAACCAGGTTCGCGTATTCTCCGGCTTGGGGAGATTGAGGAACCGCAGCACGAACACTGTCAGGATGATGCTTTCGCTGGTATTGTAATAGATGCTCTGACCTGTTTCACGGTCAATCCAGTCAAACAGCATGTGGGCCGTGTTATCTGTGCGGTTAATAGCTATCTGAAAACAATCAATCTTATACCAACGCCGCAATGCCTTTGAGAGATCCACCAACTGTTCAACAGTGATTGTTGACGGCACCTTGAAAACACCCTCGCGCACAGACTGCAACTTCTTGGTTGGTAGATACGTTGTCTTTTCCTGCACCACCGCTTGAATGGTCTTGATGCGTTCGCTATAGCTCTCACCCTGCCAGTACTCAGGAGTACGGTCAAGGTCGCAATCACGTCTGGTAAAGTTGATAACGCCCTTATACATATATGTGGTCGTTTTTGTGTCGGTTCACAACCTCATTTGCCAATGCCAGAAGATTGTCGTAGCCTTCATAGAGGTAGTCACAGTTAATAGACTTCTTGAACCTACGCATGACAGTCGTCGCAAGTACCTTCCCCGTCTGTGAGGTCGGAAAACAGCAGCTGACATGCTCATAATACTCGATATCAAGCAAAAGATCCATCAGGTTCCTGTAGTCGTTCAGCACAATACAGTCACAACGTTCAGGCAGTCCCCTACCCTGTTCCTTTAGCAGCAGTGTCTTATAAGCCAAATAGTCGAACAAGTCGACAAACAGGCAACACCGTTTACAACGGATAGCTTTCTTGAAGGGGATGCAGACTGTGCCTGGTTCATCAATGGTGATGGGTAGCGTCATCGGAAGGTCACTACTGAAGAACTCCATACCGCCATGCTTGTTTTTGATGCCTACACCATGGCAGATGCGGTTGTGGCACAACAGTTCCACATGCTTCATCTGCGTTTTTGGCACAACATCCTGTGGAAATCCAACAGACTCCAGCATTTCCAATCCGTTTTCATCCAATGGGGTGACGAAACGGATGCTGGCATCGCCGATATGAAAAAAACGCTGGTTCAATCCGTCACTCATCGACACTCGCTGATAGAGAACCGAACATACATCCTGCCTCGTGAACTATGAATGCTCACGACATCATCGCGCTGCTGCAACTGCAGACCCTTGCGCTTTTCCAATACACCAGAGTCCAGAACAAGCTGTCCGATGGCACGGAGGTTGCCTGCTGCTGTCTCTGTAGATGTGGTCTCTTCGTAAAGTTCGGTGGGAATCTTTATCAGGAATCGCATCAACCATTTGGGACGCTTCCTGACATGCTCTGTCTTAATTACCTTATATACCTGCATAATACCAAATGTTTAAAATTCGGTTGCAAAGGTACTCGGATAATTCTTTTATTTAGAAATTTAACATTTCAAATTTTCGCAAATTGACAAAGTTTTATATTTAAAAGAAACATTAAGGAACAGATAATCTCGTTTGTTCCGATGCATTGCTCCGACAAGAAATCAGTCCTTAATCTCCTCGTAAGTATCCATTGTTTCATTCAAGAAGTTGTCCATCGCCTTATAGACGTAAGCCTTGATGTCCTTGATTTCACCCTTCTTATCATCATGTACCATCATGTAAATGGTGGAAACTTTGGTAATCATCTCCTGAATGTTCTGCTCGTTGATGCGCTTCATCAAGCTCTCAATCTCACGCTGGGTGAAACCGAAGTGCTTCATGATCATATTCTGAAGTTGTTCATACTGACGGTCAAAGACTGCCTGATCTTCATTGTTCACCAACTTTGGAGACTTGTAAATACGGAACTCAATCTGGTCGGGTTCACCGGCCTTCTTGTAGCCCGTGTATTTCTTCTCATAAGTGAAGTAACAGTCGCAATAACCGGCACGGGCCAGCTCTTCCAATTCCTTTTGAGCGGGGTCGAGCACACGGGCGGCGAGTTTACGGAACTCACGGTATTTATCCTCCAACTGAAGCCACTTGCGGAGTTCCTGAGAAGACATCACACTGCGCCCTACTCGCGTCCAGGCCGTGATGTACATATAGATACGCTGCGTGTACTTGTTGTTACTGCTGGTCACGACTTCCTTACCCAGACGATGCCAACCAAGTTCGAACGTCACCAACTTCTCGGCCACCTCCTTGTCAATATGCACCACGACGTAGGTCTTGTACTTCTCTTCAGGGATGAAGACATCGCACAGGCTGGTGACCTTACGATAGCGCTTGCCCTCCTTCGACTTGAAGGGAATCTCGACGGGAATAGCGGGCAGCATCTTCAGGGAACTGCGGAGTTCATTGTAGTGGTTGCGGTCGATGCCGAAACTGCGAAAATCGAGATTGAACGACAGGCCACCTTTCTCGTTGGCAATCTCACCGCGCTGGACGGTGGATAAACTCGACACACCATTACCGGCATTCAGCATCTGGCGGAGGATATTCTGCAGACACTCCAGAATGGACATGAGTACCTTGTTCTGCACCGACGTATAGTTGTGGCGCATCAGGGTGAGCGTCAGCGGAGCCAACAGCCAGGTCTCTTCCTCGATAGGGATGAGTCCTTCGGGCAGCTTCACTTTCGTGCTCTTGCGACCAGGTTTCTTCTTGGGCTTCGTCTGCTTGGCAGATGCTCCTTCATTTGTTGTTGTTGACTTAGCGGTAGCCATTTTTAATGATAATTTGATGTCGAACGTTCAATTTCGGTTGTAAAAGTACGCTTTTTCTGCGTAACAACCAAATTTTAACACGACTATTTTTATACCGCCACAAAAAGGGAACATGGGTTTAAGAATGTTCCTATTTTGTTCCGATTACGTCTTAACTAACTGACTGATAGTCAGATATTATCATTTTTAGGTGCACGATTTTGTTCCGCTT
>CAMHNI010000073.1 GCA_946186505.1 uncultured Prevotellaceae bacterium | reverse complement strand
AGTGCAAAAGCAAACAATTTTAATATGCCTTACTTTTTAAAGTGGGCTCAATTATTGATAGTATTGTGCGTGATAAATATCTATCTTTGCAGCGAATTAAGTGATTGTCAATCCTGCACAGGGCGGCATCAATACCAGCGCCAAGTGCCTGGAGGTGACATGTAGGAACAATGATGGCTCTATCGGTATTGACTTCCAAACACTTTTAACTTCTCTGCCAAACCTGAATGGTCGTCGTCGCATCTCAATGTTGTTTAAGGCTGGCACTACCACAACGGGAAAGAGAGTGATGGTCTTAACTTTTTTTATCTCGACTGTTGTATAATTCAAAAATTTTGTGTAAGTTTGCAAGCAGTAAACAACCAAAGCTAATGAAGATAAAAGCAATCGTCTTTCTAGCCTTCCTGCTGGCTGCCGTACTGGCAAGCTGCTCTGAGTCGGAGAAAACCTACAAGATAGGCGTGTCGCAGTGTTCACAAGGACGGTGGCGCGACAAGGTGAACCAGGAAATGCTGGCCGCCCAGCATTTGTATGAGCAGGATGTGGAGGTGGTCATTGCCAACTCATACGATGATACCGAGTTGCAGATCCGCCAGATAGACTCTCTAGCCAATACCGACATTGACCTGCTGGTGGTTGCGCCCAACGAGGCAGAACCGTTGGCCGATGCCATTTCGGAGGTGATGGGAAAAGGTATCCCCGTCATCTGCTTTGACCGAAATGCGGTGAAGGGTGGTTGTACTGCCTTTATTGGTGGCAGCAACATCGAGGCAGGTCAGGTGATAGGGCAGTATGTGCTGGCATTGGCTAACCGCCAGGGCACGACAGGACGAAAGACTCGGGTGATGGAAATAACGGGTGCCATGAGTTCCACACCAGCCCAGGCACGCCATAAGGGCTTCGCCGAGGTGGTGGAAGGTCGTGGAGAACTGGAGTACGTTTGCAAGGAGGGCAACTGGAGCAGCGATGAGGCCTGTGAGATTGTGAAGAAGACCATTGGAACCAGCGAGCAGCCCGACATCGTGTTCTGTCACAACGACGGTATGGCAACGGGTGTCTATAAATGCATCGTTGAGACTGGTACCGAAGGACAGATACAGATACTGGGTATTGACGGTATGCCAGACGAGGGTCTGGAATATGTGAAGCTTGGCCATCAAGTGGGCACCTATGTCTATCCGACCCACGGCGAGAAGATTATCCGTCTGGCCTTGGACATCTTGACGGATCAGGACTATGCCAAGGTCAACCTGCTGCACGGCATCATGGTGACGCCGGAGAATGTAGACCTTGTCATGGTCACTTCCGTCGAGATGATGGAACAGAACAATCATCTCATCACCATACAGGATAAACTGGAAGACTATTTCGGCCTGTACAACACGCAGCACAAGGTGCTTGTGTGCAGTTTCATCGTCATCCTGCTGTTGGTCGTGGCAATCGTGCTGACGTGGCGGGCCTTCATCCAGATGCGGAAGACGCTTCACGAAAGGCAGACCATGCATGAGGAGCAGACACTGTTTTACACCAACCCCGACAGCCGCACGCTGCGCCAGGTGTTTGAGACGCCGAAGGAGGAGCTGCCAGCCCCCAAGTCGCAGGACGCCATCTTTGCCGAGACACTGAACGAGGCCATCCGCAAGAACATGGCCAACCCCAATCTGAAGATGGACGTGCTGGGCGAGACGGTGGGCCTGAGCCGTGTGCAACTGTACCGCAAGGTGAAGGCCATCACGGGACTGACGCCCGTTGAACTGCTCCGCCAGATGCGCCTGCAGCAGGGCTACGTGCTACTGACGACGACGAACAAAACGGTCAACGAGATTGCCTACGAGGTAGGTTTTGGTACGCCGGGCTATTTCTCGAAATGTTTCAGGCAACAGTACGGCAAATACCCGATGGAACTGCGGAGTTCACAAAGTTGACATAATAGTCAACAATTGTTCCATGAAACATATTTTCCAGCCTGCGAACGATAATTGATAGCTGATTATCGTTCGTTTTCGTATCTTTGCGCCAGTAAACAAAGTTACTAACCCAAACAAAAAAACGACATGAAAGTATTGAAAAGATTCCTACTGAGTTTCTTACTCATTCTTGCGAGTACCATAATGTACGCGCAAAGTGAAGTCACGGGAACGGTCGTCGATGAGACTGGCGAAGGTGTCATCGGTGCTACCGTGATGGAGAAAGGAACATCAAACGGTACCGTAACCGATTTCGACGGCAATTTTAAAATCAAGGTTCAGGCAGGGGCTATCCTCGTGGTGACCTACATCGGCTACGACCCGGTGGAGATGGCTGCCGCCCCCGGCATGAAAGTCCAAATGAAGGAGGATGCCCAGCTGCTGAACGAAGTGGTGGTCACTGGCTATACCACCCAGCGCAAGGCCGACCTGACGGGTGCCATCTCGACGGTGAGCGTCGATGAGATGGCGAAGCAGAACGAGAACAACCCAATGAAGGCCCTGCAGGGTCGCGTGCCGGGCATGAACATCTCGGCCGACGGTAACCCCTCGGGTGCTGCTACGGTGCGCATCCGTGGTGTCGGTACGCTGAACGACAACGACCCGCTCTACATCATCGACGGTGTGCCCACGAAGGCTGGTATGCACGAGTTGAACGGCAACGACATCGAGTCGATTCAGGTGCTGAAGGATGCTGCCTCGGCTTCTATCTACGGTAGCCGTGCCGCCAACGGTGTGATTATCATCACCACGAAGAAAGGCAAGGA
This sequence comes from uncultured Prevotellaceae bacterium, assembly GCA_946186505.1. Lineage (GTDB taxonomy): Bacteria > Bacteroidota > Bacteroidia > Bacteroidales > Bacteroidaceae > Prevotella. The sequence goes on along the minus strand of CAMHNI010000073.1, from coordinate 9,243 downwards.
CGGCAAGGTGAAGGTGAACTTCGACGGCTCGGTGGCCACCTCTTTCTATACGAACAAGATTGAGACGATGAATGCCAGCGAGTGGGGACGCGCCTACTGGCAGGCTTGTGTGAACGACGGACTGAACCCCTCTAACAACAACCTCGGCTACAACTACGACTGGGGCTACGATGCCAATGGCAACCCCGTGCTGAACAAGATGACGATGAACATGTATCTCGATGAGAACGCCTCGGTACGCGCAGGAGATACCGACTGGTTCAACGAGATTACCCGCACGGGCGTCGTTCAGCAGTACAACCTCTCGGTGAGCAACGGCTCGGAGAAGGGCAACTCGTTCTTCAGCGTGGGCTACTATGGCAATCAGGGCACCATCAAGGAGAGCAGCTTCAGCCGCCTCTCAGCTCGTGCCAATGCCGACTACAAGCTGTTCGACGGCAAGGTGGTCATCGGCGAGAACTTCACGATGAACCGCACAATGGGTGTCGACGCTCCCGGCGGCGTTTTGGAGCACGCCCTGGAGTTCAACCCCAACTTCCCCATCTATGCCGAGAATGGCAAGTACGCTCAGGCTCTTGGTGCTTACTCTGAGCGCGAGAACCCGCTGAGCATGATTGACAACGCAAAGGACAACAAATACACGCAGTGGCGCTCGTTTGGCGACGTTCACCTGAGTGTCACCCCGTTCAAGAACTTCATGGTCCGCACCACCCTCGGTATGGACTACACCCAGAAGGAGCAGCGCTTCTTCACCTACCCCATAGCCAACGGTAAGGTGATGCGTACCGACTCGGCCGTTGAGGGCAAGCAGGAGCACACCATGCGCTGGATGTGGAACGCCATCGCTACCTACAACTTAGAGATTGGCAAGCATCGCGGCGACGCCATGATCGGTACTGAGGTGAACCGCATGGACTACAAGATGTACAGCGCCAAGCGCTACGAACTGGCTATCCTGAATACCGACTACATGTGGCCGTCGGCAGGTGCCGGTCGCCAGTTGGCCGAAGGTTTCGGTGAGGGCTTTTCACTACTGTCCTTCTTCGGTAAGGTGAACTACACCTACGACGACAAGTACTTAGCCTCGTTCACCATCCGTCGTGACGGTTCGAGCCGTTTCGGTACCGACAACCAGTATGGTATTTTCCCGTCGGTCAGCGCTGGCTGGCGCATCTCAGAAGAGAATTTCATGAAATCCACCAAGAGCTGGCTCGACAACCTGAAGCTGCGCTACTCTTGGGGACAGACCGGTAACCAGGAAATATCGAACACCGCCCGCTACACCTTATATAAGTCTGTAGTATCGACAGGCCTCTGGGGCAGCGGTCAGGCAGGTTCGTCATACGACATCGCCGGTAAGAACGGCGGCTACGACCTCGACAACGGCTACGTGCGCAACCAGCGCGGCAACAACGGCATCAAGTGGGAGACCACAACCCAGCACAACATCGGTCTTGACTTCGCTATGTTCGGCAACGAGGTCTATGGTAGCTTCGATTGGTTCAACAAGAAGACCACCGACATCCTGCTCTTCATGGAGGGCATCGCCGCTATGGGTGAGGGCTCTGGCCAGTGGATTAACGCCGGCGAGGTGAAGAACAACGGTTGGGAGCTCACCTTAGGCTACCGTCACCGTCTGCCCAACGACTTCTCATGGGACATCAGCGGAAACGTCAGCAAATACGTCAACGAGATTACGAAGCTGCCCGAGACGGTGGCCGCCAACGGCAAGTATGGCGGCAACGGCGTGAAAAGTGTCGTGGGTCACCCGATGTTCTCGCAGGTGGGCTACATCTACGACGGCATCTTCAAGAGCAAGGAGGAGATTTACAACCACGCCACGCAGGAAGGTGCCGGCCTTGGCCGCATCCGCTACAAGGACCTGAACGGCGACGGCAAGATTACCGAGGACGATCAGGACTGGATCTACGACCCGACACCCGACTTCACATGGGGTCTGAACATCTACCTGCAGTACAAGGACTGGGATTTGACCATGTTCTGGCAGGGTGTGCAAGGTGTTGACGTCGACTGCCGCGGCTACAAGTCACAGACCGACTTCTGGGCCAACTCAGCCATCAACGTTCCCTATCTGAACAAAGGTGTCCGCGCGCTCGACGCATGGAGCACCGCCAATCCTGGCAGCGACATTCCCGCACTCACCACTTCCGACACGAACAACGAGGGACGTGTATCGTCATATTACATCGAGAACGGCAGCTACGTGAAGCTGCGCACCATACAGTTGGGCTACAATATGCCTAAGAAGCTGACCGACAAGCTCTGCCTTGACCGCATCCGCCTCTACGCCTCGGCTCAGAACCTGCTGACCATCAAGAGCAGCAAGTTCACCGGTGCCGATCCTGAGAACCCCGGATTCAACTATCCCATTCCTCTCAATCTGACTTTCGGACTCAATGTGAGCTTCTAGAGGACCCTCCCCTGGCCCCTCCCTATAAGGAGGGGAATAGTTACCAAACAACAATTGAAAAACAATCAAAAAAGATATAAAAATGAGGACAAATAATATGATGAATAATTACCGTCAAAGGTATATACTCCCCTCCCTCAGAGGGAGGGGCAAGGGGGTGGGTCTGCTGTTGCTTTCCCTGTTCCTTTTCAGCTGCTCCGACTTCCTTGAGGAGCAGGTGCCACAGGCAACGCTGACTCAGGACGAGGTGAAGAACCCTGAGTACATCGACAACGTGCTGATCTCGGCATACGCCGGTCTGGTCTCGATTGAGGACATGAACGCCTCTTTCTCTCTTTGGAACTATGACACCCGTTCGGACGATGCATACGTGGGCGGTTCCGACTTCTCTGACGGCGAACCCTTCCACCGCCTCGAAAAGAGTACCGGCGTGATGACCACCGACTGGCCGTTCAGCTCCATCTGGAACCGTTTCTACAACTACCTGTCGCGCGTCAGCCTGTCGTTAGACATTCTGGCCAGCGCCGACCAGGAGAACGCCACCATCCAGCAGCGCACTGCCGAGATGAAGTTCCTACGTGCCTACGGACACTTCCAGCTGAAGCGTCTGTTCAAGAAGATTCCGTTTGTGAACAAGCCCAACATGGAAGAAGAGGACTACAATAATCTGTCGAACACCGAGTACACCAACGACGAGGGCTGGCAGCAGATCATCAACGACCTGGAGGATGCCTACGCCGTTCTGCCTACGACGCAGGCCGAGAAGGGCCGCCCCACGAAGGCCGCCTGTGCAGCTTTCCTCGCCAAGGTCTATCTCTACAAGGCTTACCGTCAGGACGATGCCAACAGCAACCAGGTGACGGGTGTCAACCAAGCCGACCTGCAGAAGGTGGTCGACTATACCAACGTCTCTATCTACAGCGGCTACGGTCTTGAGAGCGACCTGCACAACAACTTCCGTCCCGAGGAGCAGTACGAGAACGGCAAAGAGAGTCTCTGGGCCATCCAGTACTCAAGAAACGACGGTACCGTCTATGGCAACCTGAACTTCTCATACCGTCTGATTGTTCCCTGCATTCCCAAGGTGCACGACTCCGGTTGCGACTTCTACAAGCCGTCACACAACCTCGTCGATGCCTACCGTACCAACAGCGACGGACTGCCCCTGCTCGACACCTTCGCCGATGCAGACTACACCGTAGGCAGCAACCAGACCGTCGACCCACGCCTGTTCGTCACCGTGGGTGTGCCGGGTACTCCCTATATGTTCAATCCCAGCTTCATGATGGCAGAGAGCAACGCCTGGAGCCGCTCTGGCGGCACCTTCGGCTACTTCGTCTCGCTGAAGCAGAACGTAGACCCCTCGCTCACCGACAGCTACCTCTATCTGTGCGACTCACAGTGGGCCAGCTCCATGAACCGCATCGTCTTCCGCTATGCCGACGTGCTGCTGATGCGTGCCGAGGCACTGGCACAGCTGGGACAGACCGCCGAGGCCATTACGCTGGTAAACGAGGTGCGCAGCCGTGCCGCAGGCATGATGACCAGCAGCGTCGTGTCGAACTATCCTAATAAATATGGTGTGCACTACGCAGTGGGCAAGTACAGCGGTAGCTATTCGAAGGACGAGGCCATGAAGATCATCAAGATGGAGCGCCGCCTGGAACTGGCTATGGAGAGCGAGCGCTTCTTCGACCTGGTGCGCTGGGGCGATGCCGCCTCCGTGCTCAACAAGTACTACAGCAGCGAGAGCGAGAAGATGAATTTCCTCAGCGGCTCACAGTTCACAGCCAACAAGAACGAGTACCTGCCGGTGCCGTTCGAGCAGATGGCAGCATCCAACGGACACTACACCCAGAACTGCGGAGAGTGGTAAAAGAATAGATTTATAGTTTATAGATAATAGTTTATAGTTATGATTACCAAAATTAAAAACATATTTGCGGCTTGTCTCGTATGCTTGGGAATCTCCGCAGCCCTGACAGCCTGCAGCAACGACGACATCACTGGCAGCATCGACGTCAGCGGGGAGTGCCTCGTACAGGAGTTCGTGCTCAACGGACAGTACACGGCTACCATCAACACCGAGAAGCGACTCATCAAGGTGAAGGTGCCCGTTGACTTCACGGCCAAGGATAACATGGAGATTACCAGCCTCAGCATCTCTTCGGGTGCCACGAGCAACTTCAAGGTGGGCGACCACATCAACTTCGACGGCGACCGCACCCTGCACGTCGCTAATGGCGACTTGGTGATGGACTATCAGGTGAGCGTCCGCAACGACGAGGCCCTGATGTCGCTCTTCATCCTTGAAGGCGTGAAAGGTGCCATCAACCAGCAGGACAAGACCATCACCGTGAGCGTGATGGCCAACAGCGGCATCGACCTGAGCAACGCTACCTTCGAGGTGGAGTGCAGCGAGGATGCCACCTGCAGCCCTGCCAGCGGCACGAAGGGCAACTTCACCGAGCCTTTCCAGATTACGCTGAACGACAATACGGCCACTACGATCTATACCGTCTATGTCACACTGATTGAGGCTCCTGTGGCCCTGTTCGTAGGCGAGGCTGAGAACATCGAGTTGCTGAACGACGAGGAGAAGGCCGCCGCCAAGTGGCTGACGGGCAACATCGCCAGCGCTGCCTACGCTTCATGGAGCGACGTGGCCAGCGGCAACATCTCGCTGGAGAAGTGCCAACTCGTGTTCTTCCACCGTCATTGCTCGTCCTACGGCAACTACAACGGCTTTGCCGAGGCTGAGAGCGGTGCCATGACGGCTCTGCCTAAGATGAAGGAACTCTGGCAGCGTGGCGTGGGCTTCGTGCTGGGCCGCTCGGCTGTGAACTACGCTATCGCTCTGGGTGCTATGCCCGAGGATGCCTATCCCAACAACGTGTGGGGTGGCGGTGGCGGCGAAGGCTCCGACCTCATGGGCGACGACCCATGGCACTTCTACGCCTACGACATCACCCACCCGCTGTGGAAGAACCTCAAGACCTATCCCGGTGCTGCCGACAATGCCGTCTATACCCTCGACAAGGACTACACCATCTGTAACACCACGTCGCAGTACGGCTTCTGGGACACCTACGGTGGCGGCAAGGACGCTATGGAGGCGAAGACCGGTGCCCGCGCCCTGGGCGGCGACAACAGCGTCTCCTCTTGGGAGCTGAAGGGTGCTAACGGCGAGTTCGGCAAGGGTGGCATTATCTGCCTCGGCTCAGGCCTCTTCGACTGGAACTCTCCCACGCCTTACGTGTCGAACTATCACGACAACATGGGTACCATCCTGCTCAACGCATTCGACTACCTGACGAAGTAAACTACGAATTATACGAATTTCACGAATTAAAGAATAGATAATTATGAAGACAATGATATTAAACAAGTGGCTGATAAGTTTATCATTTATCATTTGTAATTTATCATTTAGCATGATGTTCGCATCATGCGCAGATGACGACTTCAGCGGCGACCCCGCCAAGGACTGGAACGGCACGACCACATTCTTTGCTCCCACTGACGAACAGGGCTTCGGCACCTACTATACCCCCGCTATCGGACGTGTTGGCGACCCCATGCCTTTCTACGACCAGAAGGCCGGCGACTTCAAGGTGCTCTACCTGCAGGAGTTCGACAACAACATGAGCCACCGTTTCCACCCCATCTGGGGCGTATCGACCAAGGACGGCGCCAGCTACCAGTCGCTGGGCGAGATACTGCCTTTCGGGGCCAACGACTATCAGCAGGACGCTGCACTGGGCACTGGCTGCGCCTACGAGAAGGACGGCACCTATTACATCTATTATACTGGTCACAACGGCAACTGCAAGTACCGCGAGGTGGTGATGCGCGCCACGTCGACCGACTTCAAGACCTGGACGAAGGACGAGCTGTGGACGCTCAACGGCCCTGACTACGGCTATTCGGGCAACGATTTCCGCGACCCGCAGATCTTCGTCGCCGACGACGGTCTCTGCCACATGGTCATCGCTACCTATCCCGTTAATGGCGGCGACCCTGTCTTTGCCGAGTTCAAGTCCAGCGACCTGAAGAACTGGGAGCACGTTGGCCGCATCCGCATGGTCTGGGACCGCATGCTCGAGTGCCCCGACATCTTCAAGATGGGCGACTACTGGTACCTAATCTACAGCGAGAGCTTCCGCGCCTCATGGAGCCGCAAGGTGAAATACATGATGGCCAAAACCTTCGACGAACTGAAGAGCTGTTTCAACGATGGCCCGAAGTGGCCTGCCGACGGCCACGAGGGCGTGCTCGACAGCCGCGCCTTCTACGCCGGCAAGACGGCCTCGAACGGTACCGACCGCTACATCTGGGGCTGGTGTCCGTTCCGCTCGGGTGCCGACGTCCATGAGAAGAACATCAACGTGGGTGCCGGCGACGGCAACGAACCCAACTGGAGCGGTGCCCTCGTCTGTCACAAGCTCATCCAGCATGCCGACGGCACGCTGACCCTTGGCGCCGTTCCCGCTATGGCCGCCAAGTACAACCAGCAGCAGCCCCTCTCCGTGATGGCTTCCAACGGAAGCAGTGTGTCCGGCGGTTTACCCGCCGGTCCCGTCACCACCTCCACCGGTTCCGGCCCCGTCACCCTCTCCGGCGACAATGCCTACGTGCTCTACAACCGTCTGGGCACAGCCAACCACATCTCTTTCACTGTGAAGACCTCCAACAACTGGGATAAGTTCGGCATATCCTTTGTTCGCGGCACCGATTCGAAGAAGTACTACACCGTCATGGTTAATCCCGAGGACGAGAACCACCGCAAGGTGAACTTCGAGCAGGAAGGCGAAGAAGGTAAGGGCTTCATTGAGGCTGCCGACGGCTATTGGTTCGAGCGTCCTGCTGACAACATCTACAACATCGACATCTATACCGACAACTCGGTGATGGTGATGTACATTAACGAAGTCTGCGCCTACACTCAGCGCATCTACGGCATCCAGAGAAACTGCTGGAGCATCAATAACTACGGCGGCTCCGTCACCGTCAGCGATGCCAGGGTAACTGCCTATTAAAGAGAATCATATATATTAACTAAGTGTTCAGGGGAGTGGCAGCAACGTCTGTCGCTCCCTTTTCCTTTTCTAAACGATTCTGACTTAATGGTTGACAATTGTTTCAATGAACGTATTTTGTTAGCTACTGCAACATTGTTTATAGCAATTATATAGAAATGAATGTAATTTTGCACCAGAAAAATTTAAATTCCTAATATTACTATCATTTAAACAAAAACAACATGAGAAAACTATTATTACTCTCAGCAGCACTGATGGCTACGGCCAGTATGAGTGCACAAGTCTTGCTCTGGAACGGAGATGACAAGGAATTGGGTTCCGATGGCGGTTTCTGGAACCGTGCCCAGCCAACAGTCGTTGAAGATGACGGCAATAAATGTCTGAAAATAACACTCAAGGAAAACTCCGGAGGATGGGCCGATGAGCACCGCATGGCTGCCTTGCCTTTGGCAGAGGCTGACTTCAAGGGGCTGCGCCGTCTTACCATGCGTATCAAGATGGCCGAGAGCCACAATGTCATGATCAAGCTCACCAAAGAGGGCGATGGCGGCTATACAGGCGACGAGACACGCCGCTGGTTCTGGTATGATGCTGCCAACGGCTGGCAGACCATGACCTACGAATACAGCATCGGACCTAACAGCGACAAACTGACCGATACAGGCAATACGCTGCTGGAGATCTGGCCGTACGAGTTTGACAACAAGTGGGGAGAGGAAATCTTCATCGATGACATCCAGCTGGACGGCCCGATGGTAGGCGACGTGGCAGTCAGGACTCTTGATGACGCATCGCTGACCGACAAGCAGGTCATCGTCGCTGGTTCGCTGAGCAAAGGAAGCTATCAGAATACATGGGATGGTGATTGGCACGTTGAAGCCTACGATGACTATTCGCTGCTATTGAGCAAGCTCTCCGACAACGTCTGCTTCCTCAACCTGACAGGAGCTGTCGTTGCAGACGGTGACAGTCCCCAGCTACGCCAGAAGAACCCCAACCTGCTGATTCTTTCACCTGTTGACTTCTTCGACACCGACAACGTCATCCGTTGGGACGGCGAGAAGAACGCTACGCCAACGATGGTCATCAACGAGGCCTATCCTTTCTATACCCCCATCGACTTCCAGGCTACCAACGTGGAGCTGACTCGCAAGTGCTATGCAGGCTACAACACTTTTGTACTTCCTTTCTGGGTTTCGGCAACCGACTTAGGCGCAGCAGCTGTCTATACCCATAAGTTTGGTACAACGTTCAAACAGGATACTGACGAGTACAATCCCAACGGCGTTGCAGGTGGAAACGTGCCTTTCATTGCTGATTACGCAGCAGAATCCGATGAAGTGATGAACTTCTCTGAAAAGGGTATCTGCACCACTCCCGACAATTTCGATGACTCAGATTTCAAGGGCGTCTATAGTCCGCAGTCTGCTGAGAATCTTTGGGGTATCAACGGCGACGGGAAACTGCAGAAAGGCGGTTCCAGCGCTACCATTAAAGCTTTCCATGCCTATTTGGCGGACATTCCTGCTAATGCACGTGCGATTACCTTCGAGCAGACAACGGGTGTCAAGCAAGTTGAGCGTTCAGAGTGGAAGACAAAAGGTTTCTATAACCTCAATGGTCAACGTGTAGCACAGCCCACGAAGGGTCTCTATATTGTCCACTCGGCCGCGCTCGACCAAAGGTCGCTTGCTAAAGAAGGGACGCAAGAAGGACGCTCTTACCTTTGCATCAGATTATAGATAATGTTCTAAATGTCCGATGTTAAAC
>CAMHNI010000072.1 GCA_946186505.1 uncultured Prevotellaceae bacterium | reverse complement strand
TTCCGTGGAACTTCTCGTAGGCAGCCACCACGTTGGGCATCTCTCTGCGACAGGGGCCGCACCATGAAGCCCAGAAATCGACAAACGTCCAGCGGCCTTTGCCCACATACTCACTCAGTTTGTGAGTCTTTCCGTCTGGGTCTATCATCTCGAAGTCGGTAAACTGCTGACCTATAAATGCTTGTCAGCATGGACATCGGTGGGAAGACTCCATAGCGCCACAGCCATTAGTAGTAGTCCCTGATCCAAGAGAAGATAGAGCAGGAACTGCTTCACCATGATCCAAAATTGCTTCATCATTGGTTGCTGACAGGTGTTAATTGTCGCAAAGCACTTTGTATCTGCGTTGAAGTGCAACCAAGACACTGCGTTCTGCCAGAGGATTCAGACCGCGAAAGGTGGTGCGACGCTTTAACTCCGTCAACGGCATTTCCAATAGGAGTTTTGCAATGCATTCGTCAGCAAATGAGTTTGATACTACGTTTACGCCCGTAAAGTCCAGCACAACCTTCTCATCACCGTTAATAAGTGGCAACAACTTTGCACGGAGTTTCTGTCCCATATCGCGGGTTCCGAAGTCCGTTCCGTATTCTATAAACTTAAATTCTACCATAACGATTCCAATTCTCCTGTTTCTACAAATGCTTCATTATATTCCTCTGCAGCATCGGCTCGATGATCAACAATTTGATTGGGGTCAATTTCCTCACCTGTACCAATCTCCATATAGATAAGCGTGCCCTGCCAGAAACCATTCTCAATGACCGACATGATGCCGTCTTTGATAATAAGCTTATGCTTTCCAGAATGCAGGATAAACTCCTTGCCAATGCTATCGATGAGCCGTGAGGTGGTATATAATCCAAATCCCATACCCTTACCGTCGGTAATAGTATCCTCCAAGCAAAGTCTCAGAGCTTCAGACTCAGTGATGTCCTTGTATTTCTCGTTCTCTGCGAGCGATGCTTTGATGCCCATGCCGTCGTCTGCAATTAATATGCGCAACGTTTTATGCCCATCGTCATAGTGGGTCATAGTCGTTCCCAGCGGTTTGCCTGAAAGGATGTGTATATTATCCATCATTTCGTAAAGACAATAGCTCAAAGCCTGCAGCACGCTAACCTCTATTTCAAAGTGAGAAGTCATGGCATTGATAACATCACGATAGACCGCGTTTAACGTCTGAGAGTCGAACACGTCTATCGAAACATTTTCCTTCCCTTTGAAGTACTTATCCAAAATAAATGCTACATCCATGATGATATCTTGTTTGTTTCGACTGCAAAATTACATATTTATTCCGAATAATACAAATGAATAGTTCATTATCAGCCAAATTTCTTTGAATAGTTTTTTCATGATTGTGTGCCGAATTTCTCGGCAAACTGCATGACTGATATATACTCCATCGGCAAGTTTTAGCTTATTTTCTGCCGCAAAGATAGTATTTTTGCCGATACGGGCAAGTTTTCAGGAATAAATATTGCTTTTCTGGGCTTTTCTTAGTGGCTTTGTTTATTTCGTGACTTCGCTCCATGGCACATTTGTGGAACCGGTGTCCACATTGTTCCAGACGTTTTCTCTCTTCTGGGCGCAACAGGTGATTGCGACGAGTGCAAGGGAGGGTTACTTCAGCACTTTTTCTACTTCGTTCTTAAAGGTATCGAGACCACTGAAGCCGATGGTCTTGAAGGTCTGCTGGTGAATCTTATTGACCCAATTCGCTGTCAACACGGATGAGCCTGTCCTGCGCCGCTACTGTCATTGCAACGAGGGCGAGCAGAAAGGCGACGGGTAGGCGACGGAACGTCGGGAATGTGACGATAATGCCGTCTTCATCGGTTTATTAGTTGCAGAACCTTATTATCCATTCTTTAAAGAAAGGATCTTCAATTTCATAGTCATTGACGCGTATCACATACCCGTTTTTCATCAACCGCTTAATACCGCTGAACGATGTGCTTGTAGCTACTTGACGATTCTGTAATGGGTTGACGCCCTTACTCAGACTCATCATAATGGAACGGTCTGTACGGTTAAAGTTCAGCCATAGTCGCTCAAAGTCCAAATCATGTATTCGTACAATCATGCTGACGGCTTCTTCCACAACACCGTCAACGAGGTTGTCGTAGGTCATCATGTCCCAGACTTGTGACGACAACTGCTGAGTATAATAAGGATGAAGACATGTAAAACCATAATTTCTAACCACATTTTACCGTTAGCGTTTTACTTATGGTGTAACATCTTTAGTGCGATGCAAAGGTGCGAGGAATTCTCCAACCCCCCAAACAATTCTCTGTTTACTTTTCACTTGCTGCCCGAGATGCGCTCGCCTTGGTAAAAATCGTCCTGTGACTGGCCTTCGTTGTTAATCCAATGCATCCCCCCATTATAACTTCTATACAGAATAAAAATTTCCTATCAGGTTTTTTCGTGTTTTAGGGTGTACGGGTGACACAATGCCGATAAACACTGGGGTGTACACCCTGTTTGGTAGGGTGACACGGGTGACACAAGGGGGACACGCTTTGCTTCCCAAAAACTTGTTGTGTTTCCAAATAAAATAGTGCCATAATAACGTGGTCAAGTGGCAGGCAAACACAGTCGGATGATTGACCATTGACAGCAAAAGGCGACGAGTCGCGCTTAAATTCTCTCGAGAATTCAGACGTTAGGCGGCTCCTTTTGCGACGGAAGTAGGTGGGTAAGCGTGAAATTCTCGAGAGAATTTAAGCATATCATAAAGCCTATGCCTATCAAGGTGACCAGGCATAAACGGCTTTAGCCGTGCCTAAACGTCGGCGTGCACGCACACACCTGTCATCCTCCTGTCACCCTTGCCACCCTCTGAAAAGGGTGCATACGCCCTGTACATCGTGGCTCTGACACCCTGACACCCTATTTCGAAAAAATCACAGACACGCGCGCGCAAAGAGCGATTAGTCAGTTCCTACCGCCTCATAATACTTCAGCAGATAAGCGTAAATGTTGCTAATATTATTCAAATTTCGCTTGTTTACGAGTGGCTTGCATGGTAACCTTTTCTCCCCCTGAGTTCTTGCTCTGGCAAGCGACCTGTGGTCGAGCGGGGGGAGCCAGAGGGGGTCTGCGCTCGGCTCTGCCGCTTTCACCAAGCGAAGCGACTAAAAGAACCAGCGAATATCACGCCACCTGCTCAGACCACCCCTGGCCCCTCCCGCTCGACCACAGGTCGCTTGCCAGAGCAAGAACTCAGGAGGGGAATAAGATACCACCTAAAGCATTGATTCCTATACATAAGCGAAGCTAAACAGAAAGTGAAAAGACGAACTTCCCATCTACTATTCGAGACTCGTCAGCCTGCTTGACGTTTTTTCCTGCCCGATAATTTGGAAGTATGGAAAATAAAACTTAACTTTGCATCCGGAAAAACCTATTGTATTATGAAGAAAACAATTTTGACACTTTCTGCAGCCACGACACTGATGCTGTCAAGCTGCATGACAACGGGAATGGGAACGACATCCTCAACCAGTTCATCTGGCGATGTGCTGACCAGTGTGCTTGGCGCCGTATTGAGTAATGTGTTGTTTGGCGGATCGCTGTTTGATCAGTCGAGCATGCTCGGCAGCTGGAACTACAGTGCTCCGAGTGCCGCCTTTACTACCCAACAGGCTCTGACAAAGGCCGGAGGTAATGCCACTGTTGCCAACATGACTACGTCGCTGGCCAGTAACTACAACAACATCGGCATCAACCGCAGCAACACGTCGTTCTCGTTCCTTGAGGGTAACAAGTTCTCGGCCAAGGTGAATGGTATCCCGTTCAGCGGAACCTATACCTATAACCAGCAGAACGGTGAAATCGCGCTCAAGACAGCTACTGAGACCATTAAGGGCAACGTGACGAAGACCGCGAAGGGCATGGGTTTGATGTTTGACTCCACGCAGATGGCCAACATCCTGCAGAAAGAAGGTAAGGTCAGCAACACAGCTGCCGTTCAAGCTGTCAGCAAGCTCGCCAAGAGTGCCAACGGTGCGCGTGTAGGCTTTGAGCTTACAAAATAAGTTTCCTTTTACTCTACGATTGTCGGGTATTTGCGCGTCCATCCGTCCCAGCGCAGGCGCATGACACCAAAGAGTGCCTCGGAGAAGATGCCACCCGACATCTTCGAGGTACCCTCGCGACGGTTGACGAAGATGACGGGGACTTCCTTGATGCGGAAGCCAATTTTATAGGCGGTGAACTTCATCTCTATCTGGAAGGCGTAGCCCTTGAAGCGTATCTTGTCCAGTTCGATGGTCTTCAGTACACGGCGACGGTAGCACTTGAAGCCCGCCGTGGTGTCGTGTACCTTGAAGCCGGTCACAAAACGCACATATTTTGAGGCGAAATATGACATTAGCACACGACCCATGGGCCAGTTCACCACGTTCACACCACTGACATAGCGGCTACCGATGGCCACATCGTAGCCTTCATCGGCACAGGCGGAGTAGAGCCTGGGGAGGTCGTTGGGGTCGTGACTGAAGTCGGCATCCATCTCGAAGATATAGCCGTATTCACGTTCCAAGGCCCACTTGAAGCCGGTGATGTAGGCAGTACCTAATCCTAACTTGCCCGAACGCTCCAACAGGAAGAGACGGTCGCCGAACTCATCGTGCATCAGTCGTTTCACTATCTGTGCCGTCCCGTCGGGCGAGCCGTCGTCTATTACTAAAATGTGAAAACACTTCTCCAAACCGAATACGGCCCGGATGATTTTCTCCATGTTCTCCTTCTCATTGTAAGTAGGAATGATTACTATGCTGTCGCTCTGATGCATGGTTGTCTGAATTTTTGTGCAAACTTACATATTTTTTTTGAATTAGGCTCCAGTTTTCATGAAAAAATAAGGATGACTTCGTTTTTTTTTCTTAATTTTGCACCCAAAAGACAGAAAATAGCGATGCTGTTGCCTGACGATTTCGTAAGTTATACTCGCCAGTTGATGGGCGACGAGCGCTTCAGCCAGTACCAGAAGTCGTTCGATGAAGATGTACCTGTCAGCTTAAGGCTGAACCCACTCAAGGCGGAAGCCTCTCAGGTGGAGGGCGGCAAGCCTGTGCCATGGTGCCATGGGGGCTATTACCTGCCACGCCGTCCGAACTTCACCATGGACCCACTGCTGCATGCTGGCTGCTACTACGTGCAGGAGGCGGCATCGATGTTTCTCGACGAGATAATGAGGCAAATTACACAAAAGGAACCGTCCCTACTGTGTAATTCCGTGCTTGACATGTGTGCAGCTCCTGGCGGCAAATCGACCTTGCTGCGCTCGGCATTGGCTGATGACTGCGTGCTCTACTCCAACGAGCCGATACGCAATCGTGCCAGCATCCTACTGGAGAACATCACCAAGTGGGGACATCCCAATTGTATCGTCACCAACAACTACCCCCGCAACTACCGTGCGTCGAAATTGAATTTCGACATCATCCTCTGCGACGTACCCTGCTCGGGTGAAGGAATGTTCCGCCGCGACGAGGCCACCATCCGTGAGTGGAGTCTGCAGAACGTCGAGAAATGCTGGCGCCTGCAGCGCGAAATCGTCGCCGATGCCTGGGAGTGTCTGAAGCCTGGTGGGCTGATGATTTATAGTACGTGTACATTTAACACCAAGGAGAACGAGGAGAACGTGCGCTGGATCTGTGAGGAATACGATGCCGAAGTGATTCCCATCGACGTCAAGCCCGAGTGGAACATCACTGGTTCGCTGCTTCCCGGCTTCACTGAGCCTGTCTATCGTTTCATTCCTGGCATCAGCCGTAGTGAAGGACTGTTTGTTTGCGTCTTGCGCAAAGGAGGCGGATGCCAGGCTGTGCGAAGAGAGAAAAACGCGAAACGTTCGGAAGGGTTGAACATCCTCTCGCCCCCTACCCAACTCTCATTACCCATCACCTCTGTCGGACTGACCTACCATCAGGCCATCGCCTACCTACGAGGCGAGGCCCTGACGTTGTCCGAAGACACCCCTCGAGGCATTGTGGAAGTATGCTTCCAAGGGCACATGCTGGGAACGGCAAAGAATATCGGCACAAGGGCCAACAACCTGTATCCTAAAGAATGGAGAATAAAGACCACACATATACCTGACAACTATGAAGCAATACTTAGACATACTTAACCGCATACTGACTGAGGGCACCCAGAAGGGCGACCGCACCGGCACGGGTACCATCAGCATCTTCGGAACACAAAGTCGCTACAATCTGGACGACGGCTTTCCGCTGCTGACCACGAAGAAACTCCACCTGAAGTCTATCATCTACGAACTGCTGTGGTTCCTGCGGGGCGACACCAACGTGCGCTGGCTTCAGGAACGCGGCGTCCGCATCTGGAACGAGTGGGCAGATGAGAACGGCGAGTTAGGTCCCGTCTATGGCCACCAGTGGCGGTCGTGGCCCGACTACAAAGGCGGCACCATCGACCAGATACAGTACGTGCTGGACCAACTGAAGACCAATCCCAACTCGCGGCGCATGATAGTCTCGGCGTGGAACGTGGCCGAGGTGAACGAGATGGCGCTACCGCCGTGCCACACAATCTTCCAGTTTTATGTGGCCGACGGACGGCTCAGCCTGCAGCTCTACCAGCGCTCGGCCGACACTTTCCTCGGCGTACCGTTCAACATTGCCTCCTATGCCCTGCTGCTACAGATGATGGCACAGGTGACGGGGTTCCGTCCGGGCGAGTTTATCCATACCACCGGCGACACCCATCTCTACCTGAATCATATCGACCAGGCCCGTTTGCAGCTGACGCGCGAACCACGTCCACTCCCCCGCATGGTGCTGAACCCCGACGTCAAGTCCCTCTTCGATTTCCAGTATGAGGATTTCCGGCTGGAAGGCTATGACCCATACCCACACATCAAAGCAGAAGTAAGCGTATGATTTCCATTATTGCAGCCGTGGCTAAGAACAGAGCCATCGGCTTCGAGAACAAACTGATATACTGGTTGCCGAACGACTTAAAGCGGTTTAAGCACCTGACCACCGGGCATACCATCATCATGGGGCGCAACACGTTCCTCAGCCTGCCCAAGGGGGCACTGCCTAACCGTCGGAATATCGTGCTGTCAAGGTCGCGGAAGGTATTCCCCGGCTGTGAGACATACGCATCACTTGACGAAGCCCTGAGACACTGCGGAGCCGACGAAGAAGTGTATATCATTGGAGGTGCCAGCGTCTATCGTCAGGCTATGCCGATAGCCGACCGTCTGTGCCTGACAGAGATCGACGACATTCCAGAAAAAGCCGACACCTTCTTCCCGCCCTACGACGACTGGAAGGAGATAACAAGAGAAGAGCATGACATCGACGAGCGACACGCCTGCCGTTATGCCTTTGCTGACTACGAACGGGACTGAACCGCTGCTCTTCATCCTGCAGGATGTCCAAAAGTTCCTTATTTGATGTTTTTCTTCAATGCTTTCTCACTGGCAGCATAGCTGATATTCAGTGCATACGACTGGCGCAGGGCCTGTTTCACCTCGTTGATAATGGCCATGGGCACGTCGCGGTCGGCATCGATGCTGACAGTGAGACGTTCCTGGTCTTCGGGTGACATGCGGCGGCGCTCGCTTTCCACGAAACGACGTATGTCGCCAACGGTAGCTATCTGGTTGTTCAGCTGTATCAGGAACTCATCAGACGAGCCGTCCAAGGGGTGTCCGATATAGATGTGCAGCACTGCCGACTTGTGCTGCTCCTTCTCGACCTCCGTACCGGCGGGAACCTGATACTGCACCTGCTTCTCAACGTCACGCATGTGTGTGACAATCATAAAGAAGAACAGCACGGTGAAGATGAGGTCGGGCAGAGAGGCCATGTTCAGCTCCGGTATGCTGTGGTCAGGACGGCGGAAGTGGCGGCGCTTCATAGTCGTTTGCCTCCTTTCTCTTCATGATGCTCTACGACATCGCTGATACGCGGCTGACACTTCAGCGGCCTATAGGCAGCCATAATGGCGTTCTGCAGTTGGAAGTAGGCATCATACGTGGCCTCAGGCGAGGTCTTGATGGCCACCACGCGGTGCTTGGGGTTGACGGCAGCAAACTGCGTCACCTCACGCTGCAGCTGTTGCAGGTCGGTAGGCTCACCGTTCAAGGCAAGAGCACCGTCAGCAGCCAGTGTGACGGTCATAATGTCCGAATCGAGGATGTCGGCCACCTGCTCCTGCTCCTGCGGCGGTGGCGGCAGCTGGCGCTTGAGTCCCTTGCCGGCATCCATTGACGAGGTCACCAGGAAGAAGATCAGCAGCATGAACGAAATGTCGGCTGTAGAAGAGGTGTTCAGCGACGGAACTTCGCGATGGCGATTACGGCGGAACATACGCAGATGAGCAGGATTGGGGTGAAGATGAACATGTCGGTAAGCCGTAGCCAGAGGGCATCGGTAAACGCCCGTCCGCCGGTTACAATCGGTCGGGTGGAGGCAAAGAGGAATGTCAGCAGGAGCACGACGGCCACGAAGCCCGCGGTGGCATAGCCCAGCATGGATGTGCGTCGGGAGGCCAGTGCGTCGCTGCTGCGCTCATGGGTCTGCACACCGTGGACTGCCGACCACACGGCCAACCCTGCGGTGACTACTAACAGTATATAGACAGCCCAGAGCAAGATGTCGATGAACAGACCGTCAATCATGGTGCTGATGTTTGTATTGCATGATGATGTCAAGCAGCGTCACTACCGATTCCTCCATCTGTGAGGTCAGGTGCTCGATTTTCGAGGTGATGTAGCTATAGAACAGCTGCAGGATGAGTGCCACGACGATACCGAAGATGGTGGTGATGAGCGCCACCTTCATGCCCGAGGCAACGATGGTGGGACCGATGTCACCCGCTATCTGAATCTGTTCGAAGGCCATCACCATGCCGATGACAGTACCGAGGAAGCCCAGTGACGGGGCCATGGCAATGAACAGCTTGATCCACGACGTGCCTTTCTCTAACTTGGCCGTCTGCACCGAACCGTAACTGTAGATGCTTCGCTCGATGTCGTCCATCTGCTCTCTGATGTGCATCAAGCCCTGGTAGCAGATACTGGCTACCGGACCGCGTGTCTCGCGGCAGAGCTGCTTGGCCCCCTCGATGTCACCCTCGCTGACTTTGGCGT
The DNA here is from genome assembly GCA_946186505.1 of uncultured Prevotellaceae bacterium. Taxonomy (GTDB): domain Bacteria; phylum Bacteroidota; class Bacteroidia; order Bacteroidales; family Bacteroidaceae; genus Prevotella. The sequence goes on along the minus strand of CAMHNI010000072.1, from coordinate 2,910 downwards.
CGATGTCCTTCATCAGCCGCTTGGCGTTGATTTCCGACAGTGTGAGATACATGATGCGTTCTATGCAGAACGCCAGACCGAGCACTAAGGCCAGAGCCACGAGCGACATGAACAGCGGCGTGCCGTCAATGAACATTTTCTTCAGCCGGTGGTGCATGCCGCCGGCTTCGGCATCCAGGTCTTCACCCAGTTCCATGTCGTCCATAGCTACCAGTGATGAGTCGGCGGCCAGGCTGTCGGTTACCTGCACGAGGGTACTGTCGGCGACTACTGCCTCAATAGAATCCCCTTGTGGTGTTACCTGAGCATCTATGGATTGTACGAATGCCGTCAAACCGATAATTGCGATAAGTGCAATTAGCTTTTTCATATTGTTATGTACCTTTTAGGTGTGATTTTTTAATTTGGCCGCAAAATTAGATAAAATTCCCGAATAACATGTCAGTTCGTTAAAGAATTTAATGAAAATTATTGGAATTGGAAACAATTTCGTACCTTTGCACCAACATTTCTTTTACTGACAATGGAAGACTTCATTCATCTGCACGTACATACGTACTACTCTATACTCGACGGACAGTCGAAGATTTCGAAGCTTGTCGATAAGGCTATCGGCAACGGCATGAAGGGTATGGCGGTGACCGACCACGGCGACATGTTCGGCATCAAGGAGTTCCATGACTACTGCATCGGCGTGAACAAGAAGCGCCAGAAAGAGGGACTGGAACCGTTCAAACCCATTTTCGGCTGCGAGATGTACGTGTCGCGCCACGGCTCTAAGTCGCTGCGGCGGGGCAAGGAGGACCAGAGCGGTTACCACCTCATTGTGCTGGCCAAGAACTATCAAGGCTACAAGAACCTGATTAAGCTGGTGTCGAACTCATGGGTGGACGGCTACTATATGCGTCCGAGAACCGACCGCGAGGATTTAGAACGCTATCATGAAGGATTGATTGTCTGTTCGGCCTGCATCGCCGGCGAGGTGCCCAAGAAGATTCTGGACGGCGACATCTCCGGTGCCCGTGAGGCTGTGGAGTGGTATCACAACCTGTTTGGCGACGACTACTACCTGGAGCTGCAGCGCCACGAGGTGAAAAACCCGGCGCAGCGGGCCAACCGCGAGACGTTCCCCCTGCAGCAGCAGGCCAACAAGGTGCTGATTGAGCTGGCCCATGAATACGGCATCAAGCTCATCTGCACCAACGACGTACACTTTGTGGACGAGGAGAACGCAGAGGCCCACGACCACCTGCTCTGTCTATCGACGGGCAAGGACCTGGACGACCCCACCCGCATGCTTTACTCGAAGCAGGAGTGGTTCAAGACGCGTGAGGAGATGAACGCCATCTTCAGCGATGTGCCTGAGGCGCTTTCTAACACGTTGGAGATATTAGATAAGGTGGAAATCTACTCGCTGGACCACGACCCCATCATGCCATTCTTCCCTATTCCCGAATCGTTCGGCACTGAGGAGCAGTGGCGGCAGAAGTTCACCGAGGAGGACCTCTTCCGCGAGTTCACCACCGACGAGAACGGTGAGAACCCGCTGCCACGCGAGGAGGGCGAGAAGAAAATCAAAAAGCTCGGAGGCTACGACAAGATATACCGCATCAAGTTCGAGGCCGACTACCTGGCGAAGTTGGCGTATGAGGGGGCGTACAGACGCTACGGGAAAGCCTCCCCAAGCCCCTCCGAAGGAGGGGATGTTGAGATACATGCCTCTGCCACTTCAGGTAACCAAACACCCCCTCCTTCGGAGGGGCTTGGGGAGGCTTTGCCTGCAGAGGTCCTCGACCGCATCCGCTTCGAGCTTCACATCATGAAGACGATGGGTTTCCCGGGCTACTTCCTCATCGTGCAGGACTTTATCAACTCCGCCCGTGACGAACTGGACGTGATGGTGGGACCGGGACGTGGCTCGGCGGCTGGAAGTGTGGTGGCCTACTGTCTGGGCATCACGAAGATCGACCCGCTGAAGTACGACCTGCTGTTCGAGCGTTTCCTGAACCCCGACCGTATCTCGCTGCCTGATATCGATACCGACTTCGACGACGACGGCCGCGGCCGCGTGCTGAAGTGGGTGGAGGATAAGTACGGTCACGAGAACTGCGCCCACATCATCACCTACGCCTCGATGGCTACGAAGAATTCCATCAAGGACGTGGCACGCGTCGAAAAGCTGCCGCTGGCAGAGTCGAACCGCCTGTGCAAGGCCATTCCCGACCGACTGCCCAGTGGCAATAAAATCAACTTGTCTAATGTGGTGAAGGAGATTCCAGAGTTGCGCGAGGCCGAAGCCTCTGCCGACCCCGTACTGGCCAACACCATCAAGTATGCCAAGATGCTGGAGGGCACCGTCCGTGGCACCGGCATCCACGCCTGCGGCTTCATCATCTGCCGCGACCCCATCTCGGACTGGGTGCCCGTCTCGACCGCCGACGACCCTGACTTCAAGGACACGAAGACCAACTGCACGCAGTACGACGGTCACGTCATCGAATCGACGGGACTCATCAAGATGGACTTCCTCGGTCTGAAGACCCTGTCGGAGTTGAAGGAGGCCTGCGCCAACATCAAGCTGACACGCGGCATCGACGTTGATTTGGACCACATACCCATTGACGACCCGACAACCTACGAGTTGTACCAGCAGGGACGTACCATCGGCACGTTCCAATTTGAGTCGGCGGGCATGCAGAAATACCTGCGTGAGCTGCACCCCACGGTGTTTGAGGACCTCATCGCCATGAACGCCCTCTACCGACCAGGCCCCATGGACTACATACCCAGCTTCATCGCCCGCAAGAACGGCCGCGAGGAAATCAAGTACGACATTCCCTGCATGGAGAAGTACTTGAAGGACACCTACGGCATCACCGTCTATCAGGAGCAGGTGATGCTACTCTCGCG
>CAMHNI010000071.1 GCA_946186505.1 uncultured Prevotellaceae bacterium | reverse complement strand
CGCAGACGGTAATGGATATGCTTCGCAAGGTGCCGATGGTGACGGTCGACGGACAGGAGAATATCCTTGTCAAGGGTAGTAGCAACTATAAGATATATAAGAATGGGCATTATGACCCAAGCCTGTCGAAAAATGCTAAGGAGACGTTTAAGTCGATGCCTGCCTCGATGGTAAAGCGCATCGAAGTAATTACCGATCCTGGAGCACGCGAGGATGCTGAAGGCGTGGATGCCATCCTGAATATCGTGATGATCGATGGTTCGAAGATGAAAGGTATGACGGGGGTAGTGTCGGCTACCTATAATTCGTTGAATCACCCAAACTTCTATGGTTCGCTGACGGGACAGATAGGTAAGCTGCTGACATCTGTGGAATACGGTTACGGAGGAATGTCAAGCCGCGAGACAGAGAACAGTACCTATACAGACCGCACTTATCTTGATACGGGCAATCGAATGCTGTCCCAGTCTGACGGTACGAATCCTGGCTCCATCCATTATGCCGACATCAATGCGAGCTATGACATCGACTCGCTGAACCTGCTGTCTGCCTCATTTGGGGGATACTTCTACAAGCTCAACGTGCAGGGTGATAGCCGGACATCGCTGAACAACTCATCAAGCGATATCCTCTATCGATTTAATAACCACTACTGGATGCCTGGCTACAGTCATCACTCCTGGAATGGAAGGCTCGATTACGAGCACAAGACGCGTCGGAAGGGCGAGCGGCTCACTCTCTCGTACATGCTCGCCCTGACGCGTCAACATTCGGACCAGGAGAATACGTACACAGAAATAGTCAATGCTCCTTTCAAATATACAGGCAGTCTCCAGACAGAACGTGAGCGATTTACAGAGCACACCTTCCAAGCAGACTGGCTGCGCCCATTGGGCAAGGGACACAAGCTTGAGATTGGTGTAAAATACATCGATCGCAACAACAATAGCAACAATACGCAGAATTTCTATGATATCGACCTCCTCACTAACGACGAGTTCAATCATACCACCCGTGTACTCGCAGGTTATGCCGACTACATTTACAATCACAAAAAGTGGTCGGCACGGGCCGGACTGCGCTATGAACACAGCTATATGCAGGGTGAATATCCAGATGGGAAAGGTAATACCTACGACAAACATCTGAACGACTGGGTGCCACAAGCCTCGCTGAAGTACCAGATGACGGATGCACAATCGTTGAAGTTGAGCTATACAACCAGCATCAACCGTCCAGGCATATCCTACCTGAATCCTGCTGTCGTTACATCGCCAATGGTTGTCCAACAGGGCAATCCTAACCTGGTGAGTTCACGAACGCAGCGTATCAGTCTTATCTATTCGTATATCCTACCTCATCTGACACTACAGATTGCCCCTGCCTATAACTTCAGTTCAGGTGGCATCAGCTCCATTAAGACCGCTAAAAACGACATCCGATATAACACATACGATAACATCCTTCGCTATCGTCGATTCTCGATAGAGCAATACGTACAGTGGAGGCCATTCGATGGTACGACGATTGTCTTCAATAACAATCTGCTCTACGAGCACAACGAGAACCCCAACCTTGGCTATCGCACCTTTGGGTGGTCTGACAACTTCTATGCGAACCTCTCTCAAAAGCTACCTTGGAAGTTGCTTTTCTATGCAGTCACATACGGCAAGGTTGGCCATAGTCCCTCAGGCATCTACTACATGCAACATTCCTATTATGGTTACTACTTCTCCCTGCAACGCTCGTTCCTCAAGGATGACCGTCTGACGGTGCGCATCGCTGCAAACGCCCCATTCAACAAATACTGGACATCAGAGGCCGAGACCGTCAACGGTGACTATCGCGATTATCAGAAGTCGTGGAATCGTGCCCGTTCGTTCAGTCTCTCCGTCACTTGGCGCTTCGGGTCTCTTAAAGCCAACGTCAAGAAAACCGAGCATAGCATCGAAAATGATGATGTCGTTGGTGGAATTACTAAGAAATAATGAAAATTGGGGCTGATTTCATGTTCAACATACAATGCGCGTTCATTATCCGTGAACAAAGAGCATTTTTTGAACAAAAAGTCTGGATATATAGAAGAAACGAGAGGCTGGCTTTGCCTCTCGTTTCTTTACAAGGGATTTAGATGCAGGCGGAACTATCGGCGTGACTTCGTTTTCTTCTTTCTGCGTTCCAAGTACGCCGCCAGTTCATTGATGCCCCAGATGGCTGACATGACAAAGATCGGCATAAAGGCCATCGCCCATAGGAACGTCATGGTGTCGTTCAGGTGGTACTTGCCTGTGTAATAGGCAATGACTGGAAAGACGACCAGTGCCACCTTGTCGGCCAGATGGTAGGCAATGGGGAACCACTCCATGCGCGAGGACAGACGGATAAGGTGTTCCTCAGCATTTGCCTCGATATACTCGCAGACAGTCTCGCCACCCTTCATCATTGCCATGCAAACCTGAGACTGCTGCCATTTCTCGCGGTCTTTCTTCGTCAGTTCTTCGACATAGCGGCTCATGAGTTTCGAGTCGTGCATGTTCTCAGCCACTTGACGCAGGATGCATTCCGCATACAGGTTCATCTCTTCCAACGGCGCAACGTCCATGTCCTGATTGACAAGTTTGCTGCTGTTGTTCCTCATCGCATCGAGGGGAATACTGCCCAGAAGCGTCTGCTGGTCTATGAGCATTTCAATGGCCTCGTGGGTCGATTTCACAAGGAACTTACCTTTCATCACGGCCTTTACGCCACGCTCATACTCCTTCTGGTCATAGAGCGTCGCACGTTTATACCCGCCATGAAAAAGGGCCTTCACCTTGTTAACAACATGCAGGATGGTATGCGGCTTCTCCTGCTTACGGGGGCTTTCCTGCCGTCCCCCAGTCTCACTGTTGCCTCCCTGCATCTGACTATCGCCAGAGGGAAGCATGCTGTCGTATTTTCTTCTCATAAAAAACACTATCTCTTTCGTCCTCTATTATTCTGTTGTCTGATGAATCCGTTCTTCTTCCACCAATACCATTCCTCGTCCTTCTTCTTCGGCAGGTCGTTATTGCTCTGACCACCTCCAAGGGACGGCTGCGTTTCCGGCAGGGCAAGGTTAGCAACGACGTTAAGCATAGCTTCAGCTGCATCACCCGCACGCTTGGCACTACATTCAAACTGATCAAGCAGTTCCATTGCAGCACTCTTCAGGTTTTCCTCGCCGAACGAAGAACCTTCGAGCTCTCCCATATCAATGGCCTTTGCGACGATGCCTTCTGGCAAGATGTCCTCCCTATCAAGCGGGCTAAACTCCGTCCTGAACGGACTCTTCACAAAGCGCTTGATGGCATTCAGCGCAAGCCAGATGGCTGTCCGACGGTCACTCTCGGCCTCCGTGGACTTACGGGGAGCAGGCTCCGTCTGCTTCACGGGCGTCGGAGCCGCTGGTTTCTCAGCGTTCTTCCTCTCTGCCGCCTCCTTAATCCTTAATAGTCCCAGATATGCATCGTCATCATCTGACTGCGACGACCTCGACGGCTTCTGCGGAATCGCCTCGTCCTGCCGATTCTGCTGCCAATGATAGCTCTCCCTCCGCGTCTCTTCCTGCTCAGGATGCAGCTTCTGCCAAGTGCCGAACAGCTTGGAAACCGTCAGGTCGCGCCCATGTCCGAAACCTCTGGCCGAAGCCTTGTACATCACCGTACTGGAGTAATTCCCGTCGAGGTCGTACAACTTCTCGCCAATGGAGTAACCACGGCAGACACCCTTTGAGTCGTATGTTGGCTCCACTTCGAACCCGTTCCTGCGCATCCCGGCAAAGTACGTCTCGATGTCCCACGCATCCATTCCCTTCAGCACCTTCATTGCAGCATCGTGAATCCGCTCCATCCGCTTGTTCTCCCTCTCCTCGGCCTTCGTCCACCCGTATTTCTCCGCGATGATGTCAGCCGCCATCTTCGCCCGCTCCTTGCATTTGTGCGTGTCCTGCATCTCGCCGTCCATCGTCAGGCGGTTGGCCACAATGTGTACATGCGGCTTGCCGGTGTCAAAGTGTATAGTGGCTACATACTGGCTGTTTGCCAATTGTGTGTGCCTGCCGCTCACCTTGACCTTGGGCTGTCCTGTCCTCTTGTCGATAACAGTCTTGCCGTCCTTGTCCTTCACTGCCTCCCGCTTATAGTCGGTAACGTCCAGCACCTGAACACAGTCCTTGCAGAATCTGTCCCATTGTGCCATCGTCCAGTTCTGGCAGACCTCTGGAGGAGGGCACAGCTCGATGCGCCAGAACGGCTTTTCTGCCCTGTGTCTGGATGCCGCCTGCAGAAGCTGCATATCCATCAGCACTTCAACGGGCGAGTACGGCTTGTCCGTCAGCGGATTCAGTTCAATGTTGTTAGCGGCGAGGAAGACGGGCTTGTCCTCCTTCCTTGCCTTTTCCTTGTCGAGCACATAGTTGATAGCGTTGGCGGCATGTGCCCCGTCTATCGTGTCCATCTTGATGACCATACGCTAACCTCCCATGTTTAACGTCCTGTCCCTCATCCTGTCGAAGAACTCCAGGGCAGTGATAAGGTGATCGCGCCACCAGTCATAGCTCTTGCCGTGGATGACAGCCCTGAAACGTTCATCGTCTGACTTATGTGCAAACTCTGCCACCATCGCATTGAATTGGAGCAGTACATCAGAACGTGACTTCTTCAGGCTCCTGAGCAATTCAAGTTCTTCATCGGTAAATGCCGCACGGGGATGCTTGCCGCTCAGGAGTGTCGTACAATACTGCGAAAGATTCTGTCCGCATTTTTCTGCATTCCCGAGAAGTTCATCCATCAGTCGTTTCGTCACTTTCAGGTGCAGCATCTCTGTGGCAGTCCACTTGCGGATGCGCAGTCCCGTCCGATTCTTACGCAGCACCTTGTCAATCAGGTCCACGCGATGGGCATCCAGTTTGTAACTGCCAAACAACGTGTAACTCTGTCGGCTGATAGGCTGGTCAACCTGTTCGATGCTGCCGCTACTCCGATAGACGACAAAGTGCATCTGACATTTCCTGTCAGTCTCATCCGCCCACAGGTCACCGACCGTTACGGGTTCCCATGAGAACTTGCTGTGTTCCCTGCCGTCCTTGGGCGACAGGTACCGCTTCTTTGACTTGATGAAGAAGCCCTTCTCAGGTCTCGTCTTCTCTATGAGCTGCGAGCCTTGGAATATCACTATTTCGTTTCTGTCTACTGTCATAAGTATACATTTATTAAAGGTGTGAGCCAGCGAACGCCTCCCCCAATGAGAGCCTGCGAGCATTGCCAGTTCGGTTCGGCTGCCAAAAGAGCCATAGCGATTTTGGTAGCACGAAACTCCAACTGGCATATCTGCACGCATGTTTCGATTCTGACTGACGTTTCTGATACCCAGAGAGATCTCCCGAGCATCGGCAATGTCGTACATCGTTGCTCGTCATTACAGGATGTCATCGATGTTCTTCTTGCGGTTAGTGACTGCGCCATGCTTCTGCTCATAACGGGCAATTCCGTCGCTGAGGAACTTCTCCACCACGTCGCGGATGGAGAAGCCCTCAATTCGGGCGATGGCTTTTATCTTGACCACAATCTCAACGGCTAAGATGACCGTGAAGTGCTGCCAGGCTCTCTTGATGACACTGCTCTCTTCGGGCCTTTGTTCTTCCTGTGGTGTCTTCTGCTCCTTTGGCCTGGTCTGCTGCGTGATGCTTCTGACATCACTTTCAAGGGTATTGAAACCGTCTAAGGGAAACACTTGCTCACTCATACTCGTTTACTGTTTTATTTGTTCTACAATAGCGTCAAAGGCATGTTCGACGGCAGCCTTCTGATACTTGTCAAGAGGGGAAACGGTTGAGTATCGCTTGATGACTACACTCTGCTTGATCCTCGGTGTAACCCTTCCGATTCTGCCAAGAATTTTTACCGTCTCTTCACGCTGCTTCATCTCGTCGGCACGGTTCTCGGTAGAGTTGATCCGGTTGGGCAGGAATACGAGGCTGATATCCTTGACCCGCTTGATGACCTTGATGAAGATACCTGTAGCATCGATAGTGTCGAAGTCGTAGGAGATAGGCACCACAGCGAGGTTTGCCGCCCTGTACAACAGGTCGAGGTTGGCGGCATTGAGGGTTCCCGGCATGTCGAAGAGGACAACACCGTCGAACTGCATCGCCTCCTTGATGGAGGACTGCAGGCTCTGGCGGTCTGTCGTATCAACAGTACTCACTTCCCATGGGATAGCCGCATCCGGGTTGGCAGCCAGTTCCCTCTCCCTGTGACGGGACAAGGATGCCTGAATGTCTGCATCCAGGACCTTCACGGGATAACCATTCTCACACAGATACTGCGCAAAGAGCGCACAACAGGAGGTCTTTCCTACACCTCCCTTAATGTTCGTAAATAAAATAATCTTATTCATAGCTAAATCAAATTTAACATGTTATTTATAACCATTGTAGACCTTGTATACCCTGTATATCCTGAATACAATTTGTACGCTATAGGCAATGTATTTCCTGTATATACTGTATTCGTTGAATACTCTGTATACATTGTCTTCATTGCAGACAACGTACACATTGTAGATATTGTAATCGTTGTATATACTGTAGCCAGTGTAAACGCTGTATACACATACACTGTGGACAGTGCAGAAACCGGATACGTTGTGGACATTGTCGCCATTGTCTTCAATGCATACAACTGATACACTCTATACATTGTACACTCAGTCATGTCAGACATGTTACCAGTCACGCTTGTTGGGTTTACGACGATGGGACGAAAGGATGGCATCATTCTCTTCCTCGGTGGTCAGGGGTACGGCATTCTTGCGTTTCACCTCCAGCCACTTGTCGAGTTCGTCATTGAACAAGACCCAACGCTTGCCGGGCTTCGATCCTGGCACCTCGCCCTTCTGCAACTTCATGTAGAGGGTGTTCAGGGGCATACGGAGATAGTCAGCCGCTTCCTCCACGTTCATCGTGCGACGCACACGTTCCAACTTCTGCTTGGTTTGGCCTTTCTGAAGGTCAAGCAGTACCACCTTCATGCCGACGACTTCATCCCGAAGCTCGGCAACGACCTGCGGAAGGTCGTTGAATGTCAAAGTTTCCTTTACCATAAATAGTGAATGAGACTTTTGTGTCTCGTCGGCAAAGGAACTACATTATCATTGCGTTACGGAGATTATGATGGGTAATGTGCTGATAATAATGGTATCATGTAAATAATAGTGGTTCTGCGTGGTATTAGGTGGTTGTAAGTGGTTGCTGACAAAGGCGTGCTAAGACATCCTGTGGTCGTTTCAACATCTATGAAGGAATAAAAAACAGCACCGTACTGACCCTGATAGAGTCGGTACGGTGCTAAATATGCAGGAGAACGGTCTCCTCAGCTTACCTGCTTTATTTGCTCTTCCCCAAAGTGGAAGGCTATGGAATTAGGGTCGAGTTTGTCGATCTTGATAAAATCTGTTTCTTTTTCTTCCAACAGGTTATTCGCCAGATATTCCTCGGTACACTTTGAGCCGTCTCTTTTGAGGCAGAGTTCGGGGAACATTGTCATGATGAAACGTCCACAGGTTTTGGTTCCATAGCCGTTTTCCATACCCATACGCTTGGCGATGTTCCAAGTCAAGTGGCGCACATCACGGCTCGTTACCTTTTCCTTCCATTTCCACATCCTGCCCGTGGGGTGGTAGGTGCTACTCTCAATCCATTGCTCGTACTCCAGCCACAAGGCATTAATGTCGGCCTCGGGCAAAAGAGGTTTCATGATGCCACGGATATACGCCTCCATGAGTTCCTTACGCCCTTGGATAAACTTCTCCCGCTTCTTGCTGTTTTCCTCTGCACTGAGACTCAGGAGCTTGGTAATGCTCTCACTCCTTTCCACAGATGCCTGAGAGACTACTGGCGGCTCCTCTGGAGCAGAAAAGTCTTGCGTCGTCTTTGAGGAAGCAGGCTCTTCTTGTTCTGATCCTACAGAAGCAACATTGTCCTGCACGTCTTTGTTTGAAGCGGAAGCAGCAGACTTTGATGTTTCTGGAATACTAACCGTAACGTCTTCTTTCTTCTGACTTACCTTTTGAATCTTTACGTTCTTTTTGTCAAGTTGGCTACCAATCTCTGACATCGCATTAATGACTGCATAGAGAATGAACTCCAACAGGATGAAACTGATGATGAGAAGGACAGGGTAAGGTATGACAGTACTCTTGTCATACCAGTATCCAGCCACAAGGAAAGAGACAATAAGGTTAATCGCGCTGACGGCGATGCAGATGGCGGTAAAGAACCGCTCGAATCCGAAAACACTAATCTTTTTGTAATTCATATTCTTCTAATTTTGTTATTATTCCATGATTTTGTGACAAAGTTACTCAATATTCGTCATAGCCAATGCATTTTTAGAAAAAAAGTCGTATATTAACATTTTTACGACCTCTTCGGGCTTTAACCTACCTTCATCTTGGCAATTTTGGCCGATTTTAGGGTGATTTTATCTACAGATTCACGCTTACTCTCGTCGGCCATTGCAGCATAGATTTGAGTAGTGGAAACGTTCTTATGGCCAAGGATATGCTGGACGGTATAGACGCTGGTACCTGCCTCAACCTGTAGCGAACCGAGAGTATGACGGCTGCAGTGATAGGTTATATGCTTTGTTATGCCAGCCTCCTTTAGCCAATTTTTCAGCGGAGCCTGAGTTAGGCTGTCATTGAAGCCGACAAAGACTTTGTCTGTCGGTTTTCGGTTCTCATCGCCATCATTATAGCCAATCAGTTCCAGAGCCTCATTGCTGATGGGGTTGTTCACCAGTTCCTTTGTCTTCTGCATGCGGAGTGTGACGTACATGCCACCGTCACCGTAGGGCTGAATCTTGTCCCAGGTCAGCTGCTTGATGTCGCTCTTGCGCAAGCCTGTCAGACAAGAGAAAAGGAAAGCCTTCTTCAATACTACAGAAGAACAGGGGGTGTTGGCAAGATTGACAAGCTCCTGACGGGAAAGATGCTCCTTCTCCGTGGGGATAGTGTCGATACGCTCCAGAAAGCCGTTTGGATTCTCCATAATCTTGTGCTCGCGATAGGCGGTATGGAGCACAGCGCGAAACGTTGACCAATAGCCTGCGATGCTATTGGTGTGTAGCGTCTGATTCGTATGCTTCAGCTGGTGGGCGGTCATCAGATACTCTTTGAACTTGTTACAGAGGTCAACATTAATCTCATCGAAGCGGCACTTGCCGTTGCAGAACTTCTCAAAGTGGAGATAGACGTTCTCCCATTTTGTGTTCTTCTTGTAGGCCTTCTCCTTGAAGTAGTCGAGGAAGCTGCCCTTCATCTTTTCCTTGTCGAAGAAGTCATAACGCTCGTTGACGATGCTCTCGAAACGACGGCAGCGCAGGGCCTCGGCCTTCTCGCGCATACGGTCGTTATAGTCACGTTCGCGCTGGTTCTTCGGCTTGGCGTAGATGTAGATGCCGAGACTCTCGTGACGCATAACTTTCATTGTGCTCTCATCCCTGTAGCCAGGGTAATAGTCCAAGTAAAAGGACAGCTGTTCTCCGCCTTTGATTTTCCGTGTTCGGAGGGTCACGGTCTTACAAATGTTACTCATATACCTTATTATATTTTAATGAATATTCTTGGTGAAGCGTCTCTTCACGTGTGCAAATTTCGCTCATTATCCTTGTATGGTGGCAGTTATTATGCATAATGTACCCATAATGTCTTGATAATGCTGGTTATTCATGCAGGATAGGCCGTCATCTTCAGCCAGAGTGCTCATCATAACTGGTCTCACATGAATGCTCATACGATGCTGTAACTGTCATAGAGGGCAAGCCTTTCCTCCATGATCCTGTCGAAATCGGCCTTGGGAATCAGGTTCTTCACACCGACCTTGACCATGGCGATGCTGTTCTTCTTAGCAATGATGCCGACATTGGCGGTGCTCATGCTATATTTCTCGGCGGCTTCTTTGGCTGTGTAATAGCTGTCATCCGCTACAAGGTCTGTGCGCCTCAACTGCTCAAAGTGGTCTTTTGAGTAGTAGGTCTGGCCATACTCCCGCTTGGTCGGAATGTGATGTCGATAGGCATTGGAGCGGACTGAGGCAGCACTCATGCCGAACAGTTCCTGAGCCTCCTTCATCGTCAACCACTCACTGACAGCCTCCACATCAGCAGACACTCCAAACAACTTGTCCATGTGTTTGCGGCTATAATAGTTCTTGCCCGCTATACGGCATACTGGCACCTGATTTCTCTTGGCCGATGTGTAGAGCCAAGACTTCTTGACCTTGTAGATGTTCATGACATCCTCGCCGGAAATGTAGTCAAGAACTTCTGACTCCAATTGTGCAACATCAGACTTTGGAAGGCTTATATCGTTCTTGGACTTGGTTGGTTTCGTCGTCGGCTTCTTTGGTCTGCTCGTTGGTAACACCCGATGATACGGATTACCCGCCAGCATCTTCTCAATATCTGCCTTGCGGATAAAAGCCATACGACTGCTGATTCTCGATGCCGCCAGTTTCCCTTCGTTCACCAGTTTATACACATACTGACGAGAGCATCCCATCAGTATTGCAGCCTTGGCAAACGTGAGGTACTCCTGATTCTGTAACCCAATGACTGGCTCCACAGCATTCATGAAGTCCTGCTGCCGCTTCTTTCTGGCTTCCTTCGCCTTCGTCTGACACTCCTCGCAACAATACTTCTGCATTCCGCTCCTTGCCACGAACTCCTTTCCACAATACTTGCACTTTCTGACTTGCTTCATTTTCAACAATCTTTTGATGGTTTTACGTACATTTTCTTTTCCCCTACCGTTGAGTCAACCATACTTCACGTTCGTCACCCTATGTCAACTCCGTCCGCTTCGTGACTCTAACCGAATCCGTCCGTCCCTTTTTGTCACCCTTTGCATCCCGTCGTAACCCATTGTCAACTGAGTCCGCAATATAACGATATCGAAGCCCCGTAAATTCCTCGCGGTAGAAATACGTTGCAAAAATATACTGAAATTCGGTTACTACCAAATTCCAACCATTAAGTGTTAAAAATCAAAAGTAATTGAAAATGAGTGTTTTACAAATAAATAGTATTAGATGTTTATGGTTGTTTATACCCGTTTAGATACAATTACAGAACGTATACATCTCGATACTAGTCACGGAATTGGGGATGGTGATGCTCGTCAGGCCACTACATCCTCGGAACGCAGAAGCCCCAATGCTGGTCACGGAGTTGGGGATGGTGATGCTCGTCAGGCCTTTACAGCCACAGAACGCATAACCCCCGATGCTGGTCACGGAGTTGGGGATGGTCAATTCTGTTATTTCAACTCCATTCAAGAATAAGTGTCCTGCATAATATAATGGACTTGACAAATAATCATACAAAGAAATATTACACCACGCTGCCAAGTCAGAGATATAAACCTCTTTCAGGCCAGTACAAAAAGCGAACGCATTCTCCCCGATGCTGGTCATGGAGTTGGGGATGGTGATGCTCGTCAGGCCGGTACAAGAATAGAACGCAGCACTCCCGATGCTAGTCACGGAATAGGTTGTTCCTTCATATTCTACACTTGCCGGGATATCAATGTTGCCTCGGTATTTATTAGGATTCTTGGTCACCTCAGCAGTCTTCAGCTTCGAGACAAGATTATAATAGATGCCGTTAATCTCTACCGCATCGGCACTGGCTATAAGTGGTAGCAGCGCGAGTAGTAATGATAATACTATTTGTTTCATCATTCCGATAGCTTTCTTCAGATCTTTCAGCATTGACGTGTCTTCAACACTTACTATCGATTGCCCTTCAGTGGACATAGTCATTGCATTTGCCATAATTCATTTTATATTTTGTTGGCAAAAATACGAAATAATTGGGAAACGGCAAAGAATTTGCGAAAAAAGTGTTGCCGACAAAAATGTCTTACCCTGAAAAACGTTGAATCAAAAACAACGTTTTTCAGGGTAAGACTGTGGTGCAAGCTGTACCACGAAACGCTACCCGCCGCCTTCAGCCCCGCTACCCGGCGGGTAGAGAGGCGGAAGGTGGCGGGTAGAGTTATTGACACTTCTTACTTGAACAGGCTCTGGGCCATCTTATTAAGACAGCGACGCCAGGTGAGGAACTCGTGGGCGGTGCCCTCGGAGATGAGACCCTCGGCATTGT
>CAMHNI010000070.1 GCA_946186505.1 uncultured Prevotellaceae bacterium | reverse complement strand
CCGCGACCCCAACCTTGGCAAGGTTGTGCTCTACCAACTGAGCTATTTCCGCAATAAAATCCTTTTCAAAGGCGCATCTCTCTTGATTGCGGGTGCAAAGGTAATGCTTTTTTCGGAACTGACAAAACTTTTGACCACTTTTTTCTTAAAAAAATGCTAATCCATTCTGTTTTTGTAGTCATCGTAGCCGAATTCACGCAGTATTTCCAGTTCTCCATTGGCATGGAGCATGCCGATGGCGGGATGTGAGATGCCGTTGAACGTGTTGGTCTTGACTGTCGTGTAGTGTATCATGTCCTCGAAAATCACCTCCTCGCCCACTTCCAGTTCATGGTCGAACTGCCACAGGCCCATAAAGTCGCCTGAGAGGCAGCTATTGCCGCCGAGGCGATATTGGTGGAGGGAGGAGAGTTGAGGGTTGCAGGATTCCACATGTTCTGCTCCGCGCACTTCCGGATAGTAGGGCATTTCCAGACAGTCGGGCATGTGGCATGTGAAGCTGACGTCCAGGATAGCCGTCCTGATGCCCTTGTCCTCCACGATATCTACGATGTGGCTCACCAGGGGTCCCGTCTGCCAGGCGAAGGCGCTGCCCGGTTCCAGAATGATCTTCAGCCATGGGTAGCGTTCGTGCAGTCCCCTTAATATATTAATAAGGTGTGGCACGTCGTAGTCCTTGCGTGTCATCAGGTGTCCGCCACCTAAGTTGAGCCATTTCAGCTGCGGGAACCATCGTGCAAACTTCTCTTCGATGTGTACCAGGGTACGTTCCAGCACGTCGGCTCCGCTTTCGCAGTGGCAGTGGCAGTGGAACCCTGTGATGTCTGTGGGCAGCTGCTCGGGCAGTTTGTCGGCTGTCACGCCGAAGCGTGTGCCGGGGGCGCAGGGATTGTAGAGCATGGTGCCTACCTCCGAGTACTCCGGATTCACCCTGAGACCGATGGATACCCGCTCAGGCACCCGGTTGTGCAGCCGCTCGTACTGTGACAGCGAGTTAAAAGTCAGGTGGGACGAACAGCGTACTATCTCGTCGAATTCACCGTCGGTGTAGGCTGGTGAGTAGGTGTGTGCCCTTTCGCCGAACTCCTCGAAAGCCAGTCGGGCCTCGCACAGGGAACTGGCCGTCGTAGAGTGGATATATTCCCTGAAAATGGGGAACGTCTTCCACAGTGCAAAAGCCTTGAATGCCAGGATGATTTCCACGTCGGCTTCCTTGGCCACGTCGGCTATGAGCTGCAGGTTCCTCCTGAGCCGGCTTTCTTCGATAATATAAATTGGGGAGTTCGTCTTCATCGTTTTCTGTTTGTAAAGGGCGGACCATCGAGATGGTCCGCCCCGCTTGTTGTTGGAAACTTGTTAATTGTTATTACTTGCTCATGAACTTCTTGCCGTTCTTGATGGCGATGCCCTTGTAGTTGGCAGAAACCTTCTGGCCGGCGAGGTTGTAGATGTATGAGCTGTTCTCCGATGCCTTCACGGCAGTGATGCCTTCGGTAGCCATCGGCGTAATCTCGATAGAAGAGATCAGGATGTTACCCGTGCCTGAGTACTTCTGGAAGGTGAAGTAGCTGCCGCCCTCAGCACCCTTCAGACCGAAGGTGATGACATTGCCCTCCTCGGGATAGAGCTTCAGGTCAGCAGCAACGCCGCCCTCGGCATCCAAGTGACAGTAGGGGGTACCGCTGACATTCACATAGCAGCAGCGGTCGGGTGTGCAGCCGTTAACCAGCTTGTCTTCAGCAGCGTCGTCGGCATCGATGTTCTTGCAGGCATTCTTCGAGCAGATGACCTTCACATCGACAGAGTCACCCTCGGCCACGAAGAACGTGATGTTGGTGTCGCTCATCTTGATGTAAGCCTCCTTGCCGTCAATCTGGTAGTTGGCATCCTTCACGACACCCCAGCTGAGGTTCTTCACGAAGAAGTCCATCTTGTCGGCGCTGATGGCACCGTTCTCAACCTTATAGACCTCACCGGTGGTTGAGGTGGCGGTAGCCTCCTCGTCGAGCACAACGTCAGCAGCGGTGACGGCGATGGTCTTCTTCTCCTTGATGGGGTTCAGCACATAGACATCTTTGGTTGTTGACTTAGTGGTAAAGGTAGCGTAGGTGCCATTGACAATCTGAGAGTAGGCAGAGACGATGGCGCTCTCAGTCAGAGCTATGCTGCTGCCCTCGGTAGCCTCGCCGCCATTCAGGGTGTAGAAGTTCTTGGCACCCTCGTAAGGAGAGGTGATGGTCACATTGCCGCCTTCAGCAGAAATGCTGGGAGCGTCGAAGCTGAATGAAACGTTGGCCTCGTTGTCGGCACCGTCGCAGATGAAGCCTTCGTCGGCACCCATACCCCAGTCCTGATAAGCCTGGAACTTGATGGTCATGTCCTGATAGCACTTGATAGGCTCTGAATAGACAGGGCTGGCTGCAGTGGGGGCAGAACCGTCGGTGGTGTAGGTGACGATAGTCGGAATTTCCTCGTCAGAGCCTTCCATCTTGTAGGGGTTGGCCTTGACGCTGACCTCACGGAACCACAGACCACCTTCGTTGGTCTGCTCGCCAACCTTCACGGTAGGAGTTCCAGGAGCCTCGTTAGCCTCGATGATGATGTAGCTCATGAACATGTCACCATTGTTGTCGCCGACATAGACGAGTCCGTCGTCAGTGGCGGTCCACTCGATGCGGCGGACGTTGACAGCAGGCTGACCTTCTTCGCCAGAGCACCTTTCAGACCTGACACCGTCGGCATATCTGTCTGACAGACCGGCATCTTTGGCAAAAACAGGATAGCGGTCGTCTTTGTTGTTGTCCTGATAGAAGATGATGACTTTTGACTTAGCTGTCACTTTCATGGCAATGACATCCTGGGTCTTCTTCAGACGGAGGTAGTTCAGGTGCTTGCCATACTCACCGTACTTGGCGGCAATCTCCTCGGTGACGAGCACACCGTCTGCAGCAGAGAGGTCAACGGAACCTTTGTTGGTGGCAATGGAACCACCAGTGACATCCAGGAAGTGGCCATCACCGAAGATGGCACCCTTGCCAGGACGTGCGCCGAGGTCTTCACAAACGAGCACATAGCTGTGCTTCAGCGGAGCGATGTCATCCACTGTTGCAGCGTTGGTAACGCTGGCAAAGCCCATCAGGGCTAATGCTAAAGTAAAAATCTTTTTCATAAATAAAACGTTTTAGTTAATAAAAAGGTGATTATTCGTTCTTCTTTGTAAAGAAGCTCCCCGGCCCATTATGATGAATGGGCACGGGAAACCGTTGTTGTTTATTGCTGTATGAGATAGGTCTGGGCCGGTGTGTCGCCGTAGTGTACTACGGTGAGCACGGACTTGGTGCCGCTGACGGCCACGCCCTCAAAGATGTCGTTCTTTGTAACCTTACCCTTGTTCTCGACGCGCTGCTTGATCTTCAGCTTGCCGGTGGCCGGGCTGTAGTCGTACTCATAGAGGGGCAGTTTCTCCGTGTTGGAATCATCTACCCAGGTGCCTTCTGTGGTGCCTTGGCTCATCTTGACAGCCACAGAGTCTGCCGATACGAATACGAGACTCTCAACGAAGCCCTGTACATCCTGTCCGTAGGCGTTAAGCTTGATGCCAGTGCCGCGGACCCATTTCGTGCTTGCCAGTGTTTCAGGATGTGGCACTGCAGCAGAATCGGTGTAGTTTGCAATCCAAGAGGGGTTGGAGGTGTCAGCATCTTCGTACTCGTTGGCATCGCTGCAGGCGGTGGTCAGGCTGATGCCTGCCACCACTGCCAATGCAGCAAATATGGATTTCTTTATTGTCTTCATAATTATCAATTGTCAATTATCAATTATTTTATTTGTTTCTCCAGCGAGCAGCACCCACATTGTTCCTGTAGATGTCATTGTCGGTGTTCTTGAAGTAGAGGTTGACGTTGAATTCGCTTGCAGTGCCGTCGAGTGCCTCTGCACGGTGCATGTTCTGGTCCTCAGCTGTTGCAGCGATGTGTGGCGGGCAAGGACTGATGAGCAGTTCGGTGGCAGAGATTTCAGCAGCTTCCACTTTAAGCGAGCCGTTGAGCGTGGCCTTCTGGTTGGAAACGAGGAATCCGAAGCCGTCTTTCTCATTGTCGAAAGCGTTGGAGCTGAATACGGAACCGTTGGTCAGGTCGTTATTGGTTGACCAGTTGTTATGGAAGTTCAGCGTACACTGACCTGACGAACCGTCGCTGCGGTTTTCTGTACCAGTGTCTCCAGTAATCTGTACACCGTACTGCTGGAGCAGGCGCTGGTCGCCCGGCTGTTTGCAGAGCATGATGAGGTTGTTCTCAACGGTGAATACCGAACCGTCGGGAATGCGGCTGACCTTGAAGATGGCACCGTTGCCACGGGTGTTGTAGTTCACCAGCGTGTTGTTCGAGAACGTGATGTTCCACTTTGAGTTGCCCTCGTACTTATAGGCATCGCCCAATTGCTGTTTGATGAAAGCGGGGAACGGGCAGTCGTAGAACGTGTTCTCGATGGCTTTGAAGTCGGCCAGCATATTGGTCTTGCCATTGTTGCCGGCACCGTCAATCCAGCAGTAGCCACCAGCACCGTTGCTATAGTAGCCGCAGTCGTAGAACAGGTTGTTCTTGATCAGCACGTGGTTCCACAGCTTGTAGTTAGGACCCTGTTCACGGACGAAGCCGCGGACAATGCGCTTGAAGGTGCAGTTCTCAATGACTAATGAGTCGAGCGTGATAGCCATACCGTCGCTGAACATGTTGAAGAAGTAGTTACCCGTTGACTTGCCGATACCAGCTTTCTCGTCGCCATAGTTGAAGCACATGGGGTTGTCGAAGTCAATATCATAGAAGGCCAGCTTCTTCATGTAAATCTCACCGCCTTCACCAGCTTCCGGCGAGCGTCCGAAGGTGAACATAGAGTATGGACAGCCGTCCCACTGGTGGCCGAGGTTACCTTGGTTGAAGTAGGTCTCCTTGCCTTCAGGACTGACGCCGATGCCGCAGATAACCTTAGCACGCAGGCCCTTGGCAACATCCTCGGGGCGGGTGCGCAGCACAAAGCCCTTACAGGTGATGTCGTTGCCGTCGAGGTAGTAGGTCTTGCCACCCTCCAGTTCGAAGGTCTGTCCCTCAGCATAGCTGGTGTTCGAGATAAAGTCGTAGAGTGTCGGGGTAAGGGGAGCGGCATTGAAATTGGCTGCGTTACCATATACCTCTTCACGCGTATAATCGTCTCTCTTGGGAATGCCGGCAGTAGCCTGTGTAGCCAGCAGCTCTTCGTGGCTGAGCAGGATAGGAGCCCCTGGCTGGCCGTCTGAGCGTGCAGTACAAGTGTTGTACTTGGCATCAATCTCAACAGGCACTGAAGGGTCGATGACATCGATGACATAGACGGAGTTGGCTGTCAGGCCATCAACGACGACATAGCCGCGGGCACGGTCCTCGTCGGTAATCTCATATTTCTTCCACTTCTCGTTAACCGTAGAGTTGGGGTTGTTGGGTGATGGCGACACGGTCAGGTACTTGTAGCCGAAGTTGCCGTCGGCATCGATGTTGAAGTTTTCGTAGTAGGCGTCGTACTTGTCCTTGTCATCCTCATCGGCCAGATTCAGACCCAGCTGGTTGATGTTGGTGTTGAAATAGACGTGCATGTCGGTCTCCGTTGTCTCAGCCTGGTTCACGTAGATGGCCATCGGGGTGGGGTAGCGGTCGTCGGTGGTAATGCCGAGATACTCCTGCCACTGGCGTCCGTTGCCGTGACCGTACCAGTTGGAGGCGTGTGCAAAGGTGCTCTCGTCGCCTTTGATGTTCTTGTCCTTCTTTGACAGGGCACGGATGGCAAAGCGGTAGTTGGTGGAGTACTGCAGGTCCTTGAGCAGCAGGTCGAGCACGTTGGGTCCTACGATGGTGTCTAAAAGCAGGTCGCTGGTGCCCTGGACCTTTTTCCAGGCTTCTGCGCCACCGCTCACTTTGATTTGCAGTCCCATCTGAATCTGGTAGCCGGCACAGTCATTGACACCATACCAGTACAGGTGGATAGAGTTTCCGTGCGGTGAGTAGTTGTAGTCTTTCTCACTGTTGTAGGGATAGTCTGTTCCCTTACCGCGTGTGTTGTCAGTAATGAACATGGTCATAAACTCTCTGTCGGTGTTGGTTGACGACCCGTTGTCATCGTCTTCCTTGCACGACACCACCAGGGCCGATGTGCCAGCCAACAGGAGTAACATGAAGCTATTCAGTATCTTTTTCATATCTTACGAATTCTTAGTGTTATTAAATCTCATAGCCGTAGTAGTTCTTGTAGGCTCCTGACGAACGCTGGATAACCTGATTCGGATAGGGCAGGATATAGCGTACGGCAGGAAGTGTCTCGGTAGCAGGTATGCTGTTGAACTGCTCCTGCACACCGTCGCGGATAATCCAGATGTTGCCGTTGTCGTCAGTGCGGATGTAGCCGTAGAAACTGTACTTACACTGGTTGTTCGGCTGTGCGGTGGCATCGTTGAACCAGTTGTAGAACTTGGCATTGCTCCAACCCTCAGCTGTGAATCCGAAGGTGCGGATCTGACTGGTCGTCGGCTGGCTGATACCCTTGTAGGCATTGTACAGGCGCAGGCTGGGCAGTGACTGGTTGGGGTATGTCAGGTCGAAGTCGTAGGCGGCGTTCACCACATAGCCATACAGCTGATTCTTAATCATGCGGTGAGCCATCAGCTTCTGCTGGTCTGTGCCTTCAGATGCATAGTATTTGTGATAGTAAATGGTCAGCGGCTTGTAATTGAAGGTGTTGCCGTCGTGCTCGTTGAGGGCCTCTTCGAAGCCTAAGCCTGTATCACCAGCCATACCTGCAGCATGATAGCGCAGGAAACTGTACATCAGCTCCTCGGAAATGGTGTTGGTACGTACCAGGTCGCGCCAGCGGATGTTCTCTCCGGCAAACTCCCATTTGCGCTCATCCATCACTGCCTTCTGGAAGGTGTTCTGGTTGGCTGAGGCTGCGCTGATGAAATCGGCGTCGCCGTCAGTAAATGCGCGGGCGTGTACCTTCTTAAGACAGTCAATGGCCTTCTCCGTCGGACCGCCGTTCAGCTCGTTGGCAGCCTCTGCATACATCAGCAGCACGTCGGCATAGCGCATGTAGGGGAAGTTGATGCCGGTAGAACCGGTAGATGCATTGCCCAGTGCGGAACCTTCGGACGTCCATAGCTTCGACCACTTGTTG
Organism: uncultured Prevotellaceae bacterium; assembly: GCA_946186505.1. GTDB lineage: Bacteria > Bacteroidota > Bacteroidia > Bacteroidales > Bacteroidaceae > Prevotella. Next base: position 5,049 of record CAMHNI010000070.1, on the reverse strand, counting down.
TTGTGAACGCTGTAGTCGTTACGGATCAGGATAGAGTCAACCTGTGTGTTGGTGTTGTCAATGCGGTAGGTGTAGTACCACAGACCGTTGACAAACTCGCGGCGCTTGTCATTATCGCGGAACAGGAAGCGGTAGAAAGCATGCAGGCGGGCACTGCCCTTCGTTTCACCCCATACGCCTGTTGTCTTGTTCTCGTATGACGAATAGGTGGGTCCCTGAAGGTAGCCCGTGTTGCCTGTCGATTCCTTGGCGAACGGAATTTCGAAGATCGGGTCATCGTTGTTGACAACCTGATAGTTGCACTCGTTAACGAAGACGGTCTGATATTCTGCCCTCAGGTCGTGGGTGTTGGCAGAAATGACTGAGTCGGTATAGTCGCGTACAATCTGATAATACTCCTTGTAATTGTCCGGACGCTGCATGGTGCCGTAGCTGCGTTTGTCGCTCTTGTTCGGACGCAGCGAGTAACCGCCGGCTGTCAGGGCTATACGGGCAATCATGGCCTGTGCAAACTCCTTTGAGCATCGCTCGACGCTGACACTGCTGGCAGGCGACATGTAAGGCGAAGCTGCCTTAAGGTCGGCAATCAGGGCATCCTGAATGACTTGACGGTCAGTGACGGAGAATACATAGTCATCGCGTTTTGAGGCAGGTGTGAAGGTGAAGGGCACATCGCCGAACATCACGACCATGTCGTGGTAAATCATGGCACGCAGGCACTTGGCCTCACCAATCCACTGCATGACCTGAGCGTCGCGGCTCCATTCCGGGTCATTCGCTGTGTTTACACAGAACCGGCTGTTCTCGGCTGAGTAGATGAACTTATTGCAATATTCAATCAGGTTGTAGGCGGCAGTCCAGAATTTCAGGATTTCGCCTCCTTCGTCGTCACAGTCGTAACGTGAGTAGGTGTTGTGAGAGTGGCTGCCGGTAGAACTGATCTGAATATCAACGTCGCTGTTGTAGATGAAGGTCTGTTGATAGGCATTGCCATACAGGTCGCCGACAAGGGCTTGAGCGTAAACACCGTTGAGGGCGCGCTCAATCTCTGTCTTCTGGCTGAAGACAAAATCCTCAGAGTAGGCTGACGGTGCGTCCACTTCCAAGTAGTCGTTACAGGAAGCAAACGCCAGTGCGGCAACTCCGGTCAATAGTATATTCTTGATTTTCATATCTGTATCTTCTCTTAATTAGAATGTAATGTTTGTACCGAATGTGAAGGTGCGGCTACGCGGGTAACGGTTGTAGTCCATACCTGGTGTCAGACCAGTCTGAATGTCCACTTCGGGGTCGTAGCCCGTATATCCAGTGATAATGAACAGGTTAGAAGCCGATACGTAGAAACGGGCTTTCGAGATACCTGCCTTCTGAGTCATTTTCTTGGGGAGGGTGTAGCCGATGGTCACATCCGAGCAGCGCAGGAATGAACCGTCCTCAATGAAATAAGAATGGTTGACGTTCTTTGTAACATCGGTGGGATTCCACAAGCTGCGATTGGAGTTGCCCTGCTTGTAGATACCTACGGGATCAGACAGATAGTAAGCCTTGTAGAGGATGTCACCCTTCGTGCCCGTGATGCTGCCGTCAATGTCGTTGTACTGCCATCCGTCAGCAAAGTCAGACAATACGTTGTAGAACTTCTGCTTGTTATCGTTCGACGATGACAGAGCATAGGCAGTGGCATTGTTGATGTCGAAGTCCAGCATGTAGGTGAAGTTGGCGGTGAAGTCGAAGTCCTTGTACTGGCCGTTCAGACCAAAACCACCCTGGAACTTCGGGTTGGTGTTACCGATGATGGTACGGTCGTTCTCAGTGATGCGTCCGTCACCGTCAAGGTCCTTGAACTTGATTTTACCAGGCAATGTGGCAATACCAGAATTGGAAGAACCCGAAACGTCGTTGATGACCGTCACGTAACCGTCTTCACGGGGAGCGCAGTTCTTGTCGGTGCCGTTGTCTGCGGCGCTGCTGCCCCAAGGCACGGCCTGATAGCTTTTCTGAGGATCGTAATAGAATTCGTCGAAAGTGTAAAGACCGTCATAGACGAAACCGTAGATCAGGCCCACCTCGTCGCCAACACGCAGCAGGTAGTCGTTGTAGCTTGACTTCCAGCGCTTGCCTTCTTCGAAGCGCTCGGTCTCGGTGCCGTTCAGCTTGTTAATCTTCATCTTGTTGTGACCGAAGGTCAGGCTGGCCGACAGCACATAGTCCTTGCCTTGCAGGATGTCGCCGCTGACGCTCAGCTCGACACCCTTGTTGGTGACCTGTCCGATGTTCTGCATCTGGCTGGTGTAGCCCACCTGCAGCAGGTTTGACTTGTAGAGCAGGTCGCGGGTGGTGTTCCAATATAATTCAGGCGTGACTGTCAGACGGCCGTTGAACAGCGAGATGTCGGCAGCCAGGTTGCGGGTGATGGTCGTCTCCCACTTGATCTCCTTGTTGTAGAACTGGGAACCACTGTTGTTGGCATAATACTGTTCACCCATGTTGGTGACTTCGCCAAAGCCAGGACCTCCGGTGGAGTAGATGGCATAGAGCTCACGGTAGAGGTCGGCATCGATACGGTTGTTACCGGCAAGACCGTAGGCAGCGCGGATTTTCAAGTTGGTTATCCACTTGATGTCCTTCATGAACGGCTCCTCGGAGAGAACCCATGCACCGCTGATAGAGGGGAAGTAACCCCACTGGTAGCCAGGAGCGAAGCGTGTGGAGGCATCAGCGCGCATCGTACCGGAAATCAGATATTTGTGGTTGTAGTTGTAGCTGGCCTGGCCGAAGAACGATGCCGTGCGGTCGGGGGTCGAGAGCGACGAGGTGACCTCGTAGGGCGTACCGAAGTTCATGTTGTCCCATGCTTCACGGGCAGTGAAGGCGGCGGGGAACAGGTGATTGGTCACATTGTTCCTACGGACCTGAGACTCATAGATTTCCTGACCTAAAAGGAACGACAGATTGTGGTCTTCCTTCACTGACATGTTGTACGAGGCCGTGTTCGTCCAGACGTAGTTCATACGCTTGGTGTTGTTGAGCGTGGCCAGGGGCTGGTTCTTGTGTACCGTCTGAGAACCTGTGCTGGTATAGCCGCCGTAGAAACGGCTCTGGTCAGTCCACTGCAGGCCGATAGTGGCCTCAGAACGCAGCTGGAGTCCCTTGATGGGCTTCCATTCCAAAGCTACGGCATTGGTATAGGTGTAGCTGTGCTTGACAAGCTGGTTGATGGCGATGTCGCTCTTCGGGTTGGTATAGTTGAACAGCTCCTCCTCGGCGGGGTCGGCATAGGCGGGGTCAACGTAGCCGAACTCGCGAAGACCGTTCGTCGGGCGGTACTTCAGCACGTCGATGATACCGCCGGTACCTACATTCTCACCGCCGGCACCCTCGTCGCGACGGAAGGTGAACTTGGGGTTGAACTGTATGCTGAAGTTCTTCGTTACTTGTACGTTGGTCTTAAAATTAATGTTCGTGCGACGCACGCCCGAACCGAGAATGATACCCTTGTCCTCCGACTGCGTCAGCGAGAGGTTGAACTTCACCTTGTCGGAACCGCCGCCGATAGTGACGTTTGTCGAATAGTTCAGCGGTGTCTCACCCATCACCTCGTCCTGCCAGTCGTGTGAAGGCAGGATGGAGTACATGTCCAAATCGTAGGGGTTGCCGAAGTTGGCGCGGAAGAACTTACCGTTGCTTGAACGGGTACCGTCGCACGAGTGCCACTGGTACTGGTAGTTGGCAAACTGCTGGGCGTTCATCAGATCGAGAGTCTTTGAGATATGGCTGACGTTCAGGTTGCCGTTGAATGTCACCTGCACCTTGCCCTCCTTGGCACTCTTGGTGGTGACCACGACAACACCATTACCACCTTTGGCACCGTAGATGGCGGTGAGGGAGGCATCTTTCAGCACATCGATAGAAGCGATGTCCGAGGGAGGAATATCATTGATGTTGTCCACCTGGAAACCATCGACGATAAACAGCGGGTGGTTCTCCTGTGTCACTGACGTGCCGCCACGTACGCGGATATTAACGTCGGCACCAGGCTGACCGTCAACAGTGGTCACCTGGACACCGGAAATCTTACCTTGCAGGGCTACGGCGGCTGACGTGACCGGAACGATTTCCAGCTTCGCGCCGCTGATGGAACCCACCGAACCGGTCAGATCCTTACGGGCCTTGCTCGTGTAACCTACGACGACCACCTCCTCGAGGGCGGCATTGTCGTCTTTCAGCTCCACCTTCATGTTCTGTGAGGCCGTCACGTCCTGACTGACCATTCCTATATAGGAAATGGTAACGGTCTTGCCCTTCTGCAGCTTCAGGGTGAAGTTGCCGTCGAAGTCGGTCACAGCCGCATTCTTGGGGTTACCTTTCTCTACCACGGTAGCACCGATGACGGGCTCGCCGGTAGCGTCTGTAACCGTACCCTTGGCTGTGGTTTGTGCCGCCACATTACCTGCAACCAAGAGCAGACACAATAAGAGTGTCGTTTGAAAAAATCTCTTCAATTTGACAGACATAGATTTTAGTAGTTTTAATGAATTATTTGAGGTTATTATTTTCTCTTCCAGCTTTTGTATATGACGGTTTTCCGTAAATTACGCTGCAAAGGTACGAAATATTATTGAAATTTACGAAAAGTTTCCTATCCTTTTTCTCGAAAACGTTTGCGCTAGAGTCAACTGTTCAGCGAAAGCATCGGCCTGTAGTCCGATGCACCAAAGAAGAACAGTCCGTATAGTCCGTTCTGTCCGATGCCAAAGAAGAAAAGTCCTATAGTCCTGTAGTCCGATGCAAAAAATCTCATCCAGAATTCCTATATACCGTAGAAATGATAAAAAAGGGTGCCCCTCGTGCCCCTTTTCAAGATAACGACCTGTTATGTAAATAGTTAGCAGGGGCACAGTAGGCCAAAAACCATGCCCCTACCGTGCCCCTGCCGTGCCCCTGAAATACTCCCTCTCCAAGTCGTAAAAGCAGCCGTCTGAAGGGGACGGACGTAGGGTGTTAAGTTAACTCTGACGTTTTTATGTTAATTTGCGGCGGAATAATTTA
>CAMHNI010000069.1 GCA_946186505.1 uncultured Prevotellaceae bacterium | reverse complement strand
TGAAAATCCGTGTGTCCCCGGTTCGATTCCTGGAGGTACCACTCCTCCTTTCATTGGTTCCCGCGTAAGACTTCGGTCCCAAGCGGGAATTTTCTTTTTTGTCCTCTGTTTCATTCGCTCGCCTGTCTTTTTTTCTCTATTTGTTTGGTTGTTACGCGAAAAATACCTATCTTTGTGGCCTAAACTATTTACTGAAGAAAATGAAAAGACTACTAATTACTATTTGTGTGGCCTTGATGGCCTGTCTGTCCGTTAAGGCAGGATTGACGGCTGGCGGAGAGTATTACATCTGGCTGAACATCTACGAGAAATTGTTGGGAACGAACGAGGCGGGCGATGGTCCGGCTTTGTCTGCCTATGGTACCAAGTCAGACGGCTACGTGTTTGTGGCCGAATCGACCGGTGAAAGTGACTATTTCTATCTGAAACAGAAGAGCAGTGGCAAGTATTTGGCTGCCAGTGGAAGTAATACGTGGAGCGTCGTTTTTGAGAATAGCTACACGAATGATAATCGTTTCCGGTGGAAAATGACGGGTACTGACTGTTATGCTTACCTTACTAATAAGAAAAACAGTAGTAGCTACGTGGGCATAGACGGTGCTAACAAGGGAAGTGCTTATGTTAGCATCTACTACGACAAGCGGAAGAGCAGTCACGGGCAGTTCTCCGTCATTCCTGCTACTGGCAGCAGTTGGGATGAGGCTCGTCAGGCATACGAGTCGGATGTCTATACAAATGACCAGAAAGTCCAGGAGATTGACTACTGCCAGCTGAAAGATAAAACGATAGACCGCTCGGACAATGTGGACATCCATATCACGTCGAACGACAATCCGATGCTGGACAATAGCTTGGTAAACCTTGGAAGCGACCGCACATGGCTCATCTTTGACAACATCGTGCCGAGTAAGGTCATCAGTACATACCTGCAGTATGTAACCATCGAGGGAGCACCTGCTGTAAACGGTAAAAACTGCCGTGTGGCTATCTATCTGAACGGAGCAGCCGTCATCCCACTGCCTAACGTTGCTATGACCTGCGACGGAACGGAGGGTGAGTTTGAGTTGGCCGTTGGCAACCATACCAACCTTGGAGAAAAGAGCAATACGATGACCAACTTTACATTGCGTCGTGGTTATATGGTAACTTTGGCTTCGGGGACTAATGGCAGCGGCCACAGTCGTGTCTATGTGGCCGACCATACCGACAAGGTCATTACGTTGTCTGAAGCCTTGGCGAAGAGGGTGACATCAGCCTATGTCAAGCCTTGGCAGTATGTGTCGAAGAAAGGATGGGCTGACACGGGAGGAGCTACCAAAGGGCCGCAACTGCGTGCCACATGGTATTGGTCATGGAGTGCAGGTTATAGTTCGACCACCGACATGGAGTATGTGCCGTGCAAGCAACATCGCTGGTGGCCTGGCGACGGTGAGGTGAACAGCAAGACGGGCACCGCCTCGCTATCACTCAACGAGCCCGAACATTCAGAACAGCATACCAGTGATAAATGTTCGTGCGGTGGTACTATAGATAGTTGGACAGCCTACAATAGCCACAACAAGAATTTTCAAGCTGGTGGCGGTCGTATAGGTTCGCCACAGCCTACTGATTTCAGTTATCTGACGAAGTATTTCGGCTATGTAGATAAAAATGACAATCAATCACGTTGTGACTTCGCCGTCACCCATGCCTATTGGGATATTGGCAGTAGAGACGCCAACTCTTATGCTAAGTATGTGACCGACCAGTGTTGGAATATCTGGAATAGCACTGGCCGCCCTGTTTGGCTGACGGAGATGGAAGCCGGTGCATCATGGAGCAACTATGCGGCTGCAATCACCTCCTATGATAAGGCGCGTGAATACTTGCAGGCGATGCTCCAGCGCTTGGAGGAGAGCGACGATGTTGAGCGCTATGCCATTTATTCCTTTGACTATTGGCGTAACAAGATGTTCAACGATGACGGATCAATAACCCCTGCCGGTCAGGTTTACCGTGACCACCGTTCCACCTTTGCCTATACCTCCAAGTCCGACAAAGCCCCTGCCTGGTGGGCGCCAACTTCTGTCAATACACCGAAATTGGCCTACGAAGTGAATCTTGACGAGCGTACTATCACCTTTACCGTCAGCAATACCAACAGTGACGCAACCGACAATCTGTTCATTGAGTACCAGCCGGAGAACGGCAGTTGGCAGGAGTTGGTGGATCTCGGTGAAGACCGCAGTAAGTTGGAGAGCAGCAGTTTGACTTATACCAAGAACCTTAGTGACCTTGACGTATCAGGTGGTAATTTCCGTGTTTCGACAACTACTCTTTATGGAAAGAGTGCAACCAGTAGTGAGGTGAAGGCCCCCATAGTATCTGACTTGGAGACATTGCTTCCGCTTATTGCAGAAACAGAAGCACTTCCTTTCGGTTTCGGACGTGGCGAGTATGCACCATATAATAATGTGGAGGCTTTGCAGGCTCTGGCAGTTGTCAAGGCCATGAAACCATACGAAGCCGATTTCCAAAGTTCCTGTCAGAATTTGGCTAATGCCGTTTGGACTGCTAATACCGTGGAACAAGATGCTATTTATGATGGTACATTTGCCAAGGCTCCGATTCAGGCAACCAGTGAGAACGTGGTGCTGCCAGGATGGGTGACTGAGAGCGGAAATATGCGTCAAACTTTCAAGGGCTCAGACAGCAAGGCTTGTCTTGCCGATGCCATTGACCAGGTGGGACTGTTTGTTCATCCGGGAACCTATACTTATGGAACAACGCCAGGCTATACAATGCCCTTAGAGGCAGAAGTGGACTATGTCGTCGAGGCTAAGTATTGTGCCTGGGCAGCAAATTCGAATAATGATTTTACATTGACTGTCAAAAAGGATGGGCAAGTCGTGGCTACGGAGAGCTATGGTAAAAACGAAAAAGCTTGTACGGAAGCTGGCGCATTACGTAAGGTTAGCCTGAGTTTCACCTCGACTACGGCAGGCAACTACGTGCTGAGTGTTGGAGCTAATGGTAATACATTCATGACAGATTTTACGCTCAGAAAGGCTGTTTCCTCTGAAATGGTCAGCGTCGGTGAGACTGGCTATGCAACCTACGTCAGCGGCAATGACTTGGACTTCAGTGAGACCGCTATTAAGGCCTATAAGGCTGCAGTCTCCGAAGGCTTTGTTGTGCTGACTCCGATAAGCAAGGTCAAGGCAGGTACGCCCGTGGTGCTCTATTACAAGGGTGGCAACAAGGATGAGGAAATACCCTACGCCACGTCTGCCGATGCAGCTACCGGCAATCTGCTGAAGGCTGGCGAGGGCAAGGCTGTAGCATCGGACGGCGGCAACGGTGTGGTGAACTGTATTCTGAATAAGGTAGGAGGACAGATAGGCTTCTATAGGGCTAATGGCCAGGTGGTGGCATGGAACCGTGCCTATCTGCCGGTCAGCACCAACGCCTCGCGTTTTGACATCGTATTTGACAACGAAACCACGGGCACTTCGATAGTGAAGAGTGAAGGAGTGAAGAGTGAAAAGATGTATAACCTCAACGGTCAGCGCATCAGCTTGCCGAAGCATGGCGTCTATGTCGTTAGTGGAAAGAAGGTAATTAAGTAACAGTAGAATAGCATACGATATGAAAAAGCATGAATATAGGACTCCAGAAGTGGAGGTGATGGAATTTAGAATGGATGCGCTGTTAGAGGCATCGCCCGTACCAGTCAGTACAGATACGGATGCCGAGACTCCTGCCCTTGGCCGTCCGTTTGATGAGATGCCATTTGAAATGAATTTCTAAATAACGAAAACAGGCCACACCTTCTGTAGGTGTGGCCTGTTGTTATCAATCTTTAGCTTCTGATTAGAAGTTGTAGTACAGACCGAAGGTCAGGTTGTTACCATTGAGGTCAAGACCGAAAGCGGAACGATTGTTGTTGTCACCATCGGGGTTCAGCGACTCATAGCCGAGAAAACCGAAGTGTGTAACAAAACTCAGCTGCTCATTCAGGTTTACTGCCACACCCGGCTTGATGCCTACACCGAAAGCAGTGAACTTAGCGTCAGAACCCTGGACGTAGTCGAAACCACCGTCGAAGAAGATGTTAACGCTCTTGAACTTCAGAGCAGTGTAACGTGCGTAGGGAGCAAAGATGAAAGCGCTTTCGCTGCCTTTGCTATTGCAGTAGCCGTTCAGGGCAGACTGGAGGTTGATACCCTGCATCTTGTTGCTAGTGTAACCGACGGTGACCCCGACACCCCAATTCTCGTCGAACTGTACGCCGAACTCAGGCAGAATCTTAAACGAGGTCTCGCCATCGCCAACTTCAGGAGTCATACTTGTAAAACCCAGTGAACCACCAACGTACATTTGAGCGTTCATTGTGACGGCCATCATAGCAGCGGCCATAGTCATCAAAATCTTTTTCATTTTCTTTTCTGTTTTTAAATTATTATTATCCTAAAACGAATCTTTTTTCGTTTTGCGGGTGCAAAATTACAAACTCCTTGACTATCGTGGCATACTTTTGCCCTTTTTTTTGCTTTCTGTGTGCGCAAACGTGACATAAGTCAATTAAAAACCTATAAATAAATAAGGTGGAATGCCGCTATGTGCCGGGAAATGCGTATCTTTGTACCTTGCAAATTTGAGAACAGAAAAGAGCAGATTATGAGAAAAGCGATTATTATTGCCGTCTGCCTGACAAGTAGCATGGCTACTGCTGTAGGACAGACGAGAGATGGAGGAATTTCGGCCGATATGCTGAAGGACATAGTAAAGGAACAGAAACAGTTGCCTGTTAGCAAGGCATTGTCCAACGCTGTGGCCGCCAATGCCATCGATGACCTGGCTAAGAACCGTGACAACGCTGCGGCCTTGGACACGTATTTCAGTATCGAGACATCCCGTCAGTCGATAACCGACCAGAAGTCCAGCGGACGCTGCTGGATGTTCAGTGGATTTAACGTGTTGCGCTCGGGTTATACCCGGCAACATGGAGACTCCATTCAATTGGAGTTCTCCCAGGCATACCTCTTTTTCTATGATCAGTTGGAGAAGGCCAACCTCATGTTGCAGGGTGTCATTGACACGGGTAAGAAACCTATTGACGACCAGCGCGTGCAGTTCTTCTTCCACTACCCATTGAGTGATGGCGGCACATTCTGTGGCGTTGCCGACCTCTGCGACAAGTACGGACTGGTGCCCAAGGAGGTCATGCCCGAGTCGTTCTCCAGCGATAACACGTCCAAGGCTCGCCAGCTCGTTGCCTCGAAGTTGCGTGAGTATGGCCTGCAGCTGCGTGACATGGTGCAAAAGGATAAGAGCCAGACATCGCTCAACAAGGCCAAGGTACGTATGCTGGCACAGGTTTATCACATGTTGGAGATGACCATTGGGCAGCCGCCGCAAAAGTTCAGCTATGCCTTTAAGAACAAGGACGGCCGTGCTGTCGGTGCTCCCAAGGATTATACTCCACAGTCCTTTTTCCAGGAGGTTATGGGCGGTCCGTTGAACGGGACGTTTATCATGGTTATGAACGACCCGCGCCGTCCCTACTATAAGACTTACGAGGTGGACTACGATCGCCATACGTACGACGGCCACAACTGGCGCTATGTCAATCTGCCTATGGACGACATCGAGAAGCTAGCCATAGCCTCGCTCCGTGACGGGCGCAAACTCTACTCCAGTTACGATGTGGGTAAGCAGCTGGACCGTAAGCGCGGCTATGCCGACACCGCCAACTTCGACTACGGCTCGCTCTTCGGCACTACTTTTGGTATGGATAAGGCACAGCGTATCTCGACCTTTGACAGTGGTTCGACTCATGCCATGACGCTGACGGCTGTTGACTTGGATGTCCAGGGCAATGCCACGAAGTGGAAGGTGGAGAATTCATGGGGTGCCGACTGGGGACAGAAGGGCTGTCTCATCATGACCGACCGCTGGTTCCGTGATTATATGTTCCGTTTAGTGGTCGATAAGAAGTACGTGCCAGAGAATATCCTGAAGGCCTCAGAACAGGAGCCGGTGATGGTCATGCCTGAGGACCCGTTGTTCCAGATGGACGAATAGATTGCATAGTATGAAGATTGTAGTATTAGACGGCTATACAGCTAATCCCGGCGACCTATCATGGGAGGCGTTAGCTGTGCTGGGCGATATGACGGTCTATGACCGTACCAGACCGGAAGAGACCGTGGGGCGGGCGAAAGAAGCAGAGATTATCTTGACAAATAAGGTCTGCATCAGACGGCCCGAGATGAATCAGTTGCCTAAACTCAGATATATCGGTGTGCTGGCAACAGGTTATAATGTTGTCGATTTGGAGGCAGCCAAGGAACGGGGTGTCATTGTCACCAACGTCCCGGCCTATAGCACTGAGAGTGTGGCCCAGATGGTGTTTGCCCATCTGCTTACTGTCACCAACCGGACGGAGCACTATGCCCTCCAGAACAGGGCGGGGAAGTGGTCTGCCTCTCAGGATTTCAGTTATTGGGACACGCCGTTGACAGAACTGGCAGGCAAGACGTTTGGTATTGTCGGTCTCGGAAACATAGGCCGGCGTGTGGCTGCTATTGCCCAGGCGTTCGGTATGAAGGTCGTAGCCTGTACCAGCAAGAAGGCCGATGAGCTGCCGTCGGGTGTCAGTAAGCTGACGATGGACGAACTGCTGGCAGAGAGTGACGTGCTGAGTCTGCATTGTCCGTTAGTGGCTGACACTCATCATCTGATAAACCGTCAGTCACTCCAGAGGATGAAACCATCGGCCATCCTCATCAATACGGGCCGTGGCCCGTTGGTGAATGACCTGGACGTGGCTGATGCCTTGACCACTAATCGGTTGAGAGCCTATTGTGCCGATGTGCTGAGCGAAGAGCCTCCACAGGCTGATAATCCCCTGCTGCCTTGTGAAAATGCTTTCTTTACTCCGCATATAGCCTGGGCATCAAAGGAGGCGAGAATCCGTCTGGTTGATGTGGCGACAGGTAATGTCAAGGCTTTTGTCGATGGTAAGCCGAGGAACGTCGTATCATATTAATTGCTATTGTAAGGTATTATGGAGTATATGTCACAGGAAGGCTACGACAAGCTAGTAGCCGAACTGCATCAGTTAGAGCATGTCGAACTGCCACAGGTCAAAGAGGCCATAGCAGAGGCTCGTGACAAGGGCGACCTCAGTGAGAATTTTGAATATCATGCTGCCAAACGGGAACAGTCAAGGCTGCTGGGCAGGATTCGTTTCAAGCAAAGGGTGTTGGAACACGCGAGGGTCATTGACGTGTCGAGACTGGGTTCCGATACCGTCGGACTGCTCACCAATGTTGAGATGACCAACCTTGGTAATAACAAACGGATGTCATATACGATAGCCAGTCCACATGAGGCGAACCTCAATGAGGGCAAAATCTCTATCAAGTCACCAATTGCTCAGGCTTTATTAGGCAAGAAAGCCGGTGATGTCGTAGAGGTGCGTGTTCCTGCCGGGTTGATAAAACTCCGTGTTGAGCATATCCAGCTGTCGCAATCATAAGAAAAAGGGTGCCAGCCTGTCACAGGCTGGCACCCTTCGAATCTCTCAGGAAGATCACTCTGCCTTGAACAACTCTTTGATGCCTCCGATACTGCCTAGCACGTTGGTAGCCTCGTAAGGCAGATAGACAGTCTTCGTCTTGTCGCCCTCGGCCAGTTCCTGCATCATCGAGATATACTTCTGTGCCAACAAGTAGTTGGCGGGGTTCGTCGATTTGCCCACGGCTTCGGTAATCAACTCTATTGCCTTGGCCTCAGCCTCAGCCACGCGGATGCGGGCCTGGGCCTCACCTTCGGCCTGCAGGATGGCTTCCTGCTTGGCGGCCTCAGCCTTGTTGACGATGGCGGTCTTCTCACCCTCTGAAGCCAAAATCTCGGCAGCCTTCTGTCCTTCTGAAGTCAGAATCTGCGCACGCTTGTTACGTTCGGCTTGCATCTGCTTCTCCATAGCTGTCAGAACGGAGTCGGGAGGCGTGATGTCCTGCAGTTCCACGCGGTTCACCTTCACACCCCATTTGTCGGTGGCGTCATCGAGCACTGCCGACAGTTTCTTGTTGATGGTGTCGCGCGAGGTCAGCGTCTCATCCAGTTCCAGCTCACCGATAATGTTTCGCAGTGTCGTCTGCGTCAGCTTCTCGATAGCGTTGGGCAGGTTGTTGATTTCGTAGGTGGCCTTGAACGGGTCAACGATCTGGAAGTAGAGCAGTGCGTTGATCTCCGTTTGCACATTGTCCTTTGTAATCACGTTCTGCTTGGGGAAGTCATAGACCTGCTCACGCAGGTCGATGGTCGTCGAGTACTGGTAGCGTCCGTGGTTGAGTACAACGATCGACTTGGCACGGTCGATGAACGGGATAATGATATTAATACCCGGTTGGAGCGTGGCATAGTAGCGTCCCAGTCGCTCCACAATCTTGGTTTCCGACTGAGGAATAATAACCAATGCCATTTTGGCAAAAAGAATCACGCAAACGATGATGGTAATCAAAAAGTAAATCATAATGTCTAAGTTTATAACGGTTAATAATAGTCTTCAATCTTCAGTCTTCAACGTTTCCACCGTGATGATGGTGCTCTCACGTCCTATGATACAAACGTTCGTACCTGCAGGAATGTCCTGAGCCTCATTAGTGACAGCCTTCCAAATGTCGCCGTCAATCTGGACACGGCCGAAACCGTCGGACTTGACTGTCTCCACAACCCTGCCCTGACGGCCTAACAGGGCATCGGCATTGCTTACACGGCGGTCCTCGCCTCGGTGCAGGTAACGCTGTGCAAACGGACGCACCCAAAAGAGGCTGATGAGCGTAAAGACGGCAAAGGCTAACAACTGCAGGTAAATGCCGCCACCCAAAGCTGCAACAATTGCTGCAAAAAAAGCGCCAATAGAGAAGCAGATGATAAAGAAATCGCCTGCGGTCAGTTCCAGAATCAGGCAAATGACAGCCACGACGGCCCATAACTGCCATAAATGTTGTGCTATGTATTCAACCATACCTATTATATATTAAATTGATAAAACAAAATCATCCCAGTCTTTCGACGACCCCTTTTGGCCAAACACCTTCTGGTAGAGACGGCTACGCGTTGAAGCCACACTCTCCTTCGAATGGGCAGTCAGCAGTGCGATATCCTTTGGCTGAACCCGCAACTTGACAAGCAAGCTGACATGGTAGTCTTGCTCCGACATACGGTACAGGCTATATAGCTTCTCGGTAAAACCGGAATAGACATTATCCACCAGCTCGGCCAGTTCTGACCATTCCCGGTACGCGAGAGGACATCCTGCGTTCAGACTGTCCTGCAGGCGTTGATAGACATCCGATGAGAAGATGACTGTTTCTGCCTGTTGGCGTTTCTCGTTCTCAATCATCGCCACCTTATTATTATAGTCGAGCGTTGCCTTCTTTTCTTCCAACTCCAGTCGCAGCAGCGAATTCTCGTCACCGAGTTTCTGAAGCAAAGTCTCCAACTCACGAATCTTGTCTTCGTTTCGACTGATGCTCTGCTGACTCTGTGCCTGCTGCAACTCCTGCAAGGCACGTACCTTGTCAATACGTTCCTGCAAGGCCAGCATTTTCCTCCGACTGCTCTGAACCGTCACCACAAACAGGATGGCATAAATCAGTATTCCTATGATAATTTCGTAAATCACAGCGCAAAGGTACGAATAAAGTAGCAAACTTCCAAGTTTTTTCGTTCGCAATAGTTTGCAATAGTTTTTTCAGTTCGCAAAAATGAAAAGAGGCTTCAAACACAAGGTTTGAAGCCTCCAAAAGATGCAAATGACGGCTACATTCAGGTCGTTTGCAGCCGCCAAACTGTGTTAAACGGCTGCGTTGGCAATCCAGTCGTAGATGCACGAGAGGATACCGAAGGCAGCAATGCCGGCGGTGCAGAGGGCCAATGCGAGTTTTGTGTTGACGTCGCTCTTAAACTCAGGCAGCGGTGTGGTGGTCTTCTTGATGTACATGGCCTTGACGATGAGCAGGTAGTAGTAGAGACTGACTACCGTGTTAATCAAGGCGATGAAGACGACGAGATAAACCCAGAAGGGATCGGCCTCGTGGCCACCAACGGCAGCCATGAACACGAAGAACTTGGAGAACATACCTGCAAACGGGGGAATACCTGCCAACGAGAACAGAGCCAACGTCATGAGGAACGAGAGTTTGGGGTTGGTCGTATAGAAACCGTTGTAGGCAGCCATGTCGGTGCGTCCACCATTGTTCTGCTCCACCACGCTGATGACGGAGAAAACGGCCATGTTGGCCACGACATATACGAGCACGTAGTAGGTCAAGGCCGTGGCTCCCATCTGCGAGTTGCCGAGGGCAGCCAGCATGATGTAGCCGGCCTGTGAGATACTGGAGAAGGCCATGAATCTCTTGAGCTCGGTCTGGCGGATAGCGAAGAGGTTACCGACGGTGATGGTGAGCATAATGATGATGCCCAGCATGAGTGTCCAATGCTCAACCAGCGGGCCGAAGACCTTGGTGAGGATGATGAACGCAGCCAGCGCGGCAGCACCCTTCGAGACGACGCTCAGGTAACCGGTGACTGGGGTGGGAGCACCCTGGTAGGTGTCGGCCGTCCAGAAGTGGAAGGGCACGAGCGAGAGCTTGAAGCCCAGTCCGCTGAAGAAGAACACCAGTCCGGCAACGGGCAGCAGGATCTGCTCCGTGAAGGGATTGATGCCGCTGAGAACGGCAGCCATATCGGTGAAATAGAGCGTGCCTGCAGCAGCATAGAGCAGTGAGATGCCATAGAGCATAACACCGCTGGAGAACGTTGCCGTGAGGATGTACTTGGCGGCAGCCTCGGCGCTCTGCTTCTTCATCTTGTCGAGGGCGACCATACAGGCCATGGGCACGGAGGCCGTCTCGAGACCGAGGAAGAACATGAGGAAGTTGCCGCTGGAAATCATCATATACATGCCAAGGAGCGTCGAGACAAGCAGCATATAGAACTCGCCAGCATATTTCTTGGCATTGCCCTCAATCCACGGCTGCGCCATGATGACGACAATGAGCGAACCAGCGGTGAGGATGGTCTTCATGACGTTGGCCATCTGCGAGGTGACATAGAGTCCGCCGAAGGCCTCAGTCGGCTCGGCCAGCGCACAGGGAACGAGCTGGAGCAGGAGCAGAGCAGCAGTAACGCCGTAGAGCGTCTTGCTCTTCGACTCGCTGCGGTGCAGGGCGAAGTCGGCGAAGAAAACGATAATCAGAATGGCCACGAGCGTAGCCTCAGGAATCATCTGTAAGAATTGTCCGTAATTCATATCTTTATCCTCCTATCGTTTACATGTTAATATTACTGAGAATGGGGATGACAGCGTCGTTGATGACGTTGCTTGCCCAGAACGGGAACGTACCGAGACCGGCCACACAGAAGATGAGGCAGGCAACGGAGAGACGCTCGTCCCACGTAGCATCAGTAAGCTGCAGATAGTGCGGGTCGCTGACCTCGCCGTACAGAATCTTACCAACCAGACGGAGGATGTAGACCGCGGTGACAACAACCGAGGTGCAAGCCACGATGGTGCAGACGCGGTGGAACATGTCAGCATTCTCGAACGAACCGACGAAGATGGTCATCTCAGCAATGAAGCCCGAGAAGCCGGGGAGACCCAGGTTAGCCAAACCTGCCAGCACGTAACCTACGGCAAGGAACGGCATGATCTTCATCAGACCGCCCAACTTGCGCACGTCACGGGTGTGGGTACGACCGTAAATCATACCGATGAGGGCAAAGAAGAGGGCCGTCATCAGACCGTGCGACAGCATCTGCAGGATAGCACCCGTACAAGCCGTCTTGGTCATCATGAGCAGGGCGAAGAGCACAAGGCCGCAGTGAGAAACCGACGAGTAAGCATTGATATACTTCAGGTCGGTCTGAACGCAAGCCGAGAGGGCACCGTAAACCACTGAGATAGTCGTCAGGATGAGGAATATCCAAGCCAGCTCCTGGGCAGCCTCAGGCAGCAGGTACATAGCCACACGGAAACAGCCGTAACCTCCGAGCTTCATCAGCACACCGGCGTGCAGCATAGACACTGCCGTTGGGGCCGAAGCATGACCGTCGGGAGACCATGTGTGGAACGGGAACAGGGCACCGAGCACACCGAAACCGATAAAGATGAAGGGGAAGAACACCTTCTGCATGTCAACCGGAATGTTGTGCAGGGCAGCTATCTCGTTGACGTTCATCGTCGTGGCACCGCTGTAGAAGTAGATACCCAGCAGACCGATAATCAACAGGGCAGAACCGCCCATCAGCATCAGCGTCAGCTTCATGGCAGCATACTCCTTGGCACCGCTACCCCAGACACCAATGAGCAGGTACATGGGGATGAGAGCCACCTCGTAGAACATGAACATGGTGAACATGTCGGTGCAGATGAAGAATCCGAA
>CAMHNI010000068.1 GCA_946186505.1 uncultured Prevotellaceae bacterium | reverse complement strand
TGGTCACGAAGCCTTTGATACCGGCAGGCAGGATGCTCTTCACCATCATGGCGAAGGCACCGTCGGTGTCGTGCTGGTTGGCGATGTCCATCTGGATGCCGAAGTCGCCATAGCCACCATTGGCCAGAGCCATAGCCACCATACCGGGAATAAGGAACATAAACACGGGGAGCAGCTTGAAGTAACCGGCAGCGATGGTACCGCGACGGGCGCGCTTCATCACCTCCACGTTGCTCTCACCCTTCTGCTGACCAAGTACACGCTGAACGATGTGCTGGTCAGTACACCAATACCAGAAACCGATGATAGAGGCACCGATGAACACCACGAAACCAGGATACTCATGGTAGAGGGGATCGGGATGGCCCGATGCGTTGACATCAGCCCAGTGGAACATGTGAGTCGTTCCATAGCCGTCGTGAAGCGTGCTGCAGAAGGCCATCATGTTTTCCCAACCCTGAACGATACTGCCGCCACCAAGTGTAGAAAGACCGAGGAAGAGCACCAGGAAGGCACCTATAATAAGAATAGGTGTCTGGATGGCCGACATGGTCATCACACCCTTCATACCGCCGAACACGGTGAAGATGGCTGTGACGGCGATGAGGCCGAGGGCACCCCACCAGAAGGGCAGGCCGATGAGATACTCAAAGAAGATACCACCCGTAAAGGCAGTTACCGAGACCTTTGTCAGGATGTAGGCTACGAGCGTAATGATAGAGAGCCATGAACCTGTGCGCTGGGTGTAGCGGAACTTCAGGAAGTCGGGCATGGTGATAATCTTGCCCATCTTGTTGTTCAGAAGCTGATAGAAGGGAACGAACAGCCAGCCGAGGATAAGGATCATCCAGCCCTGCATCTCCCAGTGGGCCATACCCACACCGTCCTTCGCACCAGTACCGGCGAGACCTACGAGGTGCTCCGAGCCGATGTTGGCGGCGAAGATAGCCATACCGATTACATACCAGGGCTCACCCTTGCCGAACAGATAGTCCTGCGAGTCGGCACCCTTCATTTTCTCCTTGTCTTTCTTGATGGCGCGGTACACCGCCCATACGATGGCCAACACACCGACGGCAAGCACCGTCCAGTCGAGCCACTGAAACTCATTTGAATTCCAATTCATTTGATTTCTTTTTTATTGTTTGTAATTAGTTTTATTTGCGGTTTTTCCACATCGCGGTCATATCCTCCAGCGTCTTGCCCTTGGTCTCGGGAACAAGCTTCCAGACAAAGATGGCGGCAACGACGCAGATAACGCCATAGAGACCGTAAGTGAACCAATGGCCGAAGTCATCGCCCTCTGTGAGATGCATGTTGAACATGGGCACGAAGGTCGACGAGACGATGAAGTTGCTGATCCACTGTGCTGCCACAGCAATAGCCACTGCTGCACCACGGATGGTATTGGGGAAGATCTCGGCGATGAGTACCCAGCAGATGGGACCCCATGAGAACATGAAGCAAGCAGAATAGAGGAGCAGTGAGGCAGCGGTGACGAGTGCAAGGCTGTCGTTACCGAAGGTCACAGCCACACCGAATGCACCCAGGGCCATACCTAACGAACCCCAGATGAGCAGCGGCTTACGACCCCACTTCTCGACGGTGAAAATGGCCACCAACGTGAACGAGATGTTAATGATACCCATGAAGACGGTCAGCATCATCGGGTCGTTCATACCCATGTCACCGAAGATACGCGGTGCGTAGTAAAGCACGGCATTAATACCTACAGCCTGCTGGAATACGCTGAGCATGATGCCAATGAAGATACACATGGCACCATAGGTGAGCAGCTTCTCGGTCTTCACGACCATCGTGTCCTTGATGTCCTGCAGAATCTGAGCGGCCTTGCTCGTGCCGTTGATCTTCGACAGGATACCGAGAGCCTTCTCATCCTGATTGATGCTGACGAGGTAACGCGGTGTCTCAGGAACGAAGCAGATGAGCAGGGCGAAGAGTCCTGCGGGAACAGCCTCGCTTCCGAACATATAACGCCAACCGGTAGTCACCGTCCACTGTGCAGCAGGGTTGATGGCGGCAATGCCCTTACCCATTTCCTCGACGAGCGGCTGGATGTGGTCGCCCAGGATGAAGAAGTTGACGAAATAGACCACCAACTGACCGAAGATAATGGCGAACTGGTTCCAAGAGACCAGCATGCCGCGGATGTTGGAGGGAGCCACCTCACCGATATACATCGGGCAGATGGCTGAAGCCAGACCTACGCCGATACCGCCGATGACGCGATAGATGTTGAACATTATCAGCAGCGAGTAGGAGGGAGTTCCATGCTCGAAGAACAGGAACTCGGGTTCCATCGAGCCGAGAGCTGAGATGAAGAACAGCAAACCGGCGATGATCAGCGACTTCTTGCGGCCGAGGTTGGTGGCAAGGAAACCGGAGAGAGCCGAACCGATGATACAGCCGATGAGGGCTGAGGCCGAGGTGAAACCGTGCCAGCCGTCAGTATAGGCAAAGTCCTTCGATTCCATAAAGAAAGCCTGCAGACCTTTCTCAGCACCCGAGATGACGGCTGTGTCATATCCGAAGAGCAGACCGCCGAGTACGGCGACCATTACAATACTGATGAGGTAGCTTTTGCTACCGTTTTCGTTCTGTGCCATACTTCATTACTTGATTGTGAATTTGTATGCAGCGTGGCTGAAGTACTTCTCGCCGGGATTCAGGACGGGACTTGCCCACTCGGGATGGTTGGGGCTGTCGGGATACTTCTGGCTCTCCAGACAGATGCTGACGTGCTGCGGATATTTCTTACCCAGTTTGCGGACGATGTTCTCCTCGCCGCCGACACCCTGGAAGTTACCGCTATAGACCTGTACGCCGGGTTCATTGGTGAACATCTCCATAAAGATGCCCGTCTTGGGGCTGTAGAGGCTGGCGCAAACCTGCGTGTCGTCACCGTTGGTGTTCAGGCACCAGTTGTGGTCGTAGCCGTGAGCGTTCTTAATCTGATAGTATTCCGACTTGATGCTGTCGCCGACGGCATGCGGGGTGCGGAAGTCCATCGGCGTACCCTCGACGGGGAGAATCTTACCTGTCGGCATATAGCTGAAGTCGCTCTCGGTGAAATTGTCTGCATTGACATAGAGCACCTGATCGTAGCCGGGATTCTCCAGGTCACCGCTCAGGTTGTAGTAGTTGTGGTTTGTCTGGTTGATGATGGTGGGCTTGTCGGTCTCAGCCTCCCACGTGATGTCGAGCGTGTTGCCGTCCGTAATCTTGTAGGTGGTCACAGCCGTAACGGTTCCGGGGAATCCGTTCTCGCCGTCCTCGGCCACGATGGTCAGCTTCAGCGTCTTGTCATCCACCTGTTCAGCAGCATAGACCTTGTTCATCCAGCCCGTGGCACCGCCGCCGTGCAGGCAGTGGATACGTGTGTCGCCCTCATGCGGGTCGTTCTGACGCAGCTGGTACGTCTCGCCATTGAGCGTGAACTTGCCGTCGCAGATGCGGTTGGCATAGCGGCCAACGCTGGAACCGTAGTCGGTGGGCGAGTTCAGTGTGTCGGTGTACTGGGCAATGTTGTCGAAGCCCAGAACGACGTCAGTTGGCTTGCCGTCCTTGTCAGGCACGACGAGTGATACCACACGGCCGCCGTAGTTGGTGATGCACACCTCCATACCGCTCTCATTTTTCAGCGTGTAGAGCTTGACGGTGTCGCCGTTAATGATGGTGTCAAACTTGGCAGGGTCGAGACCCGATGCCGTGAGCTGCGGAGCCTGCTGTCCGCCAGCGCAAGCAGTGAGCATTGCAACAGCAACGCCCATGCCTAAAATGCTACCTTTTAAGCTTTTCATTCTAAATGGTTTTTAGTTTAATTAAACTGGTTTTCAAATTTGGGTGTAAATTTACAACTTTTATTTGAAACAGCAATAAAAATAGGCAAAAAAATGAGCGGTAGAGTGTAAATACAACACTCTACCGCCATAATTTAACGTTTGTTATAAATATTCAATCAAAGACTACTCGCCTTTTTCCATCTTGGCCTTCAATTCAGCAAGCACGTCGATGTCACCCAGCGTCGTGCTGGCAGCGACATTCTCAATCTTCGGCGTGTCGTCCTTCTTGGCACGGGGAGCAGCTTTCTTGGCAGCAGCCTTCTTCTCCTCACGGGCAGAATCCTCGAAAGTACGGCTGTGGCTCAGGATGATGCGCTTAGAGTCCTTGTTGAACTCAATCACCTTGAACGGCAGTTCCTCGCCCAACTGGGCCTGGCTGTTATCCTCTTTGACCAGATGCTTCGGTGTGGCAAAGCCCTCGACGTTCTCATCCAGCTGAACTACGGCACCCTTCTCCAACAGCTCGGTAATCTTACCGGTATGTACGGAGCCGACGGTATATTTGTTCTCGAAAACATCCCAGGGGTTGTCCTCCAACTGCTTGTGGCCGAGAGAGAGACGACGGTTTTCCTTATCGATGTCAAGCACGATAACCTCGATGGGGGCGCCCACCTGTGTGAACTCAGAGGGATGCTTCACCTTCTTGGTCCAGCTCAGGTCGCTGATGTGGATCAGACCATCGACACCCTCCTCCAGCTCGACGAATACGCCGAAGTTGGTGAAGTTGCGGACCTTTGCATTGTGCTTAGAACCAACAGGATACTTCGTCTCGATAGCCTCCCAGGGATCTTCCTTCAGCTGCTTGATGCCGAGCGACATCTTGCGCTCGTCGCGGTCGAGAGTCAGGATGACAGCCTCCACCTCGTCGCCAACCTTCAGGAACTCCTGAGCTGAGCGCAGGTGCTGGCTCCAAGACATCTCGCTGACGTGGATCAGACCCTCAACACCGGGCTGAATCTCAACGAATGCACCGTAGTCGGCAATGACGACAACCTTACCAGTAACGTGGTCACCCACCTTGAGGTCAGCATCCAGAGCATCCCAAGGATGCGGAGTGAGCTGCTTCAGGCCGAGGGCAATGCGCTTCTTCTCGTCGTCGAAGTCGAGGATAACAACGTTGATCTTCTGGTCGAGCTCGACAACCTTCTTCGGGTCGTCAACACGGCCCCAGCTGAGGTCGGTGATGTGGATGAGTCCGTCAACACCGCCCAGGTCAACGAATACACCGTAAGAAGTGATGTTCTTGACGGTACCTTCGAGGATCTGACCCTTCTCGAGCTTGCCGATGATTTCCTTCTTCTGTGCCTCCAGTTCGGCCTCTATGAGAGCCTTGTGAGAGACAACAACGTTGCGGAACTCCTGGTTGATCTTCACAATCTTGAACTCCATCGTCTTGCCAACGAACTGGTCGTAGTCCCGTATGGGGTGAACGTCGATCTGAGAACCGGGCAGGAAGGCCTCGATGCCGAATACATCGACAATCATACCGCCCTTCGTGCGGCACTTGATGAAGCCCTGAACAATCTCCTCAGCCTCCAGAGCAGCGTTGACGCGGTCCCAAGCCTTGCTCAGGCGAGCCTTCTTGTGCGACAGGATGAGCTGACCCTTCTTGTCCTCAGCGCTCTCCACATAAACCTCTACGCTGTCGCCGATCTTCAGGTCGGGATTGTAGCGGAATTCAGAAGCGGGGATGATACCGTCGCTCTTGTAACCGATGTTGACAACAACTTCCTTCTTGTCAACCGAGATGACCTTACCGTCAACTACCTGATGGTCGGCTACTTTGTTCAGGGTTTCGTCGTAGGCCTTGTCGAGCTCTTCCTTGCTGACGGTTGCTACGGTACCGTTCTCGAACTCGTCCCAATTGAAGTCGTCGAGCGGCTTAACGTTCTTTGTTAATTCTGACATAATATATGTTCTCTTTGCCCATTCTCGCGAATAGGGCGGTGACCGGACAGACGTTTACCAGGTCTTGTTTTAATGGGTTAATAATCTATAGAAGCAGCGCCTGTTCTGACTCCTATCTGCCCCGTTTTGGGCAAAGTGGCTGCAAAGTTACTGACTTTCAGTGACAAAAAAGCACTATCTTGTAAATGTACCTATGCTTTTATAGTTATTTAACAGTTTTGCGGGGACGATAACGCTTATGAGGGCGATTTTCAGAACAGGAAACTACTCATGACATGGGGTGCTGAGTAGTTACTAGCCTGTTTTGTTGTGTTAAAGTTATTAAAAGACGGAAAATTATTGCACAGAGATGGCGGCTTTGTACCATTTTCTTAGTAACTTTGCACACCAAATTACTATAGTGTGTTATGGAATCATTTCATTGGTTAAGGGACTTGTTCACAACAACTGATTCGGTTGCCCATATTGCCCTTCTCTATGCCGTCGTCATTGCCGTCGGTGTGTATCTGGGCAAAATCAAATTGTTCGGCATTTCACTTGGTGTGACCTTCGTGCTCTTTGCTGGTATCGTGGCCGGCCACATAGGCTTCACGGCTCCGACTAACATCCTGACGTTTGTTCAGGACTTCGGCCTCATCTTGTTTGTTTTCATGATAGGTATGCAGGTCGGTCCGGGTTTCTTCGAGAGCTTCGGAACTGCGGGCGTCAAGCTCAACGGACTGGCCGCCTCGGCCATCGTGCTGAACATACTGGTGATGTTTGCCTGCTACTTCATCTTCTTCGACTCAGGCGACAAGTCTGCCCTGCCGATGATGGTGGGTACACTCTACGGTGCTGTCACCAATACGCCGGGTCTCGGTGCAGCCAACGAGGCGCTGGGCACCGTGTTCGGCCCGTCGGCTCCCCCGATAGCATCGGCCTACGCCTGTGCCTATCCGCTCGGTGTGCTGGGCATCATAGGGGCCACTATATTAGTAAGGTACATCTGCAAGGTGAAGCTGGAGAAGGAGGAGGAACGGCTGACGGCCATGGAAGAGACCGCTGCCAACAAGAAGCCGTACAAGATGCACCTGGAGGTGACCAACAAGTACTTGGAGGGCAAGACGCTGCTGCAAGTCCATGACTTCCTGAACCGTGACTTCGTGGTGTCGCGACTGGTCCATGACGGCGACTTGTGCATACCCAACCGAGATACCATCTTCCATCTGGGCGACCAGATGCTCATCGTGTGTGCCGAGGCCGACCAGGAGGCCATCACCGCCTTCATAGGCCCAAAGCTGGATATTGACTTCGAGCAGCAGGACCAGCCGCTGGTCTCGAAGCGCATACTGATAACCAACCCCGCCATCAACGGCAAGACGCTGGCCTCGCTGCACTTCTCGAGCGTACACGGAGTGAACGTCACCCGTGTAACACGTCACGGCATGGACCTCTTCGCCTCGGCAGGACTGCCCTTGCAAGTGGGCGACAAGATCATGGTGGTAGGCCCTGAGGACGCCGTTGACCGTGTGGCCAACAAGATGGGCAACTCCATACGCCGCCTGAACGCGCCGAACATTGCCACCATCTTCGTGGGCATCTTCCTCGGACTGATCTTCGGCTCGTTCCCGTTGGCTATTCCCGGCATGCCCGTGCCGATGAAGCTGGGTCTTGCCGGCGGTCCGCTTATCATTGCCATTCTCATTGGCCGCTACGGCTACAAGATACACCTGGTGACCTATACGACGACGTCGGCCAACATGATGCTGCGCGAGATAGGTCTGGTACTGTTCCTGGCCTCCGTGGGCATCAAGGCCGGAGCCAACTTCTTTGAAACGGTGGTCGAGGGCGACGGACTGCTATACGTGCTGACGGGCTTTCTCATCACCGTCATCCCCATACTGATAGTGGGGCCGGTAGCACGCCTGAAGTTCAAGTTCAACTACTTCACCATTGCAGGCATGATAGCCGGTACGTACACCGACCCGCCCGCACTGGCCTATGCCAACAGCATCTGTTCGAAGGAGGCACCGGCACTAGGCTACTCGACGGTCTATCCGTTGTCGATGTTCCTGCGTATCCTGACGGCACAGATCGTCGTGCTGTTCTTCTGCGGGTGATACCTGATTGAGCCTATATAAAATACAATAATACACAACAACGAAAGAAATGAATAAATTCGGATTACTTTGCGGCGCGTTGATGTTGACCGGTACCTCAGCGATGTTCGGCCAGGGAGCCAGGAACATCGTCATCAACGAGGTGCTGACAAACAACACTGCCAGCATTCAGGACGAATTTGGCGAGCGCGAGGCATGGATAGAGCTGGAGAACACTTCGTTCACCACCTATAACATACGCGGCATGTATATCACGACAGACCGCGCTGTGCTCGACCCGGCGATGAGCGTGCCAGACCGTATCAAGCGTATGAGCGTCATCCCAAGCGGTGACAGCCGTACGAACATCGGCGGGAGGCAGCACATCGTGTTTTTTGGCAACTCCAATCCCGCCAGGGGCAAGTTGCATCTCTCGCTGAAGGTTCCCATGTCAGAGCCTGTTTGGATAGCTCTCTATAACGGTAATGCCGTTGAGCTGATTGACTCGGTGAGCGTGCCAGCGCTTAGTGCCGACCAGTCGTTTGCACGTCAGGGAAAGAAGTGGAGCGTGAAGGCTGCACAGAACGTCACCCCAGGCATAGAGAACTTCATCAAGACCGACGAGACCAAGGACGCCAAGCTGAAGCGTGAAGACCCATACGGTTTCGGCATCACCCTGCTGGCCATGGGCATCGTCTTCACTTGCCTTGCCGTGCTCTTCATCTTCTTCTCCCTCTTCGGACTATTGATGCGCCACACGGAGGCTGCCAAGAAGGTGGCAAACCAGCAGCCTATCAAGCCCATCACCAAGACGGTGGAGAAGACTGCCGAACTGGGCCACAAGACGGGAGTTATACTGCAAGAAGGCCTCAAGACCAAAGGTATAGACCGCGAAGTCTATATGGCCGTCATTGGCATGGCGCTGAAACAGTACGAAGACGACGTGCACGACGTGGAGTCGGGCGTCATCACCATCCGCCAGAAATCGTCAAGCTGGAACGATGAGTTCCTGCAAATGACCCAGTTCCACCAGTAAACCGTTAATAGTAAATCGTAAAATAGAAAATAGCAGAGATGAACAAGTATCAATATAAAGTACAGGGTGTTGACTACGAAGTAGAAATAGAAGAAGTAGAAGGCAACATCGCAAAGGTAAACGTTAATGGCATACCGTTCGAAGTTGAGCTGCAGAAGCCCATCAACGCTGCCAAGCATCCCACAATGACACGCCCGAAGGTAGAGGCCCCGAAGCCCGTCGTCAATACTCCGCCTACGGCCCCGGCCGCTGCGGCTCAGCCAGCAGCACCTGTAGGATCGGGTGCTCCCGTGAAGGCTCCGCTGCCTGGTACCGTTACTGAAATCAAGGTCACCACAGGCCAGCAAGTCAATGTGGGCGATGTGGTGCTCGTGCTCGAGGCCATGAAGATGCAGAACAACATCGAGGCCGAATATGCCGGCACCGTCACATCTATTACCGTCAAGCAGGGTGACACAGTCATGGAAGGCTCCGTCTTGATGACCATCGGATAAATTGTCAAATAAATATTAATAGTAATTCGTCAAATCGTAAATAACAGAGATGGATTTAGGACAGTTTATCATACAGAACTTCAATGAGTTCCTTACCTACACGGCGTTCGCCAACGCCACGGTGGGTAACCTCATTATGATTGCAGTCGGAGCCTTCTTCATCTATCTGGCTATCAAGAAGGACTTCGAACCGTTGCTGCTCGTCCCAATAGGACTGGGCATCATACTCGGCAACATTCCTTTCCGTGCCGATGCAGGACTGGAAATCGGCCTCTATGAGGACAACTCCGTGCTGAACATCTTCTACCAGGGAGTGCGACAGGGCTGGTACCCGCCACTCATCTTCCTCGGCATTGGCGCCATGACAGACTTCACGGCCCTGCTGGCCAACCCGAAGCTGATGCTCATAGGTGCAGCTGCACAGTTCGGTATCTTCGGCGCATACATGGTGGCACTCGCCTTCGGATTCGAGCCTTCACAGGCAGCAGGTATCGCCATCATTGGCGGTGCTGACGGTCCAACGGCTATCTTCCTGTCGTCGAAGCTGGCACCGAACCTGATGGGTGCCATCGCCGTCTGTGCCTACAGCTATATGGCTCTCGTGCCGCTGATCCAGCCGCCACTCATGCGACTGCTCACCACTCAGAAGGAGCGCACCATCAAGATGAAGCCTGGCCGTGAGGTGTCTCAGACAGAGCGCATACTGTTTCCAATCATAGGACTGCTGCTCACCACGTTCATCGTGCCCAGCGGTCTGCCTCTGCTCGGCATGCTGTTCTTCGGAAACCTCCTAAAGGAGAGTGGCAAGACCACCCGTCTGGCCAAGACTGCCGGTGCTGCCCTGAACGACATTGTAGTCATGCTGCTCGGACTCACCGTCGGCTGTTCTACACAGGCTTCGGAGTTCTTGACGCTGAACACCGTGTTCATCTTCGTCATCGGTGCCTTCGCCTTTGCTATCGCCACGGCTTCGGGTGTCTGCTTTGTCAAGGTTATGAACCTGTTCCTGCCGAAGGACAAGAAGCTCAACCCGCTGATTGGTAATGCCGGTGTGTCGGCTGTGCCTATGGCCGCACGTATCTCTAACAACCTCGGCCTGGAGTACGACCGCCACAATTTCCTGCTCATGCACGCCATGGGACCTAACGTTGCCGGCGTCATTGGCTCGGCCGTAGCTGCCGGTGCCTTGCTCGGTTTCTTGTCTTAACAAGATTTGGATATGATGGCTCTGCAACGCAAACTGACACTGCCCAACGACATCAATGCCGTTTCGCAACTGAATGAGTTCATTGATATGCTCTGCGAGGAGCTGGGTATCGACATGCCGACAAACATGGCCCTGAACCTCGCCTTGGAGGAGGCGGTGGTCAATGTGATGAGTTATGCCTATCCGGAAGGCACCAAAGGGGAAGTAGGTGTCGAGGCTGCTGCCGATGATGACCGTATCGTGTTTGTCATCACAGACAGCGGAAAACCCTTCGACCCCACGAAAAAGGATGAGGTTGACACGACGCTGCCGCTAGAGGAACGTTCCATCGGCGGCTTGGGCATTCATCTCATCCGGCAGATTATGGACGAAGTCAAGTATCAGCGCAGGGAAAACCAGAATATCCTGACCCTAAGTAAAACTATCAAATCATTATAAAACACAGAAGACAATGACTATCAACATTCAAGAACAAAACGGTGGCTTTGTGGCCATACTCAGTGGACGTCTCGACACCCCGGCAGCCGTCAAGGCCCAGCAGGACATGGTGCCGCTGATGGAGAATGCAGACAAGGAAATAACCCTCGATTGCACAGGCCTGGAATATATCAGCAGTTCCGGTCTGAGGCTGTTCCTCGCTCTGCGCAAGGAAACGACCGCAAAGGGAGGCAAGGTCATCATCAAGAACATCAACGACGAGATCAAGAAAGTGTTCATGATGACTGGCTTCTTCAACCTCTTCGAAATCGTATAATCTGACCACTCCATGGAAGACTACGGTCTGGACTCCCATGGTGTCATGCTGCTTTGTGAATACCGGGAAAAACGCCCGCTGTTCACAAAGTTGCAAGAGGTGGCCATGCAGAAACTCAAAGAGCTCGTTGCCAATAACGGCATCGAACTGAACAGCATGGAGTCTCGTGTCAAGAGTGAAAAGAGCCTGGCCGGGAAACTGGAACGCAAGGGACAGAAATACCGGAGCATCACCGATATTACCGATATATTCGGTGCCCGCATCATCGCTTTCTACAATGAGGACGTCGATCGCATAGCCGCTATTGCCGAGAAAGTGTTCGACGTGGACTGGACTAATTCCGTCGATAAGCGGAAAATGCACCAGTTCAACAGCTTCGGCTATAATTCGCTGCACTACATCTGCCGCCTACCCAAAAGCCTGTACGAGGACCCTCAGTATCCCGAACTGAACCAGATACCCTTTGAACTTCAGATGCGCACGGCACTGCAACACGTGTGGTCGGCTATCCAGCATGACATTGGCTACAAGTCTGATATAGAGACACCGATAGAGTACCATCGCGGACTGAGCCGTCTGGCAGGCCTTTTGGAATTGGCAGACGACGAGTTCAGTCGCATACGCTCTTCCATCAATGACTATCGCCGCAGGATGCAGAGCCTGGTAAAGAAAGGCAAGTTCGAGGAGGTGCCACTTGATGGTGAGACCTTCCGCTCTTATCTGAACCGCCATCCCTTCGACAAACTGAACCGTAAGATAGCGTCCATCAACCAGGCAGAACTGCTTCCGGCTTCGGCCATGCCCTATTTCGGTGTGATGAGACAGCTGGGAATGAAGACGCTGGCGGATGTCGAACGGTTGGTAAGTGAGGAGTTTAATGATGCCTATCGGCTGGCTCTCTTCCAAATCGGCTCGACAGATATTGATATCCTCTCCGAAACCATCGGCATACAGAATGTGTGCATCGTGAAAATACTGAAGAGCGGCGGCGGCCTGCCAGGACTGTGCAACCTTTTTGATATTGTCAATGGTGCGTCACCCAACAATGCTGTCATGGCGGAAATCGTGATGAAACAGGCTCAGAGACTGCCGTTTTTGGCCTCTCGGGAATGAAAAATCACTGTTTTCGAAAAATTATTGCCGAAAAATTTGCAGGATACAAATAATTGTTGTACCTTTGCACCCGCAAACGAAAGGAACGTTAGTGACACAATGGTGCCTTAGCTCAGTTGGTAGAGCATCGGACTGAAAATCCGTGTGTC
>CAMHNI010000067.1 GCA_946186505.1 uncultured Prevotellaceae bacterium | reverse complement strand
AAGGTTCAAAGGATGGTCGCGCTTACACAAAGGTTATCAAGATGGTGAAGAGCCCGAAGACGGGTGCTTACATCTTTGACGAGCAGATGGTTCCCAACGAAGCAGTCAAGGACTTCTTCAAGTAATCAGTAGAAAAGTTTGTCCGCTGACAAGGACTAAGTTTTTTTATACCACTAAAATATTGGCCGAAAGTTTTGTACTTTCGGCTTTTTTGTATATCTTTGCAAACGGTTATGGTAACCGCTGATAATTGAAAAGAAAATATTACTCGGAAGTATATGACTAAATTCGCATCGTGTCTGACTTTGTTGCTTGGAATGTGTGGAGTTGTTCGTGCGGCAACGACTGTTACAGTGGCTAGTCAGGAATTGTTGTTGGGGAGCGAGACGCTTTTGCAGTTGAAAGTTTCTACGGATCAGACCAATTTGCTTGCTTTCCAGATGGAACTGACGCTTCCTGAGGGTTTTACTCTGTCAGCAACCGGAGACGGTCAGGTCGATGTTGCATTGAAGGATGTGACAACCCATGATGTCACCGGTGCAAAGAATGGTTCGTCATACATGTTCGTATGCAAGTCGGATGCCAATACTCCGCTGCCTGAGGCTTTCGTTGTGGAACTGAAGCTGAAAGCCGACGAGCGTGTTGAGACGGGCAGCACATATACCGGAAAGGTGCAAGGTGTGCTCTTCAGTCAGAAAGAAGGCACAACACATAAAGGGCTCAGCGTGGCAGACGAGAGTTTCGACATGATGGTGAAACGTCTCGAACTATCCGAGACACAGTCAGAAGACCTTACAGAATACCGTCATGTCGGTATCAACATGGAGCGCTCCATCGCGGCTGATGAGTGGAGTACCATCTGTCTGCCGTTTGACATGACTGAAGACCAGGTGAAGGCTGCTTTTGGTGACGGCGTAGAGCTGGCCGACTTCAAGGGATATGAGGTGCAGCGCCAGAATGGTCAGGTAACGGGTATCGTCGTGAAGTTCAAGACTGTTGGAAACTGTGCCATCGAGGCTAACCATCCGTATATCATCAAGGTGAAGTCTGACGTTTCGGCGTTCACCCTTGACGGTGTCGATGTCAGCCCGGTGGAGAGTCCGATGGTGGCTGCCGCCACACGTACCAGCTCCCAGTGGAGCGAGATGAAAGGTACGTATGATGCCAATACGATTGTACCGGCGAATTGTCTCTTCCTGAACGACAATATGTTCTGGTATTCTACGGGAAAGACCAGGATGAAAGCCTACCGTGCCTACTTTGATTTCAGCGACGTGTTGTCAACCCTTGATGCAACAGCTGTCCGCTTGCTCATTGACGATGACGTGGAAGCCACTTCCCTCAAGTCGTCGGTAGTTAGCCGTGACGAATCCGACGGTCGGTTCTATAACTTGAACGGTCAGCGTGTCAGCCGTCCGTCTAAGGGTATATATATTGTGAAAGGAAAAAAGGTAGTACTTAAGTAAGAATACATATCACAAATGAAGAAAACATATTGGTCTCCAAGGGTTGACACAGTGGATTGCTTGATGGACGGGATGGTTTGTGCCAGCGGCGTTGTCAGCGATGACGGTATAGACAATGGCATACTCTTTGGCGGTGTCGATGAGAACGGCTCGCTGGATCCGGCTTCGCGTGAGTTCCGGGAAGGCATCTCAAGAATTCTGGGAATATAAACTATTAACATCAAAATTATAACTATTCAATGAAACAGACAATCCTTGTTACGGGTGGAACAGGCTTTATTGGGAGCCACACTACCGTCGAACTGCAGGAAGCAGGTTATGAAGTGGTCATTATCGACAATCTCTCAAACTCCAACGCCAATGTCGTTGACGGCATAGAAAAGATAACGGGCGTCCGTCCTGCTTTTGAGCAGGTGGACTGCTGTGATATGGACGCACTGGAGGCGGTGTTCAAGAAGTATCCGAAGATAGAGGGTATTATTCACTTTGCTGCCTCGAAGGCTGTAGGTGAGAGCGTGGAGAAGCCGTTGCTGTATTACCGTAACAACCTGACATCGCTGATCAACCTGCTTGAGCTCATGCCAAAATATCAGGTGAAGGGTATCATCTTCTCTTCATCCTGCACTGTTTATGGACAACCCTCTGAAGAGAACCTGCCTGTGACCGAGAAAGCCCCCATTCAGAAGGCTTTGTCGCCATATGGCAACACGAAGCAGATAAACGAGGAGATTATACAGGACTATATTCACAGCGGTGCTCCTATCAAGAGCATTATCCTGCGCTACTTTAATCCCATCGGTGCCCATCCCACGGCATTCATTGGTGAACTGCCCAATGGTGTGCCAATGAACCTCATTCCCTTTGTCACGCAGACGGCTATGGGCATCCGCAGCCAGCTGAAGATTTTCGGCAATGACTATAATACGCCAGACCATACCTGCATACGTGACTACATCTATGTCGTAGATCTGGCCAAGGCTCATGTAAAGGCTATGGAACGTGTGCTTGACAATCCTGATACTGACGCTGTCGAGGTGTTCAATATCGGTACAGGGCGCGGCCTTTCCACACTTGAGGTGGTTGAGGGCTTTGAAAAGGCTACAGGTGTGAAGGTGAACTGGACTTATGCTCCACGTCGTGAAGGCGATATCGAGCAGGTATGGGGCGATGTCACCAAAGCCAATGAAGTGCTGGGCTGGAAGGCTGAGACACCTACTGAGGATGTGCTGAAATCGGCATGGAAGTGGCAGGTGAAACTGCGTGAGGACGGCATACAGTAGTATATAGCAAGAATGACCATACGGTTAGCAACGTCTGACTGTAATTTTGTGTTTGTGTTGTTACGGGTTTCCGATGTGAATCGGGAACCCGCTTTATTTGCTGTTGTGTGTGGTATGGAGAAAATCGGTGTTCTTGCGGTCAATGTGGAACAGGTTCTTGAGCATGCGGAACACCAGCCCCGGGACGGAAAGGATTTTTCCGAACAGCGAGCGTGAACGGAGTTGTGACGGGATTGCTATATACAGGGAGATAGCCAGGGCTGCCAACAACATCCACCATTTCTCGCACCAGGTAGGGACAGTGATGGTTGTGAGTATTGCGAAAAAGGCAATGAGCACAATGAGGATGGAGCGTGGAATGAGCGCCTGCTGGATGGTCTTGTCGATAAAGTTCAGATTGCCGTGTATGATGGCTGAGGGAATCTGGGGCAGCTGGCGGAGCAGACTTTGCACCTGTGCTGTCATCCAACGCATGCGCTGGCGCTGGAAGTTGTCCTGACTGCTTACCTTCTCGTCAAAGACATGAATCTCGGCAGCATATTTGATGAACACCTCTTGTCTTAGGAGCAGGGCTTCCATCTCGCGGTCCTCACCTGCCGTGCTGAGCATGAAGACGTTCTGCTTGAACAGGTCGTAGGTAAAGCACATGCCTGAGCCGATGAGCGCCGAGGAAAGTCCCAACCGGTTGTGCGCCTTACGGAAGATGGTGTTGTTGATCTCTTCGCTGGCGCCGTCGAGCATGGCCACGTCATTGTTTGAGTTCTTGGCACAGCGGTGACACTGAACGGCGTTGTAACCTGCATTGCAAAGGATGTTCAGCTTCTGTAGGAAGTCGGGATAGACCACGTTGTCGGCATCGAGGATGACGACATTGTCATATCCGCCAGCTACCGTGCATCCGCCTTCTTCCATCATCTTGACGGCATACTGCATGGCCTTGGCTTTTGAACTCTTCTCGAACGTGGGTCTTAGCAGTGTGATGGGAAATGTGCTCAGCAGCCTGTTGGTCTCGTCTGACATGTGGTCGGAAATAACAACCAACTGGTATTTTGATGTAGGGTAGTCCTGATAGAGGAACTTATCAACAGAATTGATGATGACTTCGTCCTCATGATAGGCAGGATAGAGGACAAGGAATTTCCTTTCCCGGTAATGCTGCAGGCTGGAGGCATGGGTTGATGCGAAGTCGTCTTTCTCGTAAAACAGCGAGATGATGGCAAAGAACACCACATACGATACGGATGCTGCCATGATGACCCATAGGACAATATCAATGATATGTATGACATTCCAAAGCATATACGTGGTATTGATTCTTATTTCTTCCTGATGAGTGTCATGAGCTTCCTGTAGATATTGGCAAGTGTTGAAATGGGAAGGGTGATGAAGTCCTTGTCCCAGTTCTTGTCAACAAACTCGTTTGGTGTGGCAAGAGCCAGGGAGAATCCCCAGATGACGGCTACAATCCACCATTTGATGGCCAACGTAAAATAGATGAACGGCAGCGTAAGGCTCATCATGAAGACGATGCCAAACATGATGGAGCGGGGAAGAAGCATCCATTGGATAATCTTGTCAACCCAGTCGTACTGCTGGTTGAAAATGGCGGAGGGGAGGTACTTGATGTTTTTGAAAAGACTGCGTACTTGGTCATATATCCACCGTCTGCGCTGTTCGTTGAATTCTTTTGCCTCACGCTTCCTCTCGTTGTAGATGTGGATATGGTCGAAGTAGTCTATGTAGATGTGCTGACGGACGAGCATGGCTTCCAGTTCCTTGTCTTCTGCAACGGATCGTACTTTCATGATATTCTCCTTGAGCCAGTTGAAGTCATAGGCTACGCCGGAACTGGTCAAGGCGGAGGACAGTCCGATGGTGATGTGCCCGCGACGGAAGATGGAATTGTTGATTTCTTCAAATATGGTGCTGAGCCGTGCCGACGAAGTATCGCGGTTACGAGGCATGAGATGAGTTACAACAGCCTTGGTTCCGGCTACCTCATAGGCATCGTTAAGCTCTTCAAGGAAATTTGATTCAACGATGTTGTCGGCATTCAGGATAACGGCGACATCATAAATCTTGAAGGCCGGGAGATTGAGGATAGCATATTGTAGTGACTTGGTCTTGGAACTTTTCTCGAAGTTCGGGGTCAGAAGGGTGATGGTATATTGTGCTAACCTCATATTGGTCAGTTCATCCTGATGGTCTGAGATGACCACCACGTCGAACAGACGCTGCG
Organism: uncultured Prevotellaceae bacterium; assembly: GCA_946186505.1. Classification (GTDB taxonomy): domain Bacteria; phylum Bacteroidota; class Bacteroidia; order Bacteroidales; family Bacteroidaceae; genus Prevotella. The sequence goes on along the minus strand of CAMHNI010000067.1, from coordinate 8,833 downwards.
GGTAGTTCTGGCTGAGAATGGCTGCTACGGTATGGATAATGTTCTTGTCGCTTTTATAGGATGGTATCAGGATGATAAAGCGATTCTGGCGCTTTGCCCTGGGTATGTCGTGATGTTTGTTGAACAAAGAGGCCAAAGAGAAGAACACGACATAGGCAACAGTGAGGCTGACGCCTGTGAACAGGACACCGTCTATGATATAGAGAATCCACCAGAAATCCATATTGTTGCTTGTTGATATTGGGTTATTTCGTCTTATAGAATTCATACATACCCCGCAAGGTGGCTTTGGCCAGGTCAGGGCGTTTCCTCAGCAGGTTTCTGGCCAGGTCTTTGGGACCGACCAAGAACAGCAGGTAGCAGTAGGTTGCTAACAGTGGCAGGCCGCTGCGGTTGCGGCTGGCAAAGAGAAGCCTGTTGCGAGTTGTGTAGTACGTCTTCAGGGGACTGTCTGCTCCTGTTGACCGGCTCTCCTTGTGGTAGATGGTACAGGCAGGTTCGTACCAAATCTCGTAGCCGGCACGTGTGAACATCATCGACCAGTCGATTTCTTCATAATAGAGGAAATAGCACTCTGGCATCATGCCGACCCGCTCGATGGCCTCACGTCTGATCATCATGGCAGCACCATGAGCGTATGGGGTGGTACGCGGTGTGTCGTACTGACCGTTATCCTCTTCACCGAAGCCGATAGCCCTGTTTCGTAGGGTGATGGTTGACAATGGCGTGTAACCGGCATACTGTATGGGCTTGTTCCCCCATGCAAATCTGATTTTCGGACAGACAATGCCTATGGACGGAGAAACGTCCATTCGCCTGATGAGGGCATGGAAACAGTCTGTCTCTCCCTTGCAGCCTTCACTGGGAAATATCGTATCATTATTAATAAGGTATAGGTATTTCCCGCTTGCAGCCCTGATGCCCATGTTGTTTCCTCCGGCAAAGCCCAGGTTCTGCTCACTTCTGATGGTTTTGATTCCTGGGTAGCGCTGGCTGATAACAGCAGCTTCGTCTGCATTGGAGCCATTATCAACAACAATCACCTCCATTTGCTCGTTGAAGGGGATGGTGTCAATCAATGCACAGGTATCTTCCAACCCATTGTAATTGACTGTGATGACAGATAGCTCCATATTCAATATTTCAGACTCTTGAGGCGAGTTTCTTTTCCTGTCTTAGGCGTTTCCTTTCTCCTATTTGCGCTTTCCGCATTTCTTCATATTCAATCCATTCCGGTTCCAGATAAGGCAGAATATATACAATGGCCATTCCTCCGAAGAATGTCAAGCCGTTAGGATACTGGTATAGCACCTGGTTGGCATAGCCACCCAGGTTGATGGCTACAAACGCACCACATAAACCCGCCCCTATTCCCATGAGCGTCTTGTTTTTCAATTTGAACAGTACAACATAACATCCGCCGATGAAGATGAGGGCCATGCAGCAGGCAAATACGGTGACTCCTATTGGACCCGTGTGTACCCAGATAAAGACGTATTCAGAGTCAGGGGGAATCATGGAAAGCGTCCTGTACTTGTTGTTTGCAGGGATGTTTTCAGCACTCATGCCCAGGCCGATACCCCACGGTGCCTCAGCGATGTATTTCCTAATAGCATCTTTATTGATGTCACGCACATTGGCTGATGCGTCATTCTTGTCAAATGCCGAGCGCATCCTTCGGATTTGTTGGTTACCGTCACCAATATTGGTAAACATCAGAAACGAAGCAAACAAAACGAATGCGATGGAGAAAGGTACGGCAATCTTTGCCGATTTTGACAGCAGCACAAAGGTGGCGAGACCCGCACCCAGCGAGAAAATAGCTGTTCGTGTGCCAGAGGCAAACATGCCCCAAATGACGGCTGCTGATACCAAAAGGAAGAACAGCTTAGCCCTCTTGATGGTATTAGTAATGCCAAAGACAATAAATGCCGTTGCCGCAGCGGCTGCATTACAGCCGTAGCTTGCAGCATCATTGAATGTAGAGAAATAACGTATCAGCGTTCCACCGTTTAATATATGTGTCACCCTGCCTTTGCTATCCAACCACCATCTTTCCTGGTCGGTCATGCCGATATACTGCTGTTTGTAAGTCCAGAAGGCCGAGAAAAGAGACAGCAAGGCCCAAACCTTCAAATAGGTCATCAGTATCTTCGGAGAAGAAATGTAGATGGAGAAGACCAACAGGATCCAGACTAACTGCAGGGCAATCAGTCGTGTTGCCGTAAACCATGCTGAGACGTTCATGCCTAATCCGCAGGTATTGTTGAATACCTCGATACAACATAAGCCCATCCAGATGAGTATTGCCAGCATCATCATGTTAACACTTCGGCCGAAGCGAGAATCCTCTCTTGCATCAAGGATGGCGATGGCCAAGAGTATCAGCTCAAGAAGTTCACAGGGAAGAGACATGGGACCGGGAATGTGAACATCTTTCATCTGAAGGAAATAGTTCACAAATATCAAAGTCCAGAAGGTCAGCATCTTCCAGCGGAAGGTGGCATAGATATAAAGGACAACTACAGGGAGAATACAGATAATTGCGAATTTGGAGAAGCCGGCATGTACAAATTCGTATATTGCAAGCAAAAACAGAAGAAAGAGCAACAATACCCTTCCTCTGTTTTCGCTTTTATAGTTATTTGATATGCTGTTTGGCATTATTTAGCGTGAGTATTCTCTACTGCTGTCAGACCCATTTGTGAGATACGGTAAACGAAATTGTTGAAGCGGGTGTAGGGAGGCAGCTGGCCGACAAATTCCTCAACGGCATAACGCTGTGCCTCAGTAAGATACATGTAGAGGGTATCTTTGTTCTCAAGCTGGGCCTGCAATTCTTTCAATGCCTTCTGGTCAACATCTTTCCATGTGCGGTTGGCACGTGTGACCATCAGGTTGATAGTTCCCATATTCAGCAGTGCCGGCGATATGGAGTTGTCGTCCAGATTAGGATATTCCACAATGGCAATCTCATTCGGAAGCAGATCCGGACACAAATCCTTGATGTCCTTGGCCATGATGTACTTGCTGTCCTCGGCGAGGAAGTCCTCATCGTATGTCAGCAGTCGAACCTGCAGGCCGATGGAAATCCAGTAGTTCTGCAGTTCCTGTGCCAGGAAGCTCTTGCCGTTGGCTGCATCAGTTGACAACAGGTTCAGTACGTTCTGCTGTCCCTCCTTGAAATGAGGCAGAAGCGATTTTGACAGTTGGCGCAGTGCCATGTCGCTAATGGTCTTGTTGTATCGGCGATAGCGGAGATTGCTCTCTTTAGGATAACAGCCCAAGACAGGAATCTTTGTGATTCTCTCTGAGCGCATCCTGTCTCGCAAGGTACGGTCAAGCAATTCGATGATGAAGAAGTACATGGCCGTGAACAGGAATGTCAGCATGAATGCACCAAGCAGTACCATCATCCTGTTGGTGGGCTGGGCATTCATCGGGAACATAGGCGGGTTGAGGATATGCAGCGAGGCTGTTGACATCTGAAGGTTACGCTGACGCAGGCGAGCTGCATTCAGGGCTTTCAGCATTTCCATGTAGTTGCCTTCGATGAAACCGATATGGCGGTCCTTACGGGCAATCGTTGCACCGATAGGAGCATAGTAGAGAAGTTCCTTGTCGATCTTCTCGCGCATGATGTCCTGTGCCGACATCTCCGCCCTTGTTCTCTCCAGTATGAGCACTTGTTCAAGCCACCGGCTGATCATGTCGCTGGCTTTTACACCCGTTTCTGTGCTGTATGAGCCGGCCTCAATATCCTTGGTCAGGTCTTTCACTCTCTTGGTGGCATCCTGGAGCATCTTCTCTGCCTTGGCCAATTCGAGTTGAGACTCGTTGTTCTCGCCGCCTTCACTGTTCATCAGCCTCAGGTTTGAGATACGTGACTGTATGCGTGAGATTTCCGTTACCTGACTGGTGAAGTCTTTGTTGGCACGGATGATTTTTGCCCGGTCGCCCAGCTGACGTTCCAAGTAGTCCATCATGGCCTTACTGGTGGTGTAGTTTATCATCTGGTCGTTGGTGGAGGTCTTATGGGCTGCATCCATGTTTGACACCATCTTCGTTTGTTCGCCGTAGTTGATGATGCGCTTGTCTATGTTGTACTTGATGAGATCGTCCTCAGCCCCCGTCAGGATACGGTAGAGTCTGGCTACTTCTTTCTCAAAGAATTTGATGACTTTGTCAGTCTCACCAAAACGCAGGTCTTGATATTGACGTGCAAACACGTCGTTCAGGATGTCAAGCGTATTATAGGCGATGCCGGCATCATTGGCAGAATAGCCTATGTCAATGATATCACTCCTGTTGAGTTGCACGACTTTCAGACGGCTTGTAATGCTGTTGATTCCGAAATAAGGATGGAAATTCAGTATGCCGAAGAGATAGTTGTCAGGCGTAGGCTTCTCGTATGCTTTAAGATTGGCATAAGTGGCATCTTCGCTGTTGTGATTGATGAGTCCCTTGACATCGGCTGGTACAGTGGCATTCAGTGCTCGGAAATGTTCGGCTGAAATGTAGTTGTTGTCCTTACTGGTATTGCCATACATCATGCAGCGTGCGAACAAACGTAATGCTACTTCATGAATAGTCTTGTCTGTTGAAATGATGAGTATCAGATTGGCAATGTTTGTCTGGGCATTACCGCCGGCAATACCTGATCCGCCCTCGATGTTGTAGCCGGTAATCATACCTGTATAGATAGTGGTGTTCGTATTGTAAACACGCTCCATGTTTCTTGTCATGAACCAGGCTACTACAAGGGCAATTAATGGAAGTATTACAAGATACCATCGTATCTTATACAAAAATCTTACTACATATCTGAATAAATCCATAGCTTTACAATTTTGTTGGGGGTCTATTTCTTCTTAGAAACTTTCTGGGCTTCTTTGGCTGCCTTCTTCTCTTCTTTCTCTAATTCTTCGGCTTTCTTCTCTTCTTCTTTGACAGCTTTCTTGATGCGTTTCTCTACAGCCTTGTTCTCCTTGGCTAACTGTTTCTCCGTCTTATGGATATTGCTGTCCAGGGTAATCTCGGTGGTAGAGTTTGTCAGTATGGGAGTATGTGTCAGGATCTCTAAGGTCAGAATGTCGGTAGTGATTTCGGTCTGCATGCTCTGATAGCTGCTGACGACACTCGACTCATAGCGCTTGGTCTCTGCATATCCATGAATGTCCATGTTGCCATTGTGGAAATCTTCCAGATTCAAGGCACCGGCACCCTGATAGGCTGCTGCTCCTTCACTGATAGTCTTCAGTGTCACCAGGTTGTTGGTGATTTTTATGTAGAGCGAGGCAATCTGCAGCTTGAGTTGGTCGTAGGCAAGGTCTTTTGCTATTTGGGCCTGTTCGGCTTCCAGTCTCTTGCGTCTGATAGAAGGTCCCAGGTCGAGAATGTCTTCTACGGGCACAGCAAGGTTGACACCGACGTTCCAGTACGACTGCTCACTGCCTTGGAACTGCATAATCCTCATGTTGTAGGAGGAAGAGCTGTTTCCCCACATGTCAGATACGCCGTAACTGTAGGAAGCGTGTCCTGTCACGTATGAGAAGATGTGTCTTTTCTGCTTGGCGACTTCAGCCTCAGCCAGTTGTTGTGCCTTAGCCATGCTCATGATCTGTGGGGTTGACTTGGCATTCTCGAACAAAACGGCCAGAGGAGGAAGGTGAAATTCTGAAAAATTAATGCTTTTCTCCTCACTGGAGTCAAAGAATCCTGCACTGATACCACTATTGTTAAACTGGGCAAAGCCAGTATTTGCAATAGCGGCAAAAATTATAAAGAATATAAGACGTCTTGACTTATACATGTATTATTATAGATGAAGTTTTTCTCAATCGTTTATACATTTTCCTTCTGGATGAATGCCGTTAATGTGCGGAAGATAATTTTCATGTCAAGTATGAAATTATAAGTGCGGCCATAGGTGATGTCCAGTTGTTTGCGTTCTTCTGCAGACATCATTCCGCCCTTGCCGCGTTCTTCCACCTGCCACAGTCCGGTAAGTCCGGCGGGAGCCATGAACCGGTCTATGCTTGAGTCAACGGTCAGTTTCTCGGCTTCGTAGAGTGGGAGGGGACGATTGCCGACAATCGACATGTCGCCCTTAAGGATATTGAATAGCTGTGGAAGTTCGTCAATGCTGTATTTCCGGATAAAGCGTCCGACCTTGGTCACCCTCGGGTCGTTTTCTATCTTGACGAAGGCATTGTTGATTTCTTCCTCCTTCTGTTTGCTGTAATCACTTTCGGCCACAATAAAGTCATCGCCGACGAGCATCACCTCTTCGTCGCCTATCATCATGTCTGACTCCAAACCCATCGACAACATTGCCAATTCTGCCTCATCGCCCAAGGGGGCAGTGATGGTGGCGTTCTTTTCTTCGACATGCTCCTCTGGCTTCTCGGCATACTGGTTGCCGGCGGTCTGGCTGACTTCTTTCAGCCTTTTTTCCGCATCGGTGTACATGGACCGGAACTTAAGGAAGTCGAAGATGGTGTAATTGGTTCCTACACGCTTCGACTTGAACAGCACTGGACCGGGGCTTTCCAACTTGATGGCAATGGCGGTTATTATAAATATGGGAGACAGTACGATGATGCCAAGACCAGAGAACACAATGTCGAAAAGGCGTTTCCAGAGGGGTATCTTGAAACGGAGTATGTGTTTCTTTGATACCTGGTCGTCGAACATGATGCTTTCGCGGTCACTGATGAACTGTATCTTTTTGTTCAGTTCAGTGACTGTGGCCGACAGGCGCAGCGTGTCATTGATGCCACATTTCTGGTAGAGGCTCCTTTCTTCGTCCGACAACTGGTCTGTCAGCAGGATGATATAGATGTTAGTGCATTTTTTGCGGAGATAGGTGATAGCTGTAATGTCCTCGTTGCGAACATTTTTCTCGAAGAACACAATGAAATGCTCATTCCTGACATGAGGGGCACAGGCCGTAGCAGCTTCCTTGTAGTTCTTTGTCAGTTGGACAAGTCGCCCAGGAATATACTTCAGCCGCTCCTCTGTCTGAGGATTTTTTCCTAAGTAAATGATACCTATCATAAGTGGAACAAAAAGATGTTAGTTGGGTAAAATCTTCTTGACCCTGATTTTCAACTCCATCGGGTTGAAGGGCTTGACGATGTAGTCTTCTGCACCGATTTCAAGCAGGCGGATGCGCTCGCTGGTAGAGTCCTCGCTTGAAAGCATGATGACAGGGATGTGACGGAACAGCTCATTCTGCTTGATCCATTCAAGGAAGTCGTCGCCGCGCATACCCGGCATACGGATATCCGAGATGATGAGGTCGGGCGTGTTGCCGGCCTGTAGCCATTTAACGCCTTGCAGGCCATCTGGCAGCCATTGCACGTCATAGTCACTCATCAAATAGATGGAAAGTACTTTTGCGATGGTCTCTTTGTCATCAAGAATCAATATTTTCTTTTTCATAATGAATTGATTTTGTCTTTTTTTGTTCGTTTCAGATGGCAAAGGTAAATAAAAATTTTTAATTGTGCTCAAATTGTGGTAAAAAAATAACCTTTTTACCTTAAAAAGTTGTCTATCTGATTTTTTTTAGGGAAATTTGCGCTGAAAACGTATTATTTATGATTAGCAAAAATACAATCGAAATGGCAAGCAATTATTTATTGGGTTTTGATGTCGGCAGTTCGTCTGTCAAGGCATCATTAGTGAATGCCGATAGTGGCAAGTGTGTGGCCTCCGCTTTCTATCCTGAAAAGGAGGCTCCGATAATGGCAGCAAAGGCAGGATGGGCTGAGCAGAATCCTGATTCGTGGTGGGAGTACGCTAAGCTTTCGCTGAAGAAAATCATGGCCGATGCCGGAGTTACTGGTGACGAGATCAAGGCTGTTGGTATCTCCTATCAGATGCACGGTCTGGTGTGTGTGGATAAGGACTTGAATGTTCTCCGTCCTTCCATCATCTGGTGCGACTCCCGTGCAGTTCCTTACGGTGAGAAGGCTTTCAATGATTTGGGCGCTGATAAGTGCCTGACTCACTTGCTGAACTCACCGGGCAACTTTACGGCCTCGAAGCTGGCTTGGGTGAAGGAGAACGAGCCGGAGCTCTTCAGTAAGATTTATAAAGTGATGCTGCCCGGCGACTATCTCGCCATGCGGCTTAGTGGAGTGGCCAACACTACGGTCAGCGGACTTTCCGAGGGTATGTTCTGGGACTTCAAGGAGAACAAAGTGGCTGACTTCCTGCTTGACTACTATGGTTTTGACAGCAGCCTGATTGCTGATATCGTGCCTACCTTCGCTGTTCAGAGTGAGGTCTGTGCAGCTGCTGCTGCAGAGCTGGGTCTCAAGGCCGGTACGCCGATAACCTATCGTGGCGGTGACCAGCCAAACAATGCCCTGTCGCTCAATGTGCTTAATCCGGGTGAGATTGCTGCAACGGCAGGAACCAGTGGCGTGGTCTATGGCGTACTGGGTGACGTGAACTACGACCCGAAGTCGCGTGTAAATACTTTTGCTCATGTCAACCACACGTCTGAACAGACGCGTTTGGGCGTTCTGCTCTGCATTAATGGTACTGGCATCTTGAACGCCTGGGTACACCGTAACATCACGCCCGACATCTCTTATGCCGAGATGAACGACCTGGCCGCTCAGGCTCCCATCGGCAGCGAGGGCGTGACGATAATCCCGTTTGGTAACGGTGCAGAGCGAGTTCTGGAGAATAAGGAGATAGGCTGTTCTGTCAATGGCCTGAACTTCAACAAGCATTCCAAGGCTCACCTTGTCCGTGCTGCTCAGGAGGGTATCGTCTTCTCGTTCTGCTATGGTATGGAAATCATGCAGCAGATGGG
>CAMHNI010000066.1 GCA_946186505.1 uncultured Prevotellaceae bacterium | reverse complement strand
TTGATGTTGTTAACGAGTGCAAATATAATAATTAATATTGAATATACAATGAAAAAAACTCTTTTCTCAGTAATACTACTGACCGCTGTCACAACGGCAACAGCACAAAAGGAACCAATTCGTATTGACCTCAGCAAAAAGGGGGCAGTGGTATCTCCAAACTTATATGGTATCTTTTTCGAGGAAATCAGTCATGCTGGCGATGGTGGACTCTATGCCGAGTTGGTGCAGAACCGCGGCTTCGAGGAGCATGTACTGCCTTCTGGCATGACATACAGAGAGGGTAAGGCTTATGCCCCTGATTCCATGAACTATGAACACCGCAATCATCGCAACTGGAACATTCCCTGGAATCTGGAGGAGAAGAAGATGACAGGCTGGCGTGTTGACGGCGTGAAGGCTATGGTGAATGGCGAAGTTGTTGAGACGAAGACACCGCTGCACATCAACACGCCCCATGCTATGCAGCTCAGCATCACAAATATGCAAAAGGGAGGCAAGGCTGTGCTCAGTAACACAGGTTACTGGGGAATGGGACTGAAGCAAGGCGACAAATACGATCTGCGATTCTATGTCCGCAGTAGCAATTATCGAGGCAATATCACGGCTCGATTAGTGAACGGAGAGACAGGTGCATCCCTCGCTACGACCACCTTTACAAATAAGCAGTTGAAAGATTGGACGGAACTGACGGCGACGCTCACTGCTGAGGGCACTGCAGTTAAAGGTGAACTGGCACTGGAGTTCGACCAAAAAGGCACGGTGCTTGTTGACTACGTATCACTCTTTCCGCAGGCTACATTCAAAGACCGCAAGAACGGACAGCGGGCTGATGTGGCGCAGATGCTCGTCGACCTGCATCCGAAGTTCATGCGTTGGCCTGGTGGCTGCATCGTCGAAGGAGCCACGTATGAGAATCGCGTTAAATGGAAGGAGACGCTGGGTGACCCCATGACCCGTCGCGGCGAATGGGATGTCTGGGGTTACCGCGCCACGTGGGGCATGGGCTATCACGAATTTCTGCAATTCTGTGAAGATTTAGGTATGGATGCCATGTTCGTGAACAATGCCGGTATGTCGTGCTCGGTGCGCAATGGCGACTTCGTAAGCAGCGAAGTTGATATGAATGCCGTGGTGCAGGACTTCCGAGATGCAATCGACTACGCCCTTGCAGACCCAGCAAAGAACAAATGGGCCAGAATGCGTGCTGAGGCCGGACACCCCAAGCCCTTCCCGTTGAAGTATGTCGAAATAGGAAATGAGAACGTCGGTCCTGAGTACGTTACGCACTTCAACTACATCTTTAAGCGCCTGAAGACCGAATATCCGCAAATCACGTTTATCAACACCCTTGGCCATACAGACCGCCTGCTGGAGCAGATTCCCGGCGACTATATGGTTGACCCCCACTGGTATCGTGACCCTAATTTCTTCTTTGCCAACAACCACCTCTTCGACGATGCTCCCCGAACCCACGGCATCTATGTGGGAGAGTATGCCTGTAATGGTGGCGTCGGTGCCGGTAACCTGTTAGCTGCTCTCAGCGAGGCTGCTTTCATCATGGGCATGGAGCGCAACAGTGACGTAGTGAAGATGTCGAGCTATGCACCGCTCTTCGAGAACGAGAACCGCCGCGACTGGCCCTGCAACCTCATTCACATCAACAGTTCTGAGGTTTATGGCCGCGCCTCTTACTATGTGCAGCAGATGGCGGCAGAGAATCGTCCCACCTATAATATATATGTAAGTGAACCTACCTCTGCCGGCGAGGCTCAGCCTTTCCGTGCAGGAGGCATTGGACTGGGCAGCTATACCACACAGTGCGAATATAAGGACATCAGTGTGACTACCACTGACGGGCAGGTGAAGAACATCAGTGCCAGCCAGTTTAAGAGTCTCAAAGGTGAATGGAAGGTGGAAGGTGACGTTATCCGTCAGACCTCTAACGAACAGCTGGCCATGAGCCTGCTACCCAGTTTCAGTAGCGACAGCTACACACTCCAACTGAAAGCTCGCAAACTGGGAGGTGCTGAGGGCTTCTTCATCTACTACGGCATGGACGAGCGTGGCCGCAACGGCTATGCTGCCAACATTGGAGGCTGGAAAAACCGCACCACTGCCATCCAGCCCATCCAACGTGGTCGCACTATTGACGTGTTAGGCCGTCGTGTGAATCAGACGGTTGATAATGATAAGTGGTACGACGTTAAGATTGTCGTCACTCCGATGGCTGTCACCCTTTATCTCGATGGGCAGGAGATGACCGTAGCCCATCCTGCAACAGTGACCCGTCACTTCTGCCAAACAGGTTACGACGAGCAGACTGGCGAACTCATTATCAAGGTGGTCAACGGCACAGACCAGCCCTACAAACGTTCCTTCTGCATTGACGGTGCCCGTATGATACTGCCTACTGGTAAGGTTATCATTCTCAATGGTGATGCCAACGATGAAAATACCTTCCAACAGCCCACGAAGCTGGCTCCCAGAACTACCCTTTATGGCAAGTTCGGTAAGCAGTTCGACTATGAGTTCCCACCCATGTCGTTCACCATCATGCGTGTAAAAGTCAGAAAATAAAATCTGCTACTTTTTCTATAAAAACAAAATACTAACTTCAAATGAGAAAAAAACTATTATTTGTGACCATGCTGTCGTTTGGCATGATGGGGGGACCGTACGCCCTCTATTCGCTATCGGCAACAGCAGCAACGACCCAGCAGACCATTAAGGTTACGGGTCAGGTTGTCGACCAAGACGGTGAGCCGCTTATCGGTGCCACCGTTAAAGTGAAAGGAGCGCAGGCAGGTGCAGTGACCGATTTTGACGGAAACTTCACACTGAACGTTCCCAGAAACGCCACGCTTGTGCTGAGCTATGTGGGATTTAAGGATCTGGAGGTGGCCACGAACGGCCGTACCCAGCTTGGGACAATCCAGATGGAGAGTGATTCGCAGGTGCTTGAGCAGGTGGTCGTCGTGGGTTACGGTACCCAGAAGAAGGCCGACCTCACAGGTTCGGTAGCCGTGGTCAACGCCGACGAGCTGAAGCGCGTCTCGCACTCAAACATCTCGTCGATGCTCGAGGGTAAGGTGGCCGGTGTCCAGATTACCAGCGACGGCCAGCCCGGTGCCGACCCGTCGGTGCGCATTCGTGGTTTGGGCTCCTTCGGCAGTACGGCTCCGCTGTACGTCATCGATGGTGTGCCTATGGGTACCACCATCCGCGACTTCTCACCTAACGACATTGAGACCATCCAGGTGCTGAAGGACGCTTCGGCCGGTGCCATCTATGGTTCGCGTGCTGCCAATGGCGTGGTCATCATCACCACCAAGGGCGGCAAGAAGGACCAGCCGCTGAAGGTCGACTATAAGGGCTATCTGGGTATGGATAAGATTGACGGCGGCGTCTACGACGTGATGAACGCCTCGCAATATAGCCAGCTGCTGGGCCTGTCGAGCGTGAACACTGGTGTGGCAGCTCCCGGCGGCTACACTTTAGGCGAGGACGGACGCTACCATTTTATGGACAATACCGACACCGACTGGTTCAAGGAGGTGTTCAAGACCGGCTATCGCCAGAACCACAACGTGAACCTGAGCGGCGGCGGGGCTAACAATACTTATAATGTAGGTCTCGACTACTTCAAGCAGACGGGTACGATGGAGGGAGCCGGTCCCAACTATGAGCGCTTCACAGCCCGTGTGAACAACACGATGGACACGAAGTTCATCAAGTTCCGCACATCGCTGGTCTATTCGCACTCCAATCAGGACAATATGTCTATCTCGAACGCCAACGAGTACATCCAGGGTCTTTACGGCAACCTGCCCAACGTGCTGCTCGGCACGCTGACCATGCAGCCCACCATCAAGGCATACGATGAATCGACCTGGTGTCTTGACGACAAGGTGGGTGCCGCCAATAACTGGAAATACGATGCCTACGGATATGGCGTCTATTACGATGACATACACGGCGACATATCGGCCACCAACCCGTTGCTGACCAACAACCTCTTCTCGCGCAACACCATCGTCGACCGCTTTGTGGGTACAGCCTCGGCCGATGTTGACCTGCTGAAGATGGTTGGTGTGGAGAGCAAGAACCACAAGCTGAACTACAAGATTAACCTGTCGTACAGCGCCACCCACGCCAACGACAAGACGTGGATCTCGGCCTGGATTCAGAGCAACCGCGTCTATCTGGCCAAGGACAACGAGCGGCTCACAAAGGCTCACCGCAAGTACACCGACGCGCTGATTGAGAACACGCTGACCTACGACGGAATCTTCGGTCTGCACCACCTCAACCTCCTGGGCGGTATCACCTACGAGGAGGAGAACACCAACACCATGTCGGCCTGGGGACTGAACTACTCGGAGCCTTACTTCCTGCAATTGCAGAACGCTGCCAAGCGCGATGCCGACTCTTACGAGTACAAGCACGCCCTGAACAGTTATATCGGCCGTCTGAACTACGACTACGACGGCAAATACCTGCTGTCGGCCATCGTGCGCCGTGACGGTAGCTCACGTCTTACCAAGAGCATACGCTGGGGCACCTTCCCCTCCGTCTCGTTAGGCTGGCGCTTCGACAAGGAGAAGTTCTTCCCCTTCAGCCACGATTTGTTCAGCATGTTCAAGCTGCGTGCCAGCTATGGTGAACTGGGTAACGAGAACATCGGCGAGTATGTCTACCAGGCTACGATGCTGCGCAACAACATGAAGTACAACTTTGGCAACCAGGAGGTGAGCGGCTCTGCAGTGTCCACATACGTCAACGAGGAACTGGCCTGGGAGAAGAAGACGACCCAGAACATTGGCATCGACCTCGCCATGTTCAACAACCGCATCGAGTTCTCGGCTGAGTGGTTCAAGAACAAGTCTACCGACCTGCTCTACAATGTGTCGGTGCCACTGATTGCCGGCGTGCAGAACACCAGTGTGACGATGAATGCCGCCTCGATGGAGAACACGGGATGGGAGTTCTCGCTTACCTACCGCAACAACGACCACGCCCTGAAGCACCAGATTACGGCCAACGTGAGTACCGTTCGCAACAAGGTGACCGCACTGAGTACGGGCAAGGACACCCAGATTGACGGAGCCTACATTACCAGGGTAGGCGAGGAAGTCGGTAAGTTCTACGGCTGGCAGTACAATGGCATTCTCCGCACGCAGGCACAGCTCGACGAACTGAACGAGAGCGGACGATTGATTCACAACAAAATAGAGATGGCTAAGCAAGAAGCCGACCCGACCTACAAGCCACAACTCGTTGATCCCGGCGACTGGAGCTACCAGCCCGGCGCACAAGTAGGCGACTGCTGGTACGGCGACATCAACAACGACGGACAGATTACCGACGCGGACCAGATAGTGCTGGGCAGCGGTATGCCGAAGATGAACTTCGGACTGAGCGCACACTTAGAGTACAAGGGCTTCGACCTGAGCATCTCTACCTACGGCGCTCTGGGCTACCACGTCTCAGACCATATCTACAACGCACTGAACAGCTGCTATGGCTATGGCAACAAGGATGTGAACATGGCCAACGCTAACCGCTGGGCCGAGGACGGCTCATACCTGGCTGACGTGCCCCGCACGTTTACCACCGTCACTCATCCGGGCGGCACGCTGGCTTGGAACGACCTCTTCAGCGACCGGCAGATTCAGAATGCTGCCTATTGGAAGATTGCTAACGTCGAGTTGGGCTACAACATCCCCAACAGCCTCTTTGGCGGCTACATCACTGGCGCACGCATCTATGTGTCGGCACAGAACCTACATACCTTCACGGGCTACAAGGGCTATAACGTGGACTACGCTCCCGGCGTCTTTACCCCGGGCTACAACTACTGCTCGTACCCTTCGGCACGCAGCTTGATGTGCGGTGTTAATTTCTCATTCTAATATATAAAATAGGTATATCGTTATGAAACTATATAAAATATCTTTTGCCCTATTGTTAGGCCTTGGCACGCTGACGTCGTGCGAAGACAAGCTGGAACTCATCAACCCCAACCAGCAGACAACTGCCACCTTCGGCAAGACGGCCTCCGACTTGGAGGAGTGCGTCATTGCCGCCTACAACCACATCCGCATGGAAGGTTCCTACGCCCGCGTGGGCTACGGCTACGACCTGTGCCGCGGCGACGAGGTGTGGAACTCGAGCCAGGTGTGGTATATGCCCTTCGATGACCTCAACGCCCCTGCTACAGAGGAGATGACGCAGTGGGTATGGCGCGAGTGGTACTACACCATCAACGTCTGCAATTTCATTCTCTCGCGCACTGGCGACGACAACAGCACGCTCGACGAAAGCATGAAGCGCGTAAAGGGTCAGGCCTTGTTCCTGCGCGGACTGAGCTACTACAATCTGGCGGGCTACTATCAGACTCCGCCCCTCATCACCGACTATAGCCAGTATGGCTCGCTCGACGGACTCTACGCTGCCAACAGCTCCTATAGCGAGGTGCTCCTGCAGGTGGAGAAGGACTTTGCCGAGGCTATGACGCTGCTCCCCAGCCGCGATGCCGGAGGTGAGTGGGCCAAAGGTCGTGCCACCTGTGGCGCTGCCGCCGGCTACTATGCACGGGCGCTGATGATGAACCACAAATACGCCGAGGCTCTCACCGTATTGAAGGCCATCATTGCCGGAACCTACGGCCACTACGAACTGATGAAGAACTACGGCGACAACTTCCGCGAAGGCACAGCCTACGAGAACAATGCCGAAAGCCTCTTCGAGGTGCAGTTCCTCGATTACGGCACACAGGGCACCGACGAGGAATGGACACCGGTGAACACCAGCTCGAACGCCACCCAGGCCCATGCCATCGAGAGCAACTTCTGCCCAGGCTCGTTCGGCGGCTGGGCCGACCTCTCGGCCACACCCTGGCTCTATCAGCTGTTCAAGCAGGAGCGTACCACAGACGGCAAGCTCGACCCGCGCCTCTACTGGACCATCGGCACATACGAGGCCGACTGGGAAGGCTTCGAGAACGGCAACGTCTGCTTCAAGAAGGAGATGGACGCTCTGGAGAACGTTATCACTAATAACAACAACGGCGGACTGCCCATTGCCAAGTGGACCAATATGCGCACCAACCTCTACGAGTCGGTGGTCACTGGCCTGCACTGCGGCATCAATCTGCGCATGATGCGCTACAGCGACGTGCTGCTACGTGCCGCCGAGTGCGAAAACGAAGTGTCAGGCCCCACCCAGCAGGCCATCGACTGGATCAACCAGGTGCGCCGCCGTGCCAACCTGGCCGACCTGAACCCCAGTGATTTCACCGACAAGGATAAGCTCTTCGAGCAGATTGCCAACGTGGAGCGTCCCAAGGAGTTCGGCTGTGAGTTTGGCCGTGGCTTCGACCTCATCCGGTGGGGATTCTTCTACACCAACGACCGCCTGCAGCAGCTCAAGGCTCATTCCACGGTGCTGCTTAGCAACGACCCCAGCGTGGCCAAGACTCCCGTTGACTATGAGTCACTACCGAAGACGACCGACGGGAAACTGGATAAGCCATACAAGACTTCCTACGATACTTTCGTGGTCGGCCATGAATTCCTGCCCATCTATCAGGGGCTGCTCAATGCCAACCCCAACCTGAAAGGCAATTCGGCTAATAGCAATACTAACAACTCTGCATTCTTCACTGAGCAGGGCTGGTCGGTACATCCCGTGGTGAACCTCTAATCAGAAAGAACAAACAATAAAAAGAATCAGAATTATGAATTATCACAATAAAATAGCATCCGCCTGTCTCCTATGCTGCAATATCATTGCAGCTCTCACGCTCACAGGCTGCGAGGGAGGCGACCTCTATTCCGTCGATGCTCCCGACTGGATCTCTGCCAAGGCCGACTCAGTAGCCGCCTCCAAAGTGCCCCAGGAACTGGAGGGCATGATGGAAGACGTATACACCATTGGCGCCACCGACTACAGCACAGGCTGGTGGGCCGTCTTCTCCAAGTATTATCAGATTCCAGACGGCCAGGTATGGAACGCCGAGTTCAACTTGAACATCAACCCTGCCGCCACGAACACCTACAAGAACTTCGCCCTCATTCTCTGCAACGACGAGGACCGTGGTGCTGCCGACTACAAGGAGTATGGAGCCATCCGCTTCGACAACCAGCCCAGCGGCAACTCTGAATGGGGCGACTACATCAACCGCGACAACGTGGAGAGCACCCTTACATTCGACACCGACACCGACGAGGGCGTCGACAAGCTCGGCGGCAAGGTCACGCTTACCATCGACCGCTCGGATACCAACAACTTCATCGTCAAGATGACTAACGGCGTGGTGACCAAGACCTATACTCACAAGTCGGCCCTCGCCAACCTCAATGCCGACGGAGGAAATACAAACATCCGTGCCTTCCTTGTGCCTGAAGGTTCGTACATCGGTTTCCTGCGCACCAACATCGAGCCTATAGGCGGATGCACCTCGGCCGAGGACAAGCTCCCCCTCACGATGACGCTCAACGGCATGCCCCGCAAGGTGATGCAAGGCACCGAAGCGGCGGATGCATTTGCCAACGTCACAGCTACCGTCGAGTTCGAGCAGGGTGTGACCAAGACCGTGTCCGCTGCCGAACTGACCATGCAGGTCGTGCCCGACATGTACACCCTCGGCACCAAGAGCATCGTTGCCGTCTACAGCAAGAGCTACAAGGGCGAGAACTGCGACCCCGTCATCGCATCGGCACAGTTTGAGGTGGTCGACAAAATGTACACCGTACTTGGCGCCGAGGACAACACCACCGGCTTCTGGGGTGTTCATTCCGAGGCTATCAAGGTAGAGCCGGGCGAAACTTTCGTCACCACCTTCACCAACTACACCAAGGCCGCCAGCAACTGGAACAACTTCGTCGTCTGTCTCACTTCTGGCGACGGCTCCACCGAGTATGGCATCCTGCGTGCCGACAACTGGGGATGGGGCTCGGCCTGGGCTGGCGAGGAACTCGGCTCAAAGTGTCAGCCGAGCGGCGGACAGACCGACTGGGCCGCATGGCTCGCCGCCATGGACGGCGCCAGGGTCACCGTCATGGTCACCAACAACGGCGACGGCACCGCCGATGTGCGCTCCATCATGCTGGGCACCGACGGACAGGCCTACACCCAGGACTACATCGGACTGAACACCGTCACCAACCCCGACGACTTCTACTTCCACTTCACCGTCGACGGCAGCCACATCGTCTTCGACGACGTGCTCGGTGCCGAGGACAACTCCACCGGCTTCTGGAACGCCCACTCCGACGCCTTCCAGGTGCCCGCAGGAAAGACCGTCACCCGTCGGTTTAGGAACTACACCAACAGTGTCGGCAATTGGAACAACTTCGTCGTATGCCTCACCTCTGAGGACGGCTCCACCGAGTATGGCATCCTGCGTGCCGACAACTGGGGATGGGGCACCGGCTGGGAAGGCGGCGAACTCGCCACCAAGTGTACGCCGAGCGGCGGACAGACCGACTGGGCCGCATGGCTCGCCGCTATGGACGAGGCTATGGTCACCGTATCGGTCACCAACCACGGCGACGGCACCGCCGATGTACGTTGTGTCATGTTGGGCAACGACGGACAGACCTACACCCAGGACTACATCGGACTGAACACTGTCACCAACCCCGACGACCTCTACTTCCACTTCACCGTCGACGGCAGTCACCTGGTCTTTGAGTAAACCAGTCGCGACTTTGTCTGTGTTATGAGTGCGGGGCAGGCTCTTTTTGCCTGCTCCGCTCCTTTTGTTACAATTGTTCATCCATTTGTTACAATGTTGATACATCTTGTGTGACAAAGTGTGTATCTTTGCACCGCAAATCATTTGTGTAAGGTTATGAAAAAAGTAAGTTTATTCCTGGTTCCACTCTTTCTGGCGTACGTTCTCAATGGCTATGCCTATCAGCTCAACCGTGTGTCTGTCCATGACCCCAGTGTTGTATGGGAGCCAGCGACCAAGTTCTATTACATCTTCGGCACCCATCACGCCGCAGCAAGGTCAAAAGATCTGATGTCCTGGGCTTCGACAAATTGGTCATGGGGGCGTATGAACGCCAACGGCACCGTTTCAGGTGGTGTCACAAACGAGGCTGCTTTCACCAGTTGTGCTACGAAGACCGTCGTGAAAGACGGCGTTGAGGTGGAGTTCCCCAATTTCAATGCCCATAACTGGTCGGCAGCATACGGCAACTATGGTATCGGAGGAAATATGTGGGCACCCGATGTCATTTACAACGAGACGATGAAGAAGTGGTGCATGTACCTGAGCATCAACGGACCGACATGGAACTCGAGCATCATCCTGCTGACAGCTGACAGGATCACAGGTCCCTACGTCTATCAGGGACCAGTCGTCGTCAGCGGATTCAACGTCAGCGGCGCACCGGCTTCACTGGGCTATAAGAACACCGATCTCGAGCTGGCCATCGGCACTCAGAAGACCATTCCCTCACGCTATACCGCCTATTGGGGGCGCCGCTGGCCACACTGCATCGACCCCTGCGTGTTCTTCGACGAGGAGGGCAGACTGTGGATGTCATACGGCTCGTGGAGCGGCGGCATCTGGATGCTGGAGCTAAACGAGCAGACCGGCCTGCGCGACTACGATGTAAAGTATCCCTCCACCAATGGCAACAGCGACGGCGTGACCAGCGACCCTTACTTCGGCAAGAAGATTGCGGGAGGCTTCTATGCTTCGGGAGAAGGGTCTTATATCGAATACATTGGCGGCTATTACTTCCTGTTTATCTCCAATGGTGGATTGGCAGCCGGAGGCAAGGCTGACGACTTTAATAACGGCGGATACCAGATGCGCGTGTTCCGATCGAGGAAGCCGGACGGTCCATACGTTGACGCATCAGGCAAAAGTGCCATTCTGCCCAATTACGAACTGAATTTCGGACCGGGCAGCAACACCCGTGGCGTCAATATCTTCGGCGCATACGGCAGCTGGGGCGATATGGTGAAGAACGACGGTGAACGCTCGCAGGGACATAACTCCATCATTGCCGCTCCCGACGGACGTACATACCTCGTCTATCACAGCCGCTTCCAGAATGGCGGCGAATTCTTTCAGGTGCGTGTTCATCAAGTGTTCCAAAACGCGGATGGCTGGCTCGTCGCCGCCCCCTTCGAATATACTAACGAGAAGGTGACCAGTGCCGACATCGCCTCCTCTCAGCAGGTCGAGACCTCCAGAATAGCCGGCACCTACCAGCTGCTCATCCATAAGTATGGACTCGACCATCGCAAAAAGGAACTCGTAACACCCGTCGAAATCACCCTCCATGCCGACGGCACTATCAGTGGGGCAAAGACTGGAAAATGGAGCCTGATTGACGGGACGTCATACGTTACGATGACCATTGCAAGTGTCCAGTACAAAGGTGTCATCGTGGAGCAGACCATGGAACCGAGCCAGACGAAGCGTGTGCCCGCTTTTACTGCAATGGCCAAGTCCGGCGTCACCGTATGGGGCTATCGCTCTGGCGATGACGTGACGGCTATACACGATGTGACTGAAATCGTAAATAGTAAATCGTCAAATAGTAAACTCGTTGACCTCTCTGGTCGTCGTGTCACCGCGCCGCACCACAAAGGTGTATATATCAGAAACGGACGCAAAATCTATTATAAATAACTACACCACTCCTTATGAAACATTTTTTAGCCTCTGCACTACTACTGACCTGCGTAGCCGTAAGCAGCTTCGCACAATCAAATAACGTGATAAACAATGACACGTTTTGGAGAACCAAAACTGGCGCCTTCATTTACAGCCAAGGCGGCGGTATCTTCCGCTTTCCCGATGCCCAGGGCAAGGAGCATTATTACTGGTATGGCGTGAAATACCAGGAGGCCGTAGACTACTGTCCCAAAGCACTGGGTGGCAGCAACAGCAACAATACGCATTTCCTGTCCGTGACCTGCTACCGTAGTGACGACTTGGTGAACTGGACTTTCGTTCGCGATGTCTTAACGTCGTCGTCGGCTGGCTGGGCCTACTGGGTGGGGCGTCTCGGGGTTGCATACGTTGAGGAAGCCAAGAAGTATGCGCTGTTGGTACAGTTCAATGACAATGTGGGGGTGTTTACTTGTAACACGCCATACGGCAGCTACACCAAGCACAACCAGATAGACATGACCAGCATGATTGGCACGCCGAACACCGGCGACCAGACCGTGTTTACTGACCCCGACACGGGCAAGTCGTACCTGTGTTACAGCTACGGAAAGGGCCGCTCGCGCATCTATCTGTCGGAGATCGGTGTCTGTGCCGACGGCAAGATTGGACTGAAGGACTGTCACGAAATCTATAAGGGTTCTGGCCGTGAGGGCGACTGTATGTTCAAATACAAGAATAAGTATTACGTGTGCGCAAGCGACCTCTACGGATGGAATGCCTCCAACGTCTATTATCTTGAGGCTTCGAGCATCTACGGCCCCTATACCCCCACCAACAGCATGCAGAAGATGCCTGGTGCCGACGCCGACTATGGCCACGTCACGCAGACGGGTTTTTTCTATACCGTCAGAGGCTCTGAAGAGGAGACTGTCATCTACTGTGGCGACCGCTGGGCAGGCTTCGCAGGCAACGGCAACGGCTTCAATCAGTGGTGTCCCATCACCTTCGTAGGCGGCAAACCCTATTTCAATTCGTTATCGCAGTGGCATCTCGACGCCACGACAGGCCGCTGGTGGGTAGGCAAGGACAACAACTACGTGAAGAACTTCAGTTTCGATGCCGACCGCGTCAACATTCCCAGTGCCAACAAACCTTCGCAGGCCTATCTGCGCGGATGGACTACATCGGTGAAACGTGGAAACAATGTCGTAATCGGCGGTGCCGATTCTCCAGTCCTCAATGCCAGAAACACTAAAGAAGACCGGGCCACCGTGATGGGTAACTTCTGCCTGAACATCACTGACAAAATTGATTTCCGTCGTCAGGTGAGTCAGGTTATCAAGTCTACCACAGACGTTCCCTTACCCGACGGCAGTTACATCCTCTCGTGCTATGTCAAGAACAGCGCGGCCTTCAGCGAGCTGTATATGTATGCCAAGGTAGGCCCCGACACCATGCGTATCGACCTGCCCAAAGCTGTCAGTGCATGGACGAAGGTGGAACTCAACGACGTGGCCATCACTGGCGGACAGGTTGAAGTAGGCTTCTTCGCCGACGGTGCTGCCAACGCCTGGTGCCGCATCGATGATGTGTCACTCGTCCGCAAAGGCGACAGCGCCGACACGGACGCTATTTCATTGCCGTCCAGCCATGATGGCGCTGCCACCTACTATACTCTTGACGGAACCCCTCTTTCCCATCCCCGCAAAGGTGTCAATATAGTCCGCAAAACATCGGGCGGAAAGACCAAAACCTATAAATTAATCAAATGACGCATATCAGCTATACCCAGGCCGACCAGCAGTTCCTCGCCGATGTCAATGCCTATATCGAGCGTTATATCTCGAAACAGGTCATCACACTGGCGATGATTGCCGACAGCCTCCAGATGAACCATGCCACTATTCACCACAAGATCAGGCTCCTGACAGGCCTCTCCGGCAGCGACTATATCCTCAAGATACGTCTCCAGCACAGCCTTCACCAGATGATTCACGAATACCGCAATGTATCAGAGGCCGCCGAAGAAAGCGGATTTAAAGACCTGTCCTATTTCCGTAACTGCTTCAAGGACGAGTATGGTATGACACCGACTGAATACTTGGACAGACTCCCAGCCAGAGACATCACGAATCTAAAGAAAACAATAAAGACGATGAAACAGAGATTGATTGCAATGTTGCTGTCACTTCCGCTGGCAGTGTCAGTCATTCAGGCACAGCCTATCACGGCAGGACAGCACACCCGTGTAGAGACCGTTTATGGCACCATCGAGGGCTATCAGGACGG
>CAMHNI010000065.1 GCA_946186505.1 uncultured Prevotellaceae bacterium | reverse complement strand
CAATCAGACGGTCAATCTTGTGGAAATAGAGCGTCGGCACCTCGTCCACACAGATATCAACGGGAATGTTCTTGCCCTGTCCGCTGTTCACTCGCGTCACCAGACGATTCAGGATCATGGCGTTCAAGGCTCCCACAATCTGCTCTTTCTCTGGGTCGTTGGCAATCAGCAAGTACGACGGACTCTTCGGGTCGCTCACCTTCAGGTCGAAGTCATCGCCATCCTTGTGGAATATCCAGTAAGCCTCCTTGGTGGCCAGCTTCGAGGTCTGAACACGGAGCGTACCAATCATACCTTCCAACTGTTCCATGGCCTTACCGTCGAGGGCCGACTTGAACGGTGCTATCAGCGGGAATATCTCCGGGTCTGTCTGCAGGATCTCGAACATGGTCTTATAGTCGATATTCAGGAACGAGAGCACATGCGGCATATCACTGTATTTCCCCAGCCAATAGGCAGGCATCACCACTTTTCCCTTATGGTCGAACACACGGCCTGTAAGCTTCTTGTGGTGAGTCTCTTTGTCCTCCGTGTATTCCGGCACCAGCTCATGACCGTCCTTGTCATAAGGCAGGCGCTTGTAGTTCACAAAGAAATAGATACAGGCAGCGAGGAAGTTCACGGCAGAGGTCTTGAAGAACTGGTCTGAGCCACCGCCACCCTCGTTCTTACCTTTATTCAGCGAGTCCACCAGCGTCTCAGCTGTTTCCTGGGCAGCTGCCAGCGAGTCGATATACTTGTGCTGGATGGGGTTCACACGTCGCGAATACTCCACATTCACGAAGTTGATGATGTTGAACTGACACCCTGCAGGCGTATTGCCCTTCGCTTTGTTGATGCGATAGTGATAGTAGAGCTTCTGGGCGAGGGTAGGGAACTTATAGTCGTAAACCACCATCGAGAAACCCTTGGCCGAGTGCTGACGGATGAACGGCTCGATGACCGAGAAGGTCTTACCAGATCCTGGCGTACCCACGACGAACGTGCCACGGAACGGGTTGTTGATGTTAATCCACCCGTGACGGAACTTGCCATGATAGTAGTAGCGCATGGGAATGTTCACCCCATATTTCGTGTCGACCCGCTTCTCATTCTGCTCGAAACTTTCGTTCTCGAAGTTGAATCGGTCCTTCATCAGACCCTCCTTCAGATACTTCGATACGTTGTCGAGAGCCACATGGATGCACACCGTACCTACGATGGAAGTGCCTATGTAAATCCATATACTTATAGGAAACCATAATAACGTATAATCCAATAGGTTAGTATAATAAAGCCAAACCGATACTATAACTAAAACAAGCCCGATGGAGATAGGCCAAAACACCATCTTGCGGGCATCAAACTCTATCTGTTTTTTGTTACGTGTACCGATGCAAGTGATGATGACCAGCAACAATGTGGCCACCTTGCTGTAGGCCAGATGCCCCGGATGGTAAATCGTCCATCGTCCCATTCGCTCATGGATGTCTGTCAGGACTCCGGCAAACGAATCGAGCAACTCCGGGTTGCATGCATACTCGAAAAACTCAATGACCAGCGAGACGTAGATAACGACTCGGAATATGCTGTATATACTCTGTATTTCTTTCGACTCTTCCATTATCTTACGGATTTGGCGTTGTTCCACCACTGGCGGCGACAACGGGTGATGATATCATGTTTGGTGGCAGGATTCAGGTAATAGGCCCGGTCCATCAGCTCGTTCCATACGTCCAGAAACGACGTGTAACGGAGTGTGAGGGTGAGCTGGCGTAGCTGTTTGTTGATGGTGCGTAGCTTGGGACGGATGCTTGAAATCACCTTGTTTTTCTCTTCTTCCGTCATCTTACTCTTCTCGAAACACACCTTGCGAATATCCATGATGACATCGAGCGTGGTGCGCACAATATTGCGGTAAACCACATTCCTGCGGGTCGAGAACGCCACGGCCAAGGCATTCGACGGACTGTCCGACAATACTTCGCCCAAGGCCTTCACATTCTTCGAGGTCTGTGTCACCTCATAGTAGATGCCATAGATCTCAGCAGCGATAGACAGCACGTCATGAAACTTATCCAGGTAGTCGTTGAACTCACGCTGGAAGTCCGTCGTTGCTTCCACCTCCTCCTTGATCCAGGCATGGCCAGTGGTCATCAGCAGCTGTGCCTTCTCTTGCGACTTGAGCGCCTTTTTGGCCTGGTCAGAGGCCAGCTCTATGGCTGCCACACGCCCTGGGTCTATCCCTGCAAAAGCGGGTTTTATGGCTGAAAGTAATACTATAATAAAAAGAATGAAATATCTGAGAACCATATATATAACTATTCACTTAATATTCTACTCACGTTGCTTGCCCTGCGCCAGCGTTCGTAGGCATCAGCGGCTATCTCGCCATGGCTCTTGTCAACCATCCCAGCCGTATATTGGTTCCACACATCGGTGAAGTTATGGTAAGCAATACTGATGGCAAGGGTACGGAGCTTGGCATTCAGTCGGGCCAGCTCGTCCGACAGTTGCCAGAGCATTTCCGTCCGTTCTGCACCCGTCAGCATGTTATCCGTACCACCCTTGGCCACCGACACCTTCAACAGTCGGTAGGTCTTGATAAACTCCGATGCTGTCTCCAGATAGAGGTCGTTCATGGCCAGTGTGGCACCGATACCCGCGGGATTGGCATTGATGGCTCGTTGTATCTCATACAGATGCTGTAGGACCTGAACGCCATCGGCATAGAGCGTCGTACTGGCTTTCAGTGCTTCCGCATAACCGCGAGCTGTCTTCAGATAGGCATTATACTTACCTTCCCACTGCTTCATCTTCGTGAACTCAGCCGCGATAGTTCCTTGAAATGCAGCCGTTTTCTGCATCCCTTTCGTCTGACTGTTGATGGCACTGTTCAGCATGTATGTACCCTCGGCAATAGCGGCATATTGCAACGGATTAGCCTCTCCAACCTGTGCCAAACTACTGGCAGGCATGCCCATCAGGACAGCCATAGCCAGTAGTCCGGATTGCTTCTTAATTATTAAAGAATAATTCATCGTATTTATTAAAGATAAATTATCTACATACCCCGTCTGATACCTTCATCAGGCCCGGGAATACCCAGATTAGCTTCCTCTGAGCGGAAGTTTGCAGCGGCCACATCTGCCGGACTCACCACGCCAGCCTTATGATAGACAGGTCCCGTACGAGTCTCATAAATCTCAGGTCTCGGCTCATGAGGCGCAGACAATCCGTCACGCATCACCTCTCCACCAACGACCAAAGCCGCCAACAGCGCAGCACCGATATTATGGCCCTCTCCAGGTCTTGTCTTGATATCCACCTCATTGAAGATCTTCGAGAAGAGCTGCATACGGTGGTAGTCATCCACAGCGAGGAACTTGTCGTACTGCTTCTGGGTAATCTCATGCGAGATAGCCTGTCCATTGATAACAGCCGTCATCTTATACTTCCCGTTCGCTGTCGGGTCAACCTGGATATTTCCCACCTCCACCTCACGGCCATGTGCTCTCTCGCGGTAGAAACCCTTGCGCTCATTCAACTCCAAAAGGGCTGCACCGTTCACCCTGTTGGAAGTGGCATTTTGGATGTCCACTTCTCTTTGGTGGACGATGCTTTGCCCGTCATGCGCAAGGTATAAGTCGTCTTGATACAGGCTCTCTCCGTGTGCCGACTTAATCTCTACTTCAGAGAATACCTTATCGAACATCTTCAGGCGATGGGCATCGTCGAGGTCGAGGAACTTTTGATAGTCTTTGGCAGAGATAGAGTGGGCGAGGAGTCGGCCATTGACCTCTGCCTCCATCACATAATTACCATTAAGTGTCTTATCCACTCGAATCTCACCCACAACCATCTCACGTCCATTGGCCACTGGCTGGAACCAGCCCTTTTTACCCAGAATAGCCTGAATCTCTCGGCCATTGATGGCATTCGGGTCTCGTTCGATGCGCTCTGCCTCCCTTTGCTGTTCAGCTCTGGCTTCAGCGAGATGCTGCTGTTCGGCAATCCGTCGCTCCTGTTCGATGAAAGGTGCTTCCACTTCCTGACGAACCTCCGGCTTCAGGTCGAGCGATACCAGTTCCTTGGTCTCCAGCATGTCCTTGGTGAGCTTCGTGTCGAAGTCCTTACGGATAACGTCGTTGATAATGGCCAGTCGGGCATCGACCGATACGCCACCCTTGCCGCTGACCTTATTGGCCATCAGTTTTTGGATTTCCTCTGGTTTCAAGTCATACTGGAGATCCACCTTCGAGAGGTTCGATTGGATGGTGAGCGTCTTTTTATCCGCATCGATGACGATGCCGTGCGACTTCAACACCTCCTGGAACTTGTCATTGCTGAAATAAACATCCGAGGTGATGGCAGTAGAGTAGGGGATGCCCTGCCCTTGTGGACGGGGTGCCGCCTCCAGAGGCTTGATCTTCGGTTCAATGGCTATCTTGTCGAGCACTTCGACGGGATTCTCCTTCTGCTGCCCCTTGTAGTAGAACCCATACCCACCGGAAAGCATTTCTCCTGGCTTCACTCGGTTGTCGGGTCGTTCCGTGACCATCGGGCCACCTCCCATCGGGCGATAAGCATGGTCACCGATACGACGCAGGTGGAATCCATCACCACGAGGTGCGAAGCCTACGAAATCGCCAGCCCATCCTCGTCCCTGACGGCTGAAAGGCGCAAACCAAGGCATCCGTCTGGCAGGTCTGGCATCATAGCCATACTCGCCATGTCCGATGCGATAGCCGTGCAGTCCCATGGCCACACGACCGAAGGCATTGCTGGCAGAAACGAAGTTCTGCGGCATATAGAAGTCGTTCTTCACAATCGAGGCGAAGGTGTTGTAGGCTTTCTTGTTCTCGTAGGTGCTGCCCCAACCCATCAGGTCCTCTACCTGTTTCTCATTCAGCTTGTAGGTCAAAACAGGAGAGTCGTGACCCAATACAATGAGTTCACGACCACCGTCTTTTGCCATGCTGATATGCGCCTGCATACCGTTCTTGCGCAAGACCTCCTGAAGCCCCGTCGAGAGATCCAGCTCTCGCGGATTACTGTATTTCCTGATTGCCATAGCCTACTTGAAGTAAAGAACGACACAGGTGTTTCGGTTACCATTCAGCGGCTCGTAGCTGTCGATACCTCCTCGGTGCTTCTTCTGGATATGCCCCTCGTCCACACCATGAGCCTTCAGCAGTCCCGCGATATAGTCGGCTCGCTCCACGCTCAGGCGCTCGTTAATCTCCGGCGTACCCGTCTCACTGTCGGCAGCACCGATGATTCGTGCCTGAAGGCCGTACTTCTTGATGACCTCTGCCACCTCCTTGATGTTGATGAACTGAGCGTTTTCGGTCAGTTCATGGGTGCCAATCTTAAAGAAGAAATAGATAGGAGCACCGATGTACTTCTTACCCGTCTTGATGACATGGAGGTACTTGCTGGCAGCTGTGGCGGTTGAATCAGCCAGACTGTCCACCGTTGTGGTGTCGCTGATGCCGTCCCAATCCTTGTTGGCGAGTCGCTTGCGCAGGGCGTTGAGTCCGCTGTAGTTGTTACGCTCGTGGGCTTTGCTGGACTGCATCACGATAACTGGTGCCTGACATTTCTGATAGTCCTGTTCTGTTTCATGAACACGACCCTTTTTCCAGCCCACCTTGCCGATGGTGACGCTCAGACCGATGCTGGCTTGCAGCAGATGGTCACCGAGTTTGTTCGATGCTCCCTGCCCGTCGAAGTTCTGCCAGGTCGTCGTAGCTCCGATTTCTCCCGATAGGTGCAGACGGTCATTCAGTCTGTATCGACCTATCAGACCATACGAGATGGCAAAAGGCTTCTGCCCATTCTGACTGTTGTGAATCAGTCCGCAACCGGCATAGGGGATGATGTCCCACTTCTGCACACCGTCACTATGCGCATTCAGGTTGTAGAGGAAGTCCACGTGCAGGTTCTGGTAGTTGCACGTTGCCATGTTGGCATCCTTCAGCTGCAGACCCTGAAAAGCCAAACGGCCACCGACGTAAGGCGTGAACCACTTACCCGCTGACACATTCAACAGCGGCGTGGTACGGTCGAACAGATCACCATGCCCCACAGGTTTCCCCACAAAGGCCGACACACCTCCCTTCACCGAGAGGAACCAGTTTGAACCCCAGTCTTCTGCTGGGGTCTGTGCAGCAGCCGTTCCCACTGTGAGACAGGCTGCGAATAAAATAGCTGTTTTCTTCATTTGCGATTTCGTTTTTGTGTTAAGATGACGCGAAGGTACAACATCTTCTGAAGACGTGTACCTCCGCGAAATTCCATTTCTGCTTTTAACTCTTTTGTAAGAGAGCTGCAAAGTCGCTGCTTGGTGCCTCGATGCTGATTTGGAGCACAGACTTGTCCTTGGGCGCGACGTTCACCTGGAAGTTCTGACCCAGTTCCTTGCGGAGGTTGGTCAGTTCGTCGAGAGTCGTACTCTTCTTGGTGAACATCATTCTCCAACGGTCTGTCTGTCCCACCTCCTGGATGTTCACATCCGCAGAGGGTGAGAAACTTGCTTTCTCAGCCGTAGCTAACACAGTGGCCATGATGCGATGCACCTCGCTCGCTTTCATCTGTTTCAACTTGTTCTGTTCCATTGTGCTTATCTGTTTTTATGATCGTTTAAGTTTCCGTCCCGCAGGTCGCATCATCATGCGGCCCATGATGCAACAGCGACGCTTATAGGCTTCTTCGTCCTCGTCCTCCTTGCGTCCCCATCCAGTTCCAGGACTGGCACCGCCACCTCCGTTACTCTCGGCAAAGTCCGTAGCCTTGTCAACATATCCTAAGAAGAGGGCTGCTGCAGTGGCAGCAATGTCGTTTCCATGCTCTGCCATTTCAACGAGAACCGAATCTTCCAACAAACTGTCGAACTTCACCCTGAGGTTGGACGGCAACTCACGGGAGAACTGCTCGAAGTCTGCTTTATCCTTCTTGAAGTTCTGAACCGTCTCTTCCCATAGGGTAACGCTCATGTCGTGTGTGGCCTTGTCGAAAATGGTAGGCAGTTCCTTGTTGACCTTACGCTGCAGTTCGTCATAGTTCTCCTTTAACCTCGCCTTACGCTGAGCCAACTCCTGCAACTCCGAAGTAGCCGCATTAAGCTTCTCATTCTTGTCAGCGATGTTGGTTTCAATTTTCTCACGCTCGGCATTCAGTTTCTGCTTGAGCGCCTCCAGCTCTTCGCGGTTAGAAGCCTTTCCATTCTCCAACTCTTTGTCGAGGGTCATAATCTGGTCGTCAATCTGTTGCTTCTTGGTCTCCAGATTCTTAATCATAGTTGTTAAGCCCTTCAACTTTGTCTCTGCCCTTTTGATTGCGGCATTGATTAAGTAGAGTTGCTCCTTGTTTTCCTGTATAGTTTGGACTTGAACTTTGATGGTTTCTTTGTTGGTAGCCACCTGTTCTTTGAGCCATTGCAGATACGACTTATGCTGGGCACCAGTTTCCAAGATACTATCCCCGCGTTTTAGTCCCCACTTGTCATTGACTTCAGCGAGTTCATCATGGAGTTGTCTCAGCCGTTGTCCGAATTCATATTTGTCTTTCCCGGAGAAGACCTCTACCCATGAAAGTTTGTTGGTCTTGGTGATGGGTAACAGTGTGCAATGGCAGTGTGGGTTTGACTCGTCCAAATGCACCACAAATGCAGCAATGTTTTCCTCACCATACTTTTTCGCTATGAAGTTGTACATATCCACTGCCCATGTTTCGATGTCCTTGCATCGAGTGACATGTGAATTATCTGCATCTTTTTCATACTTCACATCCTGATTGCCGAAAGCAAGTTTCCTCATGGTCTCAGTTGAGCCATTCAGGATAATGTTTGCATGGGTTCGTACCCCGACTCTTGGCTTCTCCAGCGCTTCGTCTGATAAACCTGCATTGGGGTCTTTGATGCCTCGTTCTGCAAGGATGGACTTGATGCGCTGTGGAATGGATGTCTTCTTATCCACCTCCAGGATAACGCCTCCTTTTCCTACTTCAAAGTTCAAATGTGACCTTGTGAGGTCAAGATTACCTGCTCTTTTGGCATTCCATGCCGATGATTCGCCTACGCGCAGATGCTCGTTGCTCTGTGCGACAGTCATTCTTTTGCCTGATTTCAGGTCACAGACCTGTTTTTGTTCTTTTGCCATATTCGATTATTGTGTTAATGGGGTTCTTAGGGTGAAACCCTGAGCCTAATTCCGGCCACTGAGCTTGCTCATTTTTAAAGTGTGGCCTCTCACCTGCGGCATTCCGATGCAAAGGTGGGATTAGGCTACCACTATTGCGGCATTGGGGCCGCAATACGCGCAAGCGCTATGGTGTTCACCCTTCCCCCGTTGGGGTTTCAAATGATGTAGTTCAACTTAATCGCCTTTCGGTTACCGGCCATGCTGATGGTCACGATGTCCAGTTCCTGAAGTCGTTCAAGGAACCGGTTGACAGTCTCTCTGTCCCAGCCCCAGGCTTTGGAGAACTCCAGCACGTTGCCTTTCATGTACTCGTCATCACTTGTCAGCAGCGCGATACGCTGACGTTCTATCAGGTCGTTGAAAGCTTCCACTTTGGTCAGCTTCTCCGACTTCTTCATGCCCTGCAGCAGGAGATTCCAGAGACGGGTGTCCGTCACAATCTTCAGCTGCGTCTTGTCACTGTTGTATTGTTCTATTGTGTTCATACGCTCGTATTGGTTGATGTTCGTTTATTCCCCAACAGATTCCGCAGTGGCCATTGTAGCCTTTGGCGCGGAGTCTGGTTGCCGTTCTTGTCTGGGTACAGATAAGCGGCAATGAGGATGATATACATGATTTCCGTTACAATCAGGTAGCGGACCGAAACCATCGGAATGGCCATCGATACCACAGCCACCACGAGAAAGAGTTTCGGATAGTCGTGCAGAATGGTCAGCACGTAGTCGGCCCATCTGTAAGAGAAGAACGACAGGCTGATAGCTGCTGCCAACAGTGTGGCATACGGTCTTGTCATCAGGGGCGCATAGATGGCAATCATCTTGGCGGCCTCAGTGCTGGTCACACTGCTGTCCTGAATCATCCTTGCAATCTCCGTCGATGCGTGGAAATCCACGAACTGGATGAGAATCATTCCCATCAGCATCATCAGCGTGAAGAACTTGCGGAAGTTGTCGCTGCGCTTCATCCCTTCATAGAACCGGCGCAGTCTCTTGCACCGCCAGAACGAAGCAATCATAAAGGGTACTGCTGAAAGCAGAAATACAATGATTAGTTTTGCGTCTATCATATTTGTCTTGTCTATTTAGATAAAGTTTTCGTAAAACACCTTTTCGCGCTGCTCTTCGAGCACCTCGACACCCTTGCCTTTCAGCTGGTGGAGCTGCTTCTCCAACATCTCCAGCATGGCATCCATCGACTCGAAGAACACGACGCTGATGTCATCCAGCAGTCCGTGCTGGTTCGACTCCATCACGATGACATACATCTCTTCCTGATAGGGTTTGCTGTAGGCGATGGCCTTGTAGTCCTGTCCACCGTTCTGACAGTAGGCGCAGAGCACCTCCACTGCCAGGTACTTGGCCAGCTCATCGATGAAGTCCTCCATCATCATCTGTTTCTTCAGATGGAAGGTGGCCATACCCGTCTTTTCACTGCGCTGCAGTGTCACCTGCTCGTTCGTAAACAGGGCGGTATTGCCAATCTCCTCACTGAACCTGTCGAAGTTCTCGGCAATCAGGTCACCGGCCATGCGGATGGTCTTATCCATAGCGTCCATGTCAGAGGATGGATTTGAGGTACGACTTCAGGAAATACTCGCTCAACACAGTGGAGAGTTTTTCAGTTTCTTCCTTGGGCGAACGGTCATAGTCCTTACCGTCCACGTAGGCGAGGAGTCTGGGCAGTTCTTCGGCCAGCTGGGTGAGCGTCTGGATCTGCTGTTCAGTCAATGCTGCCGTGGCGTAGTTGTCCAGTGCCAGGAACGGCTGGATGAGCAACCATCGGTAGTTGGCTCCCTGCTTTGCCGTCAACGGCTTCTTGGCATTGATGTCGTTCTTGCAGTTCTCTGCACTCTGGATAATCCTTCGGTTGAAGTCCATATAGTATTGTCTCACCGACTTGAATTCCTCCGATGCCAGAGCCGCCTTACGGTTGCTCGACGTGGCCACCTTCAGTTTCATCACGTCGCCCATCGAGCGCTTCTGGGCCAGTGCCAGGTCGGTAATCTCCATCCTGAAGCTGTCGGCCACGGCAAAGAAGTCGTTGGCGAGGTCGTTGTGGACGGTCATTGTCGAATCCCGCATCATCAGGCTCATCGTGGAGTCCTGCAGCTCCATCCAGGTGTTAATCACTTGTGCCAGCTCGTCGATGGTGGCACTGTTCATCAATTTCACCTTCGCCAACTCCTCATGGCAGGCCACGACGGCCTCCTGCGGCGTGTGGAACACGAAGGGATGTTTGTTGTGGCTGCAACCTGTGAAGGCTGCTGCCATGACGACTGAACTTATAATAATAAGGTGTCGTGTGTTGTGTAGAATACGCTGTTTCATACCTGTTTCGATTTCGTTGTTGTTTTCGGGCTGCAAAACTACGACAAACCCCACACAACCCGTTCCCGCTTAACACTTCATTCTGGTTATTAACCATTTCACGACTTTCAGCCCTAAAACCCGCACTTCTGCCCACATTCTGTGTCAGCGTTAAAAACCGGAAAAGAATTTCACTGTGCCTGCTCCTTCTGCGTTTTTCCGTTCCTTTGCAGCCAAAATTTTCAGAATTATGATAGTTTGTATAGCAGAAAAACCGAGTGTAGCCCAGTCAATTGCGAATATTCTGGGCGCGAGAGTGAAGAAGGATGGCTATTACGAAGGTAATGGCTATCAGGTAACGTGGACCTTTGGCCACTTGTGTGAACTGTTGCCTCCCGACGGCTATTATCCTCAGTGGAAGCGCTGGGATCTGTCGGTTCTCCCGATGATTCCCCCGACCTATCGCGTCGAGGTGATTGCCAATCCTGGCGTGAAAAAACAGTTCAAAATCGTCAAGGACCTGTATAAGCATGCCTCCGAGATTATCAACTGCGGCGATGCGGGTCAGGAGGGTGAACTCATCCAGCGCTGGGTCATGGAACTGGCGGGCGTGAAATGCCCCGTCAAACGCCTCTGGATTTCCTCACTGACCGACGAAGCCATCCGGCAGGGGTTCCAGCACTTGAAACCACAATCCGACTACGATCCGCTCTATCAGGCCGGACTAGCCCGTGCCGAGGGCGACTGGCTCTTGGGAATGAATGCCACCCGACTGTTCACATTGAAGTATGGCGGCTTCAAACAGGTGCTCAGTATCGGGCGTGTTCAGACACCTACCTTGGCCATGATTGTGGCTCGTGACAAGGAGATTGAGAATTTCAAGTCAAAACCCTATTGGTTGCTGACAACCCTTTACCGTGGCATACCGTTCACCTGTAGCAGTCATGTGCGCTTCGATACCGACCAGGTGGGCAGTCTCGTTCTGGCGCAGTCCAAGCAGTACCCGTTGACCATTCAGGATGTGCAGCAGAAGCGTGGCAGCGAACAACCGCCACAACTCTACGACCTCACCTCGTTGCAGGTGGACTGTAACCGTAAGTTCGGCTACTCTGCCGAAACGACACTGCGCAATATCCAGTCCTTGTATGAGAAGCGTCTGACCACCTATCCGCGTGTCGATACCAAGTTCCTGACCGACGATATCTACGCCAAGTGTCCTGGCATCATCCAGAACCTTTCCAAGGTCTATGATGCAGCGCGTCCGCTTGTGGGGCAGCAGCTGCCGAAAAGCAAGCGCGTCTTCGACAACTCGAAGGTCACCGACCACCATGCTATCATTCCTACGGGCGATACTCGTGCGTTGAACAGTATCAACGACTTCGAGCGCAAGGTTTATGAACTCATTGTGCGTCGCTTCTGTGCTGTGTTCTATCCCAACTGCGAGTATGCCCAGACAACTGTGTTGGCCACCACAGGTCCGATAGAGTATAAGGCCACAGGCCGTACCATCCTGAACCAGGGCTGGCGAGGGGTTTATGCCAACGTCCAGCGTGACGATGAAGATGACTCTCCAGAAGAGGCATCATTGCCAACATTCAGGGTAGGGGAGTCGGGTGCCCATCAGCCCACGCTCCAACAGAAGACCACCACACCGCCAAAGCGCTATACAGAGGCCTCACTGTTGCAGGCGATGGAGACAGCGGGAAAGCTGGTCAACGACGAAGCCTTGCGCGAGGCGATGAAGGAAAACGGCATTGGCCGTCCGTCCAGTCGTGCGGGCATCATCGAGACGCTGCTCAAACGAGGCTATATCCGACGTGATAAAAAGGCACTCATTTCCTGTGAGGCAGGTCGTGAACTGATTGATGTCATCAATGCCCAGATGCTGAAAAGCCCTGAATTGACTGGGGTTTGGGAGAAGAAGCTCCGTGAGATTGAGCGAGGCCATTACAGCCTTGATAAGTTCATGCAGGAACTTCAGTCCCAGCTTATCGACATCATCAAAGAGGTGCAAGCCGACTCTTCGGGCAAAAAAATTCTAAAAAAGTGAGCAGAAGTTTTGTTTAAATGAAAATTTCGCAGTATCTTTGCAACCGCATAGGCGAAAAATTCACGAAAGTGGAATAATTTAACCTTGCAAAGCGCATTCTGGATTCTAAACGGAAATTCGGCAAAATTCCCCAAAAGATCATCAGATGAAGGAAGACGCGCCAATGGGATAATTGTGTCCTTATGGAATCACATATCCTCAGGCGTGTGTGTCATTCTTGAGAAGATGATCGGCTTGCCGAAGCCTCCGTTTTTTCGAAGGTCTGGCACCACGCTTTCTAACTAAAGACCAGCTTTGCCTTGGTGCGGCGAGCTAACGATATAAAGTCAACGTTTATGAAGGAAGGTCATATAACAGTAGCAGAACTCGGGCCACGGCTGAAACTCATCCGTCAGGAGTTAGGTATTACACAGAAAGACTTAGCTCAGGCCCTGGACTTGAATCAGGCCATTCTGTCGAAGTTTGAAAATGGTGGCATGGTCTATGCCTCTGTCTTGCTCGATGTTCTCTGTTTCTTCCGTGGAAAGCTCAATCTCAATTTCCTCCTGCAGCCAGGCGATACGTATGATATCACCGATGAGCGCAGCTTGTGTACCGACAACAAGCAACATGATGTTATCATCCGTGGTAAGTGCAAAATGGTTCGTCAGGATATGAACAATGTGATTGACGAAGCCAGAACCAAACTTCAGCAAGCCCTCGACGATCTCGAAAATTTCTGCGTTTCAGAATGACCTCTGGAGCGCAGATATATGATGGTTCTGTAGGCTCTACTTATCATAATCCTTGTTCTCGTATCTTAACTACCTGAGTATCAGGGTGTTATGAATATAATCCATGTTATGATAAATAGCCCAAGAAGATGGTTAAATTGAACCCCTATTGGAGCCTGTTAATTACTAAAGTTTCGCAGGTAATGGCACACCTGCATAATTTAACATAAAATAGGAATAAAAATAGCTTCGAAGTTTGCTCAACTCACTGAAAATGAGTACCTTTATAATCGCCAAAAAATAAAGTTCAAACTTAGAAGCCGTGAGCAAAGGTACAACAATTATTTCAGATTTGAGAAGCTTTTTCTCAGAAAATGAGAATAACCGTGCAATTAATGCGATTATGAGAGTGATGGAGTGCATAAACATACGACCTGACCAGATAGGGACTGAGAAGAAGGAGAACTGCAAGTTTACAAACGTGCAGGTCCTGAATCTTCTGGTGCTGTTCCCGTTTTTTGTCGTCAGGAATGCATACCGATACTCGGGCTCTTCATTAAGCCGCCTGTTCTGTTGTGAGAAGGACATGTTCTATCGTTTTATGAATGATGGTAATATCAAGTGGCGCCGCACACCATCCGCCACACCACTGCTACCCATCTGCTGCAAGCTGGCGTAGATATCAATACCATCAGGGCATGGTTGGGGCACGTGTCTGTGGAGACAACGAACATCTATGCTGAGGTGAATTTGGAAATGAAGGCCAAAGCCTTGCTGAATTGTGAGATGAAGGCTAAAAAATCCAAAAAGCATTGGAGAGATGACAAAAGCCTAATGGCATTTTTGGATAGTCTGTGATTTATGTGTAACTTTGCGCAGTCAAATTTATGTTGTGCACAACATAACACCTCAATGACTACAACCGCTACGACGCTAAGATGATAGATGCCCGGCATAAGGAAGAGATGCGCGACACGCAATTCCCCAAGGATTTAGAGCGGGCATACGAGTTAGAGAAACGGCTTGTTAATGCTGCAAAATAAAACCGCA
>CAMHNI010000064.1 GCA_946186505.1 uncultured Prevotellaceae bacterium | reverse complement strand
CCCGCATATCCAATAAGTACGGAGCCATCAACCTCTCACAGGGATTCCCTGACTTCGACCCGCCAAAGGAGATTACTAATCGTTTGGCAGAGATTGCCTCGTCAGGCCCACACCAGTATGCCATCACCTGGGGCGCGCAGAACTTCCGTGTGGCGCTGGCCAGGAAGCATAGCCACTTTACGGGATTGCCCATCGATGCCGATAAGAACATCGTGGTGACTTGTGGCAGCACGGAGGCGATGATGGCTGCTATGATGACCGTTGTGAATCCTGGCGACAAGGTGGCTATTTTCTCGCCGTTCTATGAGAACTATACCGCCGACACTATCCTGACGGGAGCAGAACCTGTCTATATCCCGCTTGTACCACCAACCTCGGCTTACAGCCGAGCCTGCTCATGCTCGGAAGACTCGAAGCCAGCTTCAGTCTCCTCTCGCTCAATCGCAGCCTTTTCATTCGACGCCAACCTGCTTGAGGATGCTTTTAAGAATGGAGCAAAGGCTTTGGTTCTCTGCAATCCTTCGAACCCATGCGGCAAAGTGTTTACACGCGAGGAACTACAGACAATAGCAGATATCGTCATCAAGTATGACGGCTATGTGATTACGGATGAAGTCTATGAGCATATCGTCTATACACCACACCAGCACGTCTATATCTCCACGCTGCCAGGTATGTGGGAGCGCACGATCTCCTGCAGTTCACTATCTAAAACCTATAGCATCACCGGTTGGCGTCTGGGCTATGTCATTGCTCCAGAAAGAATCATCGAGCGGGTAAAAAAGGTACACGACTTTCTGACCGTTGGTGCTGCTGCGCCTTTGATGGAGGCTGCTACCGTCGGTCTCTGCTTCCCTGACAGCTATTATACCGAGCTTCAGGCGCACTATACTCACATGAAACAGCTGTTCTGCGACAGCTTGAAGCAATTCGGCCTGAGCTTTACAGACCCACAGGGAGCCTACTATGTGTTGCTCGACGTCTCTAAGTATGGCGTGAAGGATGACCTCCATTTCTGCGAGTGGCTGGCAGAGCATGTCGGAGTGGGTGCCGTTCCTGGCAGTTGCTTCTTCAAAGAGAATGTACACCACCTTATCCGTTTCCACTTTGCCAAGCGCGATGATACGTTGAATGCAGCCCTTGACCGGCTGTCGGAACTTGATAGCAAGGCTAAAGACTACAAATAGCATCGCAACAATCTTAGCTTTTACAGCGTCCTCGCTGGTGCGGATACTAAAAACTGCCACCATGAATCAGCGTACCGCCAAAGCTGCAACCATGATTTTAACTACAATTTAACACAAAAAGGTAAGGATAGTTGCAACAAGCGCCAAATTTCTTTTGGCTTTTCCTCGCTTATTCGTACCTTTGTGCCATTATTTGAGAAATAATAGCAGATAGGTGAAAATCATTCATGTGGACATGGACCAGTTCTTTGCCGCTGTGGAGCAGCGTGACAATCCAGAACTGAAGGGCAAGCCGATAGCGGTTGGCCATGATGCCGAACGTGGCGTGGTATCTACAGCCAGCTACGAGGCCCGACGGTTCGGTGTGCATTCGGCGCAGTCCATTCAGGTGGCCAAGCGTCTGTGTCCGCAACTGATTATCGTGGAACCGCACTTCCAGCGGTATAAGGAGGTGTCGGCTCAGTTGCACGAGATTTTTCACGACTATACTGACCTGATTGAACCCATCTCACTCGATGAAGCATTCCTTGACGTAACGGAGAATAAGAAAGGTGTTGAACTGGGTGTTGACATAGCCCGTGAAATCAAACAACGTATCCGTGAGACTACAGGATTGACGGCATCGGCAGGTGTCAGTTATTGCAAGTTCCTGGCAAAGATTGCCTCCGACTGGCGAAAACCGGATGGCCTGACGGTGATTCATCCTGACAGGGCATTGGACTTCATCGCCCAGCTGAAGGTGGAGAAAATCTGGGGCGTCGGTCAGAAGACGGCAGAGAAGATGCATCGGATGGGCGTATTCACGGGGCTGGATCTGAGGAACATGTCGCATACTCGGCTGATGCAGGAGTTTGGCAAGATGGGGCAGGTGTTCTTTGACTTCTCGCGAGGGATTGATAACCGACCCGTTATCTCCGAGTGGGAGCGTAAGTCCGTCAGCTGCGAACAGACGTTTGAGTCGGACATCAGCGAGAATGCTGCCGTCACCATTAACCTCTATCATACGGTATTGGAACTGGTCAGGCGCATCGAGAAGAACGACTTCGAGGGGCGCACACTGACGTTGAAAGTCAAGTTTGCGCATAAGCGTGAACAGACGGAAGCTGGCTTCCAGCAGATTACCCGTAGCATCACCGTTGACCACATCTTGCGAACAAAGGACGAGATTCTTCCTTTGGCGAAGCAGCTGATGCATAGCGTGGATTTCCACTCCCACCCCATCCGCTTGTTGGGCTTGGGTGTTTCAAATTCAGGAAGCCCCACGACAAACAGGGGACTAACCTCTCGCCAGGGAGCTTGGGTCGAGTTGGAACTGGAGTTCTTGGACTAGTCAAGCTGCCGCTCGACCTCTGGTTGCTTGCTACGCAGGGACGCAAGAAAGCCGAGCATAAGCATGGTCAGCAGTATATGTACTGCTGACCATGCTTGTAAGTAAGCCATGAGTAGTCCTCTATGTGAGGTCCGTCGTGCCAATATTCGGTAAAGTTTTGTGAGCAGGGAGGGAGATTGTCACCCTGTCCGTCTCGGAATATCTGTTGGGTATCCTGTTCAGCTTCTGCTTTTTCCATATCATCCTCCCACTTTCCTATCGGTTCATCGTAGTAACAGCTGAATCTTTCAGCGTACAAATAGTAATATGTGGTGCCGAAATATTGGCTTGTCAGATATTCTATTCTGTCATCCCACCAGTCATATTCAGGATACCCGAGTGCTCGCCAAAGCTGACTGCACCTGCGGTCTAAGAGTTCGCACTCAGTCTCTGAAATGACATCCCTCAGACGTACGCGGTTGTTGTCGAAGCAGACATAGCGCCAATCATCGTAGTCCTTCTCCTCGATAAGCCCAGAGGCGAAAAGCCATATCTTTCTGGCCCATCCGAAATGGCCTGTTTCTGCACACAGATCACCGAGATACATCGCTTTCTGAAATTTCCGCTTGCAACTTGCTGCACATCGGATGGGATGTATCTCGCAATTCACCAGGTCTTTGAGCAGTCGGGCTTCAAGATGGGTCACAACACCATTGGGTAAGCATCTGCATACCCGATAAGGAATTCTTCTTCTCATAAAAAGGTCGTTCTAAAATCCGATTTTTGTTTTCTGACGAGGCATCTCAATTGGTAAGATGTCTTCAGGCGTAAGCATCAGCAAATCTTGCTTGTCTTTTGGCTGATGCTTGATACAGCGGGTGGCATGTTGGATATAGATGCGCTCCAACTGGTTGGCAATGAAACGAGCATTGCCCCACGTTTCCGGATTGCGCATCTGATAGGCTTGTGCCAACATGTTACTGTACTTTTCCCATGCCTGAGTAGTAAACTTGTAGTCATAGTCTTTCACACGACAACGGGTTATTTCCAGTAATTCATCGATTGTGAAATCCGTAAACTCAAACTTGTTAGGGAAACGTGACTGCAGGCCGGGGTTGCTGTCCAGCAGTTTCATCATCGGCTCTTTGTAGCCACAAAGCACCACGGCAATGTCGCGCTGCGACTCATCGGCCAGGATATTCATCAGCAGCTGAATCACCAGTTTGCCTGGGTCGTTATCGTGTTTGCCGTTGAGCAGATAGGCTTCGTCAATCATCAGTACACCGCCTTTGGCCAGTTCCAGTACCTGTCGCATGGACCGTTCCTCATCTCCCCAAAGGGTTCCGATGAAGGTCCCACGATCGCAGACCACGACATGACCTTTCGACAAGGCACCTGCCTGGCGGAGCAGCGAACCGAAGATTTTGCATACCGTCGTCTTACCCGTACCAGGACGACCAAGAAAGATGCTGTGCAAGGAAACTGCATGCTGTTTGCTGTTAGGAAACAGCTCATGCATCATCTTGTTGTAGCTGGTCAAAGCGACCAGTTCATCCATGCGTTGTTTGATGTCGGCACATCCCACCAGCTTGTCAAGCTCTTCTCGTGGATTAGGGATGGGACTCAGGATCTCAACCTTGACACTGATGTTATTGTTCTGCTCAATCTCACCATTAGGGAAAGGTTCATCATCTGTGATTGAGTTATCCTCTTCCTCTGCGTCAGACTCCCATTCTTCTTCACTTTCATCCAAGTCTTCCTCTGATTGTTCATCATTTGGTTCTTTGCCAAGCGTTTCATCGTATTCTCTATTGATGAAGTCATTGAGCAGCTTCTCGAATTCATCGTTTTCTGAATCTGAGGAGCCAGCCATAGGAGATTCGTGAGGCTTTGACGAGCAAATGTTTTCTTGACTGAAAGAAATATCCGAAATAATTCTCATATAATAAGCACAAGCCAAATCATAATCGTTATTGGTCTTAATTCGCCTGTATTTCAGTCGTCTAAGTTCATCAATTACCATGAGATTATTCGCGTCCCACATTCTATACAACTCGTAAGAATTGAGAATTTCTGCCTCTGTAAGCAGTACACCATAGACATTAATCTCTAGTGCGGAGTTTTGGAGTAGTTCCTTTGCCTGGCGTACAGATTCAGACATTTTATAAACGACACTTACGCGAGGTTCACAGCCATCTGCTAAGAGCATGGGACTAAGTGATTCTGATTCTTCATAAATCTGTTCTGCGCCAGTTCCACAGCAGTCGAGGCACAATATGACTACGTTGGTATCGTTGCAATACAGATATACATCGTAGTCAGTAAGGAAAGGAGATAAACCATTCAGGTGGGTAGAGAATACAGCATAATTAGCTGCCATCGCGTCCAAATGTTTCCAGATAGTATCTTTCGCCTGATTCTTAAAATCGGTGATAAGTCTATTTGAATTTGTCATAATCATCATAATTCTGTCACGGATATATATTAATGTATAGCCCTAAAGTTAGGGAACAAGAGGGAATAGGTAGGTGACAATTCACCAACCTGTAGCATCATTAGGGTGTTTTTGGGAGATTACCCTATCACAAGGCCCTCGACACTTGTAGCAATATGTCAAAGAACGCAACGAACGACAAAATACAATCTTCCCGTCGATTCACAGACTTAGTGTTTACTTCGTCATTGAACCACTCAACATCGGACTGGATTCTTTGTCTTTTCGTTCATTCTTCTTGCTACAATTAATTATTTTTTGTGATAGAATTATGATTATCGGCTGCAAAAGTACACAATAATTTGAATACTACAAAATTTTTTGCAAGTTATTTGTCGAGACAAATACTTAAAGAATTGTCCCGACAATAAAGGTTCTTCTGCAATTTAGTTGAAAAGTACAGTTGAATTACATTACTTCAACATCAATAGAGGCTTTTTCCAGATAGCGGATGTCATCAGCTGTCAGGCGGACATCGAGCGACTTGACGGCTTCTTCGATGTGGTGCAGCTTGGTGGCTCCGACGATGGGAGATTCTACTTTTGTCAGCAACCAGGCAAGGGAAATCTGAGTCATCTCCACACCATAGCGGTTGGCCAGTTCAACGACGCGCTCCACAATGCGGTTGTCCTGCTCGGCGGTAGCATCATACTTGAAGTGCATAAACGAGTCCTCGGCCTGTCGCTTTGAAGTCTCGCCCAGCCGCGTTGCTCAGCCAGCGCATTCATCTTCGCCACCTGATAGGCGTAGGCATTGGCGATGCCGATATACCGCGCCTTGCCTGCACGGACGGCCTCGTTCATGCCCTCCAGAATCTACTCTGCTGGTGTCTTGTAGTCCCAGATGTGGTAGATGTACAAATCGACATAGTCCATGCCGAGGTGCTGCAGGCTGCTGTCGATGTTGTT
This sequence comes from uncultured Prevotellaceae bacterium, assembly GCA_946186505.1. Lineage (GTDB taxonomy): Bacteria > Bacteroidota > Bacteroidia > Bacteroidales > Bacteroidaceae > Prevotella. Next base: position 9,512 of record CAMHNI010000064.1, on the reverse strand, counting down.
CAGCACATGCTGCCTGCCATCTATGCCGTTCGCGATTTCCTCCTCCGTGCGAGGCAGGCGCTCGGCTTTGCCGCTTTGTTTGCAAAGAACTTCGTGGCCACCACCACGTTCTCGCGGCGGCCCATGTCCTTCAGCGCCCTGCCTACGAACTGCTCCGACGTGCCCAACTGATAGGCAATGGCCGGGTCGAAGAAGTTAACGCCGAGGTCGAGTGACCGACGGATTATTTCCCGTGTCGGCTCCTCGCCGATCGTCCACGAGTGCTGTCCGATACTCGCATCGCCGAAGCCCATGCAGCCGAGGCAGATGCGCGACACGTTGAGGTCTGAGTTTCCAAGTTTTACGTATTCCATATTCGATTGTGATAAGTTTGCCACGTTTTAACACCGCAAAGGTACGAAGAAAAAACAAATGGTTGGTTAACCGAATTACGGATTAACCAACCATTTTTACAAATTCTTTTTTAATTGCTTACTCCGGCATCAGAAACTCGGTATTGCCTCGCCACGCTCGTAACTCGTCCAACCGTCGCTGTCCTGCCAAAGGCCGGCAAAGCGCAGAGTGGTTGAATCGGCATAGCCGAAAAGGGCACGTGTGCTATAAGGCAGATAGGTAATAATATCTGTTTCATCGTATTCGCCATATAGTAACAATCGATTTTCGCCCACATCCTTTTCGTTGCGTTCCCATTTCAGCGACCAAGTCCCTCTGAAATGACCATTTGGCTGCGATAGGTTCTCCCAGTCGGTGTACTGCTCCTGCCCGTCGATGGTTACGACTTGTCGCGCCTGCCATTTGCGCAGTCCGCTAAGCGTTCCGTCGGCATTGAACGTCAGCAGTTCGAATACCCTTTGCTTATCTCCTACTTTCTCATAGTGCCAAGTGCCGACGATGAACGGCGTGTATTGCGCCCGCAGTTGCTCCATCTTTTCGTGCACCTCCGGGTCAGCCCATTGTGGCTCATCGCTGCCGCAAGAGGCAAGGGAGATAGTGATGATGACGAGTAGCGCGGTGATGATAGTTCTTTGCAGAGCAAAGCGGCAAAGTCGAGCGTTCTTGTTCATTATTTTTCTCGTTTATGATTGTTTGATAATAATAGTCACTTATTTGCTAAAGCCTCAGCAAGTCCTTGACGGAATAAATGCGGCTGAGGGCCTCGAACGAGAAGTACTGGTCGTCCATAATCATCCAGTCCTCACGCTGCTTGCGGCTGAGGCGCTTGATGTCGGGAAACATCGAGACGGGTACGATGACCTCGCGACCGTCGGTCAGATAGGCAGCCATCGCGCCGCGCTTCACGTTGAAGTCGAGCTTCTTGATGCCCAAAGTGGTGTCCTTGAATTTGCACATATCTTTGTCCTCCTATTATTTAATGCGTTTAATCTGTATCTTCTTGCCGGCAAACACGTCGTCAATGAGGCGGTTCAGCTCGTCCCAGTGGTCGTCGATGGCTTTCATGATGAGGGCCTCCTCGTCTGCCGTAAGCTCCGACCATGCGATGTCTATCTTCTTCTGCCCGTTCTCCTCAATCCATATCTTGGCCACGGTGTTGCCGCGATGCGACTTCTTGCTGCCTCGGCGCACCACGTGGATGTGCCGCCGGTTCTCTGTCGCGTCGGCTGGGAACACGGAGAGGATGAAGTAGAGAAGTAACATCAGTTTGCCCATATCGCTGTCGTTTTATTTGTTATTATGCGTGCAAAGATAAGAAACTTTTTGGAATTATTGACCAACTCGCCCCACCTTTTTTAATAATATTAAGGCAAAAGGCTGGCGGGGAAGCCTCGATTGGCCTCCCCGCCAGTTAATTTCTTATTTTAGTCTCTTGAAAATCTTACTCATCGTCTCGCGGTTGAGTGGTGTGAGGTCTTGCAGTTTGAGTGACTTCACCATGTGGAGGGTGCCCTGCTTGTACTTTTGGAAGTGGGCGGTCTGGATGTGGTGCTGGTAGGCCTGTTGCGAGGTGTATATTTCGAGGATTCTAAACTGAGTGGAATCACTCTTCATCTGATTTGGGAAGAGGCAGAGCACACCAGGCTCCTCGGCAAGGCTCTTCTGCTGAATCTCTGTTGCTGCGGCGAGATAGGCCTCGAGGTGCTCAGGATAGACCTCGATTTCGGCAATGCGAACGAGCATCGTGTCATCGTGCAACACAAACTCAGGAGTGATGATGTGCGAGTGCACATCAATCACGCCCTGAGCCTGCGTCATCGTCGCAATCATCGTTGCAATTATCGTTGTCCTTATTCTCATCAATGCGGTAGCAAATTTTTCACTTTTCACTATTCACTTTTCACTCCATCGAGTGTTCCCAACCTCCGCGAGTATCAATGCCAGTAGCACCCACTCGTCTCAGTCATCCACTACGACGAGTTGGAGAACTGTCGCCATTCGCTGAACAACTATCAGGTGTATGGCGTGTTCTTGTTGCAGGAAAGCCCTTACACCATTACATACGGGCAGGGACATTATAGCCACAGCTCCGGCTCGTTGCTTTGCGTGGCTCCTGGGCAGACGGGTGGTGTCAGTGACAACGGTGAGACGATTCATATCAAGGGTTGGGTGTTGCTGTTCTCACCTGAACTACTGCATGGCACAGACCTCGGACGACGCATAGACGACTACCATTACTTCTCCTACTATGAAAGCGAGTCGCTGCATCCTACGCCCGACGAACAGCGAACGATAGAAGTCTGCTTCAAGATGATTCGCAATGAACTGCGTTCGAAACCAGACAACGAGCATCTGCGCCGCATCATCATCGCCTACCTCGAACTGATTCTGGAATACTGTGCCGTATTCTATGAGCGCCAGTTTAAGTCAGAGGCTACTGCCGACAACGACCTTCTGAAACGCTTCGACGATTTGCTCAAACGCTATTACAGTGAAGGACGGCAGCGCAAGTTTGGCCTGCCCACCGTCCGCTATTGTGCTCAAGAACTGTTCCTTTCACCCAACTACTTCGGTGACCTTGTGCGTCAAGCTACAGGTGAGACAGCCACAGCCCTCATCCGCAACTTCGTGATGCAACGAGCCACCGCCTATCTGCACGACGGAAAAACCATCTCCGAAACTTCCGACCTCCTCGGCTTTGAATACCCCCAGCACTTTACCCGCATGTTCAAGAAACACTACGGACAAACGCCCAGCGAGTTCTTGAAGAAATGAAATACCCTACATAAGTGATGCGAAATGCCGTGCTGATGGTATTTCGCATCTCTGTTTTTCGCCGTACCTTTGCACTCGATAAATCTCGTGCGAAGAAACTTTTGCCATTGTGAAATTGTATATTAAATGGGTAGATCTATGGTAATAAAAGAATCTGATTACGGCCAGCAGTACAAAGAGTATAAAACTCAGGCCGTAGGCAATAAAGCCTATATAGTAGGCGCTCAGGTGCTCGGTGGAGAGCTCTGGTTCAACTAAGCGCAGTTCCACAACCCGTTTGTAAGGCAGCCTCAGTGCTGCCTGTTTTTTTGTTATGAAGCCCTATGTCGCAGACTTGAATTCAATGAAATTCCGCTCATAGGCAATGCCTACGAGCGTTGCGACATCTCGTCATCGGCCTTATACATCGATTTAGCACTCTCGTGGCGATTTAGGAATTCTTCTTTTACGGCTAATGACTCGTCGTTGACCAAGATTCCCGTTACACGATTCCACTCCCTGCCGTTTGGCTTGAGGGCTGGTCGCCGTCAACTGTCGTTACTTTATATTTTAATCTACACATATTTATTTGCTCTGTTCAAACAACCAGTCGCGGACGGCGGCAATCTTATAGCCATAGTCGAACGAGGCCATGTGCTCCATACCTTGACCTGATGCCGGAAGTAGCGTACCTTTCTCCCAAGTAATGAAATTGATGTTGCTGCCTTTGGCTATGAGTTCCTTGGCAAGCCGCTCCTGCTCTGCTTGGGGCAGTTTGGCACTCCATGAGGCAGAATCTACCCTTGCGTTCTGCTGCTTCAGGACTTCTGCCAGGTCTTTCATGCCGCCCGATGCTTTCTGATCGCCACCGGCAACAATGTAGAAGAAGTGCTTCTTACCGAAGTCTTTCATTTTCGACGTATCCCACTGGCTGCTGACAAACAGCGAGGCAGCAAAGAGATTGGGATGGGCGATATTGAAGTAGAACGACATCATTCCTCCCATCGACTGCCCTGTAGTATAGAGTCGGTTTGTGTCAACCTTGTATTCCTTGCTGACGGCCTTTAGCAGTCGAATGGTCATCTCCACTTCGTCCGTCGTGCTCCAGTCATCCTGCACAGCCCACTCCGTATATTGGGGAACAAGCACGAACGAGGGATGTTTCTGCTGGTCTCTATCCGAGGCAAATACCAAGGCACCATAGCCCTGAGTCAATGGCCTGGTGGCATCCGTACCCACCGTGCTGGCATCAGCCATAAAGAGCACCAACGGATAGCTCTTAGTGCCATCATAATCTTTAGGAACAAACAGATTGTATGCCATTGTCTTACCCGTCTCAGCATCCTCGAAGGTCAGTTGCTTGAACTTTCCAAGCGTTTCGTTCTTCAAGGCCACAAACACAGAATCAGCATCCTTGTTTGCCATCATCATACCACCACCCTGACCTGGTCCTCTCTGATTGCCCGTCTTCTTCTGTCCTTGGGCACAAGCAGCAAAGCTCAAAACTATGACTGCCATCAATAAAAATACTTTCTTCATAATGTCGATGGAGTGTTTCGAGTCTCAGCTCTGGTCTCTACCAAGACCTGTTTAGATAAAACTTTTGGCAAAGATACGAAAAAAAGTCCCATTTCATTGTGAAACGAGACAAATTCTTATGATTATTTATAGGATTTTACATCGCTCTCCAACGAATCCGTCGCCGACATTACCTACCATTTAGTCGAAATGTTTGAAGACGGGAACCGCAATTTGCGATTCCCCTTGGATATTTAATTGTTCCGTAATTGCTACTTCACTATTGTATAAACTTTACTTTAGATGCATCTCGGGGTTTGGCTTCGGGCTGCTCGTCGGGATAGCCGATGGCAAGGATGTAGTTCAGCTTGTAGCCTTCAGGAATGTCGAGACGGTCGAGGAAGAACTTGGCATCGGCATTTGTATTCAGGAAACGGACAGGGCCACCGAGACAACAAGTGCCGAGTCCCAATGACTGTGCTGCCAGCATCATGTTCTCACCCAATAGGCCAGCATCGAGATCACCGCCGTTAGTTGGTGTGCAGACACAGATAAGGTTAGGCGCATTGCGAAACATATTCTTGAAATTCTTGTCGCGATTCACTTGCTCTGGATTAGCTTTCTTGAATACTTCATTCACATCGGCTATCAGTTTCTGGTCTTCCACCACGCGGACAATCCATGGCTGACGGTTCATGCCGCTTGGGGCGTTGATACCAGCACGTACAATTATCTCTAATTTCTCATGTTCTACTGGCTTGTCGAGATATTTGCGGACACTACGACGAGCCATAATGGTGCTCAGCACGGGATTCATTTCCATACAAAGATCTGCCTCGATGTCGCTAATTTTGTCCGTCGGCTCATAGCGTTTCACGACACGACCATCACGAGCAACAAGGAACTTGGTGAAGTTCCACTTGATGTCTGACTTCTTGTCATAGTCGGCATCCTGCTTGCGGAGCATTCCGTCCATCATTTTACCTCTTTGGTCGTTGGTATCGAAACCCGAGAAACCTTTCTGTGCTTTCAGGTAGGTGTATAGCGGGTGCTCATTGGCTCCGTTCACCTCAATCTTGTCGAACTGCGGGAACTGGATATCAAAGTTGGCTGTGCAGAACTGGTGAATCTCCTGAATCGTGCCAGGAGCCTGTTGTCCGAACTGGTTACAAGGGAAGTCCAGAATTTCCAATCCCTCAGCTTGGTACTTTTCGTAAAGTGCCTCCAGTTCTTTGTATTGTGGCGTAAATCCACAACGGGTAGCGGTGTTAACTATCAGCAGTACCTTCCCTTTATAGTCTGAAAGCGAAACGTCTTTGCCCGCATCGTCCTTCACTTTGATGTCATAAATACTCTGTGCTGAAACACCCAGCACACTTGCAATTGCCATTAGGCAGATAGTCATTAGTTTTTTCATTGCTTCTTAATTTTTTTGTATTGATTATGCATTTATCATCTTCTCTATCTCTTCGCGATGCTCGAAAAGTGTACAGCCGCCTGTGTGCTCCCATCCGAGGGCACGGGCGGCTCGAATCTTTCGGAAGAGTGGCGATTGCAGGGCTTGTCGAACGCCCATCTCGGCCACATTACTATCGCTGAAAGGAGAGAACGGACATGGCTCTGCGCTGCCATCCGGTCCAATATGGAAAAAGCCGCGACCTGAGGCCAGACAACCTCCAAGGGCTTTCTCGTCGCCTGGGAACGATAGGAAGATCATGTCCTCGTACTCCTCGCGGCGGGTTTCGAGCACCTGTTCCATCTCGGCCACATGTTCATCGCTGAATGCCAGATGCTCTGTACCTGCTTCGGTTGGTACATATTCTATGTAAAACACTATCTTACAGCCGTAAGAGCGCAGCTGGTCGATAAACTCAGACGAGGTTACCATCTGATAGTTCTCAGTGGTTACTGTGATGCTTGTGCCGAAGAACAGGTCTTCCTGTTTCAACAGTTCCATCGACTGCATGGCACGTTTAAACACGCCCTGTCCACGTCGTTCGTCGGTTCCCATAGCTGTTCCCTCAATGCTGATGATGGGCACCATATTCAGGTGCTTGCGAAGGAATTCAATATATGACGGGCCGATGAGTGTGCCGTTGGTGAAAATGGGGAAAATCATATCCTTTACCTCTGCCACTGCCTCCAGAATATCCTTACGCATCATGGGCTCACCACCTGCCAAGAGCGAGAAGTTGATGCCCATATCGGCAGCTTCGGTGAAGATTTGCTGCCACTGCTGGGGCGTCATCGTACCCCTACGTTCGGTTTCTTGGTCGTTAGCAATACCATTACTGCGGGCATAACAGCCTTTGCAATGCAGATTGCAAGTTGTTGAGATGCTGCTAATGAGGAAGGGGGGAACATCTATGCTCTCCTTTTCCTGTACCTTTTTGCGTCGTTTCTCCGATTTTGCGAATAACTGTTGCATGCGGAATGCGAACTTTGCCTCGCGCGGATTCGACAATACGTTCTTATAGGCCTTTGTCATGATGCGGCTGATGCTGCCGCTCATGTAGGTTGCTAAGTCTATTTTAGTTTGTTCCATTCTAATGATTTGTATCAACCTTCTTTCCCTGCACCCTTTTCTTCAACCGGTTATATCCTTCGACTCCAAGGATGGTAAGTCCTCCGTATTGGCATGTCTTCGCCATTCCGAAAAGAACTGTCCAAAGGATGCCTTTTGCAGCTGCACTGATAGGGAGCAACATTTGGGCAAATGACAGGATATAGAAGGGGATGCAACACAACAGGACGATGACGCCAGTCTTGAACGAAAGGGATTGCAGCCACTTTCTTATTTTCTTCATGCCCACTCGAAGTTCTCCTTACCTGCGCCTACCTCGAAATGGTACTTGGCAATGCCAAGATCCAATTGAGCATAGCCTATCATTGAGAATCCTTTCTTGGCAATCACCTGAGGGCGACCATTTTTTCTTCCAGCCAACTCAAACGAAAACTTCTGCTGGTTCACGGCTGTTGGTGCCAGCAGGGCTGCTTCGACACCCTTCTTGAACCACGATGGAGTCACGTCGCTGGCATTGCTCACTTGCTCAACGGTCTTGACCTTATGGCCTACACCCTGAGTCTCACCATAGCCGAGCGCGATATAGCAGGCTATTTTCTCTCCTTCTTCGAGCACATAGGTTCCTGGCACTTTTGAGTAGCTAAGTCCTACCCAGCAGGTGTTCAGGCCCAACGTCTGGGCCAGCAGCACCAGTTGCTCGCCGTAGTAGCCAACACGTTCATTCAGGTCGTCAGCCTTCTTTCCGGCCATTACGAGGTAGTTGCCCACTCCGCTGAACTTACCATACTTAGCCAGCTTGCCTTGGAAGGCCTTGGGCTCGTTCAGAATCAGTTGTATGTGCAGGTTGCCCAGCTTATTGAGTTCTGCAATTTTCTCATTCAGCACTTTGATGACGTCTTCTGTCAAAGGCTGGTCTTTGTAAGCCCTTACGCTGTGACGGGCTTCAATAGCTTCTTGTATTGTCATAGTTTATTTCTTTAATGTGTTAATAATCGAGTCTAATTCTTGTGCGAGTTGCTGGTAGTCTTCGAGCTGGAGCGGACAGGCAGAAAGTTGTTTGCCCATACCGGCAGGAATCAATTCGTAGGCCTTTTCCTCCATCGCCCTACCCTTTTCTGTCAGCGACACAATCTGCTGGCGCTTGTCCTGCTCACCCTTCTTACGCTTGACGATTCCCAATTTCTCCATGCGCTGAAGCAACGGGGTGACGGTATTCGTCTCTAACAGCAGACGATGGGCAATATCGTTTACGGGCTGGTTGTCTTTCTCCCACAGCACCATCAGCACCAGATACTGCGGATAGGTGATACCCAGTTCAGTCAGCATCGGTGTGTAAGCCTGCGTAATCAGTCGCGTTGCCGTATAAAGACGGAAGCAAATCTGATTGTCGAGTTGTAATTCTGCGTGAGCCATAATTTTCAATTCTCAATTAAGCAAGCATTGCCTCTACATCTTTCTCAAAGTCCTTCGGTTCAGTCGTGGGAGCATAGCGCTTGATGGTTTCTCCGTCCTTTGAGATCAAGAACTTGGTGAAGTTCCACTTAATGTCGCTGTCTTTCTCCACGCTCTTGCTGATAGTCTTGAAGAGTGCTTTAGCTGCTTTAGCCTTCAATCCCTTATACTCTTCTGTAGGAGCCTGAGCCTTCAGATACTCGAAGATGGGTTCAGCAGCGGGACCGTTCACGTCGCCTTTCTTCATAATCTGGAAGGTCACACCGTAGTTCAGCTGGCAGAACTCCTCAATCTGTGCGTCGTTGCCAGGATCTTGCTCCTTGAACTGGTTGCAGGGGAATCCGATAATCACCAAGCCCCGCTCCTTGTACTTCTGGTTCATCTCCTCCAGTCCTGCAAACTGGGGTGTAAAACCACACTTGCTGGCTGTGTTCACAATCAGCAGCACCTTACCCTCGAACTGCGCGAAATCCAGTTCCTTACCTTTGCTCGTCTGAGCCTTGAAATCATAAATCTTTGCCATACCTTATATTATTTAATCGTTGCTTATATCGTTTGCGATGTTTCTGGGTGCAAAGGTAAAGATAATGTTTTATATCGCAAGCGATTTATCTAAAACTTTAAGCTTGTTTAACAATAAATCGTGCACGATATAAGTAGTCCCAAGTAGCCTCTGTTGAATGACTGTTGCAAGCTGTCATTGCGAGCAGCATTGCGAATGCGAAGATAATCTTCTTGATTGAATCTCTCCAATCTTGATTATACTAATACCACTTGTATCTGCGAGTCTAATGACTACTCCTTTAATTATCAGTTACTTACAGATAAGCAAAACTTTAATAGGTAACGGTTTAGAAACTTCCTGTCTGCG
>CAMHNI010000063.1 GCA_946186505.1 uncultured Prevotellaceae bacterium | reverse complement strand
TGCGGAAGGAGGGGGATTCGAACCCCCGGTACGGGAACCCGTACGGCAGTTTAGCAAACTGCTGGTTTCAGCCACTCACCCATCCTTCCGGATTTCCTTTGTGCTGCAAACCGTGGGGTTATCTCCTTGAATGCGGGTGCAAAGGTACGAAGTTTTTTTCAAACCTCCAAATCTTTCGCCAACTTTTTTTCAAAAAAATAGCTTTTTTCTTCAAATCTGGCTGTTTTACCTCAGTCTCACCGCCCTGTACAGGTCATTTCTGCGGTATCTGCTTCAAAACTTCCAACAGGTGGTTCCACACCATTTGTACTGTCGGAATATGAAGTCTTTCGTCAGGTGTATGGACAAAACGCAGGGTTGGACCGAAGCTCACCATATCAAGATTGGGATAACGTTCTGAGAACAGGCCACACTCCAAACCAGCATGAATGCCCCTCACAACAGGATCCTTACCGAAAAGACGTTTGTAGGTACTGACTACAACATCGGTCAATTTCGAATCAGCACGCATCTTCCAAGCAGGATATCCGTCAGAGGACACTACATTTGCCCCTGCCAGTTCAAAGACTGCCTGAATGGTAGCACACATATTGTCGAGGTTGGACATGACGTTGGAACGCTGACTTGACAGAATGCTAATCTCCGTTTCTGAAGAATGGACAGCGGCAATATTGCTTGAAGTCTCAACCATGCCGCCGAGGGCTTCATCCTGGCAGATGGCATAGATGCCATTATCGACGGCCTGCAAGGCCCAGATGAAGTTGTGGGCGACCTGTGATTCAATGACGGGCTCAGCATCGGTACTTTCCATTAGCCATTGCATCTGTGTATCGGTAACATGGAACTCGTCTTCTACTTCAGCAGCAAAAATATTCCAGTCGGCACGAACATTCTCCTTGACATTATCGGGTACGGCAATGACAAACATGCCGTCACGTGGAATGGCATTATGCAACTTGCCCGAATGGAACTGAGCAAGACGTACTCCATCATAGCGCTTCATGGTCTGGAAAAGGAATCGTCCCAGCAGTTTGATGGCATTGGCCCGCTTTTTGTTGATATCATCGCCGGAATGGCCACCGATGAGACCCTTGAGCCGTCCACAAAGGAAGAAGGAACCGGCCGGAGCTTCCTCACGCTTGAAAACGAACTTGGCTTGAGTATTGCGACCACCTGCACAGCTGACAAAGATCTCGCCTTCGTCTTCAGAATCAAGATTGATAAGATAGTCGCCAGTCATAAAATCAGACTTCATGCCCTCAGCACCTGTCAACCCTGTCTCTTCATCACGTGTGAACACACACTCAATCGGTCCATGCTCAATGTCATCGGACTCGAGGATGGCCAGCTCAATGGCACATCCAATGCCGTCATCGGCTCCGAGGGTCGTCCCTTCGGCCGTCAGCCACTCGCCATCGATGTATGTGCGAATAGGATCAGTATTGAAGTCAAACTCAACATCGACCAACTTGTCGCACACCATATCCATGTGACTCTGAAGAATCACAACGGCGCGGTCCTCATAACCTTTCGTGGCAGGTTTGCGAATGATGACGTTACCTGTTTCATCGACCTTGGTATCCAGTCCATGACTCTCACCCCAGTTCTTCAGATACTCAATCATTTTCTCCTCATGTTTTGAGGGACGTGGAATTTCATTGATTCTTGCAAACTGGTCAAAAACAATTTTAGGTTGTAATCCGTTATTTTTCATATTCGTATTATGGCTTTTAGTTAAATCAAAAGTGTGTCCACAGCCACTGTTGGGTTATGGACACATTCTGTTAATTCTAAATTCTATTACTCGGCGGGCTTTGCAGGAGCCTCCTGTGCGGGAGCCTCAGCAGCAGGAGCAGCTTGCTTCTGCTGGCTTGCACCAAAACCGGGGAGGTTGTTTGGGTTGGTCGTCGGGTTCTCAATGCCTTCCATCACAGAACCTTCGGTAGAAGCCTGAGGAGCAACATAAGCGCAGGCAATGCTGATGACAACCATAGCGGCGGCAAGTCCCCATGTGGTTTTCTCGATGAAGTCGGTGGTCTTACGGACACCACCAATCTGGTTGTAGGATGAGAAGTTGGAAGCCAAGCCACCACCCTTTGACTCTTGAATGAGCACGATGCCGATCATCAGCACGGCTGCAATCACGATGAGAATAACTAATAGCGTGTACATTTTTTTTACTGTTTGTTTTTATTACTATTTATGATTAATTTCTCCAAGAAACGTATTTGGTCTGCAAAGTAAGCATTTTTTTTCGGATATTGCAAACTTAATCGCCTAATAATTTCAAGAGCTTTCGAATATCTGCCCTGTTTTATGTAAATTCTGGCCAAAGTCTCAGTAAAAACGCCCTCTTCAGCCCCTGTCTTTTCATCTGGCTCATCTTCATTGAGTTCAGGAGTAAACTGGGCATCCTCCTTCAGAATTATCTTCCCTTTGTCATTATTTATGAACGAATCGATGAGGTTCTGGCCAATGAGTTGCGGCACTTGCTTCTCGGTGTCGGAGTCTGTTTCACTCTCCAGCAGGTAGGCTACATAATCGACAGCAGCATCGGCAGGTGTAGGCTTGCGATGAACTTTAGGCTGCTTAGCATTTTCATCTTTGGGGATGGAGTCGAGAAAATTCTCAATCAGCGAGATTGTGCGGTTTTCCCGTTCTTCCTCACTCTCTGCCTTCTGGGCCTTCACCTGAGGTGTACGCAGCCGGTAATGGGCAGCCTCAATCATCTGGAACAGGACACGCCGGTCGGTGATATAAATAGCGGCACGCCGCAATTCTTCATCGAACATGGAGTCATGCAGCAAGTAGAGGTTCTGGAGCATGAGCAGGCGTACGGTCTGGAAATAGGGATACAAAGCCAGGAGCGACCTCAATTCGTATAAAGTATCGCGGTCAAGGCGTTCCGGGTGTTTTATGAGCTCTGCTATCTCCATCTCGTTTTGCACTACATTTATCACCAGTTGGCTACAGTGGCATTATATATCTGATCGGTGATGTTTTCTATCATCTCTGTGACAAGTTCTTCCTGAACAGAGTTGAGTGACTGAGTCGTGGGGTATGTCGTCGAAGCCGAGAACTGTCTTTCGAAATCCTCGTCATGCTTGATGTTATTTGTAAAACGCACGTTCACGGTAATGGACAGCTCCGTCTGTGCGGAGTATCCCTCACTGGACACCGACTTGTTGCGCTGTTCATAACGGGTAATCTCGCCCTCAATCTTAAGATCGCCATTACGTTTGACTTGCGTCAACTTGGTGCGCTTGGAGTAGATATCCTTCAGTTCGTTATTGAACATACCTGCCATAGGAGCCCAGACATAGGTTGCACGAATCGGGAAGTCGGCTATCTGGATAGTCTTGGTCTTCGAATAGTCTATGCTGGCACCATTGAACTTGTAGCTGACAGAACAGGACATCAGCAGCAAACAGGCGATAAGCGCCAGTCCGAACTGCTTCAGCCGACGATAGAGCGTGCGGTCGCTGATACCCAGCTCCTGGGCAGCCTTCTTCCGGTTGCCGTTGTTTCGCTCAAGGGCTTTCTCCAGCATCTGTCGCCCGATGTCGCTCAAGTTAAGATTCTCAGGTTCCTTCTCCGGTTCAATATACTCCTCGGCAATAGCATCCTCTGCGGCAGCAGTGATAGGAGACATGGAGGAAATGGGATTAAGGGGAGCAAGCTGAGTTGACTGCCTGCCGTCAGTAGATAACGGCTTACCGCCCTGCATGTCCTCAAACTGCTTTTTGAGTGCTCCCATTTCGCGCCGCATATCGTTGACATTCCCACGGAGTTCAAACAGGATCTTATACAGGATCTCACGTTCGTTTTCGAACGAGTGGTCACCGCCTTCACGGGGAATGGTGGCCAGCTGAGTGCTTTCGCGGTCCTGCGGAATGAACTTCGACAGAATCTCAGGTGTGATGCTGCGCTCCTTGCTGAGCACCGAAATCTGTTCGGTGATATTCTTCAGTTGTCGGACATTACCCGGCCATTTGTAACGCATCAGCATGGCCTTGGCCTCGTCGGTAAGGACGATACGGTCCATCTTGTACTTTTCTGCCATCTGCATGGCAAATAATCTAAAGAGCAGCACCACGTCCTCGCCGCGTTCACGCAGCGGCGGCATCTGGATGGGGATGGAGTTCAGACGGTAGTAGAGGTCTTCCCGGAAGCGTCCCTCACTGATAGCCTGGCGTATGTTGACATTTGTCGCCGCCACGATACGGACATCTGTCTTACGGATTTCCGTACCTCCAACGGGAATATACTCACCCGTCTCCAGGACACGCAGGAGGCGAGCTTGTGTGGCTAACGGCAGTTCACCCACCTCGTCGAGAAAGAGCGTCCCTTTGTTGGCTACTCCGAAATAACCCGGCGAGTCGTTAATGGCTCCAGTATAGCTGCCCTTCACATGGCCAAACAGTTCGGAGTCGATGGTACCTTCGGGGATGGAGCCGCAGTTGATGGCGAAATACTTTTCCCGTCGGCGTGGCGAGTTATCGTGAATGACACGGGGAATAATCTCCTTTCCCACCCCACTCTCGCCAATAATAAGCACACTGAGATCTGTCGGCGCCACTTGCATAGCGATGTCGAGAACATGGTTCAATGCCTCGCAGTTACCTACGATATTGTACCGTTGTTTGATGCCTTGTAACTCTGAACTATTCATTTTAGCTTACAAAGTTACACATTATTTTCCAAACACATGCAATTTTAGACGAAAATTAAACATTTTTCTTCATTCTTCTTTTGCCGGTTCCTTGGCCTTGGGTATGGCGAAACGTACTTTCTCGCTGTCGTCACGCTTCTCTTTATATAGTTTCGGCAACGGATTTGCCAGCGGAGCATCGTAATTTTGGCGGTTGCGGAACACATCAATACCCGTAAAGACTGCATGCCGAAAAGCCATCTCGTCGGCACAACCCTTGCCGGCAATCGTAAAGTCAGGTCCTGTCTCGATGCTGGTGCAGACGAAAGGCATGCCTGTCACCAAGACAACAGTATCGTCATGGGCGATGGTCTTCAACGGTGTCATACCCTGATTATAATACATGGCCAGCACACCGTCGAAATTCAGGTAGTCGAAGTTGCCGAAAAATGAATCTGAAGTATAGGGGCCGAATGCTTGAATGCCTGCCTGTTCCAATTCGTCGATAGCAGGAATGATGATTTCCTTCTCCTCCTCACCCCAAGGGTCATCGTCGTTGCCCGTCGGCGGATTGAGTGCCAGAATGGCAATGCGCGGACTGGAGATGTTGAGGTCGCGCCGCAAACAAGTGTGCATAATCCTTGCTTTCTCAACGATCTTCTGTCTGGTAATAGCCTCGGGCACATCCTTGACAGCCAAAAAATTAGTAACCAGCGCCACCCGCAGGTCTTCAGTGATGTGCATCTTCAGAACTTCAGGCTCCTTGGACAGGAAATCAGGAAGATTGTCTGGAGACATCACCAGGACATCGGCCAGTCCCTGCTGGACATCGACCATTGCTCTTTTCAAAGCCTTACGGGCGGCCTCATTGGACTCGTCCGAAGGTTGTCCCAGCTCCACCTTGATGTCGTCGTTGAAAGTAGTCAGCAGATTAAGCCTGTTGTCCTTAGCCTCCTCGGCACTATTGATAATGCAGAACTGTGTGTCTATCTCAAGAGCCTTGCTGTGGTAGGCAGCTACCTTGGGAGAACCATAGATGATAGGTATGCAGAGTTCCAACATCGCAGGATCTTCAAAGGTTTTCAATATCAGTTCATATCCGACGCCGTTAGTGTCGCCGTGCGTGATGGCCACGCGAATTTTTCTTTCTTCCATATTCTTTATATATAGGTAATATTATTCCTTGTTTTTATGAGCTGTACTTAACAGACCGCAAGCTGCGAAGATGTCTTGACCGCGACTGGCACGGATGGTAGTGAATACGCCGTGCTGAGTCAGGTAGTCACGCAAGCGTTCCATGCGCTGCTCGTCAGCCCCTGGCAGGTCAACACCCGGAATGGGATGGAAACGGATCAGGTTGACACGGCACTCCACCCCCTTCACCAACCGGACAATCTCACGGCCATGGGCCAGCGTATCGTTCAGGCCACCGAAGCAGATGTATTCGAACGAGCATCGACGCTGGTGGGTGAAGTCATATTCACGCAACAGGCCGACCACTTCTTCAATGGTCATTTGTCCCTCGGCAGGCATCAGCATACGACGCTGTTCGTGCAGCGGCGAATGCATAGAGATGGCAACGTGGCATGTACTCTCGTCAAGAAACCGTTTCAGCTTGCCCTTGATGCCGACACTGCTCACAGTGATACGTTTAGGACTCCACTGATAGCCATCGTCAGCAGTAAGCACCTCTGTAGCTCTCAGAACAGCGTCAAGATTATCCATCGGTTCTCCCTGTCCCATAAAAACCACATTCGTCAGCCGCTCACGTTCAGGAAGCGCATATATCTGATTGAGGATGTCTGCAGCCGTAAGGTCACCCTCCCACCCTTGCTTTCCAGTCTGACAGAACAGGCAGTTCATCTTACAGCCAACCTGGCATGACACGCAGAGCGTACCCCGTTCACCGTCAGGAATGAACACCGTTTCCACATATTTCCCGTTGGCCGTCGGAAACAGGTATTTTACCGTCCCGTCCTCGCTACGCTGGCAGCTGAGTGGTGGCATGGCTCCAACAGTGTAGTGCTCCTTCAGCCGTTCACGGTTGAGCTTTGAGATGTTAGTCATCTCATCGATGGTCGCCACATGCTGCTGATAGAGCCAACGGCCAATCTGTCCGCCGGTAAAGGCAGGCATGCCTAACTGCCGGACAGCATCCTTAAGCTCACCGGCAGTCATCCCCATGAGTACTTTTTTCTCGTCTTCCATTACGCGGGTTGCATGAAAATCGCGTGCAAAGTTACGAAAATATTCCGATACGGCCAAATATGCGGTGGTTTAGATGTTAGGCGTATCCCATGTCTTTGTCTGCGTACATGTAATACCGACAGTCTGGTTGCCGGTCTTCAGGATGAAGTCACCCTCCTCCAACGTCCACCGGCCGTCGGCTCCCACGAAAGCCAGATCCTTGGCGGGCAGCTTGAACGTGACGGTTTTGGTCTCACCGGGCTCAAGAGCAACCTTCGTGAAGCACCGCAGACGTCGGTTGTCGGGTGTCAGCGAAGCCACCAGATCGCTGGAATAGAGCAACACGGCTTCCTTACCCGCCTTACTGCCCGTATTCGTCACATCGACACTGACTGTCAGCACGTCACTGGCCGTAAACGCCGTCTTATCCACATGCAGATGACTGTATGCATAGGTAGTGTAGCTGATGCCATAGCCGAAGGGCCACTGTAGCGACACTTTCGCGTCATAGTCGTAGGCACCGGCCATCGTCCCCACTTCCTCGCTCACCTTGTAGTCGTAGTTAGCCAGAGAGTTGATCTCACGCGGATAGGTATAGGGCATTTTGGCCGAGAAGTTGGCATCGCCACTCAACAGGTTGGCCAACGCGTCGGCACCGTAGTTGCCTGGCAGGAAAATATCGACAACGGCCTTCGCCAACGGCTCAATATCGGCAATGAGACGCGGTCGTCCTTCGTTCAGGATGAGCACCACCGGCTTTCCCGTCTTCGCCAGCGCCTTCACCAGATTGCGCTGGTTCTCTGACAACCACAGGTCTGTCAGGTTGCCAGGAGTCTCAGTATATGAGTTCTCGCCGATGCAGGCGATGATGATATCGCACGCCTCTGCAGCCTTCACGGCACGGTCTGTCTGAGGTGCATTCTCCTGCCAGTACTGGCCCTGCTCATTGTAGGTGACGCCCTGCTCCAAGATAATGTTCTGCTTGCCGTATTTCAGGCAGAGTGCTTCATAGATGGTGTTGTACTGTTCAGAAAGGTCTTCGGACTTCGAGCCTTGCCACGTATAGCTCCAGCCGCCATTCAGACAGCGCATCTGGTTGGCATTCGGTCCTGTCAACAGTATCTTCTTACCTTTGGCTATCGGCAGGATTCCGTCCTCGTTCTTCAGCAGCACCTCCGTCTCCTCTGCAGCATGAAGGGCTATGTCGGCATGCTCCTGGGAGCCGAACTTCTCATAACCCTTACCGCCGGTGTTAGGCTGTTCAAAGAGATTCAGACGGTATTTTACACGGAGGATGCGGCGCACGGCATCGTCGATGCGCGACATCTTCACCTTGCCCTCATTCACAAGTTCTTTCAGCAGGATGCAGAAGTCAACGCTATAGGGGTCCATCGACATATCGATACCAGCGTTAATGGCTATGCGGATGGCGTCTTTCTTGTCCTTGGCCACATGCTCGCGTTGGAAAAGGTTGTTGATGTCGGCCCAGTCGGTGACAAGCATGCCATCCCAGTTCAGGTCCTCCTTCAGCCACTTGGTCAGGTATTCGTAGCTGGCATGCACAGGAACGCCGTTGATACTGGCAGAGTTGACCATCATGGTCAGTGTGCCGGCGAGGGCAGCGGCCTTGAAGGGTTCGAAGTATTTCTCACGCAACATCTGCGGCGACACGTAGGCCGGTGTGCGATCCTTGCCTGTCCAAGGAGCCCCGTAGGCAAAATAGTGCTTGGTGCTCGTGCCCACATTGTACTTGCCTAAGTGGTTAGGATCGTCACCCTGATAGCCCTTGATTTCGGCTTCCACCATACGGGCGTTCACAATGGCATCCTCGCCAAAACTCTCATAGATACGCGGCCAGCGGGGATCTCGGCACAGGTCAACGACGGGATTATAGACCCAAGGGCAGTTGGCAGCGCGACTCTCGTAGGCAGTAATCTGGGCCCCGAGGAACGCCAGTTCGGTATTGAACGACGCCGCGAGGTTGATGGGCTGCGGGAAGAGCGTGCCTTTCTGGGTGTAGGTCACACCGTGGTTGTGGTCGAGACCGTAGATGTCGGGTATGCCTAAGTACTTCATTGACTTCTCTTGGATGAGCCTGATCCAGTACTGCCACTGCTCAACGGTAGAGGCACGCGTACCTGGGGCATTGAGAATAGACCCTACCTTCCACTTGGAGATACAGGTGTCGAGCATGGTCTCGTTGAGTTTCCATCCACCACTGGCATCGTACTTACCCATGATGTCAAAATTCAGTTCCAGCATCTGACCGATTTTGTCGTCCAGCGTCATCTTGGCCAGAACGTTCTCTATCTTCGACTCTATGGCAGCATCACGGGGAATGGCAGGACGTACAGGGGTCTGAGCCAGCGCACAGGCCGCAGTTCCTGCAAACAGCAGTGTCACTAATTGTTTCTTCATAGTTTTTTTCTCTATAGATTAATTGATTATTATCATACCAGAACCTACTCCATGGGGAACAGGCCATAGAGCTTTGCGTCAATCATGTCGGTAACTTGCTTGAAATCTTCCGGTCGCTCGCCGAACTTACACCTGTCACCATCGATAATGATAAGTTGGCCCTTATAGGTGGATATCCACTCCTCATAACGACGTTCCAACCCCTGCAGGTAGTCAAGACGCATGGTCTGCTCATACTCCCTGCCGCGCTTCTGTATCTGGGCGACAAGGGTGGGAATGCTGGAACGGATGTAAATCATCAAGTCGGGCAATTTCACCAGAGACATCATCAAGTCAAACAGGTCTGTATAGTTCTGGAAATCGCGGTCAGACATCATCCCCTGTCCATGCAGGTTGGGGGCGAAGATGCGGGCATCCTCGAAGATGGTGCGGTCCTGGATGATGGTGTCTGTCGATTTTGATATCTCGACCACCTCCTTGAAACGCTTATTCAGGAAATAAATCTGAAGATTAAACGACCATCGGGGCATATCGGCATAGAAGTCGGCCAGATAGGGGTTGTTGTCAACGGGTTCGAAACGCGGTATCCAACCATAACGGTGGGCAAGCATTTTTGTCAATGTGGTCTTGCCGCTACCAATGTTTCCTGCTACTGCTATGTGCATAACTGTTTTGGTTTTGACGATTTACGTATTATTCTGGGAAGAGACCGAAGAGGGTACTGTCGATACGGTCAATAATCTGTGCAAAATCCTTGGGACGGTGCTCAAAGTCAAGCTGGTCTTTCTCAATAACCATCACGCGACCCTTATAGTACTTGCTGACAAACTCATCGTAGCGACGGTTCAGATTCTCCAGGTACTCTAACTGCATGGTCTGTTCATAGTCTCGCCCGCGTTTCTGAATGTTACCCACCAAGTGAGGAACGCTTGCACGGAGATAGATCATCAGATCAGGCAGGCGGACAACCTGCATCATCTGCTCGAACAGCTCCATATAGGTGTTGTAGTCGCGCTCGCTGAGGTTGCCCATATCACGGTTGTTCTGCATGAAGACATAAACACCCTCAAAAATGGTACGGTCCTGAATGACGGTATGACCGGACTGCTGAATATCAATCAAATCACGGAAGCGCTCTTTCAGGAAATAGACCTCAAGATTGAACGACCACCGGCGTATGTCACGGTAGTAGTCTTCGAGATAGGGATTATGGTCCACAGACTCGAAACGCGCCTCCCACCGATAATGACGGGCCAGCATCCGGGTAAGCGTCGATTTCCCACTGCCAATATTTCCTGCGACGGCGATATACATGACAACGACTTAGAGGTGTGAGAACTTGGTAATTGTATCAACGAGTGCAGCGGGATTGCCCATGTCGAAACGCTGACTGTAAAGGCGCACACCTATCATGCCCATACGGCTGCGCACAGCTTCAAGGGCTGACGTCAACTCTATCTCGCGTCTGGAGCCTTCCTTGTCGGCATTCGCTATGTCTTCCGCCAATTGCTGGAACACTTCGGGAGTGAGGATGTACTGGCCAAAGACCGAGCAGTATTCCACGCCACCCATACCGCTGCGCACACCGAGGAACTCCTCTGCATAGTTCGATGTCGGTTTCTCATAGACGGTGGAGACATTGAGAATGCGCTCATCCCTGTCCTCCCATACGCCCGACATGATGCCAAAATGGCTGACATCGGCCAAGGCTACGGGGTAGAGTCCGACAATAAGTCCGTTATAGCGCTCATATTCCTCGATGAGCTGAAGGGCGCAAGGCTTGTTGGTGAGCGAACGATAGAGGGTATCACCAAGCATGAGCAGCACAGGTTCATGACGGGCAAACTCGGCTGCCTGATAGACAGCATGACCGAAGCCACGCTTCTCGCGCTGATAAACGTAACGCAGACGCTTGCCGATATCAATGATACGATTCTCGTACTCCTGATTAATCTTGGGCAACTTCATCAGATGGTCTTCGCTTAGCGGACGTTCGAAGAAATCGGCATAGAGCCGGCGTTCCTCCTCACTGCCCAGCACAAGGCAAATCTCCTCAATGCCGCTCTGCACCAGTTCCTCAAGCAGGATGAGTATGACGGGGCGAACCAAGCCGTCAGGACACGGGATGGGAAAGAAATCCTTCTTCAACGCACGGGTGGCAGGATAAAGTCTGGTACCAAAACCTGCCACAGGAATGATGGCACGGCGCACCGTATGAACAGGTTTGATGGTAAGCGGATAAGCCCGCATGTCCTGCCCATTCAGATAGCTGATGAGCTGCTGCTGACAATCAGGATCACGAGCCAGGAACTGCACAGAGCCGTCACCGTGAGAACCGACGCCCTTACCGCCATACACCAACGGCTTAATATTTGGATCAGACAATACGGCACGGAGCTTGGGGGCTTTCAACTCCTCTGGAGACATCGGGGCAACATGACTGTTGAACAGAGCCTCGGCCTCGTTCATCAATTCACCTAACTGCACGACATCTCCGTCAGCCATGAACTTGATGGCACGGTTCACGATGTCCTGATTCAGCTCACCCAGTGCCTGATGCTCACGTTCCTCCTGCTCACTGGAAGCAAAAGGATAAGCCTTGTTCAAGTCACGCAGAATCTTGACGGTATCCTTCTCTCCACAGAGATCGGCGAAAACCCAATACAGGGGCTTCTTCACATTGAGTGAACGCACCTCAACCTCATCACCGTCGAAAGTCATCAGGTTAGGCTTCACGCCGAAAGCACAAGCCTGGTCAAGACGACCGCAACGACTGGAGGTACGCAACTCGCCGACGTATGCAATATTCATCTCACCCAGCGTGTTCAGGTTCAAACTATATAATAAATTGAACGCGCGCGCGACAAGGACACAGATGGCAGCACTGCTGGAGAGACCGCTTTTCATCGGCAGTGTCATCGACGTTATCTTGATGCGGACACCTCCTACCTTATACCATTCCAACATATAGGAAGCCACTCCGGCACAATAGCAGAAGAAAGAACCTGACTTCGCAATACGCTTAAGCTCCTGCTCATCCATGCGACAAGCAAAATCCTGCCACTGATCCTCTATCTCGGGGGCTACGCTCTGCACTTCAAAGAGACTGGATTTTTCAACTTCGGCATATATGCCTTGCTCTATACCCGTCACTATGGCGGCTCCTGGTGCCACATCGGCGTTCATCGTACGGTAATGTCCAGCCCAGTCTGTATGCTCGCCAAAAAGGCAAAGACGTCCCGGAACAAATAATCTTATCATAATCCTCTAAGGTCTAAATGAATAATTTGAAGACAAAGATACATTATTTTTTTAATTTCTCGTCAATTTATTTGGTTATTTTAATTATTTTGCCTACTTTTGCAGCGTCAACAATTAATAATAACTCAAAACATTAAACTTTATTGCCTATCGGAACACGAATACTTCATAACAAATAATACAACCTAATATGAAGGAATTTGAAGGGATGTCCAACGAAATGTTGGCATTACTTTATGTAGATGGAAACAATAAAGCGTTTGACGAGCTATTAGAAAGAACTCAGTCCAAACTTTTCGCGTACATTATGTTTGTAGTGCGCAATGAGGATGTTGCCAATGACATCTTCCAGGACACGTTCGTCAAAGTTATTACCAAACTACAGGAAGGCAGATACACCGACTCGGGTAAGTTCACTTTCTGGCTGACCCGCATCGCCCACAATGCCATCATGGACTGGTATCGTTCCCAGAAAAGCAGCCACATTGTTGACCTGGCCGACGATAACGACCTCAGCAAGCTGAAGGGAGAGCAATATTTAGATACTTACCGTGAGAGTGAAATTGTCAACGAACAGGTCAGGGACGACGTGAAACGAATGATGGAAAGCCTGCCTGCCGCACAGCGGGAAGTTGTCTATATGCGTTTCTACCAACAACTGTCGTTCAAAGAGATAGCGGAGATTACCGGTGTCAGCATAAACACATCACTGGGACGCATGCGCTACGCCCTGTTGAACCTGCGGAAGATGGTCAGGGAATACCAGATAGAACTGGCCCTGGATTATTAAAGAGAACGCAAGCCCCTGATGGTATCCTCAGGAGTCGGACTCTTGAAGACATAGCTACCGCTAACCAGTACATCGACACCCGCTTCGACCAGACGGGGGGCTGTGTCTCCCTGTACCCCTCCATCAACCTCTATCAGTGCCTTGCTGCCGCTTTCGCTGATGAGCCGGCGGAGCTGCCTTGTCTTTTTCAGCGTATTCTCAATGAACTTCTGTCCGCCAAAACCTGGGTTGACACTCATTAGCAGCACCATGTCAACGTCACAGATGATATCTTCAAGCAACGAGACAGGAGTTGACGGGTTGAGAGTCACACCGGCTTTCATACCGGCATCATGGATTTCCTGTACTGTGCGGTGCAGATGATCGCAGGCCTCAAGATGAACATTCATCATCATCGCACCAAGCTTGGCCGTCTGACGGATGTAACGTTCAGGCTTCACAATCATGTAATGGACATCAAGCGGCTTCTGACACAATGAGGCCACTGCTTCCAGGACGGGAAAACCGAAAGAGATATTGGGGACGAAAACACCGTCCATCACATCAAGGTGGAGCCAGTCGGCCTCACTGCGGTTTATCATTTCAATGTCGCGGTCAAGATGCAGGAAGTCGGCTGCGAGCAACGATGGAGATACTAACGCCATTTTTACATTCCTCCTTTTAATTCAGACAATACGCCTGTCCGTTTTTCACACGATAGGTATATGCGAAATTCTTAATAAACTGGAGCGTTTTCCTGCTCGGCTTCATTCCTTCGCTCATGGAAGCGACAGCATCAATAATTTGCTGAGTAGATATTTGCATAGGCTACTTCACTTTAATTTTTTACTGTGTATATTCATTTAACGGACTACAGCCGGAATTATTATATCTTATCACAAAATTATTTTGTAGCCCACGCCAGAAACATACAGAGGAAAACACAACAGATAAAAAAATCCCGATGGCGGACCACCGGGATTTAATGTTTAATAATAAATGATTGCTTACAGCGGGTTAATAATTTATTATGTTTATGACTTATTACTCAGCAGCGGGAGCCTCGGTCTCCTCAGCGGGAGCTTCAGCAACCTCCTCAGCGGGAGCTTCAGCAACCTCCTCAGCGGGAGCTTCCACGACGACGGGTGCAGCAGCTGCCTTAGCCTCTTCAGCAATAGCCTTCAGCTCCTCTGCATTTTCTGCAACCACTGTCACGGGAATCTCGACAGTAACCTCCTTGTGGAAGTGAACCAGTGCCACATAGGCACCAATCTTCTTGGCATCCTTCATGGTGATGATCTTGCGGTCAACCTCCTTGCCAAGCTTAGCCAGCTCCTCAGCAACGGCAGCAGCACCTACAGAACCGTAAAGCTGACCGGTAACACTGACCTTGGCAGGAATGGTCAATGCAACACCCTCCAAAACCTTGGCACGCTCCTCAGCGGCAGCTTTCTGAGCGGCCAGCTTGTGAGCCTGCTGCTTCAGGTTCTCAGCGAGAATCTTCTTGGCTGAGGGCGAAGCGATGACACCCTTTCCCTGAGGGATGAGGTAGTTACGGCCATAGCCTGACTTTACGTTTACGATATCGTTCTTAAATCCCAGACCGATAATATCTTCTTTCAGTATAATTTCCATAATGCGTTGTCCTCCTTCAAGTTTACTTCATCATGTCAGTTACGTAAGGCAGCAGCGCAATCTGGCGGGCACGCTTGACGGCCTGGGCCACGCGGCGCTGATACTTCAGCGAGGTACCGGTGATGCGGCGGGGCAGAATCTTACCCTGCTCGTTCAGGAACTTCTTCAGGAACTCAGGATCCTTGTAGTCAATATACTTGATACCACTCTTCTTGAAGCGGCAATACTTCTTCTTCTTCGTATCGATAGAAGGAGCGTTCAGATAACGGATTTCACTCTGTTCTGCCATAGTTTAAGCCTCCTCTTCTTTTTTACCAAGCTTTGCGCGACGCTTCTCAGCGTACTCAACGCCATACTTGTCAAGTTTAACAGTCTGGAAACGAATGACCTTCTCGTCACGGCGATAGGCAGTCTCCAATGTCTTAATCACTTCTGGCTCAGCCTTGAACTCTATCAGGCAGTAGAAACCTGTAGATTTCTTCTGAATAGCATAAGCCATCTTCTTCAATCCCCAGGCCTCTTCGTTGAGAATCTCTGCACCCTTATCGGTGAGGACCTCCTTGAATTTTGCGGCCGTTTCCTTCATCTGTTCATCAGACAAAACGGGAGTTAAA
>CAMHNI010000062.1 GCA_946186505.1 uncultured Prevotellaceae bacterium | reverse complement strand
TGCCGATATGGCTCAGTTGGTAGAGCAACGCATTCGTAATGCGTGGGTCCCCGGTTCGAGTCCGGGTATCGGCTCAGAAAGTAAAAAAATCACATTCTTTATCTAAGCGGGATTAGCACATCGGTAGTGCACGGGCTTCCCAAGCCTGGGAGGCGGGTTCGATTCCCGTATCCCGCTCTTTTCGTATTCTGATCATTGTAACAAATCTGACAAGATGAAATATTACAGCACCAATGGTAAAGCGCCCCTCGCCGACCTTCACAAGGCGGTGGTGAAAGGGCTGGCAGAAGACCGTGGTCTCTACATGCCACAGGAAATCAAGAAACTGCCTAAAGTGTTCTTCGACAACATCGGGGACATGAAGTTCCAAGACATTGCCTACAATGTGGCCAGCGCCTTTTTCGGCGAGGATGTTGACCTTGACAGCCTGATGGACCTGGTCTATGACACGCTACAGTTTGACTGTCCCGTGGTCAAGGTCAAAGACGACATCTACTCCCTGGAGCTGTTCCACGGTCCCACCCTTGCGTTCAAGGATGTCGGTGCCCGCTTCATGGCCCGACTGCTACAGTACTTCATCCGTCAGGAGGGCAGCCACGAACAGGTCAACGTGCTCGTGGCCACCAGCGGTGACACGGGCTCGGCTGTGGCCAACGGATTCCTTGGCGTGGAGGGCATCCACGTCTATGTGCTCTACCCGAAAGGCAAGGTGTCACCAATCCAGGAATGTCAGTTCACGACGCTTGGACAGAACATCACGGCTGTCGAGGTGGACGGTGTCTTCGATGATTGTCAAGCACTGGTGAAGTCGGCCTTCATGGACAACGAACTGAACCAGCACATGAAACTGACCTCAGCCAACAGCATCAACGTTGCCCGGTTCCTGCCGCAGGCATTCTACTATTTCAACGCCTACGCCCGTATGAAGCAGCTGGGGCTGGCCGACCGTCTGGTCATGTGTGTACCCAGCGGCAACTTCGGCAACATCTGCGCCGCCCTCTTCGGGCACGAGATGGGACTTCCCATCAGCCGCTTCATTGCCGCCAACAACGCCAACGACATCTTCTATAAATACCTGCAGACCGGAAAGTACGAGCCCAAGCCCTCCATCCAGACACTGGCCAACGCCATGGATGTAGGCGACCCGTCAAACTTTGCCCGTATCTACGACCTCTACGGCCAAAGCCATGAACGCATCACATCGCTCATCAGCGGTGCCACCTACAGCGATGACCAGATACGTGAGACCATGCGCCAGTGCTACAAGGAGACAGGCTACATACTCGATCCTCACGGTGCCTGCGGCTATCAGGCGCTCGTTGACGGGCTGAAACAAGGCGAGGTCGGTGTGTTCTGCGAGACGGCACATCCCGCCAAGTTCAAGGAGAAGGTGGACGAAATCCTGGGCATCGACGTTGAGATTCCCGAGCGCCTGGCAGCTTTCATGCGCGGCGAAAAACAGAGCGTTCCCATGACCAAGGAGTTTGCCGACTTCAAGCAGTATCTGTTGAGCCAGTAAACAGAGCCCGACATTCGAACACACGACCGCCCCGCTGCACTCTCAGTAAGTGCAGCGGGGCGGCTGCATTCCTAAAATCCCTTTGCTCCGTAGAATAATAAATTAGAATCAAGTTCCCTTTGATTCCGCGTGGGACTTATAGAACAGAATGAGAGCTGGCAAACGCCAGCTCTCAACCAACACAAAAACTAAACTAGACTTAACTAAAGCTATTGTGGACTTTCACAAGCCCCGAAATAGCGATTGCAAAGATAGTGCAATTATTTTTTATCTCCAAAACTTTTTGCAAGATTTTTGCATTTTAATAGTCAAAATAAACTAAAATTGTCTTTTCGCCGATAAAAACAGGTCTAAAATCGTCATGGCAGCCATTGCTTCCACAACGGGTACGGCACGTGGCAGTACACAGGGATCGTGACGCCCGCGAGCCGTCAGCGTAGTCTCATTGCCTTCCAAATCGACCGTCTGTTGTGGCTGCAGCAGGGTGGCCACAGGCTTGAACGCCACACGGAAGTAGATGTCCTGGCCGTTGGAGATGCCGCCCTGTATGCCGCCACTGTGGTTCGTGGCAGTCGTAATGGTGCCGTCATCGCTGCGGACGAAACGGTCGTTCACCTCAGAGCCTCGTTTCGTGGCAAACTCAAAACCGTCGCCGTATTCAAAGCCCTTCACCGCATTAATGCCCAACATGGCGGCACCCAGCTGTGCGTGCAGCTTACCGAACTCTGGCTCGCCCACACCCACGGGACAGCCCTTGACGATGCACGTGATAATACCGCCAATGGTGTCGCCACTGGCCTTCACATCAGCAATCAGCTGTTCCATTGCAGCGGCCTTTTCGGGGTCGGGGCAGCGTACGGCGTTCTGCTCCGTCAGCGACAGGTCATACTTCGTGTAGTCCCGGTCAAGGGCGATGTCACCCACCTGCGATGTATAGGCCTGGATGGTGACACCCAGCTGGCGTAATACCAACTTGGCCAGTGCCCCAGCCACCACCCGGCTGATAGTGATGCGTGCCGACGAGCGCCCGCCTCCCCGATGGTCACGAATGCCGTACTTCTGCATATAGGTGAAGTCGGCATGCGACGGACGGAACAGCGTCCGCATGTTCTCGTAGTCCTGCGAGTGCTGGTTCTCGTTGCGCACGATGAAGCCGATGGGACAACCCGTCGATTTGCCTTCGAACACGCCGCTGAGCAGTTCCACGCGATCGGGCTCTTGGCGCGAAGTGGTGATCTTGCTTTGTCCCGGTCGGCGGCGGTTCAGCTCGCTCTGTATGAAGTCCAGGTCAATATCGATGCCGGCGGGCATACCGTCCACCACGCCGCCGATAGCCGCGCCGTGGCTTTCGCCAAAGGTTGTCAGCGTGAAGAGGTGTCCGAAGGTGTTACTCATGGCAATGACCGCAGCCTCCTTCGCTGCAACCTCCGTCACCGCAGTCGCCGTCGCCGCAATGGCCGCCGCAACCGCCGCATCCGCCGGTCAGCCGCTTGATGAGCATGTTGACTTCTTCTTCGGTAGCGGGACGGTTCTCAATGATCTCGCCTGTAAAGTTCAGCGTCTTGCCTGCCATGGGATGATTGGTGTCAACAGTGACGCTCTGGTCATCGACAGCCGTCACACGAGCCGGGAAATAGTGTTCCTCGGCATCCTTCAGCGTGATGATGGCACCGGGATAGATATTCTGGGCATCAAACTTGTCATCGACGACAAACAGATCACGGGAAAGGCTGTGGACACCTGCAGGCTCATATTCGCCAAATGCCTCCTCGGGCGTCAAGGTAAAGTCAAACTCAGTACCTTTCTCCATACCGATGACGCGGTTCTCAAGGGCTTCGAGCGATACGCCGAAGCCGCTGATGAACTGGAATGGTTTCTCACGAATGGTCTGCTCCTCGAGCGTGCGTTCGCCGTCTTTTACCGAGTACAGCTGGTAGTGGACGGCCAGAAACTGATGTGCCATAATCTTCTATTCCTTTGTTTAATATGTTTAATTTGAGGTGCAAAGGTACGAATAAGTGAGCAAATACCCAAAAAAAAGAATAAATTCTTTGGTTCGGCTACTGTTTTTTTGTAACTTTGCACCCCAATAGAGAAAGTATGTTATGAATCAGGAGAATCAGAGGAAGAATCCGTTTTTTGAGCCTTATAATACGCCGCATGATACGGCACCGTTCGACCGTATCCGCTTAGAAGACTTCGAGGAAGCCTTCATGGAGGGCATACGCCGTGATGATGAGCAGATAGAGAAGATTATCAACAATCCCGAGAAGCCGACATTCGACAATACCATCATCAACGTGGATGACGAGAAGGACAACTACTACGACCTTTTGTCGCGCACATCGACAGTCTTCTTCAACCTGCTTTCAGCAGAGACGAATGACGAGATGGACGCCCTGGCCCAGAAGCTGAGTCCCATCCTGACGAAACATGCCAACGACATCCGGCTGAACGAGCGGCTTTTCGAACGAATCAAATACGTCCATCGCCACCACCGCAAGCTGACACCGGAGGAGAAAATGCTGCTCGACAACTGCTACGACGGTTTTGTGCGTAGCGGTGCTTTGCTCGATGCAGAGGGAAAGGCGCACCTGCGTCAGCTGACGGAGGAAGCCTCGATACTGGGACTTCAGTTCTCACAGAACCTGCTGAAGGAGAACAAGGCCTATACGCTGCACATCACCGATGAAGCCCAGTTGGACGGACTGCCCGAGACAGCCCGTGAAGCAGCGGCGATGGCCGCCAAGGAGCGCCAGTTGGAAGGTTGGGTCTTTACCTTGGACTATCCTTCGTACTCACCTTTTATGACTTATTCGACCCAGCGCGAACTGCGCCGACAGATGTATATGGCCCACAATACGGAGTGCATACACGACAACACGGAGAACAATCTTGAAATCTGCAAGCGGCTTATCAACCTGCGCCGTGAGATTGCCCAGCTCCTGGGCTTCAAGACTTACGCCGACTATGTACTGAGCCGTCGTATGGCCGGTAATGTCCGCGGCGTATATAGACTGCTGAACGAGCTGATAGATGCCTATAAGCCGACGGCTGTCAAGGAGCGCGAGGAACTGAAGAAAATGGCTCTGAAGACCGAGGGCAAGGACTTCAAGATGGAGCCTTGGGACCAGAGTTTCTATTCACACAAGCTGCAGATGAAGAAGTTCAACATCGATGCCGAGATGCTGCGTCCTTATTTCCAGTTAGACAAGGTCATCAGCGGTGTGTTCGGATTGGCAACCAGGTTGTATGGCATCACATTCAAGGAGAATCCGCAGATTCCCGTTTACCATCCTGACGTTAAAGCCTACGAGGTGTTCGACAAGGACGGCTCCTATCTGGCCGTCTTCTATGCCGACTTCTATCCGCGGAAAGGGAAACAGGGTGGAGCATGGATGACAGAATTCCAGGGACAGTGGATGGAGCGCCAGGACGTGAAAAAGCCCTTCGGACCTGACAACTGTACGAATGTGCGTCCCCATGTCTCAGTGGTAATGAACTTGACCAAACCAACAAAGGACAAGCCTGCTTTGCTGACGCTGGGCGAGGTGGAAACATTCCTCCATGAGTTTGGCCACTCCCTGCACGGTATGTTTGCCAACACCCGCTTTGAGAGTCTATCGGGTACCAATGTGTGGTGGGATTTCGTTGAGCTGCCCTCTCAGTTCATGGAGAACTATGCGGTAGAAAAGGATTTCCTGCGCACCTTCGCCTTCCATTATCAGACGGGTGAGCCGCTGCCAGACGAGCTGATTGACCGTATTGTAAGGAGCCGCAACTTCATGGCTGCCACGGCCTGCCTGCGCCAGGTGTCGTTAGGTCTGTTGGATATGGCCTACTATACCAAGAAAGACGAATTTACCGATGATATCATCGCTTTCGAGAAACAGGCATGGAAGAAGGCCATCCTCGGCAAACAGCGTACAGACACCTGCATGACCGTGCAGTTCTCGCACATCATGGCCGGTGGCTATGCTGCAGGCTACTATAGTTACAAGTGGGCCGAGGTGCTCGATGCCGATGCCTTCAGCGTGTTCAAGCGACATGGCATCTTTAACCAGCAGACGGCACAGTCGTTCCGCGACAACATCCTGTCGCGCGGCGGCACAGAGAACCCGATGACACTATATAAAAGGTTTAAGGGTGGGGAACCCACTATAGACGCATTACTGAAGAGAAACGGCATAAAGCCCACCCAAGCCCTCCCAAAGGGAGGGGTGTCTAAATAGATATACTACTCAGATATGACAATAGACAATCAACAAAATCAGGAAACCAAACATCCCTCCCTTGGGGAGGGCTTGGGTGGGCCTTCCAAGCAAGCAAAGCTGGACGAGCGCTATCTGCGCATGGCGCGGATATGGGCCGAGAACTCCTACTGCCAGCGACGGCAGGTGGGAGCGCTGGTTGTCAAGGACAAGATGATTATCAGCGACGGTTACAATGGTACGCCTACGGGGTTCGAGAATGTCTGTGAGGACGAGAACAACGTATCGAAACCCTACGTGCTGCATGCCGAGGCTAACGCCATCACGAAGCTGGCACGTTCGAACAACAACTCAGACGGGGCCACCATCTATATTACGGCCTCGCCCTGTATAGAATGTGCCAAACTGATTATCCAGGCAGGTATCAAACGTGTGGTCTATGGCGAGAAGTACCGTCTGACCGACGGCATCGACCTGTTGAAGCGTGCCGGTATAGAGATTGTATATTTAGGTGAATAGAAGAATATGAGAAGAAACAAGTCAAATCGCTTCATGCCTTTATGGCTGGCCTTGAGTGTGGTGGTGGGCATCTTCATCGGCACGTTCTTTGCCAACCGTTTCTCGGGCAATCGGCTGAGTATCATCAACTCAGGCAGCAACAAGCTGAACGACCTGTTGCATATCGTTGATGACCAGTACGTGGACACGGTCAACGTGAACGACCTGGTAGAGAAGGCCATGCCTACTATCCTGTCCGAGCTTGACCCTCACAGCGTCTATATCTCGCAGAAAGACGTGCAGCAGGCTAACGACGACCTAAAAGGCTCGTTCTTTGGCGTGGGCATTGAGTTCACCATCCGCAAGGACACCATCCATATCCAGAATGTCATCACCAACGGTCCTTCCGAGCGTGCCGGACTTCTGGCTGGTGACAAGATTGTGGAGATTGACGGCGAGACATTTGTCGGCAAGCAAGTGACCAACGAGGAGGCCATGCACCGCCTGAAAGGTGACAAGGACACAAAGGTCGTGGTGGGCATCCGGCGCGGCAAGGAGAAACAGCTGCGCCATTACACGATTATTCGCGGTGAGATACCCATGAAGAGTGTCACAGCAACCTATATGCTTGATGCGAAGACCGGTTATATCAAGATCAAGAACTTTGGTGACAAAACCTATCCCGAGCTGCTTATTGCACTGGCCCGCCTGGGTCAAGAGGGCTTTGAGAACCTGGTTATCGACCTGCGTGGCAACACCGGCGGCTATCTCGGCTCTGCCGTACAGATGGCAAACGAGTTCCTGCCCCGCGGACAGCTCATCGTCTATACTGAAGGCCGCCGCTCACAGCGTCAGGAATATCACAGTGACGGCCGAGGCTCTTACCAGCATATTCCCCTTGTAGTGCTCATTGACGAAGGCTCGGCCTCGGCCAGTGAGATTTTCGCCGGTGCCATCCAAGACAACGACCGCGGTACCATTATCGGGCGCCGTTCGTTCGGCAAGGGACTTGTCCAGCAACCTATCTCACTGCACGATGGTTCGATGATACGCCTGACCATTGCCCGTTACTATTCACCGTCGGGCCGTTGCATCCAGAAACCTTATATCAGCGGTACCGACCGCAATTATGAAGAAGACCTCGTCAACCGCTATCAGCATGGTGAGTTCTTTTCGGGCGACAGCATCAAGCACGAAGGGCCAGAGTACCACACCCGTAACGGCCGTGTCGTCTATGGCGGTGGCGGTATCACGCCAGACATTTTTGTGGGCGAGGACACCCTGGGCATGACCTCCTACTATAAAGAGGCATCCATGTCGGGACTCATCCTGCAGTTCGCTTACGAGTATGTTGATGAGTACCGATCACAGCTATCTGCATACAAGACGAAGAAGGACCTGCTGGCCTATCTGAAGAAGCTGAACACCGTTGAGCTGTTTGCCCAGTACGGTGAGAAGAACGGCCTGAAGCGTCGCAACCTGATGATACAGAAGAGCCGTTCGCTGCTCGAGCGTTACATCAATAGCCGTCTCATCTATAATGTCCTTGACGAGCAGGCTTGGACAGAGTTCCTGAACGATGACGATCCTGCCATTAGTGAAACCCTCCGCGTGTTCCATGCCGGTGAGTCGTTTCCCAAAGGCAAAAAATAAGAAAAGAAAAACTCAGCAAAAGCGTATGTCGGCAATCACCTGGTTGCCGACATAATTATTTAATAAGGTGACGAACTCCTGGCGGCGCATGGACAAATCGGCACGCAGGGCTGGGGAGGAGAGGTGTACGTAGAGCGTCTGGTTGACGATATAGGCATTGAGTGTGCAACGACCGATAGCTTCGCCCGCAACCTCGGGCCATGCCTCGACAAGCCGCTTCTGTAGGAGTGGCATCTCCAGGCCCTGCTGGCGTAAGTTGCGCATGATGAGGTCCTTCAGCTGTTGTACGTCTCTTCTAAACAATTTCCCCGTCCTCCACGTTAAAGATTTTATAGTCATGTGACGATGCAGCGAGTATCTGGTCCAGGTGCTCGCGGTTGGTGTCGGTGATGAATATCTGGCCGAAATCGTCACCAGAGACCAGCCCTACAATCTGTACCACCCGTTGAGCATCCAATTTGTCGAATATATCGTCTAACAAAAGAATAGGGGGCGCGCCGGCTCCCGAGCGTTTAAGCAGCTCGAACTGAGCCAGTTTGAGGGCAATGACAAATGTTTTCTGCTGTCCTTGCGACCCCTCGCGTTTCATCAGGTGACCGTCGAGCATGATCTCCAAGTCATCGCGGTGTATGCCGTGCAGTGAATAGCCCACGGCACGGTCCTTCCAACGGTCGCGGCTGATGGTCTCTAAGAGCGGACCGCGCTGGCAGTGGCTGACATAGCTCAGCGACACCTGCTCCTGACCGCTGGAAATACGCCCGTAATACTGCTGAAATATCGGCATCAGACGCTGTGTGAAGGCATCACGCTGACGGTAGATGACCTCGCCAGCGGCAGCCATCTGCTCCTCGAAGATGGCCATCATCTCCGGGTCTGGCTCCGCCTCCTGCTTCAGCAGAGTGTTGCGCTGTTGCAGTGCCTTGTTATAACGGTTCAGGGAGTCCATGTAGTGGCGGTCTGTCTGGGCAATGGTCACGTCCATCAGCCGTCGGCGCTCCTCACTGCCACCACCAATCAGGTAGGTGTCGGCGGGCGAGACCAAGACGATGGGAATCAAGCCGATATGCTCCGACAGCCGTTTGTATTCTTTCTTGTTGCGCTTGAAGTGCTTCTTCTGCCCCCGCTTCATACCGCAGGAGACGCATATATCGTCGTTGTACCAGCCTTCGAGCATCAAGAAATCCTCTCCGTGGCGGATAACCTGGGAGTCAACGGGGTTCGAGGCCGAGTGGCAGAACGACAGATAATAGACTGCATCCAGCACATTGGTCTTTCCAGCACCGTTGTGGCCTATGAAACAGTTCATCTTTGGAGACAGCTCCAGCGTTGCCTCCGCGATATTTTTGTAGTTGATGAGCGACAGTTTTTCAAGAATCACGGCACAAAGGTACGAATAAGTAGCCGAAAAATAAAAAAAAACCTAATTAATAATTCATAATTCATAAATTCTTTGTAACTTTGCCGCCGCAAATTTTGGCGAAACATAAAAATAACAAATAATAATGGCAAAACAAAACAATCAGCAGAACGTCCAGGCTCCTATGGAGGAGACGTTCACCAAGAGTGAGGCATTCTTCCTCAAGTATCAGAAACAGATTATCGGTGCCGTGGTGGCCCTCGTAGTTATCGTGGCCGGTTGCATCCTGTACAACAACTATGTTGCTGCCCCTGCAAAGGATAAGGCCAACACTTCTCTGGCCAAGGGTCAGGAATACTTCGCCAACGAGCAGTTCGACAAGGCTCTGATGGGCGACAGCACCGGCTTTGTAGGCTTTGCCAAGCTGGCTAATGAGCTGGGTGGTGATGCCGGTAACCTGGCAAACCTGTATGCCGGTCTCTGCTATGCCCAGATGGAGAAGTGGCAGGAGGCTGCCAACTTCATCGAGAAGTTCGACACCAAGGACGATCAGATGATTTCTCCCGCCGTCATCGGAGCACTGGGTAATGTCTATGCGCACCTCAACCAGCTTGACAAGGCTGTCAGCACGCTGAAGAAGGCTGCCGAGAAGGCTGACAACAACTCACTCTCGCCGACTTTCCTCGTTCAGGCAGGTGAAATACTTGAAAGCCAGGGCAAGAAGGACGAGGCTTTGAAGCTTTACCAGACTGTCAAGGACAAGTATTTCAACTCGATGGCCTACCAGACTATCGACGCTTACATTGAACGTGCTTCTGCTAAGTAAATGGCTACAGCACTGCATAATCTCAGCGACTACGACTTCTCAAAAGTCCCCGATGCGTCGAACATGATTTTCGGCATCGTTGTGGCTGAGTGGAATCCCGAAATCACAGGTGCCTTGCTTCAAGGGTGCGTCTCTACACTTGAGAAGCACGGTGCCTTGCCGGAAAATATCCATGTGAAGACGGTGCCGGGGTCTTTTGAACTGATTTACGGTGCACGTCAGATGACTCTCAACGACGGTTACGATGCCGTCATCGTGCTTGGCTCCGTCATCCGTGGCGAGACACCCCATTTCGACTACATCTGTCAAGGAGTCACACAGGGCATAGCCCGGTTAAACGCCACCAACAACATCCCTGTCATTTTTGGACTGCTTACGACCAATGACTTGCAGCAGGCCAAAGACCGTTCCGGTGGACGGCTTGGCAACAAGGGTGACGAATGTGCCGTGGTAGCTATTAAGATGGCGAAATTCTAATCGAGGAACATTTTTTACAGGCTTGTCATGTCATTGGCAAGCCTTTTTACATTCAAATAACTAAAAACTATGAAATTTATCAGCTGGAACGTAAATGGACTCCGTGCGTGTGAAGGCAAGGGGTTTAGCGACATCTTCCGTCAGATGGATGCAGACTTTTTCTGCCTGCAAGAGACCAAGATGCAGGAGGGACAGCTAGACCTGCTGTTCGAAGGCTATGAGTCCTATTGGAACTACGCTGACAAGAAGGGCTATTCGGGTACGGCTATTTTTACGCGCCACAAGCCGCTGTCCGTACAGTTGGGTATCGGTATCGACCTGCACGACCATGAGGGACGCGTGGTGACGTTGGAGATGGAGGACTTCTTCCTGGTGTGCTGCTATACGCCTAACTCGCAGGACGGTCTGAAGCGCTTGGAGTATCGCATGTCGTGGGAAGATGCCTTCCGGCATTATCTCAAGAAGCTTGACGCAGTGAAACCTGTCATTCTCTGTGGCGACTTGAACGTAGCCCATGAGGAGATAGACATCAAGAATCCCAAGACCAACCGCCACAATGCCGGTTTTACCGACGAGGAGCGTGAAAAGTTCAGTGACCTGCTGGCCAGCGGCTTCAAGGACACGTTCCGCACGCTCTATCCGGAACAGGTTACTTATAGCTGGTGGTCGTACCGCTTTCAGGCACGTCAGAAGAATGCCGGCTGGCGCATCGACTATTTCGTGGTCAGCGACCGTCTGATGGAGAAGGTGACCGATGCAAAGATTCACACAGATATCATGGGCAGCGACCACTGTCCCGTAGAACTTGACTTAAACAACTAACAATGATGAAAAAACTATTCCTCATGTCTGCCTTCTTGGCAGTAGCTGGCCTTGTGGCAGCACAGAATGAAAAAGTTGGCGCAGGTGATACGCCAGTGAGCGTGACGTTCTTCACGCCGAGTATTGTTCACATTGTAAAAGGTCAGCCCACCAAAAGTCTGGTGGTGACGGCAAAACCCGAAAATGTGGCAGTTAACAGTAAGGGCGGCACTTACACAAGCAGTGAACTGACCGTAAAGGTTGACAATCAGGGCTTTGTGACGTTTCTCACCGCCAAGGGTAAGGTGCTGCTGCGCGAGAACGGTTGGAGCCTGACCAGGAAGACCATCGACGAGTGGCAGGTGAGCCAGACATTTAAGCTCGACAAGGACGAGGCTATCTACGGTCTGGGCACTATCCAGAACGGCAAGATGAATCGCCGTGGCGAGAAGAAGCGCATGGAGCAGTCGAACCTGGAGGACTTCCAGAACGTGCTGCAGAGCATCAAGGGCTGGGGCATCTACTGGGAGAACTACTCCCCTACCCTTTTTGAGGACAATGCCGAGGGCATGACATTCACCTCGGAGGCCGGTCAAGGCGTGGACTACTACTTCATGTACGGCGGCTCGGCCGATGGTGTCATCGCTCAGATGCGTCACCTCAGCGGTGACGTGCCGATGTTCCCGCTGTGGACCTACGGCTACTGGCAGTCGAAGGAACGCTATAAGAGTGCCAAGGAGACGGAAAGCATCGTCGATCAGTACCGTGCACTGAACGTGCCTCTCGACGGCATTATCCAAGACTGGCAGTACTGGGGCTCCAACTACCTGTGGAACGCGATGGACTTCCTGGCCGAGGATTTCTCGGACGGTAAACAGATGATAGAGAATGTACACAAGAAGCACGCCCACTTCATGATCTCGATATGGGCCAGTTTCGGACCGATGACCCAGCAGTTCCGCGAACTCAGCGAGAAGGGCTTGCTGATGCCTTTCGAGACGTGGCCGCAGAGCGGCATCTCCCACATCTGGCCTCCTGTGATGAAATACCCCTCAGGTGTGAAGGTCTATGATGCTTTCAGTCCCGAGGCCCGCGCCATCTACTGGAAGTACCTGAAGACGCTCTATGACTACGGTACCGATGCCTGGTGGATGGACTCTACCGACCCCGATTTCTTCAATCCGCGTGAGAGCGACTACGAACACAAGGTCTATGGCGGCACGTGGCGCTCGCAGCGCAACGCCTTCCCCTTGGAGACCGTTCGCGGCATCTATCAGTCGCAGCGCAAGGACTACGGCGGCGAGAAGCGCGTGTTCATCATGACCCGCTCAAGCTATGCCGGACAGCAGCACTACGGCTCGAACATGTGGAGCGGCGACGTTAACTCGTCGTGGGATATGCTGCGCAAGCAGGTGCCTGCCGGACTGAGCTACTCGCTGACGGGCAATCCAAACTTCAATACCGACATCGGCGGTTTCTTCTGCGGCTCGTACAATACCCGTGGCAGCGGCTCTGCCCCCAAGAACCCGCAGTTCCAGGAACTCTATGTGCGCTGGATGCAGTACGGCCTGTTCTGTCCTGTCTTCCGCAGCCACGGTGCCGATGCTCCGCGCGAGATATGGCAGTTCGGCAAGAAGGGCGAGCCCGTCTATGACGCCATCGAGCAGCAGATTCGCCTGCGCTATCGCCTCCTGCCATATCTGTATAGCACCGCCTGGCAGGTGACATCCAACAACGACAGCTACATGCGACCGCTTTTCAGCGACTTTGCTCAGGACAAGAAGGTGTGGAACATGACCGACGAGTTTATGTTTGGCCGCAGCATCCTCGCTGCCCCCATCGTCAATCCCCAATATACTGAGGAGAAGATTATCCGCACCAATGCCATGACTGGCTGGGACCGCCAGACAGCATCCGACGGTTCCCCCGTCGGAACCATCGACTTCAGCGCCACGAAGTCGGCCATGAAGTATCTGCCGAAGGGTGCCAAGTGGTACGACTTCTGGACGAACAAGCTGTATAACGGCGGCCAGAACGTAACCCTTGAGACCACGCTCGACCGTGTGCCGATGTTTGTCCGTGCAGGCAGCATCCTGCCCTTAGGACCTGAGATGCAGTATGTTGGCGAGAAGTCATGGGACAATTTGGAACTGCGCCTCTATCCTGGTGCCGACGGAGCCTTCACGCTCTACGAGGACGAGGGAGATAACTACAACTACGAGAAGGGTCAGTACACCACTATCCTGATAACGTGGAAGAATGCTATGCGCACGCTGACCATCGGCACACGTCAGGGACAGTACAATGGTATGC
Source organism: uncultured Prevotellaceae bacterium (assembly GCA_946186505.1). Taxonomy (GTDB): domain Bacteria; phylum Bacteroidota; class Bacteroidia; order Bacteroidales; family Bacteroidaceae; genus Prevotella. The sequence continues at coordinate 2,215 of CAMHNI010000062.1, read as the reverse complement.
TCCAGACCCGCCAGTTCACAGTGGTCATGCCCGACGGCAAGACCAAGACCATTGACTATAACGGCACTGAAACCACGGTGAATATGTAACCCCCGTGTCGGCGCACCTGCCTGTGTCAGCTATGCCTTCTTAGGAACAATTCATGGGTGATGCAGGCAGGTCGCTCCTCTTTGTAGTGACTGACAAAGATGAGAGTCTTGTTGCGGCGTTCGCAAAAGGTTTCGATAATGTCCTTCACCAGACGGCGGTTCACGTTGTCAAGACCGTGGAGAGGTTCGTCAAGGATAAGCAGTTCGGGGTCTTTCACAAAGGCACGTGCCAGGAGCACTAACCGCTGTTCGCCGCTCGACATGTGAAGGAAGGAACGGTCGGCTAAGTGGTCAATGCCGAAGATGCGCATCCACCAGCGGCATACCTCCCGCTCGGCTTCCGTAGATTGTACATACAGTCCTACGGAGTCCTTCAGTCCGCTGGCCACGATGCGCAGGGCGGGAATGTCACGCTGGTAGGAGCGGTGCATCTCGGGCGAGACATAGCCGATGTGGCGCTTGATGTCCCAGATGCTCTCGCCAGAGCCCCGCCGGTGGCCGAAGAGCGAGATGTCACAGGCGTAGCCTTGTGGATTGTCGGCACACACCAGCGACAACAGTGTCGATTTGCCTGCGCCGTTCTGTCCTGCCAGTACCCATCGTTCGCCGTTCATCACCCTCCAGTCCAGTTCTTTCAGGATGGTGCGCTCGCCATAGCGTATGCTGACCTGGTGCATGGCTACCACCTCGTCGGCACGATAGTCGTCCGGCTTATCGGGCAGGTTGAGAATAGCCTGACGGTTCTCTTCGCTCAGCACCCTGACGGGGAACTCCGCACGGTTGGCCAGATAGTCTTCGCGGGTAACCTTGGGCAGTACGGTCATGTTGCTCACCTCCACGACGTGGGTGATGAACGGTGGTATCTCATCCGATTTCGAGAGTACGAGAACAATCTGCAGCTGTCCGTCCCGTGACAGGGAGGTGAGCAGCTCGCGCAACTGGTCGCGGGTCTCGGCATCGAGACCTATGAAGGGGTTGTCCATGATGAGCACGCGAGGTGCCGTGAACAGCGATGAGGCCAGCTTGAACTTGCGCAGCTCGCCACTGGAGAGCAATATGATGTACTTGTCGAGCAACGGCTCCAGGTGGAACAGACGGTAGATGTGCTCTTGCAGCTGACGACGGTCAGGGGTGTCGGCTCCGGCCATGCGAAAAGACTCTTCCAGCTTGCTGCCCACCGACGGTGTCTCCTCGTCTATCTCCATCTGGTTCCAGCGCTGCTGCAGGAAGTAGGTGCGGTCGTTGTCGCCGCCGTAGGTATCGCGGAAGGTGATGTGGCGTATGTTGTCGCTCACGAGCCTGCCGTTGCCAAAGTGGTATTCCGCCATACCAGGGAAGGTTGGGTGGCTGCCTGTAATCATGTCCACCAGCATGGACTTGCCTGCACCATTACGCCCTACGATGGCTATGTGCTCGCCCTCATCGAGGGTGAAATCAACGGGAGCAGCCATGCTCCATTCCTGCTTTTTTGCACGTGCGTTCCTTAATACTATTGTCGTCATGTCTTTTTCGGTTTGGAGATTTTGTCCTGGTTCTTGTTCACGAAGTCCTTCCACCCACGGTACTTCACGTCGCTCTCAGGCCGTCCGTCCTGCATGAAGTGACAGTAGGCTGCACCTAAGGCATCGGTGGCATCCATGAACTTCGACATGTCGTCGTCCTTCAGTTTCAGAAGCCGCTGCAGCATGCCCGCCACCTGCTCCTTAGAGGCCGAGCCGTTGCCGGTCAGCGCCATCTTGATTTTCATGGGAGCATACTCGTGGATAGGCACACCGTGGTGGATGGCGGCGGCGATGGCTACGCCCTGGGCGCGTCCTAACTTGAGCATCGACTGCACATTCTTGCCGAAGAATGGTGCTTCGATGGCCATCTCGTCGGGCAGCCACTCATCGATGATACCCGTCACGCGTTCGAAGATATGGCCGAGTTTCAGGTAAGCGTCAGGATACTTACGCAGGTCGATGACACCCATGGTCATCATCTGTGCCTTGCCGTCGGTTACCCGCAGCAGTCCGTAGCCCATGAGGTTGGTGCCTGGGTCGATGCCCAGTATGATTCTTTCTTTCATTGCGGCTGCAAAGTTACGCCTTTTTTTTGATTATACCATAGGTTTCATCATTAAAATG
>CAMHNI010000061.1 GCA_946186505.1 uncultured Prevotellaceae bacterium | reverse complement strand
TCAAATGCTAAATATCGTTAACCATATTCATTTTCTTTATTACAGTTCATATCACATATTTTTAGTTAGTCCTGCTTTTTTCTGGTTTGTTAATTGTTTTTCAATTCGGGCCACCCGTCGGCAGTCCAACTGATAGGACGTTGGATGAGCATAGCGGCACCATTCCGTGTGACACTGTAACCATGGCAGATAAAGATATCCTCACCGTCAAAATTGTAGGCAGCGCAGTGGCCTGCGGCTTCCCACTCTTTCTTGTCTCCTTCCAAAAAGAGCATTCCGCCGCCGTTGGCCATATCCTTGCCTGTATGGTCGAGATAGGGACCTGCTACTGTTTTGCTGCGTCCTACAGCTACTCGATAGTTACTTTTGGCACCACGACAGCAATAGTCCCAAGAGACAAAGAGGTAGTAATAGCCACCATGCTTGAAGATAAAGGGAGCCTCAATAGCGTTCGTTCCGGCAAAGCGCGAGGTTGGGTTCGGCTCTGTGGGCTTAAAGTTGGGGTCGTAGCGCCGGGCGACGGTGCGAGGCTTTTCGCCAGCAGCAATGTGCATAGTAGAGTCGAGACGTGCCAGTTGGATGCCATCCCAGAAGGAACCCCATACAAGCCAAGGCTGATCGTTATCGTCTATGACGAAGTTCGGGTCTATGGCGTTCCAGTTATCGCCTATCATTTTGCCGTCCGCGCCCTTCTTCCATTCGTGTGAAGTAACGATGCAACCCTCGTCCTTCCACATATTAGAACCGAGTGAGCGGCTGCTGAGTAAGCCGATGGCCGATCCGTTCTTGCCAAACGTGGAACAACTGTAGGCCATCCACCATCGACCGTGCCACTGGATGACGTCAGGTGCCCAGACATGACTACCGAAGCCTGGCACAGAGTCGGTCGTCCAACCTGGAATGACGGTCATCACAGGTTGCTGAAGTAGTGTCCATTTCTTGCGATCCTTCGAGGTCATCTGTTGGACACCCATACCTGTGGCATAGATGTAGTACGTGTCGCCATCCTTAGCCATCACAGGGTCGTGAACCATGGGAGTGTCCGTCTGGAAAGCCTCGCGTTGAAAACGTAAATGATTTGGCTGCTGAGCAGCGATAGTAGTGCAGGCCGTCAAAGCCAGAGCCATGAGAAAATTGCGATTCATCTGGATTGATTTTTTTATTTTACTCATATAGGTTTATTTAGCGTTATGATAATTTACCATCAGAATTTGTTGCAAAGGTAGGAAAACAAACAGACTCATCCATGAACTATATTTTCAAAAGCATGAACAAATGTAACATGATGACATTCGCGGTGCTGTTTGTTACATATTTTCACGCAGTTGTGACATCTGTGAAAGCGAAATTCAATAAATTGTGGTTATTTTGCAGCCGTTATTCACTACAAAAAAAATGAAACAATGAAAGTACGACTACTTACTGTCATGCTGATTGCCCTCGTCTGGGCAGGACAAAATGGATGGTCACAGTCGCTGACTGTCACTGACACCATTTTCAACCGTTACGAACACGAAGACTTTGCCTTCGGGGCAGACGTGAGTTTTGTTCCCCAAATGGAAAGCTGGGGGACGAAATGGCTGGACAAGGACGGAAAACAGAAAGACATACTCCAGATATTGAAGGAGCAAGGCATCAATAATATCCGTCTGCGCGTATGGACTGTGAAAAGCGGTGCCAGCAGCAAGCAGGAGGTTGTCAATATGTGTAAGAGAGCCAAGGCCAAAGGTATGGGTGTGATGATAGATTTCCACTACAGCGACACATGGGCCGACCCCGGCAGCCAGGCCATCCCTTCGGCGTGGACTGATCATAGTGTGGAGGCTTTGGCTCAGAAGTTATATGACCACACGTACGACGTGCTGTCGGACATCAAGGCGGCAGGGGTTGTACCGAAATGGGTGCAGGTGGGCAACGAGACCAAGCGCGGCATGCTCTATCCTGTGGGGCAGACCAACAAAGGCGGCTCGGTGGCTTTTGCCAAATTCGTGCTGAGCGGCTATAATGCCGTGAAAGCCGTCGATTCCACCATGCAGGTCATTGTCCATCTGCCCGACGGTCATGACAACTCGCTCTATCGCAGCATCTTCGATGGTCTGAAGAAGAATGGTGCGAAGTGGGACATCATCGGCCTGTCGGCCTATCCGCGCTGGTCACATTTGGACGGCCCGACGATGATTACGAAGGTGATGGCCAATATCAACGATTTGAAAAAACGTTACGGAAAACCTTGTATGATAGTAGAGACAGGACATTATCCACGGGAGGCAGTCGTAGGCAATCAATACTTGGTGGGCGTGATGGACAAGATGATAAATAATGGCGACCTTGGTTGTTTCTACTGGGAGCCAGAATCAATGGGCGGCTATGACATGGGTGCATGGGATGAGGCGACCCGCAAACCTACGGTAATGATGGATGCCTTCCTCGGCATAAAACATACGGCAGTGTCGTGGATAATGAAAGCACAAATGACGGTTCCGACGCAAGAGCAGACCATTGAGCTAGGTGACTTGGAATTGCAAGCCCGAGTGCAACATCAGCGAAAAGGTCGTATGCAGTCGGTGGAATTCCATTTCGACAAGAAGACAGCCGGAAGGGTGACTGACGGTTTCCCTGCCAGAGTTACCACCGCCACCATTCCATTCACCGTGAGCGATACTCCCATCGGTGTTCATTCCGCTTGGGCAAAGGTCACTGACACTTCGAAGAACACGCAAACCACAGACACCGTGACCTTCTTTGTGGGGCGGTCGGCACTTTACGATGGCGGCATTGTGGAAAATGGTGACCAAAAGGGTGGCACTGTATGTTGGAACTTTACTACAGAAGAGACTGGCATGTTTCGACTGGCATTCAAATACAGCACCCCAACCCTTCGTGGAACAGAGATACGGCTAGATGGAGATAGCATCGGCAGAAGCTATTTCCTGAAAAACACAGAAGCATACCAAACGGTGGACTTAGAAATAACAGACTCCGGACTTCATGAGTTACGTCTGACTGCCACCAGCACTACGGGACTTCCCGACATCTCTGCGCTACGAATATTCCCATTGGACGGACAGGCCGTTCCTTTGCCTGCTGACCAGACTGGCATCATCGGCTGTCAAGGCGCTGGTGATGGGGAAATAGTGGATGTATATAGTCTCTCGGGGGTGTTTATTCGAAGCTTTCCCCAGTCTCAACTAAGATTCTCATTAGGCGAGCAGTCATCGGCAGTCATTGTTTTGCCAAACAGCTTGGGCGGCACACCATACATCGTGCGGAAACACCGGCTGAAATAGCTGACAGAGGAAAACCCCGTAGCATAACTGACTTCGGTAACGGTCAGACTGCCTTGGCTCAGCAAATCGGCGGCACGGCGCAGGCGGATGGTGCGGATGAACTCGGTAGGCTTCTGGCCTGTCAAAGACTGGATTTTCCGGTAGAAGGTCATACGGCTCATACACATGTCCTGGCTCAACTCCTCAACCGTATATTGTTCTTTGTCCAGGTTCTTTTCAACGAAGGTAATAGCTTTTTGGAGAATCGGATCAATCTCTGGCTGTTGCTGTGACGAGCCTTCTGACGGTTCTTCAGCAACTTTTTTTGTTTCCGCCTTCAGCATTTCAAGGAATTTATCACGTTGGCTTCTCAAAATGATATTATGTATAACCAGCACTCCAATACCAATGAAAAACAGCAAATAGACGCACCACATCCACCATGATGTGAGCCAACGAGCCATGCGTTCAACAACCATATCACGCTTTGGGTGGTTCCAGCTGGCACCTGGAGCAGTCTCCTGTAGTTCGATACAATACACGCCATCAGCTTCTCGGCTCTGCTGGCGCAAAGTTTGGCGCGCCATGTCGTAAAGACGCACATAGCGATCATAGACAATGACAAGCCGCCCCATGCTATCAGTACTCATAGCAATGACACCGTCACCATATTCATTGGTAGCATACTCGTCAACCATCAACAGTCCGTCCTTATAATGATAAAGTTTACCGAATATAGTGCCGAGCCATAGTGTACCATCAGCGGAAAAGGTCATGGCAGAAACATCTTTTGTGTCGGACAGCACAACTTCTTCTGTCTCAGAAGACTGCACCTTTTTTCGGATATCCTTTCCCGTACTAAACCAAAGAGTGCTATCCCTGGAGAAAGTCATGGCTGTAGGACGAGTTGACAATTGGCACACTTGTCGCATAGAGTCAGCCGACTCTGTAGTCAAGATTTCCTTGACATCCCACCTTTTGACCCTGCCAATGGCTGCTGATACTCCCTCGTGGCTTGCCACCAGTAGCCTCCCATGAGTGTCGAGCGATAAGCGACCTGACAAACTTGTACCAACAGGCAGAATGTTATCAAGGGGAAAAGGCGTCAGCTGATTACCAGTCTCGTATGCCTGAAGTCCATTTAAGGTACTAACCCACAGCCGATTATCATCTTTCAAAAATATGACATCCGTGACTATTCCCTGGGCGGCCTGTGGCTGAATGTCGATGTTACCATTATCAGGATGGTAACACACTACACCACGCCCCATGGTTCCCACCCAAAGGGTGCCCTTCACCCCATCTGCCAAGTCTGTCGGCTGGGCATCAAACTCCCACGGAACTTCCACCAGTTTTTCACCTTTCAGACAAAGCAATCCGCCTTGCCATTGCGTGGCCCATATGCAGCCACTGGCATCTTCAAACAAGCGGGCCACATATTTTTCTGGCGACGAGTAAGTGGCTTTGAGCGTCAGCGTAGGGCCAAAGCGGTATACTTTCATGTTTGACGTCAGCAGGACGTCACCGTTACGCAAAACGATAATGTCATCCACCCGCTTGTCATCGACTTCTGCCATTCGTTTGATAGAAAAGTCCTTTTTGTCAAGCACGTATGCACCGTGAAACGTTCCAATGACAATGTGTCGTCCCGCCTCGGCCAGGCATGCTACGTTGTTGCTACCTAACAGATCGGGGGTTTCGGCATCGCTGCGAAACACATCTACATGCCGTCCGTCATCTCGACAAACACCACCCCCCTCGGTGGCATACCAAAGGCAACCCTCACTGTCTTCAATCAAGAATAACACCTTATCAGAAGATAATAGTTCCTGATTGGGCATTTTCAGGCATTGCAGCTCTTGTGCTGACAAATTAGGTATCAGCAGCAACAAAAAAAATATAATTAAAATAATATGTCGCATGATTTGTTTCAAGACTATACTTCGCTACAAAGTTATGAAAAATTGAGAGCAGAACAAAAGATTTTATTTTTTTTTGTCGAGACGTAGCGACTTTTGTCGCAAAGTTACATAATTTCTATGTAATGTGACATCTGTGCAACTATCTTTTATGTTTTTTTTGTAATTTTGCTGTCAAAACATAATAACAACTCAACTAATGAAAATAAAACTATTATTAGCGCTATCCATAATGGCTTTCAACTTGACAGCGCAGACTAACGAGAGACAAATAACCATAACTGAAAACATTGCCTACCGTACGGATGTTGGGACGAGCACAGTGCTCGACGTGGCAACACCGATGTTTGGACCACAGACTGACCGACCCGCCATTCTAATTATTCACGGCGGTGGCTGGAGCGCAGGGTCAAAAAACGATATGGTCTATCGCACGCTGATGGTGGACTATGCCATGAAGGGCTATGTGGTAGCCAACATGAACTACCGGCTGACACAGGAGGCACCGCTACCGGCCTGCATCGAGGATGTGCGTTGTGCTATCCGCTGGATGAAAGCACATGCTCATCAGCTTGGCATCGATCCTCATCGCATTGGCACCTACGGCCACTCTGCCGGCGGACATCTGTCGCTGATGGCAGGCGTAGCGGCAGAGAGTAAAGCTTTCAATGATGATAAAGACCCCTGGAAGCAGTACGACTGCACGGTGGCTTGTTCTGTTGGTGGTGCCCCACCAACGGAAATTGGTCGTCCTGGACCTTGGGCAGACCACACAGAGTGGTGGCCTATTGGCTATATAGGCAAAAGCAATACTCCATTCCTCGTGTTGCAGGGCGGCGAAGACCCTGTGGTGCGTCCTAACTTAACTGAAGACTGGGTAGTAAAGATGCAACGGGCAAGCTCGTCTGTTGATTATGTAAAAGTACACGGTCAGCATGGCGTGGCCTTCGATCAGCAGTTGCAGTTCACACGACCAGCTATGGACGCTTTCTTTGCCCGTTATCTGAAGCACGACGACCCTTCTGTCAGCTTCGAGCAGATGAAAGTGCCTGATTATGGCGGCAGCGGCCCTTGCAAGGCTGTGGCTACAAGAGAAAAAACGCTGACTGACTTCGTGGTCTACCGCCCCATAGATCTCGACGCAGCTGTACAACGTGAGAAAGGCAACCTGCCAGTGTTCATCTTCTGCAATGGTGGCTGCATGGACACCAGCATCGGCTATGAGAACATGCTTACTGACGTGGCTTCCTACGGCTACGTAGTTGTAGCCATTGGCGAACTACAAATGCTTGCACAGCATGAGAAAGACCAGCACACTCCGTCATCCTTGGTCATGAAAGCACTCGACTGGGTTACCAATCCGGCTTCACCTTATTATAAATATATAGACATAGAAAAAATTGCTGCTGCCGGACATTCGTGCGGTGGAGCACAGGTCCTCTGCAATGCCGCAGACCCAAGACTGAAGACCTACCTGATTCTAAATGCAGGCATGGGCAAAATGGAAATGGCCGGTGCCAGCAACAAGTCGCTGAAAAATCTTCACGGTCCAATCCTATACCTCGTTGGAGGCAAATCAGACGTTGCTTGGCAGAATGCTCAGATGGACTACGAGACCATAAAGAAAGTACCCGTAGTACTGGCCGACAACACCAGAAGCGGACATGGCGGTACCTACGAGCAGCCTAACGGTGGTGACAATGCCCGAATGGTACGTCAATGGCTCGATTGGCAACTGAAGGGAAAGCAGGAAAATGCCGATGTATTCCTGGCCCAAGCCTTGCAGGACTATGAAGGGTGGACCATGAAAGCGAAGAACTTTCAGCAGCATAGCCTTTGGATCAATAATGGTCAGCGTCGCATATTCGGCGTACTGAATCAGCCAAAGCAAGCAAAAGGGAAAATGCCATTGGCCATCATCTCACACGGTTTCAACAGCACATACCATTTCGGCAAAAACTATTTTGAGCCACTCTCCCAAATTGGTTTTCAGACCTTCACATTTGACTTTCCCTGCGGTTCTGTCCGCAGTCGCAGTGATGCCAACACCATGAACATGTCGGTGCTCGACGAGAAAAACGACCTGTTGGCTATCGTCGACTATTTCCGTCGACAACCTTACGTCGATGCCTCACGTATTGTGCTTATTGGTGAAAGCCAAGGTGGGCTTGTGACAGCCCTTGCTGCCTCAGAACAGCCCAGTCGTATCAGTGAGGTGGTGCTTGTCTATCCTGCCCTCTGCATTCCCGACAACTGGCGTAATCACTACCCTGAGGGGTCGGCCATTCCAGATACCACCCTCATGTGGAATGTGCCACTGGGTCGTCGTTTCTTCGAAGAGGTGCGCCCCATGCAGCTGTTCGACAAGATTGCCGCATACAAACGACCAGTACTCATCGTACAAGGCGACAAGGATGCTGTCGTGTCTATGGACGACACCCGACGTGCCGTCAGTCTTTACAAGGATGTCCGTTTACACGTCATCCCTGGTGCAGGCCACGGCTTCAAGCCCCAGGAGTTGCAGGAATGCATCAGTCAAATAGCTGCATTCCTGAAAAGGAGATAATAAGTCTCGGAGTTTTTTACGGGAGGTAGCATAATTTCCATAGATTAGCAGGATGGGGCTTGAAAGTCCCATCAGGAAACAGGAAGTTTACTTCGACAATATCTCTCTGATGATATTTTATAGATGTGTGACATACTCTTTTTGGAGTAATTCAGAAATGCTTCCACCTCCTGACGATGAGCCTCCATTTCCTTGGGCGTAGGCAGAGGGGGGGCATCTGTGGACAACTGAGAAAACAAGCCTGTGGCCAACAAGGCCGCCAACTTACGCCGTACAAGGTGAGAACAGACCTACAAAACTAAAAACGCTCGACCTTGACTTGTCACTTTTGGTGGCCCACGCCTCCGTCTTGTTGTCGTCAACCCGCCGTCTTGTTGTCGTTAGCCTGCCGAAGACTTTGCCGCATGGTTCCAATATGATTATAAATTCTCTCGAGAATTCAGCTGCTACCCGCTACCTTTCTCACCTTAACTCAGAGGGGGGCGGCCTTCAACAAGGAGGGTTGACTGGAAAGTGGAAAGTGACAAGTAGTGACGTTTTAGGCAATTGCTCACCGAGATTCCTCTGGAATGACCATCAGGCTTGCAGGAATGGGATTTTTTTACCGACCTTTGCACCAATGGAGAAATTTTTGTACCTTTGCGGCGTGTATGGAGAACAAGAAGAAAGGGAAGGCAACACGTCAGGGAAACAAAACCACGATGCCGCTCGTCATCATGGCGGTTGCTGCCGTCACCATAGCCGTCTTATGGTGGCGTGGTCCATTGACGTATGGCAAATGGACCAAGCAGACTGCATACGTCTGGTTGACAGATGCCTGGTACGGACGCTCTGCTGACAGCAAGGCATACGCCATGTGGATAGACGACGACGGAGGAGAAGGCATCTTTGCGGTGAAACGCATCAGCGATGTCGTCGGCATACGCCCCGTATTCGCCGTCATTGCCGAAGGCATGACCGACAGCATGGCCGACGCTCTGGCAGCATGGCAGCGGCAGGGAGCCGGCATTATGCTCCACGGTCTGCACCATGAGCCTTGGTGGGACTGGGATGAAGCACAAGTGGCGGAAGACCTGGCGAAGAGCCGGAGGGTGCTGGCCAGAAAGGGGTTTGACACGCTCCGTCTGCTGCCAGTCGTCGTACCGCCCCACTCCTGCAACACCAGAGCCATCAGACGGGTTATCAGGGGCCAAGGTTGCCAGATGGTCACCGGAGCAGCAGTAGTGAACCCTGACCGTCATGTATTCCAGCTTGGACGCCTCCACATCACGCCTCAGACTGACACCACGGCCATGCGTCAGTTGCTGGAAAGAGCCTACAGGCGCAAGGCTTTCGTCATTTTCGGCACACACTCGTCCCTACCCCACGGCTTTTCGGAGGAGCGCACCCGTCAGATTCTGGAAATAGCCAAGAACATTGGATATGATTTTGACGGCAATTTCAACTTTAATGAATAAAACATTTGGTGGAACAGCAGATTTTTCTTACCTTTGCAATTACATTCAAGACAATTAATACTACCTATGGAAAGAAACGACATTTTGGCTCGCGTTCAGGAAGTGTTCCGCGACGAACTGGAGTTAGACGACCTGGTGCTGACAGACGAGACCACCGCCGATGACGTGGAGGAATGGGACTCACTGTCACACGTGCAGTTAGTGGTGGCTCTCGAAAAGGCGTTCAACATCAAGTTCTCCAGCCGCGAGATCCTGTCATGGGACAACGTAGGCGACCTGATAGACTGCATCAGCAGGAAAATCTGACGACAGATGGTTGTCAACTCCCTGGCCTTCCTGTGGTTCTTCGTCGTGGTTCTGGCAGTCTATTACATCTGCCAGCCAAAGCGACAGGCCCAGAATCTGTTCCTGCTGGCATGCTCCTACTGGTTCTATGCCCAGATCGACATCAAGATGGCAGGACTGCTGGCCGTCCTGACTTTAGTATTCTGGTTCATTGGACGCAGCATAGAACAGGCCATCGGGCAACAACAGGAGCGACGGGCCTCGCGGCTGACGACACTCAGCGTAGTGGTAGGCATCGGTGCCCTCTTCTACTTCAAGTACCTGAATTTTTTCATCGACTCCTTTGTCGCTGCAGCCAATGTTGTAGGGCTCCATCTGTCATGGACGGCCTCGCACATCGTCGTTCCCGTCGGCCTGAGCTTCTTCACCTTCAAGCTGATGAGCTACACGCTTGACATCTACCACGGCAAGACCGTCCATGAGCAGAACTTAGGGAACTTTGCCAACTACATTGCCTTCTTCCCCACCATCCTGTCCGGACCCATCGACCGTCCGAAGCCTTTCCTCAGACAGATAGCCAATGCCCGGCTGTTCAACCCCGACAACCTGACGGCGGGATTCCGCCGTGTGCTCTGGGGCATGTTTCTCAAGATGTGCATCGCCGACCGCCTCGACATCTATGTCAGTGCCGTCTGGAACAACTACGACCACCATTCCGCCTTGTCCATCGGCCTGGCCTCACTGCTCTACCCGCTCCAGATGTATGCCGACTTCAGTGGCTACAGCGAGATGGCCATTGGCGTAGCCCTGATGTTAGGCTTCAAGGTGGCCGAGAACTTCAAACGTCCTTTCTTCACCATCAACATTGCCAACTACTGGAGCCGGTGGCATATCACGCTGACCAGCTGGCTGACCGACTACGTGTTCATGCCGCTGAACATCAAGCTGCGCGACTGGGGTGTCAACGGCACCATCGCTGCCATCATGCTCAACATGACATTCATAGGCATGTGGCACGGAGCCGACTGGACTTTCTTCCTCTTCGGCGTCTATCACGGACTATGGTACATCCCGCTGATGGTCAGCGGCCAGTTCTTCAAGAAGACCAAGGTGAAGCTGAACAAGGTTGGTCTGCCCACACTGCCCTTTGCCCTGAGGATGGTCGGCAACTACTTGGTCGTGACCTTCGGCCTCATGCTGTTCCATGCTGACAACATCAGCATGTTCTGGGACATCCTCTGCCACTTGCCGGAGGCTTGGGACGGCAGCCTGTTCCTCGACATGGCAACGATGGTGAACGCAGCCATCTGCACCGTGGCACTGGTATGGTCAGACGTACAGGAGGAATGGTTCCCCAACAGCAAGCTCTGGCTGCCCCGGTGGGCCGAGCGCTGGCGTATGGAGTTGCTGATGGCCACCGAGATTGTGTGCATCCTGCTCTTCGGGGTGTTCGACAACAACCAGTTCATCTATTTCCAATTCTGACATGAAGAAGCTGCTTATACATATCGTCGTCATTGCCGGACTTTTTTCAGTGATGGACCGGTCGTCAGGAATGCTCTTGAAATTCCTCTACAACCGCTCCAATGCTACTGATGCCTACAAAATCAGCTACGCCAACGAGACGACCCGCGACGCCATACTCTTCATGGGCAGTTCACGGTGTCTGCACCACTACGTGCCGGCCATCCTGGAGACAGAGTTAGGAGCCTCATGCTTCAATGCCGCTGACTGGGGCATCAAGAATATCTACTACCAGTACGGTCTGCTGGGAAATATCCTGGAACGCTACACGCCACAGGCCATCGTCCTGGAGGTCCATCCCTGCGACTGGCTTCAGACACCATTCTCAGGCAGGGAGCGTGCCGGGTCGTTAGCGCCCTACTGCGGTGTCAGCGAGGCTTGTGACGACATGCTGAAACTGGCCGGTAACTACTGGCCCTGCCGTCTCTCCACTGTCTATAGATATACTGGCAGCCTGCCCGACCTGTTGTTCGGACGATGGGGAACCATGAACCGTGAGCTGAAAGGATGGAAGCCGATGGACGGTCAGATAGACACGACAGGCGTCAAGGCCGAGGAATATCCCTTTGCCGTTGACACCGAGCGCGTGGCACTGTTAGAGCGCTTCATGGATGTCTGCCGGCAACACAATATCCGGCTCATCCTGACCATCTCGCCCATGTATGTCTGCTCACAGGAAGATGTCTTCCTCTTTGCCCGCCAACTGGCGGCGAAGCACCACCTACCCTGTATCGACCACTACCGTGATCAGGACTTCGTGAACCACGCAGAACTGTTCTACGACTTCGGCCACATGAACCGTCAGGGAGCAGAACAGTACTCCCAGAAAATCGGTAAGGAGCTGGCCCGCCTACTGACCGACAATCTCAATGAGACCAAGGCTGCCGTTCCAGAAATAGCAGATTAGCCGCCCGTTGAAGGCCGGTGCGGCCACAGGCTCGAACAAAGGGGTGAAGCCTGCGTCGAGCAGCTGGTCGTATGCCTTCCGGACATCCTCAACCTCGTAACAGGTGTGATAGGGTGCCACACCTTTCTTGAGCATTTTCACCATCGTCTTGTTATCCTCGTAAGGCTCTACCAGTTCAATGGTGGGACTGCCTGCCTTGCTCAGGAAACAGATTCTGGTGCGCTGGGTGTCGTCATCGACCACATTGCCGGCCTCGTAGCCTAACAGCCGGAACAAGGCCGACGTCTGCTTGATGCTGTCCGTGATATAGCCGACGTGTTCAAACTTGAAGTCTATGTTCATAGTCACTTACGCTTTTACCTTGATATAACATGCTCTTGCCTGATAGCTTTCTACATCCAGCTCAAACTGTGCCGTAGCAGCGTCCTCGACCTTGGTGAAACCCAGGCTGGGATAGTGTCCCTCCACCATCTTGTTCTTCGGTGTCGGCAGGTACTCGCCGACAATACGGCGGTAACCCCGCTGACGGGCACAGTCCACCATCGTGTTGAGCGTGAAGTTCTCCATGCCGCGCTTCAGCACCCGGCAACTCATGAACCACGTATCGACAAAGAGAGTCTCTGCATCGCGACGCTTCATGATGACCACCGCTATCAGACCGTTGTCACCAAACTTGTCTTCAAGGGTGAAAGACAGGTCAACGACATCGGGGTCGGCGGCCATCGCCGCCACATCGGCCTCGGTATAGCGTACCGTGCGCAGGTTGAACTGGTTGCTGCGCTGTGACAGCTGGGCCACACGCGGTGTGTTGAACTTGGTGAATCCCGAGACCTCCGATGTCATGTCCAGCGACTTCAGAAAATCGGCCTCGCTGGTGAAGGTCTTGGCCAGCGACACGCGACGGGCCTCCACCTGGTACTGCTTGGTACGGTCACGGTCGGCAGTGCTGTAGGAAGCCGTCTCGAACAGGTTCAGCCCATAGAGGTATTCCAGGTATTCACCCGGGTCTTCAGGCAGTTCCGGCACCGTGATGCCGGGAATATTCTCACGCACCATGCTGCGCTCAAAGGGGTTGTCGTCAAGGAACACCATGGCATCAAAGCCGATGTTCAGTATCTGTTGGATGGTACGGATGTTATCGACCTTCGTTTCCCAGTTGGCCTGGAACACGGCAATGTCGTCAAGCCGCAGCACCATATCGGGGTGTTTCTCGAACGGCTCACGGGCTGTCTCCTCATTGTTCTTCGAGGCTACACAGATGATGATGCCGCGCTGGCGCAGCTTCTTCACCCACATCTGGAATTCCGTAAACGCCTTGCCGATGCCCAGGCCGTGGCCGAGCTGGATGCCTTCCAAGCCGTCATCGCCGATGACGCCACCCCACAAGGTATTGTCAAGGTCGAGTATCAAGCACTTCCGGAACTGTCCCCTAATGGCACAGACCACATCCATCACTCTGGAGGCCACGTAGGGAAGGGCATCGACGCTCAGCACCATCTCGGTGCTCACATAGACATTCGGGGCGAACATCATGTCACGCCCCAGCTTGTTCTGGAGTCCGACCAGATCACAGACGAAGAGGTTGGGATACTGCCGGGCCAGGTTCATCAGCTCGTAGTTGAACTTGCGGACCTGGTAGCTGAAGGAGGCGCAGACCTTGTTGGCATAACTGCCAAAGACCGTATCCTCTATCTCGGGATAGTTGAAATAAATAATCTTCCTGCTGGCAAAATGCGGATGCTCACAGATGGCACGGACAAAATCCAGACGTTCCACGGCCAGCAGCTCCTGTCTGTCCGTAGGCAGCTGACTGTGCTGTTCGCCCCACTTATGGGTAGATTGGAACACCACCACGATGTCAGCCTCAAACAGATACAACTCGCTCGTCGGGTCCAGAAATTGTCTTTCCACCTGATTGTACTCCGCCTCAAACAGTTCTATGTGCTGTCCGCGTGCCACTGCCTCGCCCCTTAAAGCCGTTGCCAGCAGCTGGGTGGCTGTATCGCCGAGCAATGCCATCCGGCAGAGCGGTCCTTCCACCTGCCCCTTGGCCAGTTTCTTAAGTTCTTTCAATGAGTTCATTGCCGTAAAACAGTTTCAAGTTTGGTGCAAAAATACGAAAAAAATATTGAAAATGCAGGCAAAGCGCCGTTTATTCGCCTTTTTTTTCGTATTTTTGCCCGGAAAAAACAATCAGTCCGTATGAAAGGCTATCAGAAAGCAACCGTCTCACTGAGCGCACTGACCTTATGCTGCGCCATTTTCCTGTATGTCTGGGCGAACGAGACAGCTTCCTTGGAAGGACACAGGGTAGTCGTTTGCATTCCCGTCTATGGACAGAGCCTGGCATTAGGCGAGGAAGCCGTCAGGGTGACCGATTTCGACAGTCTCAACCACAACAGCGGCGGCCGTATCGTCACACAGGACATGAACTACAGGTTCGGCTATTTTGACAATAGCCGGGAGAAGGAATTCGTCAAGAGACTGCTCCATTATGACAAGCGCTCGTTCGAACTGTCCGTCTATGGCATGGCCGAGGCCATGACCCGCCAATTAGGAGAAGACACCCTGGTCTGCATCTTCCCGGGAGGCAAGGGAACGACTGCCCTTGCCCAACTGGGAAAAGGCAGTGAGCCATATCAGAAGTTCCTGGAAGATATTGAGAAGGCTTACACCAAGGCGACGGCAAAGGGCTGGGACTTTTACATACCGGCCATCTGCTGGATGCAGGGAGAGTCGGACATTACCGACTATCCCGGCACCGACTACAGACAGCAGCTCTTGAATTTCTATGAGGACGTCAACCGCGACATCAGGCACATCACCCGGCAACACGAGGACGTGCGTTTCATCTGCTACCAGCCGAACGCCGTGACAAGGGCATACAGATTCAGGGACGACAGCTATGACTGTCTTGAAGCCGGGACACCGGAGACACTCATGGAACTGATACGCGATGACGACAGGTTCTGGGCCAGCGGACCGACCTACCCCTATACCTTCGCCCGTGAGGCCATCCATATTGACGGCATCAGCCAGAAACGCCTGGGGTACCTGGAAGCCCGGTCGGCCCTGTGTATCGTCCGGGGAGGGGAACGCTTCAAAGGACTCACGCCTACCGACATCACCGTCGAGGGGCACGACGTCCTCATCAGCTTCAACGTGCCTGTCCCGCCCCTGGTGTTTGACACCATGCTTGTTGCCGCCGTCAGGAACTACGGTTTCAGCGTCGTCGGCAAGGACAACCGCGACAGGGCTGATTCCGTACGCATCGAAGGCACGACCGTCAGAATCAGCTGCAGCGACAGCCCCACGGACTGCAAGGTTCGCTATGCCATCAACGGCGAATCCATGAAAAGCGGTAAGGACAGAGGCCCCCGAGGTAACCTGCGCGACTCACAGGGCGATGCCTGGACGGTTGACGTGGACGGCGACACCTATCCCCAGCACAACTGGTGCTACCAGTTCGACGTCCCAATACCCTGAAGGCAGAGGATGGCGCGTATGTGACGAAATGGCAGAAAAAGCATGATTAACACCCTTCACATAGGCTTTTGGCATATATTTTGTTATCCGAAGACAAAAGCAATAAAAAAGGTAACAAGAATAAACTATGCAAAAAGGTAACATCGGGGTTACGACCGAGAACATCTTCCCCGTTATCAAAAAGTTTCTCTATAGCGACCATGAGATTTTCCTGCGCGAGATGGTTTCCAACGCCGTTGACGCCTCGCAGAAGCTGAAGACGCTGCAGCAGAAAGGCGACTTCAAGGGCGAGCTGGGCGACCTGACCGTCCGTGTGAACCTCGATGCCGACAAGGGCACCATCACCATCTCTGACCACGGCATCGGCATGACCGAGGAGGAGATTGACAAGTATATCAACCAGATTGCCTTCTCTGGCGTGACGGACTTCTTAGAGAAGTACAAGGATAACGCCAACAACATCATCGGCCACTTCGGACTGGGATTCTATAGCTCGTTCATGGTGTCGAAGAAGGTGGAGATTATCACCAAGAGCTGGCAGGACGGTGCCAAGGCCGTGAAGTGGAGTTGCGACGGTTCACCCGCCTACGAGATTGACGAGGCCGAGAAGGAGGAACGCGGTACCGACATCATCCTCTACATTGACGACGACTCGAAGGAGTTCCTCGACAGGAGCAAGCTGGAGGGCCTGCTGAACAAGTACTGCAAGTTCATGGCCGTGCCCGTTGCCTTTGGCAAGAAGCAGGAGTGGTCGAGCGACGAGAAGAAGATGGTCGATACTCAGGAGGACAACATTATTAATAATGTGGAGCCGCTGTGGACGAAGACGCCCTCGACGCTGAAGGACGAGGACTACAAGTCGTTCTACCGCACGCTCTACCCCATGAGCG
>CAMHNI010000060.1 GCA_946186505.1 uncultured Prevotellaceae bacterium | reverse complement strand
TTCTTTAGGTGCGAAGCACCGTCCCTTTGTTCTTTAGGTGCGAAGCACCGTCCCTTTGTTCTTTAGGTGCGAAGCACCGTCCCTATCACTTTAGGCGGTCGCTCAGTTCGTCATTAAAGAAGTTCAGACACTGGCGGAACAGGTGATTGCGGGTGTTGCCGCCGAAGATGCTGTGGTTGCGGTTGGTATAGACCAGCTGGCGGAAGTCCTTGTCGGCCTGCACCAGCGCTTCTACATACTCGGCCGTGTTGCGGTAGTGGACGTTGTCGTCGGCCAGTCCGTGACAGAGCAGCAGTGTGCCGTGCAGTTTTCCTGCACGTGCAATGGGGTTCACATCGTCGTAGCCGCTCTTGTTCTCGTTGGGCGTACGCATATAGCGCTCGGTATAGACCGTGTCGTAGTAGCGCCAGCAGGTAGGCGGCGCAATAGCGATGCCGCAGCGGAAGACGGGACGGCCCTCAGACATCGACATCAGCGTGTTCCAGC
This sequence comes from uncultured Prevotellaceae bacterium, assembly GCA_946186505.1. Classification (GTDB taxonomy): domain Bacteria; phylum Bacteroidota; class Bacteroidia; order Bacteroidales; family Bacteroidaceae; genus Prevotella. Next base: position 16,744 of record CAMHNI010000060.1, on the reverse strand, counting down.
CACCATACGACCAGCCCCAGATGGCGATGCGGTCCTTATCGACATACGACTGCTGCCCCAGCCACAGGGCGGTCTCCACCTGGTCGCGGGCTTCCAGCTCGCCCAAGCGCAGATAAGTACACTTCTCAAACTCGGCGCCACGTCCACCCGTGCCTCGGTTATCGACACAGACGCAGATATAGCCCTGCTGACAGAGCAGCTGCTCCATGATGGCACCGTTGCCGCTCATGCCGATGCCCCAGGCGTTCTTCACCTGCTGGGCACCCGGACCGCCATACTGATACATGATGACGGGGTACTTCTTCGCGGGATCGAAGTCCTTGGGCTTCACCATCCAGCCTGTGAGCTTCGTCTCGGGTGTGGTGAAAATAATGAACTCCTTCTGACCCATATCGTACGAGTCGTACTTCTGCTTCAGCGCCTTGTTGTCGATGAGCGTCGTGAGTGCCTTGCCCTGATTGCTGCAGAGCGAATAGACGGCAGGATTGTTGATGTCCGACCACGTATTGACAAAGTACTTGAAGTTCGCCGAGAAGACGGCCGAGTTCCAGCCCTTCTTGGGCGTCAGACAGTCGGTCTTGCCGTTGCCGTGACTGACAAACACCTGCTGGTCAGTCGGCCCGTCGTTGAGGGCTGCAAAGTATATGTCGCCCGTCGCTTCGTCGTAGCCATAGACGTCGGTGACTATGGTATGTCCTTTCCCACCGACACGCACGCCTTGCAACACATCGCCCACCGTGCGCATCAGCTGGCCGTTGAGGTTATAGACGTAGATGTGGTTATAGCCGTCGCGCTCGCTGGTCAGCACGATGTGCTTGTCGGTAATGAGCGTCTGCGCCAGCACGTCCTCCTTGATGTACTTCTCAACCTTGTCCTCGACCACCAGCTGGCAGACGGTTGACAGCGGGTTGCACATATAGATGCGCAGCTGGTCCTGATGGCGGTTCATGGTGAACACAGCCACCTTCGTCGGGTCGCTGGTAGCCTTGATGCGGGGAATGTAGCCGTCGGCCTCCAAGGGCAGGTCCATCTTGCGCGTCTGGTGGCTCTTGATGTCGTAGCTCATGACCTGCACCTTCGAGTTCTGCGCTCCGGCCACAGGATATTTATAGGTGTAGAACCCGGGATATTCGGCGTACTCGTCACGCTGAGGGGCCAGGCCCTTGAACAGCTGCATGGAGTACTGCTTCACCTGGCTCTCGTCGAAGCGCACCCATACCACCTGCTTGGAGTCGGCGCTGAAGACCAAGGCCGAGTTGTAGCTGAACTCCTCCTCATACACCCAGTCGGGCAGTCCGTTGATGACCTCATTGAACTTGCCGTCCGCGGTGATCTGGCTCTCGGCATTGTCGTAGAGCAGCTTTACCAGGTGGATGTTATTGTCGCGCACGAAGGCGATGACATTGCCGTCGGGCGAGAACACGGGCGTCTGCTGGGGGCCGCCGTCACTGAGTGGTTCCAGCTTGTTGTTCTGGATCAAATAAATATAATAGGTGGCGGTGAACGAGCGGCGGTAGATGGGCTTCGTCTGCGTCTGGATGAGGATGCGCTTGCCGTCGGGACTCATCGTGTAGCCATCGACACGGCCCACCTTCGGTCCGCGGGCGGTCTCGGCATCGAAGAGCACCGCCGTCTGCTTGCCCGTACGGAACGAGTAGGCCACGATGCGCTTGCCGTCAGGTGATATCTGGGCGTATGTCTCACCGTCACTGAGCGGCGTCACTGCTGTCATCGACTCACTACGGAACGTGCCGCCCACCACATCTTTCAGGGTGAGCTTCTCTCCGGCCACGACACTAACGGCCGTCATTGCCAGAGCAATGCAGGTCATCAACATTTTCTTCATAGTATATGTTTTTAGGTTGTTATCTGATTCTGTCTGCCGCCCTTACCAGCTTCTCGTCACTGATAATGCCCTTACGGGCCATGAATATGAGGATGGCGTTGACCATTGGCAGCGACTCGACGAGCCCTGCGGTGCCCTCAAGCACGGCCAGTCCGATGTACCAGGCGAAAATGACGAAAAGCCCGACTATACACAGACGGGCCTGGAAAAGACGACGCTTGTACTCGAAGATGGTGTAGGCCGACAGAACGGCCGACACACCCTGCAACACATCTATCCACTGGAGCCGCATGAACAGGCACACCAGCGCCAAGATGCAAGCCAACAGCAGGAACACAGTCTGTTTACGTTGTATCATAACTCCAGACCGCTATTACTGTTCAGCCATTTCTTTTTCCTTCTGCTGGTCCTTCAGGGGATCACGCCAATAGACCTGATTGTCAATGAACTCCTGTGTAGCCAGCAACGAGGGCTTCGGCAGCTTCTCGTAATAACGCGAGATCTCTATCTGCTCACGGTTCTCGAACACCTCTTCCAACGAGTCGTTATAGCTGGCAAACTCAGCCAGCTTCTTGCTGAGGTCCTCCTTAATCTGTACGGAAATCTGATTGGCACGCTTAGCGATGATAGCGACACTCTCATAGATGTTGCCAGTATCCTGACACAGGTCCATGACATTACGGGTAACAGTGTTTACCGGGGCTTTTGACTTCTTGTAATCCATCTTTGATATTTACGATTTAACTATTTACGATTTACTATTTTTCGATTCAACTATTCAGTCCTTGGTTATCTTCTTGCATTTGGCAATATACCGCTCAGCTGTAGATTTCTCGTCCGAATCGGGAAACTCGTTGAGAAACCCATAGCACTCGTCCTCGGCATCGCGGTAACGCTCCAACCGCCTTTCCTCCGAACTGCTCTCGGCCAACTGGAACTTGCTCTTCATGATGAGCAGCGAGAAATCCTCACGCAGATTGGTGAAGGGATAGGTCTTCAGGGCGTTCTGGGCCGTGATGATGCAGGCCGTGTAGTTGCTCTCGTTGTTGGCATTGATATTGCCATAATAGCCGCCAAGATTGAAGTAGAGCTTGGCCGACAGGTATTCCTTCATGATCAGCTTGTCCTGCAGCTCAAACAGCTTCCGCTGTGCCTCCGGGCGAAGCTCGGATTCAGGAAACAGGTCGAGGAACTGCTGATAGGCGTTGATGGCGCCGATGGTCGGCGTCTGGTCCAGTCGCGGCTCGGGAGCACTCTCAAAGAGCGACTCTCCTACGTAGAAGGCTGCTTTCTCGGCATACTGCCCTTTGGGGTACGACGAGCCGTACTTCTTGAATGTCTGCGAGGCACTCTCATAGTCGCGGCTCATATACTGGGCCATAGCCAGCATATAAAGGCTCTCCTGTGCATTGTCGCCACCCTTCAGCATGGTCACCATGCCTTCCAGCAACGAGACGCAATGAGCATACTCGCCTTCGGCAAAACACTGCTTGGCATACTCATAGCGATAGCCGTAGTCTTCCGACTTGAACACTTTGGAGAACTCACCCGCGCAACTGCTCAGCAAGAGCATCGCACAGGCTACGAAGAATACATTCCTTTTCATTTAAGGTGCAAAATTACTGCTTTTCCGCCGAATCTCAAAGCGAATTAGGGAAAATTGCAGGTTGAAGATTAAAAATTGAAGATTTTTTGCACTTATCATGCCCGATTGTGGGCTTTTTGACGTAACTTTGCACCTAAAAACGAGCGATGGCAGAATTCAAACTCACATCACAATACCAGCCCACAGGCGACCAGCCTGAGGCCATCCGCCAGCTCACTGACGGACTGCTCAGAGGCGACCCCGCACAGGTGCTGCTCGGCGTCACCGGCTCTGGAAAAACGTTTACGATTGCCAACGTCATCGCCAACGCGGGCAGACCCACGCTCATCCTCAGCCACAACAAGACGCTGGCCGCACAGCTCTATGAGGAAATGCGGGGATTCTTCCCGCAGAACGCCGTCGAATACTACGTCAGCTACTACGACTACTACCAGCCCGAAGCCTACCTGCCCAGCACCGACACATACATTGAGAAAGATCTTGACATCAACGACGAGATTGACCGCCTACGCCTGTCGGCTGTCTCCAGTCTGCTCTCAGGGCGCAAGGACGTGGTCGTCGTCTCGTCCGTCAGCTGCATCTACGGCATGGGCAGCCCGGTGGCCCTGCAGGAGAATGTCATCGAACTGCACCGCGGGCAAATCCTCGACCGCAACGCCCTGCTACGCCGCCTCGTGGCAGCCCTCTACGTGCGCAACGACCTCGACCTGCAACGCGGCAACTTCCGCGTCAAGGGCGACACCGTCGATATTGCTATGGCCTACAGCGAGGTGGTGCTCCGCATCACGTTCTGGGACGACGAGATTGACCAGATAGAGGAACTCGATAGCGTCACCTTCAGCCGCATGGCCACCTTCGACGAGTACAAGCTCTACCCCGCCAACCTCTTCACCACGTCGCAGGAACAGACCAACATCGCCATCCGTCAGATACAGGACGACCTCATGGAGCAGGTGGAATACTTCAACGGATTAGGCGATACCATTAAGGCTCAGCGCATTAAGGAGCGCGTGGAGTACGACATGGAGATGATCAAGGAGCTGGGACACTGCTCGGGCATCGAGAACTACTCACGCTATTTTGACGGCCGGCAGGCAGGCGAGCGACCCTACTGTCTGCTCGACTTCTTCCCCGACGACTTCCTGCTGGTCGTCGATGAGAGCCACGTCTCCGTGCCGCAGATCAGCGCCATGTACGGCGGCGACCGTTCACGCAAGCGCAACCTCGTGGAGTACGGATTCCGGCTGCCTGCGGCCTTCGACAACCGCCCACTGACGTTCGACGAGTTCCACGAAATGGTCCATCAGGTCATCTACGTCAGTGCCACACCCGCCGACTACGAACTGCAGGAGGCCGAGGGCGTGGTCGTCGAACAGGTCATCCGCCCCACCGGACTGCTCGACCCCGAGATAGAGGTGCGCCCCACCGAGAACCAGATAGACGACCTGATGGAGGAGATAAGGCAGCGTACCGAGCACAAGGAGCGCGTGCTTGTCACCACGCTCACCAAGCGCATGGCCGAGGAACTGACGGAGTATCTGATGAACCACGGTGTCCAGACGGCCTACATCCACTCCGACGTGGCCACACTGGACCGTGTGAAGATTCTCGACGACCTCCGACAGGGTGTTTACGACGTCCTGGTGGGCGTCAACCTGCTGCGCGAAGGCCTTGACTTGCCGGAGGTGTCGCTCGTGGCCATCCTCGATGCCGACAAAGAGGGCTTCCTGCGCAGTCACCGCTCGCTGACGCAGACCGCTGGCCGCGCCGCCCGCAATGTCAACGGCAAGGTCATCATGTACGCCGACAACATCACCCAGTCCATGCAGCTCACCATCGACGAGACCAACCGCCGCCGCACCAAGCAGCTGCACTACAACGAGGCGCACGGCATTACGCCTACGCAAATCGTCAGGACGCTCAGCCAGAGCGCTTTACGGAGAGACGCACCGTCGGACGTCAAGGAGCTGCAGCGTGCCCTCTCGCCCTCGCCGCTCGACAAGGCTGCCGACCCGATAGTGGAGCGCATGACCCGCCCGCAGCTAGAGAAGAGCATTGCCGAAACCACCCGTCTGATGAAGGAGGCCGCCAAGAACCTCGACTTCCTGCAGGCTGCACAGTACCGCGACGAGATTATCCGACTGCAGCAGGAACTGGAACTGAAATAGCCAGCACAAGGCCATCACACGCAAGACGGCCAGAAGACGAAAAAAAATGGCAGAAACCGCCCACGGTCTCCGCCATTCACACGTCGTCAGTCACGGCTCACCAACCAGCCCCGCACTAAGGCTCCTGCTCCTCGTCCTCCTCGGCATTGGCCACGCCGTAGGTGGCTATCGGGTGACGCTCGTAGTACACCTTCTCCTTGCCATCGACCGTCTTGGTGTGCTGGATGACGTAGTCGTTCATCTTGAACGTACACTGGTCCTTCAGCACGCGGCTCGTCAGCTTCTCGTCGGCATCACCGGCAGCCTCGGGACGGAAGTTCATGTGAACACCCTTGATGTTCACCAGCGGGTCGTAACCCTGCACCGTGTTCGATCCCGTCGATTCAATCGAGGGATAGAACGTGCCCAGACCGTCCAGCTTCACGGGCACACCCTGCAGCGCCAGCTCCTTCAGGCACGACACCGCCTGCTGCAGCGTCAGCACCAGCTCCTCATAGGTGATGCGCTTGCCGTGCTCCATCATGTGCTTCGCAAAGCCCTTCAGTGACAGCGTCTCGCGGTTGAACACTCGGCCATAGAACTTGCCGTAAGTCTTGCTGGCCGTGTTACGGTTCTGGTACACGTCAACCAGCATTGCAATCTCATTTCTTGCCATCTTTGTAAATGTTTTTCATGGTGTTAGAAATGCATGCGACGAACTGCATCGGGTCGCCGCTTCCCGCCTTTATCACTCCTCTGAATGATGCTACAAAGTTACAAAAAAATTTCTAAAACCACCAAATAATAGCCGAACATTTTTTCAAGTTTTTTCGCTACCAGCCGGGTTCAGCCGCGCTACCCGTCGGGTTGAGGGGCTGAACCCGCCAGGGGCTGTCGCGTCAGCCGTTGGGTTGAGGGGCTGAAGCCGCCGGGGGCTGTCGCGTCATCAGGTAGTAGTCGAGCTTTTGCAGTTCTTGCTCCGTCACTCTATGCAAGCGCGGAGCGATTACATATTTATCCATCACTCATCACTTATCACTCATCACTTATCACTCATCACTCATCACTTATCACTTATCACTCATCACTTATCACTCATCACTTATCACTTATCACTTATCACTTATCACTTCTCACTCATCACTTCTCACTCATCACTTCTCTTCAGATACTCTTCGGTCTTTGTATAGAGTCCGGTCTGGTTGGAGTAGGTGATGAACTTGCGGAACAGCCATTTACGCAACTGCCCGCTGGTGCCCTCCTTGCTCTTGCCGATCTCCAGGCGGAGGGCTTCCAGCTGCGCCTCGTTGAAGTCATTAGGCAGGCTGTCGAGCATGTTCTTCGGTCCACGGCGCTGCGCCTCGCTCATCGTATCGGCATCCTTGCCCAACATATCGGCAAAGAGCTGCATCTTGCTCCAAAGATCCCGATAGACAAGCCATTCCACCACGTCGGCCATCGACTTCGTCCACGTCTGATTGTTGAGCACCCAAAGGATGCAACCCGCCTTCCATGCCGACACCAAGGCACGCTTGGAGCAGTCCCACAGCACATCGTCGTCGGCCAAGTCGGCCAGCGAAGCCATGTCCCCGGCCAGCTTATCGGCCAACTTGTTCAGCGGACGTATAATGAAGAGCCCCTTCGTGATGTCGAGACGCACCAGATATTCGTCCAACTTCTGATAGAAGTCCTCGGTATACTTACCCTGTCGGGGTATGCGTCCGTCACGACTGGTACGGGCCTTGTAAGAGAAAACCATTCGTCCGAAGGTACCGTTGAACAGGTCGTTCTTGTAATACTTCCTGGCAGCAAAGGGTGTGGCCGAAAGCGTCAGGTTGGCCCTGAGAATCGGATTGCCCGTCACACCATCTGCTGTGGCACGCAAGGCACCTGCACGCTGGCGGTCGTAGATGTTACGTAGCATCTGACTGACCTGTTTGTGACCTCCACACATGCCGTCGGCCATCTCCACCTCTGGCATATTGAGGTATTGCGTTCGACCACCTTGCGCTTCGAGTGCCATAGCAATTTCAGAAAAGCCGGACGTGTGGTGTCGTTAGGCGGAAAATAAAATGCCACGTCTGGGCGAGTCGGCTTCTCTTTGGTGCTGGCCTTCGACTTAACCTGTTTCGACCATTCCACGAGTTTCTTCAGCTCAGCCTCGTCGTGTTGACGGAAATCGCGACAGATAGCCTCCACAAGGTTGGACAATTGACCCTTGTTACAGCCCGAATCGCCTACCAAGTTGGCCATCATGCCCGTCGGCTCCTTCCAAGTGAGGTCTGGGTACTGAAATTCCGCACCACTGATGTGTGCGCCAAGTACAGGGAAAAGCATCGGAACCAGGGGTTCGTGCATGTCTTTCGACGTCTGCGAGAGCAGCAGTCGCTGGGTCTCCAAGCCCTTGCCGAGGGTTGGCATCTCGGGGGGCGTTGGCTTTGTAATGTCGTATATCATAATGAGTTACGTGCTTTTTAGTGAAAAAAATAATTGTGATTAATACCTTTGCTATTTCAGTTTTTCAGTTTTTCAGTTAGGTTTTTGGGGTATGCCATTCCTTCAATATCCCTATATATAATATATAACTAATTAATTATTAAGTAGTTATAAGTACTTATAAGTAGGATTCACGAATAGTACCCCCCTTTATTTCTAACTGAAAAACTGAAATAACTGAAATAAACCGCTTAGCAGTTACCACTCAGCGCCGAATGGTTTCCAGTTCTTCTCTACCTGGCCCTGTAGCTCCAGCCTCTTCAGTGCCTCCTTCAGTATCTGGCGCATACGCTCAGGCCCCATCAGGTCGGTCATCACCTCAATCGGTTCCACGACAAAGGCCCTCTGCCAGTCGATGCCCTCGGTGGCAAACACCTTCAGCGTCAGCTGCCAGCCGTGGTCGCGGGTGCCCGAGAGCCGTCCGTGACGTGCCTTGTACACAAAAGGTCCCTTTTGTGTTATTCGTCAAAGGAGCGAATGACAGCTGCTCGCCTGGGCTATCGCACCAACCAGCGTGAGGAGATTGCACAGCTGAAAAAAGAACTGGAACAGGCAAGACGAAGAATTGCTGAACTGGAAGCTCAACTGGCTAACCAGGCAAGATAACTAGAAGGACTAGATGAACTAGAAGGACTAGATGAACAAGAGGTACTAGTTGTTCTAGAAAGACTAGATAAACTAGAAAGACTAGATAGTCAATGCAGGAACACTTTCCTTGAAGCCCCGCCCTGACGCACAATATAAACGCCGGTAGGCAGGTGGTCTAAAGTGGTGCCACAAGGCTGGCCGGAGAGGGTGAAGACTTGATAAGACTGGGTGAGGTCAACACCGACATCAACGATGGCATTCGGTTTGTAGGTGTACCGCAGTTTTGAGTCCATCCATGAGACCCGCTCTTTCACGAAGCGCCTGACATTCTCGACCTCGGCCTGGTAGCTGCCCCAAAGTCTCGGGTTCTGATGGACAAGTGAATTCATGATTGGCCAGCGGATAAAGTTCAGACGCTGTGACTCCTCCAGTTCCGCTTCGGTCTTGTCAATCCACGCGACAAGATTCTCCTCTGTCAATCCTGACTGCCGGGCTTCATCCCAGATACTGAGTATCATGGCTTTCGCTTCGGCATTCCTGACCGCAATGTTATCGACAAACGTCCGCATATTACCCGTGCAGCTGCCCCCACTGCGGTAGATATAGTCAGTCTTGCTGTTGACAGGGAATGTGCGGTTGTCATTGTCAAAAGCCAGGTCGAAGTCCCATACCGGTCCTGTATAGACCATGTCGTCATCACGCTCCTTATACATGAAAACGCTCCAGTATGTATCGGTATTGCCGGAGAGCTCGCCCACCAGGAAGTGGCGCAGGAAACTGTTCTTGTCAAGATATCTGGTCCACTGGCTCTCCATCTTGTTGAAGTACGTCTTGATATAGTTCTTCTGCTGACTTGTTATCGAATCCTCGTCGGGAGACTTGATGGTGACGGGGTTCTGCTGGGAAGAGCGGAACCAGGATTTCTCCTGACTGGCATAACTGTCGATCTCGATGAGATAACCGCCGGTAAGGGCCGTTCCTGCGTTATCAGCCGGGGTCATCTCGGTGATATTGACCCGCTTCTTGTGCACCTGCACCTGGTCGCACAGCTGATAGCATCCTTTGTATTCGCCATTGAGCAGCACGTCAACGGCAGCGCCGTAGGGTGTATAGGACATGCCCAGACGGCGGCTCAGCTCGAAAGCCAGCAGATTGCGCATCAGGGTCTTGTCGCCATAGTTGTTGATCAGCGTCCACTTCTTGGCCTTGGCCGGAGCGTCCAAGACGTTCTGTTTGGTATCGAACTTTATCCGATATGGCTTTTTGGGAAAGTTACGGGAAGCATTGCCTCTCTCACGGATGGTTCCTGGCTCAGAAAGCAGTCGGGTGCCATTGTCTGAGACGATGGTCAGCTGGGCAGGAATCTGATGGACCTTGTCATAAGGGATGGTACCGTTCTGCGTATGGATACTGACGACTGGCAAGTTTGTCAGCTGGCAGAGATGTGTATCGTCGCCCTCACCCGGATGACCGTAGAAAGCCAGTTCTGCAATATTACAACGGGCGTCTGACGGTCCGACATAGCGTACATACCGGAAGCCGCGCGAACAATCCACGTCGGCATAAGTCATCTGTCCAATGGTTCCTTTCTCCTTGATGATGTAAATAGGCAGGGCATCCATAAAGTCCTCACGGTTGGCTCCTTCAAAGACTCCGAGCAGCACCCGCTTCTCACCCTGTCCGTCATTACGGGGCGACCACCCTACCCTTGTGATGACGTGAGGTGCGCCCAAATCCAGACCCGCCCAGGAATAGCTACGATTCCATGAGGCAAAGAAGGTATTGAGGTTACCGTCAAAAGCCATAGCACAGGTATTGACGGTTGTTGACTTGGCTGAAGTCTGATAGTCAACAGACTCCTTGGTGCCGATGACGGCACCCGTCAGCAGCCCGTCGGCCACTGATGCCATCGTCTGGAAAACCGACAAGACAAGGAGGAGCGCCCTACTCTTCATCATCAGACATGCCCAGCTTCTGCGCAGCCATATTCAGATAGATTTTCTCGGCCATAGTCAGTTTCTCGTCCATGCTGGCCAGCTGTTTCATGGCTTCGTATGTTTCCCTGGCCACATCGAGGTCGGCAGCCAGCAGGTCGAAATCAACGTCGTAGCTGTGGTCGCTATCGATGTTGGCCAGCAGGTCAAGCTTGTCCTTGCCGTCAATCTTGGCACTGGCTATGCGCTGCTCAATGATATGGTATTTCGCGGGTGACACCTCGTCATTGATCTTTGCCATATTTATCATAGCCTCGATAATGGCAACCTCAACATGTTTGGGCTCACGCTCGGCCTGACCGGCTTTGATGAACGAGGTCTTGATGCCCTCAAACTCAATGGTGCTGATGTCGCCGTCATCAAACAAATGGCGCTGGGCACGCAGCTGACGACGCAGACGGACTGCTCCCTTGCGGAAGGTCCACAACGTCAGACCGCCGGAGAACAGGCCTCCTGCCAAGGGAATGAAGCGCCCCACGCCCTTGGTGAAGCTCTCCTTTGTCAGACGGCTGCCTATCATCTTGGCAATCTGGCTGACAACAGGAAAGATGGCGGCCTTGGTCAGCGCCACTCTGGGCAGCCTGGTGACAGCACTCTCGGCAACGGCTTTCGACAGCTCGGTCAGACCCTTCTCGGCAACGGGAGCACCCATCATGACCCCCATGAATATGGTCAGCAGGTCACAGGCCATGTCACTCAATTCACCGTCGTCATCGCACAGGTCGGGGTAGCCATAAAGATAGGCCAGCTTCTGCGACAGCACAAACTGATGATAGAAATACTGAGTCAGGTCGGCAGGCATGGTAGCCGCCATAGCCAACCCGCCAGGCAGTCCGACCACGGTGGAAGTTGCAGTGGCAAGCGTGGTGTGGCGACGCACACACTGTCGGGCCAGGCGGTCGATAACCTGTTCAGACACGACGGTATAGGGTCGGACGCTACCTATCATCTGCAGACGGGACTGGTTACAATAGGGCCGTAGTTCCTTGCGCAGGAAACCGATGCGGTCAACCTTCACTCCCGGCATCTTCAGCACAGCAGCCAGGATTTTGTTCCATACGAGATTTTCCTTATCCATAATAACTCTTATCTTTTCACTCTTAATTTTTCACTTATCACTTATCACTTCTCACTCATCACTTATCACTTATCACTTATCACTTATCACTCATCACTCATCACTTATCACTCATCACTTATCACTTATCACTCATCACTTATCACTTCTCACTCATCACTTCCCCCGATATTTCTTAATCAAGCTGTAGGCGGTGTAGAGCCCCAACTCGCCTGCTTTGCTCAGGTCGCCAATGCCCTCGTCAGTCCTGCCACTGTCAATAAGTGCAAGACCGCGATTATAGTAGGCTTCTGCCAGACGGGCATCGAGGCTGACGGCCTGCGTATAGTCATCGATGGCACGCTGGAAGTCCTTACGACGCACATAGATATTGCCCCTATTATAATAGAGGTACGCATTATGGGGAGCCTGCCTGATGGCCGCCGAGAGGTCCATCAGCACATTGGCGGTCTTCATGTCGATATTGGTGCCCTCGGAAGCTTGGAAATCATTGAGTTTAGACTGACAGACGGCCCGCTGCCACAAGGCCAGCGACGAAAGGCTGTCCATCAGCAGGTAGGTCGTGAGGTCGTCAATGGCACTCTCGAAGTTCTGCATCGAAGAATAGGCAACGGCACGCAGCATCAGCGAAGCGGCCACACGCTTCATGTCACTGGCATCGGCAATAGCGATACCCAGCGTATCGACGTAGGCAAAATAAGCTGTCAGATTCGACTCGTTGATGGTTGGAGCGCTGATGACAACATGGAGCTGGCGCTGGTGTGACTGGCTGTTGAACGCTTCCACAGCATCGTCGAAAGCAACATACGATTTCACATCGCTCTGCACCGACTCCAAGGCCAGTTCATACATAGGCAGATAAACGGCCTCCACCTTGTGGTTCTGAACACGCCCACGATAATCGTTCTTATAGTCATTCTCCACCTGCTGGTCATCGGCCACTACCAGCTGGTTGTACTTCTCCATATCTTCATCGCTGCGCTTGCGCATAGGACGATTCTTCATGCGGGGCTGCTTGCCGCTGTAGCGCTTGTCTATCTGGGCCTTCAGAATGCGGAACTCATCCTGCTCGGCCTGCCGTGTCATACCTAAACGGCGGTAGCAGCCTGCACGGTTATGCAGACCTGTCCAGAAATTGGGATACTCATCGATCACCACCGTATAGTCACTGATTGCCCCACGCAGGTCACCGGTGTTCTCACGCAACAGTCCGCGGTTGAATCGGGCCAGCATATTGTCTGGTTCAAGGTTCAGCACGAAATCAAAGTCCTCTATGCCTCGGTTATCGTCGCCAACCTGTGCCCGTAACAGTCCGCGGTTATAGTGACCGAGGAAATTGTTGGGTTCCAGGTCGAGAGCGGTGTCGTAGTCGGCCATAGCTCCGCGCAGATTGTTCTGGTTGTAGCGTGCCAAGGCACGGTTGATGTAGTTACCACCGTCCTTGGGCAGCAGATGGACGGCCTTGTCAAGCTGCCGTTCTGCATCTTTCCACTCACTACGGGACAGGCTGATGATAGACCGGGCGGCCCAGGTATGACCATCGAATGGGTCTATCTCCAGACTCTTCTCCAACGCCTCTACGGCTTTCGCCGTGTCTTTCTGTGCCATATAGACCTCAGCACGGATAGAGTAGCCATCGGCGTACTTGGGCCATCGCAGAAGCATGGTGTCAAGCTGTCCCAAGGCACCGTCGTAGTCCTTGCTGCGGAGATGGCAGAGCACACGGTTATGCCATAGTCCCTGATTCTCAGGATCATACTTCAATGCACGGGTATAGTCTTCGGCCGCCGCCTCAAACTTGTTCAGTCTGATACGGCAGAGGCCGCGCAGCTCATAGCAGTTGGTCACGTATGGATTACGCTCTATTGCCTTCGTGCAGTCGCCCTCAGCCCCAGCGAAATCGTCAAGGTAGTACTTGGCCACCCCACGGAAGAACCACGGCTCATACAGATAGGGTTTGGAAGCTATGGCCTGATTGAAATATTGGATAGAAAGGACATAGTCTTCATAATATAGCGCCGAGCGCCCAACCATAATCAGGCGGTCGGTGTTGAACTGGGCGAAAGAATGAGAAATGAGAAACGAGAAATGAGAAACAAGTATGACAGCACAAGCACAAAACCTGCGCACCCACCAGCAAAAACATTTCTCATTCCTCATCTCTCATCCCTCAATCTCTCAATCTCTCATCCCTCATTTTTTCACTTCCTCACCGGTTTCGTCTTGTAACCGCAACGGTAACGGCCCTGGGTGAGGGCTTTCAGCTTGCTCTTGATGAGCTGCTTGCGCAGGGGCGAGATGTGGTCGATAAACATGTGACCCTCCAAGTGGTCGAACTCATGCTGCATGACACGGGCCAGATAGCCCTCTACCCACTCATCGTGAGGCTGGAACTGATCGTCCATCCACTGCACACGGATGCGCGTGGGACGCACCACCTTCTCATGAATGGCAGGCAGAGACAGACAACCTTCTTCGCTCGAGTCAGTATTCGATTCATCCTTCTCAACGATGTGGGCATTGATGTAAACCTGCTTGAAGCCCTTGTACTCAGGCATGTCCTCGCTGAGAGGGTCAAGGTCGATGATGACGACACGGATGGGCTTGCCCACCTGCGGGGCCGCCAGCCCGATGCCATCACTCTCGGCCAGTGTCTCCCACATGTCGGCAATCAGCTGCTCTAACTCGGGATAGTCGGACGTGATGTCCTCAGCCACCTTGCGCAACACGGGCTGTCCATATATATATATTGGTAATATCATTTCCGTTTTGACTCCAAATAACTTTGTAATATTATCGTGGCCGAGATTTCATCGACCAGAGCCTTGTCACGACGCGCCTTCTTATGCAGACCGCCGTCGAGCATCGCCTGATGGGCCAGCACCGACGTGAAGCGCTCGTCGTAATACTCAATGGGCACCTCGGGATGGGCCTTGCGCCAGCGGTTGACAAACTGCTGTACACGCTGCAGATTCTCACTCGGCTGACCGTTAGGCTGGCGAGGCTCGCCTATAACAATACGTTCCACCGGCTCACGCTGCATATAGGACTGCAGCCAGTCGAATAGCTCCGAAGTAGAGACAGTCGCCAACCCTCCTGCAATAATCTGAAGAGGATCGGTGACTGCCAAACCTGTACGCTTGCGACCGTAATCGACCGAAAGGATGCGTGCCAACGGGTTACTTACTGCACGTTATAGAGCAACCACGCGTCGCCCTTAGGATTGTATTTCGAGCCACGTATCTGGTCGCGGCTGTTCACAGCATCAAGCTTGTTGTCGAAGGTCGTAGCAATGACGCGGAACATGTTGTTGGACTCGTTCTTTACAATCTGAGCATTGTAACCGCCATCACGAAGCTGCTGCTGCAAGCCCTCTGCATTAGTCTGAAGACCAAAGGAACCTACAACAACGCTGAAATTCTTCAGACCGGCACCGTTGACGAGTAACACACGCTCCTGACGAACAGAGACGTTGTCAGCATTATCAACAACACGATTCTGGGTGGCTGGACGTGTCGAGACAGGAGCTACAACCTGAGTCTGCACCTGTGTCTGCGGAGTCTCTGTCACACGCTGAGCAGCCTCCTGCGACTTGGCTTTCTCGTATGCCTTCTTATAGGCACTTTCACTACTTTTTCCGCAGCTGGCAAACATAAGAGCCAAGCTCAGACCAGCGCAAACAACCATGTACTTTTTCATACTTATTCTTTAGTTTATTAGATTAATTATCGATGTTCTCTCTAATTCTCAGTGCGAAATTACAAAATCTCAAGCAAAAACAGACAAAAAAACGCCATAAACTTTGTTAAATCAATGAAATAGTTACATTTTAACAAAAAATGATACAGATTTTAACGACAATTTCAGAAAAAAACAGTAATTTTGCGTCGAAGAATTTGTTTAACCCTTAAAGTACTGAATTATGAAGAGTTTAGGTTATATCGGTGCCTTCTTAGGCGGATCTATCGCCGGTGCCGCATTAGGTCTGTTGCTCGCTCCAGAAAAAGGAGCTGACACACGTGTGAAAATTACTGATGCTGTCGAAGACTTCCTGAAAAAGCACAACATCAAGCTCAGCCGCAAGGAAGTCGGCGATTTGGTGGATGACATACAGGACGCAGCAACCGAAGAGTAAGCGCTTCGCTATGATTAGTGAAGAGTGAAGAGCGAAAAGTAAAAAAACGATGCTGTCAAGCGACAAGAACGTTGAGAACATCGGGCAGTTGGCTGAACTGCTCAAACACTATCTCGGACTTCAGACAGAGTACGTGAAGTTGGACGTGATAGACAAGGTGGTGCGCCTGTTGACGGCCGCCGCCTTGGCTATCCTCTTCTTTTTGCTCATCATCGCCGTCATGATGTTCCTGTCGTTCGCCGCTGCCTACTGGTTAGGCCAGCATATCGGCATGGCACCAGCCTTCTGCATCATCAGCGCTTTTCACCTGCTGCTGCTCTTGCTGTTTTTCCTCTATCATGAGAAATGGATTGAGCGTCCACTCGTCCGTTTCTTGGCTAACCTACTCATAGGAAAATGAGAAATCAAGACTGACTATGGAACTGCCGTCTAAAAAACCCCAACCCACATTTCACACACTGGAGGAAATCCGCCAGCGTAAAGACGAATTACTTGACCAGATACAGAATGACAGCAAGCAATTCTCTACACTATGGGGCGAACTCTTCGTCAAACGTGAAAACAGTACCAAGGGGGACTACATTGCCAGTCTTATCACCAACAGCGTTACGGTAATAGACCTGTTCCTGCTATACCGCAAATTACGCAAGAATTACGGAAGCATCTTAGGACTTTTCGGAAAGAGCGCTAAGAAGAAGCACTAAATTATAACATTCAAATTATAACATACTCAGCGCATTTTCAAGTTTGACAATCAGGAGTTTGAATAAACGAATAAAGCCCTGCTATCTTTGCAGATAACAGGGCTTCGTGAAAGATGGCGGCCTCCTACTCTCCCGCATTGCATTGCAGTA
>CAMHNI010000059.1 GCA_946186505.1 uncultured Prevotellaceae bacterium | reverse complement strand
ATGCACAAAAGAATCACTACGACCGTCGCAAAGGCTAAGGCCCTCAAGAAGTACGTGGAGCCCCTCATCACAAAGGCTAAGGAGGACTCCACCAACTCTCGCCGCGTAGTTTTCAGCTACCTGCAGAACAAGGATGCCATCAAGGAACTCTTCGGCCCCGTGGCTGAGAAGGTCGGTGACCGTCCCGGTGGCTACACCCGCATCATCAAGCTCGGTTTCCGTCAGGGTGATGCTGCACCTGTCTGCTTCATCGAACTCGTTGACTTCGATCCCGAAATGGCAAAGGGTGAGGCCAAGAAGAAGACGCGCCGTTCACGTCGCGGTGGTGCCAAGGCTGAAGTTGCTGAGGCTCCCGTTGAGGAAGCTCCCGCTGCTGAAGAAGCAAAGGCTGAATAAACGATTTCTGCTCGGAGACTTAATTCTCTACATAAAAAAGGTGCCGGACACATGTCCGGCACTTTTTTGTTAGGCCTCACCTTTGTTGGGTCCAAACGGCGCAATGGTACGCGGTTCCTGATTGGGAATCTTGATTTGTCCGTACTCGCGCTCATAACGCATGATATTCTCCTGCAGGGCAGCAAGCAGGCGTTTGGCATGCTCAGGGGCGAGGATGACACGACTTTTCACGTTGGCTTTTGGAATGCCGGGCAGTACGCGGGCAAAGTCAAGCACAAAGTCGCTTGATGAGTGGGTGATGATGGCGAAGTTGGCATACTCTCCCTGAGCCACGTCGGGTGTCAGTTCTATCTGCAGACCCTGCTGCTTGTTTTCGTTGTTTTCGTTCATTGTTCTTTGTGTTTTTTATGTGTTAAGTATAATCAAGACGCAAAAGTACTACATTTTCTTCATCTGTGCAAGTCTTTACGGCTTTTTAACGCCATTACAGGTCAGGACCGTAACCTTTCACTGGCCACCGAGACGCAGGAAGTACTCAATGATGTCATCCCAGGTCTTGAACGTGTCGCTGCCCAGTTCGATAGACGTAGCCATCGGTGCGGGATCGCTGTCAGGCCACCGCATGGTGGACTCGCCTTGGATGAGGTAGTCACCATAGAGCAGATGGCGCTGGTTGGTGAAGACGGTGTGCCCCCATGCAGGTACGCCAATATATTCAGAAAGAGTGTCTTTAATCCGTGAGTTGGCACTGGCCGTCGTGTCGAAGGCCACAAAGAACACTTGGTAGTGCTCGATAAGCGTGCGGACGGCTTTCTGCATGGACGGACGAGGCTGGGTGTCGTGCTGCATCAGCGTCTCAGTGCCGATATAGACGATAGGGCGTTCACGTTGCTGCTGACGGTCGTCAATCCAGCGTATGACAGGTACAACCGACTGCATGAAGGAGTGGTCGTTCATGCGGTGCTCACCGTGGAAGGTGATGCCCTGCAGGTAGTTCCTACAGAACAGGTCGCGGGTATTCACCAGATTGTCCTTGTCGCCGAAGAGTCCGAACACACGGTGCTGTTCGTCCTGGTCGCTGGCCTTGGTGAAGTTCTGTTCCGTGATGGTACGGTATTCCTTGACCAGAGCCTTGTCCACATAGAATTCCTGAACGCCGTCCTGACGTGGTGAGAAGAACTGTTGCTTGCCTGTCATGCCGTGTTCGCCCATCGTGTCTGCGATGCAGAAGGCTGGGTTGATGACGATGCGGTCATAGCCGTACAGCATTTCGGTGTACATGCCGCCCATCGATGTGCCGATAATCAGGTCTGGCTGTTCGGTGTTGCAGGTCTTTCGGAGCAGGTCCATGGCTTCCTGGGGATGAATGGGCAGGTCGGGTGCCACTACGGTAGCTCCGGGCAGTACCTGACGGATGCGGCTGACTGTTCCTGACTGTCCGCTGGAGGCAAAGCCGTGGACATACATGATTTTCTTTCCCTTGAAAAGCTCTGCAAATTGCTTGATGTATATGTTCTGTTGTTCCATAGGTGTGCAAAGGTACGAAAAAGCTGGTAAAGAACAACGGATTTTTGAAAAACTTTTCAAACGAATTGGATAATCACTCCGTGACGACCAGTTCCCTCGGCAATGTGATGACCTTCAGCCGTTCATACCAGATGCGGCTGGAGCCTGCTATATGGCGCTGGGTGCGGCCGCTAATGATGTAATATGAAGCGGTGTAGGCATCCATCATCTCCGAGAAGGTTTTCTTGATACGCGAGCATTTCTCGTTGATGGCATTGTCTAACGGGTTCACTAAGTGATTGACCCCCTCTTCAACTTTCTGCCTGTCCAGGCTGCGGGTGGTTGCCATATAGTACTGCAACAGTTCTTCGCGGTGGTCACGCAGCCGTTTGAACTCTATGCCCTCGGGATGATTCAGGAACAGCAGATAGACGGCCTTGTGGACGGGCTGCAGCTCTACCTCACGGTTGTAGTCCGTGAGGATAAAGCGGTAGTCCCGGGTTATCAGCAGACGGCTCAGCCGGCTCTTGGCCGCCTCAAGACGCAGCTCCTCTAACAGTGGCGTACCGAGGGCTTGCATCAGGAGGTCAAGGCGACCCTCTGTCTGCAGCCGTCCGGCGAGTGTCTTCACCGTCTGGGCCATCTCCTCCACAGTATGCAGTTCACTCATTCCGTTGCGACGTCTTTTACCAAGTTAGACATCCATGCCACGCACCTGTCATACAACGTAGGCTCACGCCGTTCCGGTCTTGGCTCGACAACCACTGCCGGCTGGGGGTCGGGGGCTTTCTCGACGATGAACGCCGGCTCTGTTTCGACAGGTTCTTCCACGGCTACCTTCACAGGCCGGTATAGTTTAGGTATCAGGCTCTCGTAGTACGCATCGTCTTTCAACTCGTCGTCCACGTCAGTCGCCTCTTCCATGCCTGTGGCGAGGATAGTCACCTTGGCATCCTCACCGATGGTGTTGTCCGTGGAGATGCCCCAGATGACGTTGATGTCAGGATTCAGACGGTCGAAGAACTCGTCTATCTCGTCCATCTCGGGTACCATGATAGGAGCCTCGTCACTGGAGTAGATGTTGAACAGGATACGCTTGGCGTGGCTGATGTCGCTGCCATAGATAAGCGGAGAGTCCAGCGCACTCTTGATGGCCTTCTCCACACGCTTCTCGCCGCTGGCTCGCCCCATGGCCATGATGGCTCCGCCGCCGTCGCGCATGGTGGCCTCTACATCTCGGAAGTCAAGGTCGATACCCCCTTCGCTGCACACGGTGATGAGTTCCGAGATGCCCTGGACGGCATCTTTCAGGATGTTGTCGGCACGGGCAAACGACTCCTTGACGGAAATGGGCGTGTCTGAATAGACATCGCACAGCCGTTCGTTGTTGATGACCAGAATGGCGTCCACATTCTTACGCAGTTCGTCCACGCCCTTCAGTGCCTTGATAATCTTCTGCTTCTTCTCGAAATAAAAGGGTATGGTGACGACGCCAATGGTGAGCAGCCCCATCTTCTTGGCCACACCGGCTACTACAGGGGCAGAGCCCGTGCCGGTTCCACCGCCCATGCTGGCCGTGATGAACACTAACTTCGTGCCGTCGTTCAGCAGATTCTCGATGTCCGCTATGTTCTTCTCTGCCTCCATACGTCCTACCTCGGGTTCACCGCCAGCCCCCAGGCCTTCTCCCAGCATGATTTTCCTGGGAACAGGAGAGGGCGCAAGCGACTTGCTATCTGTGTTACAGACAGCAAGGGACACGCCCTCGATTTTCTCGTTGTACATATTCCTGACGGCGTTGCAGCCTCCGCCTCCAACGCCAATCACCTTGATAATACCCTTAGAGCGGTCTTCTACCCCTCCGAAGTCAATATACGTTCCGTTATCTTCCATCGTCATCTCAGAATTTTGCGACAAAGATAGCAAACTTTTCTGAAATGACAAAATCTCCGCAAGGCTTGCGATTGATTACGGTATCTTGGGGTACTGCTCGAAGTCGGGCTTGCGCTTCTCCAAGAAAGCCTTGCCCCCCTCCTGGGCCTCGTCGAGGAAGTAGTAGAGCATCGTGGCGTCGCCGGCCAACTGCTGGATGCCGGCCTGTCCGTCGAGTTCGGCATTGAGTCCGGCCTTGATCATACGCAGGGCTATGGGCGAACGCTCCATCATCTCCTCTGCCCATAGGACGCACTCGTCCTCTAATTGCGAGAGGGGCACCACCTTGTTGACCAATCCCATGCGCTCGGCCTCGGCGGCTGAGTACTGTCGGCAGAGAAACCATATTTCGCGGGCTTTCTTCTGGCCGACGATGCGGGCGAGATAGGACGAGCCAAAGCCTGCATCAAAGGAACCGACCTTGGGGCCCGTCTGTCCGAAAACGGCATTTTCGGACGCGATGGTCAGGTCGCAGACGAGGTGCAGCACGTGGCCGCCGCCAATGGCATAGCCGTTGACCATCGCGATGACGGGCTTCGGCAGACGCCGTATCTGCATCTGCACGTCGAGCACCGAGAGACGGGGCACGCCCTCGTCGTCGATATAGCCACCACGACCCTTGACGTGCATGTCGCCGCCTGAACAAAAGGCGTGCTTTACGTCCTCTAAGCGTTTGCCCTCAGGCACCTCCGACATCGCTCCCGTCAGCAGCACCACACGGATGCGCGCCAGTTCGCGGCACTCGGCAAAGGCCTGACTCAGCTCCAGCGTCGTCCTCGGGGTGAAGGCATTGCGGTAGTGCGGACGGTTGATGGTAATCTTGGCGATGCCGTTATACTCTTCGAAGAGGATTTCCTCGAACTTCCGAATCTCTTTCCACTGTCTTTTTTCCATAGTCGTGCAGTTGTTGTAGAACAGTTATTTGATAATAACCTTACGGCCGTTTTGGATGTAGATGCCCTTTGCAGGCTGAACCACGCGCCGTCCGTCGATGGAGTAATACCGGTCGGTAAACTGCGGTGAAACGACGACGGTTTGGATGCCCGATGTGCCATTTGACAGCAGCACCTTGTTCAGACGGATGCCATGACCCTGTATAGCCATGCCTTTCTGGGCAAGGATTTTATAGACCGATTCCCCAAACGTGATCGTTGAACTGCAGCTCTCGCCGTTGCCGACACTGTGGACATCGCTGGGAATATATTCCTTGGAGTATTCTGTTCCGTTGATGATGAATGACGGGTTGGTGCCCCAGTCCCCGTAGAAGAACTGAATCATATTATAGTCTGTATAGTCAAGGGTGTACTGCAGTATCAGCCGCACGTCCTTGCCCATTGCCTCAAACTCCGAGGCAGGAACGGACAGTTGCAGGCCGTTGCCCCAGTCCATCTTGGCATCGCCTTCCCAAAACACTGTTCCTTCTGCTGGCGTGTCACCTCCACCGGGATTCTCCGGTTCCTGGTACTCTACACCTGCACCCTCGCAAATGCCTTTCAGGGAATATTCGTTTCCGACGGTCATACCCGATGAGGAACGTCTGAAGATGCCGAACTTCTCCTTGCCGCTGCCGAAGCCATTGTTGTCCCAGGCGAAAGCTGCAAAGCCGAACTTACGGGCTTCACCGACCATGCATTTATAGTAGTATTGCTGGTTCTCCATCTGCGTCTGCTTGTCGTCGGTTTTATAGTGCGTGCTGGCACCATACTCGCCCAAGACAACGCCCAGACCCTTCTTCCACCATGTGGAGAAGATGCGGATGAAGTAGCTTGACAAGGTTGACTCGTCGCTCGACGGTACGCTCTTGCCCATATCCTTGTACTTCTTTCCCCAGTAATAGTACGAGCCGCTACCGGCATATTCATAAGGGTCGTAGCAGTGGAACTCCACGCTCATGCGGCCCTCCACCACGTCGGTGGGGACAATGAAGCCGCCGTCAAGACCGTAGTAGCCATTGCAGGCATACGTCTGTACCACCAAGTGACGGTAGTAGTTCTTGCCGCCGGTAGCACGCACGGCATTCACAAACGTCTGGTTGTAGCTGTTCTGAACGGCCTGCCATTCTGCCTCTGGCTTGTTCCAGTTCTCCTGACCGTTGACGGTGGCTATGGTCTCGTTGGTTCCGGCAAAGGCCAGCCGCTGGTCGTAGTCGCGGAAGAAGGTGGCAATGCACTTCCACAGCGCAGCCAGCTTCTTGTTGTTCTCCGTCTTCTTGGAATTGAAGGGATTGCGGTCGAGCCAGGCCTCGTGGTGTATGTTGATGATGACGTACATATCCTCTGCCAGACACCAGTCAACAATCTCCTTGACGCGGTTGAGCCATGCCGTCTTGACCACCATGTTCGTCTCGTCGGAGAGTTGCTCAGTCCACCTTACGGGGATGCGAATGCCATTGAAGCCCTGTGACTTTACGAACTTGATCATCTCCTGGGTTGTCTTGGGATTGCCCCATCCCGTCTCACCGCCACTGCTCTCCAGCGAGTTGCCAAGGTTCCAGCCCATCACCACATTTTTGTCCCATTCCTGTGCGCTCAGGGTCATCCCCGTCTGGTCAGGAGCCACATCGGTGGTCAGTGCATGGATTGCCATTACGAACATAAGCGTACAAACCGTTGTCAGTAGTCTTTTCATCATCTTCTTTCTGTTTTTAGTGAATATCGGTTGCAAAGTTACGAAAAACCACAGTATTCCTGCAACATTAAGCCCAATAAGTTTGTCGCCTTGCGAATATTTTATTATTTTTGCATTCGAAATAGCTATAATAATACAAATGACAAGACACTTTCTACTCCTATTTACACTGCTCGTGTCATTGACCACAGTGGCGCAAGACAAGAAATACTATCTGGTTCACAACAGCGGAAAGGTACTCGGAATGAGCGCGGACAACAGGGCTGTCATACTGAAACCCGAAGACACGTCGCTCTCCAAGCTCCGCATGTCGAAGCAGAGCGACAACAGCTACATCATCGCCCTCGACAAGGGCAGTGCGCACCTCTACCTGAGTCTCGGCACTGTCAACGGCTGGAGCACCTACTTCGTGACAGACTCTACTGACGCACGTGCCCACTATACCATTGAGGAAGCCGGCAACTATGTGAAGCTGAAGAATAAGCAGACAAACGGCTATCTGGGCACTGACGACACCAACGATGGTGCTTTCGTCTATTCCAACAAAGACGGCAACGACGTCAAGCACAGATGGAAGCTGAGCGACACGCCTGTGGTGGTGGAGGTGGTGGATACCGTCAGCTATCCCGTGAGCGCAGACGCCAGGCGTCAGACGGTGGAAGGCTGGGGCGTGAGCCTCTGTTGGTGGGCCAATATGTGTGGCAAGTGGAGTGACAAGAAGATTGACCAGTTGCTCGATTGGATGGTGAGTCCAGAGGGATTGAACTGGAACATCTTCCGCTATAACATCGGTGGCGGCGACGACCCGAACTGGACAAACTGCGACGCCCACCACATGGGGCGCGGAAAGGGACTTCGTGCCGAGATGGAAGGATTCCAGGATGAGCGCGGCGGTGCCTACCACTGGGAGCGTGACGCCGCCCAGCGTAAGATTATGCTCAAGATACGTGAGAAACGCCCTGACGCCATCTTTGAGGCTTTCTCCAACAGCTGTCCCTGGTGGATGACCGTCAGCGGATGCTGTGCAGGTTCAGAAGGCGGTGACAAGGACAACCTGAAGCCTGACTATTATGAGGACTTTGCCCACTATCTCGTCGATGTGTGCAAGCACTATAAGGACGAGTACGGCATAGAGTTCAAGACACTGGAGCCGTTCAATGAGTCGGTGACCAACTTCTGGTACCGCAACGGCGTACAGGAAGGTTGCCACTTCGACTATAAGAGTCAGGCGGATTTCATTAAGGTGCTTGCCCCGATACTGAATCAGAGCGGCCTGAAGACCGTCATCAGTGCCAGCGACGAGACAAACGTGGGACTGGCGACTGAAGGGCTGCGCCAGCTCAAGGCACAGCAGGCCTTGAACCTTATCTCACAGTGCAACACGCATACCTATTCCGGCGACAACCGCAACCGCAGCCAGTTCGGCTCTTTAGGCAGGGCAGCGGGCAAGACGGTGTGGATGAGCGAGACGGGGTCGGGCGGCAGCGGCCTCGGCGGTAACCTCGCTATGGCGCAGCGTCTGATAGACGACGTCCGCTATATTGCTCCAGCGGCCTGGGTGGACTGGCAGTACGTAGAAGAGAACAACGACCAGTGGTGTATGGTGCGCGGCAGCTTTGCCAATGCCACTTTCAACAAGGTCAAGAACTACTACGTGCGCCAGCAGTTCACGCGCTTTATCGAGCAGGGCTACAATATTGTGGAGAGCCTGAACGACCACTCGCTGGCCGCCGTCAGCGCCAACCGTGAGAAGATGGTGCTGGTACTCCTGAATACCGATGCCAAGACTGTTCACCGGGTGTATCTGCCTATGATACGCGTCAACGGAGCCATCACCTCGTGGCGCACAAGCGAGAGCGAGAGTCTCAAACCAGTGTCTGGCAACTACACGTTAGTCAACGACAGCACCGTCGAGGTCGTTCTTCCTGAGGCCAGCATCACGACATTAGTCATACCGATGGAAATGACGGTCGGCGAAACGCCCCTGCTCAGCAAGGGCGACACCTATATGATCATTCCACAGAGCAACGTAAGCAATGCAGTGGCACTCTCAGGCACTAACCTGAAGATTGAGGCCGCCGACATTCACGACAAGGCGCAACTCTGGACCATAGAGAAGCAGCCGAACGGCTCGTACTGGATACGCAACAGCAACGGCAACTATGTGCAGGCTACATCGGGCTACGCACTGAACTGTCAGAAGACGTCTTCTACAAGCGGAAGGAGTTTCACTATCGACATCATTGACGATATCCATTGCCGTATTTCAGTGACTGGCGATGCCGAGTTGCGCTCATGGGACCTTGACAACCAGAACCTGAACGCCGGCACAAGGGTCGGCGTATGGAAATACGGCAGCTCTGCCGACGCCGACCACCGCAACTGGTTCCTGATGCGCGTAGGCTCTGCGAACAGCGGTGCCACCTCCATTGCAGCAGTACGGCACCCGTCATCGGAGATGCCGGAAACCATCTATTCTCTCTCCGGCACAAGGGTCAACACGCTCCAACGCGGCATCAACATCGTCCGCCGCAATGGCAGATTCGTAAAGGTCAGCCGATAAAGACAACCCGCCGTCTATTGCGAGAAAACTCGGAGTTTGCCAATATCTTTCCTTAAAAAGTCTGTAATACCCTAAAAAAGTGCCTTAATAGCGTGGTCAAGTAGCGGGCAAGCGCAGTCGAAGGATTGACTATAGACAACGAAAGGCTACGGATTCTGCTTAAATTCTCTCGAGAATTCAGGCGTTAAGCGGCACCTTTTGTGGCTGAAGTCGGCGTGTAAGCTTTAAATTCTCGAGAGAATTTAAGAATATTATAAAGCCTCTGCCTATCAAGGTTATCAGGCACCAACAGCTTTGGCCGCACCTTAATGTCGGTATGCGCGTCCACACCTGTCACCTTCCTGTCACCCTTGTCACCCTCAAAAATAGGGTGCAGGCTCAGTGTTTATGCGGGTTCTGTCACCCTGACACCCTAAAACACAAATAATCATGTACACTAGTAAGTATTATATTCTTTTTCATAGGATTTCTCTTGCTATCCAGGCACATGCCTCGGCATCGGCCAGAGCATGATGGTGGTTGGCGAGGTGATAACCGCAGTATTCTGAAACGGTATGCAGCTGGTGGTTGGGCAATTGTGGAAAAGCACGACGGGAAGCCACACAGGTGCAGTAGAACTCATAATCGGGATAGTCCATCTGGTAACAGCGGAAGACGGCTTTCAGGCAGCTTTCGTCGAAAGCCTTGTTATGAGCCACGAGGGGCAAACCCTCAATCAGCGGCTCTATCTGCTTCCATACTTCTGGGAAGACAGGCGCCTCCTCAGTATCTTCACGACAGAGGCCGTGAACCTGGCTGCACCAATAGTTGTAGTAGTTCGGCTCCGGCTGTATGAGTGAATAGAATGTATCTACTATCTCACCATCACGCACTATCACCACGCCAACAGAGCAGACGCTGGTCCTTTCGTTATTGGCCGTCTCGAAATCTATAGCTGCAAAGTTGTCCATTACTCGTCGATAAGTTTTTTGTGATTTTCCATCATACTTCTGTTTTCGCTGCAAAGATAATAAAAAGCTGTGTAAAAGTAGAAAAGAGATTTGTTTTTTGCAGACCAACAATTTAAGCTGAATTGCAAACAATTTCCCTCTTTTCTTTTGTATTTCCAAAACTATTCGTATCCTTGCAACAGGTTCGGGGGAGAAAAGGTTACCATGCAGAGCCACTCGTAAACATGCGAAACTTGAATCAATTATTTATTAACTTGCGAAACTTGAATTATTAACAATACTTGTGTAGTTATTAGCACAATCATACGCCAGCTCGAAAAAGTCCAAGATACTCTTGGCTGTTCGCTCACTTATTCGTATCTTTGCAACTGGAATGAGAAAGGCACTGTTGATATGTGGTCTGCTGATGGCTGCAGGACAGCTATGGGCAGATGAGTGGCGGCTGGTGTGGAGCGACGAGTTCGACGGCATGGGACGGCCCGACGCGGCGACGTGGAACTTCGAACGGGGGTTCGTGCGCAACCACGAGGCACAGTGGTATCAGGAGGAGAATGCCTGGCAGGAAGATGGACTGCTCATCATCGAGGCAAGGAAGGAACAAAAACCCAACCCCACCTACCGCAAGAACGGACGGTACTGGGGTCAGCATCGCGAGCAGATAGAATATACGTCAGCCTGCCTGACGACGATGGGCAAGCGGGAGTTCCTCTACGGGCGACTGGAGGTGAGTGCCCGCATTCCGACGTCTGGCGGTGCATGGCCCGCCATTTGGACGTTGGGCAGCGGCATGGAATGGCCGTCGTGCGGCGAGGTGGACTTGATGGAGTATTATCCCATCAACGGCAAGCCGCATATCCTGGCCAACGTGGCATGGGGCGATGACGAGCACTTTCATGCCGTATGGAACAGCCGTAAGGTGCCCTTCACCCATTTCACCAGCCGCGATGCTGCATGGGCGCAGCAGTTCCACACGTGGCGCATGGACTGGGACGAGGAGAGCATCCGTCTTTACTTAGACAACGAGCTGCTGAACGAGGTGCCGCTGAGCACTACCGTAAACGGCATTGTCGGCCACTACACAAATCCCTTCACCCAGCCACAGTATATCCTACTGAACCTGGCTTTAGGTGGTGACAATGGCGGCCCGATTGACGATGTCGCATTGCCGATGCGCTACGAAATAGACTACGTGCGTATCTATGAATTCCATGTGACTCCGAAGGCAAACACCAGTCATTCAGACGGGCTATAGGATAAGAAAAAGTGTCAAAACAAAATACCAATAACTATGCTACACATCCGCTGTAAGAACACAAACACGACGAAGAGCTTCCCCGAGGGATGCTCGCTGTTGGACGTCTATCAGGAGTTCCAGGACGATATCAAACTGCCGTATCCCGTGGTCTCGGCAAAGGTGAACAACGTGTCGCAGGGACTGAAGTTCCGGTTGTTCCAGAACCGCGACGTGGAATTCCTCGATGCCCGCGAGGGAAGCGGGCACCGGGCTTACGTGCGGTCGCTGAGCTTCGTGCTCTACAAGGCCACACAAGACCTGTTCCCAGGGAGCAAACTGTTTATTGAACACTCGCTCTGCCGAGGGTATTACTGTAACTTCAGACCTACCCCCGGCCCCACGCCAAGGGAAGGGAGAGCGGTTACCGACGAGATGGTGGAGCGTATCAGGACGAGGATGCAGGAGATTATCGACCTGGACATGCCCTTCCGCCGTACGGAGGCCACCAATGAGGAAGCCATCCGTGTGTTTACCGACCGCGGCTTCTCCGACAAGGTGAAGCTGTTGGAGACCAGCGGCCAGATTTACAGCGACTACTACATGCTGGGTGACACCGTAGATTACTACTATGGCCCGTTGGTGCCGAGTGCTGGCTACCTGAAGGTGTGGGCGCTGGAGCGCTACGAAGAGGGCATGCTGCTGCGGGTGCCCGACTGGAACAACCCCACGAAACTGGCTGAGAAGGTGGACCAGCCCAAGACGTTCGGGATGTTTGCCGAGAAGACAAAGTGGGATATCATCATGCGGCTGTCGAATGCAGGTGACGTGAACAAGGCCATCATGCGCGGACACGCCTCGGAGCTGATTCAGGTGAGCGAGGCCCTGCAGGAGAAGAAAATCGTGCAAATAGCCGAGGAGATAGACCGCCGCTTCCACCGCAAGAAGAACCCCGTCCGCCTGGTGCTGATCACGGGGCCGTCGAGCTCGGGCAAATCGACGTTCTGCAAGCGACTGTCTGTTCAGCTCTTGGCCTGTGGCCTGCGCCCGATATCGTTCTCGACGGACGATTACTTCGTGAACCGCGTTGATACACCGAAGCTGCCCAACGGCGACTATGACTTCGACAACGTGGAGGCGGTGGACTACCGGCTTTTGGGCGAGCACCTGTCGAAGCTGATGAAGGGTGATACCGTCGAGGTGCCCGAGTACAACTTCGTGACTGGCAAGCGCGAATACAACGGCAAGCGGCTCAAGTTGTCGGGTGACACGGTGCTCATCATCGAAGGCATCCACGCCCTTAACCCGCTGCTGACCAAGGGCGTCAGCGACTCGCTGAAATACAAGGTATATATATCGGCGCTGACCAGCATCTCGCTCGATGACCACAACTGGATTCCCGTGCGCGACAACCGCCTGCTGCGCCGCATCATCCGCGACTACAACAAGGGGGCCTTCACCGCCCAGCAGACCATCAGCCAGTGGAAGAACGTCTGCGAGGCCGAGGAGCAGTGGATATTCCCCTATCAGGAGACTGCCGACGTGATGTTCAACTCGGCGCTGAACATTGAGTTTGCTGTGCTGCGCATCCACGCCGAACTGATACTGTCGAGCGTGCCGAAGAACTGCCCGGAATACAGCGAGGCTCACCGCCTGCTGAAGTTCATCCACTACTTCCTGCCCATCAGCGACAAGGAGATACCGCCGACATCAATCATGCGCGAGTTTGTAGGCGGCTCAAGCTTCAAGTACTAAATTACGTAACTCGCTACATCAGCGGCGAAAGCAGCCTCACCAGCGACTCCCACAAACGGACGGCGAAGCGCGGCCGGGCACGCTCAGGTACAGAACTGAGAAGCACCGACCGTGACTCGTCGTCTATGAAAATCTGCTTCATCCGCCCGGCCACATCAGCACCATAGAAGAATGTGTTTGCCTCGAAGTTGTTCTCGAACGAGCGGAAGTCAAGGTTCGTGGAACCACAGGTGGAAATCTTGTCGTCACACACCAGCAACTTAGAGTGGAGGAATCCCGCAGTATAGAGGCTCACTTTCACACCAGCCTCGACCGCTTCACGCAGATAGCTGCGGCTGGCCCAATCCGTGAACCATGAGTCATTTCGCTCAGGGACCAAGATTCGGACATCGACACCAGCCACTGCTGCCGTCTTCAGGGCAAACAGCACCGGCTCAGTCGGCAGGAAGTATGGTGTCTCGATATAGACATAATCCTTGGCATTCATCAGGATGCGCACATAGCCCTGCATAATATCAGGATAGGGAGAGTCGGGGCCGCTGGTGACGGTCTGCAGCAATCCTGAATCCTTAAGCACCAATCCCGAATTTTCCGGATAGTACCTCTGGTCAGAGAGCAGCGTACGGTCAACAAAATACCAGTCGATAAGGAAAGCCCGCTGCAAGGTATAGACACCGCTGCCCGTCACACGTACCATCGTATCACGCCATACTGCATTACCCTTCTTCGGAACCCCCTTTACATAGCGCAGGGCGATGTTCATGCCGCCGACAAAACCCAATACACCGTCAATGATAACGAGCTTGCGGTGGTTGCGGTAGTTGACCTTACTGGTGAACGAGGGGAAACGGACGGGCAGGAACGGCACCACCTCGATGCCCTCTTCGCGTAAACGTTCGAAGAAGCGGTGGCGCACACGCCAGCATCCTACGTCGTCGTAGATGACACGAATCTCCACACCCTCACGTGCTTTCTGGACGAGGGCATCGGCCACAAGGTTCCCCAACGGGTCTTCCTCGAAGATATACATGTCGATATGAATGTGGTTGCGGGCATGGCTGATGGCACTGAGCAATGCCGGGAAGAACTGATAGCCGTCGGTATAAATCTCGACCTCGTTGTCTTTGAACGGAAGCGAGAAACTCTGGTTGATGAAGAGGTCGATGACCGGTTTCAGGTCTTCCGGCAACTGCAGGTTCTGCTGGCCTACAAAACTGAGCATCGAGCGTCTCGACAGTTCATCGAGCGAGCGCTTGCCGACTAACCTTTCCTTACGTGTATTGACGCCGAAGAACAGGTAAAGTATGATGCCGGCAACAGGTACGAACAATATCACCAGTGCCCACGCCATGGTCTTGGCGGGCTGGCGGTTGTCCATCACCACATGTCCCACCGTCAGCACGACGAAGATATAGTAGATAATACCCAGGACAAGGTTCAGTTCGTGCATGGCGAAAGCGGAAAATGGTTACTTGAAGCCCACGAGCTTGTGCGTCTGCAACGACAGACACCACTGCGGATGCTCCTTGATATAGTCTATACACCTATTTATTATGAGGGTGTTGCGGCCAGCATCACCCGTATCGCAGGGCTGGAGGTACAGCAGAGGCGATTGGGATGGGGGTAGTGACGAGAGAAATGTCTCAGGATCAGTATCCTCATCGAAGATAATCTTCAGTTCATCAGGCTGGCGCGCCAGCTCATCTTTTCCTATGCCTATATTCTCAGGAATCTTCGGCGACACCGTCAGCCAGTCAAGGTTCAGGGGTGCAGGCCGCGTGCCGTTGCTCTCCATAGCCACCTTGAAACCATGCGAGTGAAGCAATTCAACGAAAGACTCGTCAACCTGCAGTGTTGGTTCGCCACCCGTCAGCACAATGAACCGCGAGGGGAAAGCGGCAACAGTTGCAACTATCTCCTCATCGCTCATCTCGCGGAACGTCTCGAACGCCGTATCACAAAAGAGACAGCGCAGGTTGCACCCGGCAAAACGTATGAACACGGCTGCCCGTCCCGTGTTGTAGCCTTCGCCCTGCAAGGAGTAGAATATGTCGTTAATCTTTTTCATAAGTGGCAATGTTTCCTTCACTCTCCTGCACTGTAGCCTTGTAGCAGTGGGGCACACGCTCCACTACCCAGCGGGCCAGGTTCTCAGCCGTAGGGTTGAACGGCAGCACTTCGTTCAGGTTCTGATGGTCGAGCGGCTGTTTGACGAGCCGCTTGATCTCACTGAAGTCAATGACCATGCCGTTGTGGTCGAGCTCCTGCGAACAGCAATAAACCATAATGGTCCAGTTATGGCCGTGCAGCCGCGTACACTTGCTTTCGTAGTCCAGTTCCAGCCTGTGACAGGCAGAAATCTCTATTTTCTTCTCTATGTAGTACACTTCTTTATGATTTGATTAGTTTCTTATGACGTCGCTACCAAGCCTTTTAGCCAACATGTCGCGAAGTTGTTGGGTCTCTTTGTATTCGTTCATGAGCTGCATCACACGTTCCATGTCAGTTGATGCCTGGCGCATGGCCAGCTGTATTTCCTTCAGCCGCTGGCCGACTATGTCCATCCTGAGGTCCATCACCAGATGGATCACCCGCTGCCGTAGCGAACCCTCGCGGGTCTTCAGAACGAAGCGTCCGCCTAACTGATGACGGTCGATGGCCAGACGGGCAGCCTCCTGACTCACCTCGATGTCGGGATGGTTCATGAAGTAGGTCTCAGCCTTCCAACCCTCCTGACCGCTGTGTTTTACGGCATCAGCCAATATCCGGTTGTAGAGCGGGTTATTGAACAGGATACCATCCTGTCCCAGGTCATAGTCAATGTACTGGGCCACGTTAAAACTGACGATCCCGCCGTCTTCCGTTTCAACATTGTCGTAGATGACCTCCTCGCCGTGGCGGATGACCTCGCGCATGAGAAGGGTTTCGACGGCAGACCCACCTCCTGTCCTCCCTGTAGGGAGAGAGTAATTACCTTGCTGCTGAGTTTCTGTTGACTGAGTATCTTCAGGAAGGGGTTGGGAAATGGACTGCTGGGGTTGCTCCTTCTCCTTGCGAATGAACTGGTTCATCGTCTCTATCAGCGTCTGTTCCTTCAGTCCTAATCGCGAAGCCAGGTCACTGAGGTAGGTAGAGCGCAGGATGGGATTAGGTATCACCGAAATGCTTTTGACAATGCCGCTGATGGCTTCAGAACGTTTTACCGGGTCGCTGACACCCTCTATCGTCAAGCGTGTCTTAAAGGCCATGAAGTCCTGCTGGTTCTCAACGATATACTGTCTCAGTTCTTCGGTGGAGTGCTTACGGGCGAAGGAGTCTGGGTCGTCGCCATCGGGCAGCAGCAGCACCTTGATGTTCATACCCTCTTGCAGCAACATGTCGGTACCGCGCATAGCGGCATGGATACCGGCCTCGTCGCCGTCGTATAATAAGGTAATGTTCTGCGTGAAACGCCTGAGGAGCTTGATTTGATAGACAGAGAGAGCCGTTCCCGAATTGGCCACTACGTTTTCGATGCCCGCCTGGTGCATGGCAATGACATCGGTATAGCCCTCGACCATGAAGACGCGGTCTTCCTTGACAATGGCCTTCTTAGCTTGATAGATGCCGTACAGCTCACGCTCCTTGTGATAGATGTCGGAGTCGGGAGAGTTGACGTACTTCTGAGCTACGCCCTTCGTTCTGGAGTCGAGCACACGACCGCCAAAGGCAACGACCTTGCCCGAAACGTTCAGCCAGGGGAAGATGGCACGGCCCGAATAACGGTCGTAGGCACCGCGCTCATTTTCCAGACATAGGCCCGTCTTGACCAGAAACTCTTTCTTGTAGCCTTTGGCGGTGGCAGCCAAGAAGAGTGCGTCACGTTTCTGCGGCGAATAGCCAAGTTGGAATTTTTCCACGATATCATCACGGATGCCACGGCTACGGAAATACTGCTTGCCGATAGCGATCCCGTCAGGATCGTTCTTCAGTGTCGAATGAAACCAGTCCTTAGCCCACTCGTTGACGATGAACATCGATTCGCGCTCGTTCTGCTGTAGCCGCTCCTCATCGCTCAGTTCCTTCTCGACAATCTCAATATTATACTTCTTAGCCAGCCAGCGCAGGGCCTCGGGGTAGGTGATCTGCTCATGCTCCATGAGGAACCCGGCAGGCGTACCGCCCTTGCCGCATACAAAGCAGTGGCAGATGTTCTTGGCGGGCGATACCATGAACGAAGGATTTCGGTCATCGTGGAACGGGCACAATCCCTTGTAGTTCACGCCGCTCTTACGGAGCGTCACAAACTCACTCACGACATCCACAATCTGTGCCGCGTCTATGATTTTATCTACTGTCGCCCTGTCAATCATATCAGTTTGAATTTCGCAATTCGGTTGCAAAAATAACAAAAAAAAACTAACACGCCAAACTTTCGTGCATAAAAAAAGGGGCTTCGCTAAGCCCCAACCTTTGTTAACCTTAAATCTAATACTATGAAAAACACGGTGCAAA